>CAZXCN010000001.1:0-116086 GCA_964639185.1 uncultured Candidatus Saccharibacteria bacterium
AACAATACACAACTATAGTATAACGCATAAAACCTTTTTTAGGAAAGGTTTTATACGTAAAAGGTGTGGAGAACTCGAGCGCTTATTTCCCTATATATTTTTTGTTCTACCGAAAAAATTTTTAATTATTATTTATATTTTTAAAAAATAAAAACGACGGCGGTGACAGCAAAATAATTCTAATTCATGCCAGTGAGTAATGTGAATATTCCCATAATAAAAGGTGAGAAGAATTTCCAAACAGAAATCACAAATAAT
This sequence comes from uncultured Candidatus Saccharibacteria bacterium, assembly GCA_964639185.1. Classification (GTDB taxonomy): domain Bacteria; phylum Patescibacteriota; class Minisyncoccia; order Phycocordibacterales; family UBA9973; genus UBA8515. The sequence continues at coordinate 259 of CAZXCN010000001.1, forward strand.
AACAAAACAAATATTCCCCATCTTTCCAGAAAGTCTTGTACACCATGCAAACGTGCTGGCAAAAAACTAAAAAGTATTTTAGAACCATCCAAAGGTGGTATCGGTAATAGATTGAATACGGCCAATACTATATTGATCAACACAATAGACATGCTGATACGATAAAATGGGTGCATCGCAGTCCCGACGAATTCAGGAATTCCCAAATGTGGTGCTATGCGTATCAACATACCAAATATAAATGCTAATGATAGGTTCGCCAATACTCCGGCGATAGACACCCATATTGTTCCCCACTTTTTGTCTGTCAGGTTGTCAGGGTTGTACGGCACAGGTCGTGCCCAGCCAATAACAAAGCCTGCATTAGATATGATTAGAAGTAATGGCAAAACAATAGAGCCAAATAGATCCAGGTGTTTGATAGGGTTTAGTGTCAGCCTACCTTGGAGTCGGGCTGTCTGGTCACCATATAGGTATGCAACATAACCATGGGCAAATTCATGCACCACTACAGACATAATCAAAACTATTACATAAAATAAGCTATCTACTGGTGACATATTGTTTCAATTAATTTAATAATACACATATCTTGCCTTTATATACATTGTATGATAGCATAGCGTTTATATATGGCAAAAGTTTGTGACATAACAGGAAAGGGCTCAATCGTAGGAGGAGGATACTCCAACATTGTTCGTGCTACCAAATTCAACCCTACAGGCAAGGTTCGCAAGTACCCTAACCTTCAAAAGAAGCGTATTTACGTACCCGAGCTAAAGAAGTACTTCAATCTAACAGTATCAACTCATGGTATCAAGACAATAAACAAGAATGGTGCCTTCTCTGCCCTTAAAAAAGCAGGAATCATAAAATAATCAAAAACTTTAAAAAGAAATGTCCGAGGCTTGGCCTCGGACATTTCTTTTTATTTACAATTTATGACGATAGCATCACTGAGACATTCTATGGTGCCAACATCGTATGTGGCAAGATATGGGATATTAAGAGATTTGAGTTTATCAAGCACTTCTTTGTGTGGGTGGCCGTATTGGTTATTCAACCCTGCTGATATGATAGCTACCGATGGTGATGCAGATTTCAAATATTCAACACTCGATGAAGTACGCGAGCCATGATGGCCCAACTTTAATACATCTGTTTTTAAAATATCTTTATTTTTATTTACAAGATATAACTCTTTGCTAATAGTTGAATCCGCAGTCAGCATAACACTAGTATTGCCATACACAAGCTTGCCCACTATCGAACCAGAATTTGTATCTAAATAAGTAACATCACGATCCGGATACAAAATATCAAAATAAACATTGTGAACTTTGTCTAAAACAATACGCATACCAGCACGACCATACATGTGTGGAATATCTTTTTCTTTTATTTTATCCTCGAGTTTTTTATATATCTGACTGTTCGACACACCACCGGATTCAATGAATTTACCTACAGTATAAGAGTCCAAAATATTATTTAATCCTCCTATATGATCTGCATCGGGGTGAGTGCCGATAACGACATCGATGGTCTTGTCACCATGTGGCATAACAGAGGACAAAGCACCAAGAACCTTGGACCCTCGCCCACCATCTATCAATAGCTGTGCTCCATTTGGAGCTTCAATATAAATACTGTCACCTTGGCCTATGTCTAAGAATTCTACTTTCAGCAAATGATTTTGCGTAATATTGTAATAGAAAACAAAAATCCCAATCACAAAGACAACGAGGATCAGGATTCCAAGATATTTCTTTTTTATTATATTTTTCATATTACTCGAATTCTGTTGTCGCCGGAGGCTTTGGGGTCATATCAAAAAGTACACGAACAATATCTTTGTGCATAGTTAGCGCACTCGTTATTTCATTTACTACTTCCTCGCTAAAATAGTAAGCCTTTGCTGTCATGAAGTCTACTGTTTGCACTGCACGTATTGCTAGTGAATGTCCGTAAACACGTTCGTCACCTTTTACTCCAACAGAATTGATACCCAGTATTGCAACTATTAATTGCGAGATATCTTTTGCAATATCATGCTTCTTTAATATATCGGTGACTGTCTTATCTGCTTCACGAACAATATCGAGGTTACCCAGTGATACCGGAGTACCCACAATACGCAAAAATAATCCAGGACCCGGGAAAGGGTTGCGCTCATACACAGCAGGTGGCAAACCAAGAGTTCTACCCAATTCACGAACTTCGTATTTGAATAAATTTCTAAATGGATGCAGGTCATCTACCTCCCAATCAAGCCCTACATTGTGGTGCGTCTTTATCAATGCGCTTGCCCCAGCCTCACCGCTCTCGATGATATCAGTAGCGAGTGTACCTTGGACAATGAACCCAGCGTCTACTTGTTGTATTTCATTTTCAAAAATCCTCTTGTAAACTTCACGGAATTTCACACGCTTTTCTTGTGCGTCTATCGTAGTGGCAATATTATCTACAAAATCATTGCCTGCATTTATTATCTTTAAATTCTTTACACCCGTACTTGCCATATTTATTCTTAGCTCCTCCATCTCACCCATACGCATACCACCAGTATCTATCGCAATACATGTAAGATTGTCACCTAGAACAGGGGCCAGAAGTGCCGCAAGAGTTGTCGAATCTACTCCACCCGAGACGCCCAATACAACATTTTTCTTTTGGGATTTATTTACCACTTCCACAACTTCGTTTTGGATTTCTTTTATCAAATCGGTCGGGTTCCAGTCAGTAGAAGCTTGGACCATATCGAGGAAATTCTGAATCATTACCTTGCCCTCTTTGGTGTCGATAACTTCTGGGTGAAACTGGATTCCCAATATAGAATTATCAATATTTGTCATAGCTGCAATACCTTTACTTGTAGCTATTGAATTAAAACCTACGGGGAGTTCAGTAACAGTATCACCATGACTTGCCCAAACTTGTGTTTCTTTATTTACATTTTTAAAAAGTGGATGATTTGTATCAACAGTAACTACAGCGGGTCCGTATTCACGATGTCCATGAGGCCTATCTACCTTGCCACCGAGTGTGTGTGCTAATAATTGCATACCGTAACACACACCTAATATAGGGTATGACGATCCTGTAATATCGAGGGTTTCAGGTAATTGTGGTGCGCCTTCATTGTGAACACTAAAGTGACTACCAGAAAGGATCACAGCTTTCGGGGTATTAGTCTTGAGCCAATTTGAAGCCTTGTCTGGTGGTAATATAGCGCTACGAACTCCAAGCTCACGAAGTGTCCGCCCAATAACGAGGGTGTACTGGGAACCATAGTCAACTATTAGAATTTGGATTTTTTCCATAGACATATAATATATGAAAAATGTTATAATACAAAATATGAAAAAGTACGAAATAAAAAGTTTTAATATTGGGGAGTTGGAGGGTATTAGTAGCAAGAATATCGAAGAACATTTGAAGTTATATGCTGGCTATGTAAATAATGCCAACCTAATAACAGAAAAGATTGGTGAATATATGGCAGAGCCAGAAAAGAATCTGTATGTTATATCTGAATTACAAAGAAGATTCTCATTTGAATTCAATGGTATACGGAATCATGAATACTATTTCGCTTCACTTGCTGGTGGTGCGCAATCCCTTCCGGAAGATTCAACTCTAAAGGCACAGATTGAAAAACAAGCTCCTTCATTTGATGTATGGCTAAGTGGGTTCAAAATGCTTGCACTTACAAGGGGTATAGGCTGGGCAGTACTATACTGGGATAAAGAAAATGCTCAACTAACTCACGCATGGGTAGACGAACAACACCTAGGCCAACTCAACGGCCTCTCCCCTATAATTATGCTCGACATGTGGGAACATTCATTTGTTGCAGACTATCAACCATCTGGCAAGAAACAGTATGTTGAAGACTTCTTCACCAACCTAAACTGGGAAGTAATAGAACAGAATTTCAAAAACGCACAATAATTTTACATAAAGAATCTAAAATAGCTTCTTTCAAAAAGCACGAATATTTTCTTGGTAGAAAATTTCTCTGCTCGTCGTTCAAGAAAATAATACTCACATGGTTCGTTTATTTTCTAAACTCCTGCGCAAGTCTTTTTTCAAGAACTATTTCAGATTCTTTTTTAAACACCCAATAAATAATCAATATGTAAATTACCACTAATAATGTTAGTGGTAATTTTGTAATATTCAAACTAGCGTATGGTAATGATGCGAATATTTCGGTGACTTTAAAAGTATAGGCACTGCCTATGTGTGTAACATAAGAAAAAGGTAATGCAAGTGTACTCGATAGAAGAGCGGTACTTCCAGCAATAAAACCAAGAAGCATAATATAAGGTATAAATGGCAATATAAGTGCATTAGCAAATAGTGATACCACAGAGAAACTTCCCATAACATACATAATATATGGCACTACCATGATACTGGCTGATACAGTAGACACTATCACTTCGCGAAAACCTTTAAAATTTGGTATCCACATAAAATATTTCAAAACTTTTGCTGGGACCATAATAATACCGAAAGTTGCCAAGACTGACAGGTGAAAAGATACGTCGTATATAGTTCGCGGATTATATACAAGCATCAGTAGTGAAACTATAGTCAAAGCCCTGAGTGCAACATAATTGCGACCAAGAGACCGAGCAAACAATGCAATTACAGCCATTGCCCCAGCTCGCACAGCAGTAGTTGAAGCTCCAGCCATAATAACAAATAATAATATCGAAAGGCCTGCAAAAATATACGCCACTGTGCCGTATACAACAAGGCCAATAGTGCGCATGACAGCTTCGGCCACGATCATAACATTGTACCCAGACAATGCAACAATATGTATAGTGCCTGTTGTAACAAAAATATCTTTATCCTCGGCACTAATACCACCTTTTGCCCCCAACAATAATCCATCGAGGAACCCAGCATCACGAGCAGACATTATATTGAACAATGAATCCTCGAATTTATGTCGAATATAAAAAAGTGTTTTCTTTATCTTGCTACCACCCTCCCCCAACTTTTCAAATTTTGCATTTTTAATAATAAAAAAGGTATCGTTTGCAATCAGATACCTGATATAATCAAATTCTTTTCCTGTGTTAGTTTGGAAATTTTCAGGGATTGTTAATATTCCTGAAACTTTTACCTTGTCACCATAATAAAAATCTTTTGTATCTAAATTATCATTGTATAGTGGAGCAATAATATTAAAATCATATCCATCCACAGATACAGTGTATCGCACCTGAGTATCTCTCTTGTCAGGATAGTCGCTGACCATACCAGTAAATACTACTTGTTTGTTGTTTGCAGAATAAAATGATGCAGGAGGAGTCGATAGAAAAAAGAAAAAGCGAATTAATATAATAACTATAAGTACACAAACTATTACAATTTCTTTTGCATGTGTGCGCATGTTGTAGCTATAGTATCAGCACGTTCATTGTATTCATGACCAGAGTGGCCTTTTACTTTTACCCATGATAATTTGCCTTTGAATTCACGAACAAGCCCTATTAATTCCTGCCATAATTCTTTATTTAAAACTGGTTTCTTGTCGGCTTTTATCCAACCATTCTTCTCCCAATTAAATACCCAGGCAGTTATTCCCCCGAGCACATAGCTTGAATCAGCATGAATTACCACCTCTTCGCACAGGTCGGACTTGTGCGAAACATACTTTAAAGTTTCGATCACTGCCTGCAATTCCATTTTGTTATTTGTCGTCTGTTTATCGTATCCGCCAAGTTCATAAATGATTTTCCCTTCTTTGACAAAGACCGCACCATAACCCCCCGGCCCTGGATTGCCTAATGAACTTCCATCAGTAAATATTTCTAATTTCATATTTATATTATATCAATAATTCTTAATCTTAGCTCGGTACGGCCGGCGAATGTGCTCTTTTCAAAAGTTGCTATTAAATTAATACGCATATCTGCTGTAATTTTAATATCATATGAATCACGAGTTTTGAAAAATGCGATAGCTTTTATTATCCTACCCTTGGAATTCATAAAAGTAATTTCCAAATGATTCGCCTCCTTGCCGAATTCCTTTACGCTATTTAGAGGGATATCACGAAACATAAATACTGGCTTTGGATTCCCTACTCCATACGGAGCCATACTTTCAATAATTTTATAATTATCATTTGTAACATCATCGATAAATATTTCTGCTTCTACGTTATATGATGAAACCACTTCACCATCTATATCAAAAGTTTTATGGGCTTCTACCAAACGCTCTTCTAAAAAGTGAACTTCCTCGTGTGACACAGCGAATCCACCAGCCATTGCGTGACCACCATGTTCGATCAAGCTACCTTCGGGTAATGCTGACATGAGTGAAACAAGATTTATACTACCGTACCCACGACATGAACCCTTGATAATATCGGAGCCTTCCATACCCCACACAAATGCAGGCTTTTTGTATTCATCTACTATTTTAGATGCCACAATACCCAACACGCCCACGCGCCATGCAGGGTTACCGATAACCACAACACTCTTGATATCTCTTTTTGCCATTAACTTATTTACTTCCTTCATTATCTGAGCGACTGCATATTTACGCTCATCGCTTAATTTCATCAAGTATTTTGTCAGTATCTCGGCCTCTTCGACACTTTCAGTTGCCAGCAACTCAAAAGCACGCATGGGGCTTGCCATACGTGAAGCTGCATTGATCTTTGGAGCAAGGGTAAACGTAATATCATCCTCGACAAGATTACTAATATCGAGCTTAGCTTTTCGCCAAAATTGCTGTAAGCCTGCACGATGATTCTTTTTTAAAACTTTCAATCCATAATATGCTAGAACCCTATTTTCATCGAGCAACGGGACTTGATCAGAGAGTGTAGCCACACCAGCCATATCCAGCAACCACTTCTCCCAACCTTTTTGAATATTCCAATACTCACCGTACTTGATCACAAGAGCTTGTACTAGCTTGAATGCAAGCCCTGCTCCACACAACATCTTGTCTGGGTAATTACATACACTTTGTTTGGGATTCAAAATAGCAAATGCAGGTGGAACAATATCGTGTGGTAAATGGTGATCGGTAATAATAACATCTACCCCTGCACTTTGAGCATTTGTAACTTCTGACACAGCTGTAATACCTAAATCAAAAGTTATCAGGAGATCCACCTTTTCATTTATAAATTTATCGATAGCTTCACTATTGAGGCCATACCCTTCACTATGCCTGTCGGGTATATATATACTAAAATTGTCATATTTTATCTTTTTGAAAAAGTCATGCATTATAACTGCAGCAGGTATACCATCGCAATCATAATCACTATATATTACAATCTTTTCTTTGGCTTCGGTTGCTTCGTATATACGCACAACGGCCTTCTCCATATCATGCATGAGGTATGGGTCATAAGTATGATCCTCATATGAGGGGTGTAAAAATTTATCATAATCAGCAGGCGCAATGCCACGATTCTTCAACAATAGATCTAGTAGTTCTGTATGATTTGGCATACATACGATTGTATCATATAATTTAAGAGTACCTCACCCTAACCCTCTCCTACATAGGAGAGGGGGCGGGGGTGAGGTATAATATATTTATGAATCAAGATTGTATATTTTGTAAAATAGTGAGTGGTCTTATACCAGCGAATAAAGTATATGAAGACGATGATTTTATATCATTCCTTGATATTCACCCTGTAGAAATTGGCCATGCATTACTTATACCAAAAGAACATTGGCATTGGATGACTGACGTGCCGGATGAAATAATAGCAAAAGCATTTATTGTAGCAAAAAAATTAATGACACAAATGAAACAAGATTTACCATGTGATTATGTACAGGTAAGTATCGTAGGCAAAGATGTCCCCCACTTTCACATACACTTAATACCTAAAAAATTATAAATAATAAAATGCACTAGGCAAGACCTAGTGCATTTTATTATTTTAAAGCCTTGATCCCAACAAGAGTACCTTTGGAGAGGAATTCTAGTGTGGCCCCACCACCAGTAGAAACAAAAGTAAACTTATCACCCAATTTCTTGCGCTCGATAAATACTGAGGTGTCACCACCACCGATGATTACCTTAGCTTTTGTCTTTATTAGTAATTTCACAAGAGCATCTGTACCCTCGGTATAGCCATGCTCATACAAACCCACAGGCCCATTCCATAATATTACCTTTGCTTTATTAACAATAGATTCAAGCGCCATAATGCTTGGTAAACCAATATCTAAAATTGCATCATCTTTATTAATTTCATTTATTTTGATTGTTGTCTTTTTATTATTACGTGATACTACTACTGTATCTGGTAATAATAAATTTTTACTTTTTAGAAATGGTTTCAATAATAATGACTCATGATCTACCAAAGACTTACCTACTTCGTACCCCTTTGCTTTAAAAAAGTTATTCGACAATGCGCCACCAACAAAAACAGTGTCAGCAATTTTTAAATATTTCTTTATTAGAGGTAATTTTGTTTCAGTTTTAGCACCACCAAATATAACAAGGAAAGGGTGTTGAGGCTTTAGAATATGGGACAAATTTTTTATCTCATTTTCAAATTGTAATCCTAAATAAGATGGTAAATAGCTAGGAACACCTACTATCGAAGCATCCTTACGATGAGATACAGGGAATGCATCATTTACATATATGTCAGCTAGAAATGCTAGGTTGCGAGTAAAGGATTTATCATTACCCTGCTCGCCTGCATCTGAACGTAAATTTTCCAACAAAACAACTGTACCACTCTGCATTGTATTTATAGCTTTTTGTGCGTCCTGCCCCAATATATCTTTTACAAATTTTACTTTTATAAATTTATTTACAACTTTTGCAACAGGAGCAAGTGTATCAGATGGGTTACGACCCAAATGACTAATGAGTATTACCTTTGCACCCTTTTTTATTAAATATTGGATAGTCGGTAATGATTTGCGAATACGAAAATCATCTACAACCTTGCCCCCATTTATAGGAACATTGAAATCAACACGGACCAATACCCTTTTATTTTTTAAATTTTTTATTTCCTTAATTGATTTCATTTATTTTAAAGTTTGATTATCAATACCTATTATTATTTTAGAGAAATCTTTTACACTTAAACATGCACGGCCAACAAGCAACCCCTGAACCCCACCATTATTCATAAAATCCTGTGCATTGTCTTTGTTTGCAGAACCACCATATAATATATGTATCATATATGCTGTTTTTGTGTCACTAATATCTGAAATAACTTTCTTTATAAAAAGACTCATTTCCATACTTTCGGCAACGGTTGCTTCGCGAACAGCATTTTTACCAATAGCCCAGATAGGCTCATAAGCTATTACAACTTTTTTTAAATTTGTTTTTGGTACACCAGAAAGTGATTCGATTAATTGATGTTTTATAAATTGCAAATACGCCCCTGTACTATCTCTGTGTGATTCACCTATGCACAATATTGGTGTTATGTTAGCTTTCAATAATGCATTTACTTTTTTAGACACGAGTATGTTGTCCTCACCCATGGCACGACGCTCAGAGTGCCCAACAATAACGTATTTTACATTTAACTCCTTTAGCATCTTCACCGACACCTCGCCAGTAAATGCACCATTTGCCTCATGCCACACATTCTGTGCACCGAGCACGGCTTTTGTATTTGATAAATTTTTTAATATTGGAAGGAATACATAAGGCGCGCACATAACAACCTCGGTGTTTTTTAATTTATTAGATACTTTTTTAATATCAGTAAATAAAATACGGGCTTTATCTGCCCCCTCAGGATTCAACTTCCAATTACCTACGATAAGATTTTTATTCATATTTATATTATAACACAAGAATATATTCCAAGCTTTCTATATAAAATCACCTTTAGGGCGTAATTCTATTGGATCCTTCTATCAATTCAGGATCTGGCGGGCCATCTGATGTATCAGTAGAACTTTCTTCATCATTGGAAACAATTATAGAAACTAGTTTAGAAATAGTAGTATTGCCTGTTTGATCATAAGCTTTGGCAGACAATTCATAAGTACCATCAGGTGTATTTGTTGTGTCCCAAACAATTGAATATTGTGATGTAGTGTCTACTCCAATCAAAACATCATTGCTATAAAATTCAACTTTTTCTATACCGCTAGGGTCTGTTGCGAACGCACTCACTGTTACAGTATATGAAACTGTTTCCCCCGATGTTAAATTGGTTATCTTGGCACTCGGTGGTGTAGCATCGGGTGTAACATCAATGGGGGTAGTCGGTATTGGATCAATAGCTTGAACTGCTACAGCTTCAGCTTGTGCAACAGCAAGGTCAGACTTGGCTTGATCTAAGGTTTGCTGTTGATTCTGAATTTGTATCGGGGTTACAATAGAAATAGAATTTTTTGTCTCATTATTTGCATTAATAGACTCTATACTAGAATCAATTTTTTGAATATCAGAAAGAGCATTATTGACCACTGATTTATATTCATTGATCTGAGCTTGGGTTAAATTTGAATTTGTTATTGTTAGTGTATCAACAATAATTTTCAAGTCCTGGATAAAACTTTTAACCACATCTGTATTTTTTTGTGTTGTAGATATTAGATCAGACAAAGCAATACTTGATTCGGAAACCTTAGAAGTAGTCTTGACTTCAGCATTATATTTATCGAGCACCCTCTTCCATGAATCCATAACAGCTTGCAATTCTTTGCGCGCAATATTTATATTGTCATCAAGTGTTGTATCCTTAAAGACTATTTTAAGAGCTGGTTTTGTTGTAGGTTTATTAAAGAGAACATCAACCTTGGTATCTATTAATTTCTGAGTTGATTTATATTTAATTTCGATATTACTTATTGTATTCTTTTGAATTTGTGCTTGTGATACCAAAAAATCTAATGCTTTAGCTTCTTTCTCTACACGAGTATTTGCAATTTCTAGTTTTGCTAAGGCTTCAGCTTTTGGAGTCCGAACCTCTTGAGCTTTTTTAATATCTTCTTGTTGTTGTGAAAATATTTTATTTGGAACTATAATATATTTATGAATAAAATAATAAGATATAGAAGAGATACCGATAACTAAGCATATTATTGTTATAAGTGGGTTAATTTTTCTATTAGAATCATTATTCATAATATATAGTTTACCATAAATACTATTTAATTTCCTCCCAGAATACAGTAGAGTACTTATCCGAAGTAAGAGGAAATGATGGTGGTGGAGCGTACAATAAATTTGCATCATATGTAATAATGCGATTATCGTAACCTGTTCCATCAGTATAAGCAAAACCATAACGCTGATTGGTTCCTATCATACCGAATGTGGTTATTGTATCTCGATAATCATAAGGGGAGCAATAAGAACTGTAATAGTGTCGGCCTACACGTCCATTTACAGCCATTAGGGCTCCATCAATACGTAAGTCATCTTCACTAACCATTCCTACATTTATATTATTCTGAGCAATTAAAGATATGACATCTTGACCATCATAATTTGTATAAAGTAAATCTTCATTTATAGTAATGCTCTTTCTTTGGCTGACATTGTCAGGAAATACACCCACAGCAAGTGTAATACGGGCTGTATCAATCTTACCATCTACCCATACGTTGTCTGCCACAAATATCAAACCATTTCCAGGGTTGGCATAATTTGCTACAAATGTCTCACTATTATTACTAGTACCTATACTCCAGCTACCCCAATCACTAGTATTGTCAGAAGTCGATGAGCAATTATTTGATGGTGAAACTAATTTCTTTACTTTATAAACATCATAAGTGTCATTTGTTTTAAAAATTATATGATAGCCTAAAAATCCAGAGGGTGACAAATATTTACCTCCAGATGTAGCATTAGTTTTGATTGTTGATAGATCATTAGTAATACCAGTAAAGTCAGCTTGGGGTACAGGGAATGCGCGACCCGCCATAAATACATCATTACGAACAGGCACAGGGCTAGTTGGTGGAGCTTCACTAGCTCGAAAACTATCATTAGTACCAGTAGCTGGAGGAACATTTACATGAGTATGTACACCAAATTCGCTATTACCGCTATGGTCAGAGTCAAAGTATGAAGAAACTGCGCTTGTGATTAAATTATGAATAACTCCATCGAAACGTACACCCTCATTTGAATGAATAGGCCCAAAAACTTCAGTACCCTCACCGAAACGCATCTCATCATTGGCTACTACTGCGTACTTAGCAAATGAGGGAATAGCAAGCTTTGTTTTTATTTTCCTTTTTGTATTTGGGTATGCATATGTATAACCTTCTGAAATAATTGTAACTATAGTAGAACCAACAATCGGCGGGGTTATGGTTAATTTAAATTCACCGATCGCAACACCATCTTTATCTTTAAAAATATGAGTATATGGGCCAGGCATATTTGTTCCATCTTGAAAATCATTTGGGGAATGAGCCAAATGCCAACGATAATAATCCGTTCCGGCTTCAGCTACTTGCAAAGCCTGCTCCCTAGCAAAAGCGATACGAGCAATATTTACAGATGAAGCAGCCCATGCTACGTATACAATAACCAAAGAAAGTGCAATCATAGAAAATACTATGACGTTCAGGAGTATGGCACCTTTTTTATATTGGATTATTTTCATAAAATTATAAATTATCTTTTAAATTACGCAAACTCATTTGTGTAGTAATTGTAACAGGTACCGGTGACCTATTTGGATCTACATCGACAATCATTGTTATTTTTACCAATCTAATAGATGTAATAAGAACTGGTTGCACCAAAGCAGGAGTGACTCCATTATAATTTGAATCATAATATGTAAATATTGGTATGACTCCGTTACGTAAATTGTGTACTAATTCTGTAATCTTTTCATTCGCAGTAACATATTGAATCGGATTCCCTGTTGGACTAATCACACCCTTCTTTAGGGTCGTCCCGTCAACAAAATATCGGACACGTTCTTTCAAGCCATCATCGTCTATATCAGTAAAGAAAGTAAAAGCATTATTATCAGCTGTCTCTATCGGGTATGAACCCAAAGCTGAGGGTGATGCAGATCGAATTTCTGAAGACATTGGGCGTAATATATGTCGCGCATCATCATATGCAGTCAATCCACCTGAAAATATACTATTGTAATAGAAAGTGTTTCGTGCGAATAAACCAATAACCCCTAACATGATTGTTAAAACAGCAATACTAATAACCAATTCTATAATATTAAAACCTCTATTTCTTGCTATTTTTTTGTTTGAAATATTTATATACATATTATTATGGTGAAATAGTAAACTCTTCTTTTTTCCAACTACTATTAATCTTTACTACTCTAGAAGTATTCAAATAGCCTGTTTTTGATATAGATATTGTGTACTTACCAGTAGCAAGACCAGAGAATGATACTTGGCCAGGTGGCACACAATCAGAAGTATAGGTAAATGAAACATCTGATATAGTTGGCGTATAATTCTGATTAGCTGTACTTAAAAATAATCTATAACGCAAATACCTATTGCCATTGTGGATAGCATTTATATTTTGATTAGCATTTGTATAGTAAGTCGCTGATGTTCCGTCAGGGCCAGAGAAATTCCATGTAGCATTATCATTGTTAGTAGCTATTTGTATTTTTACACTATTTGAACCTGTTTGTACTGGCTGAGTTACAGACTTCCATACCACCTGCCTGAAATTACTACTTGATCCAGTATCAAATGTAGATGAAGTTAAATATCCACTTGGAACATATAGCCCAGCAAGTTTTTTCAAAACAACATCCCCTGGTGAAATATTGTCATTAATATTTCCATCTGAACTAAAGTACATATTGAGATTTCCAATTGCTGATTGCCCACTTCCTCCTGACCAATCTGTCTGTGTCAGGAAACCTTCAGAAGTAGTTGCACTTGCATTATAGTTACTTGGCCCAGTGACAGTAACCAAAGCGTCAGTAATAGGTAAACCCGTAGCCTGATCCCTGACGACAACCAACAATCTACGACCATTTTTTGTAGCTGTGATTATTTGTAGATTCTGAGTTGAGTCAGGTTGGACACCTAAAGAAAGCAGTGGATTTGTACCAATAATATCGCGAGTACTATCTGTAGCGAGGATATTATATGTATCCCATTCAATATTATTTAACGTAACCAAACCTGACCCATTTGAAGAAAGAGATTGTGTATATTTTAAAGTATTTGGATTTGTACCAATTAATTTTGTTCCAAAAAAATCAAAATCAAACCCAGATGATGCCACACATTGATTATTCAGAGTTGCGATATTTACGGTGCTTGTCTTGTCTATAGCAAAGGATACTTGTGTAACTTGTTGCAAAACTACAGTTACATCAGGCTTACTAGGGCGTGGATTATCTACCCCGCCCACTGGATATGTCCTATCTGTGGAGTAACCACTTTTTGTTACCGTTATTTTATATTTACCTACAGATGGTGGTACGTCTACGATAGTCAATGACCCATCTATATTAGTCTTGTCATTTATGTTTATATTTGGAGTCACATTTGAATTAACCACATTTACATCAGCAAGGGGTACAGGTAATCCGGATGAGTCAAATACTCGAATAACCAATGCTCCATTTGTAGATGCTGTTTCTAAATTTTTAGGAGAAATTCTTGTAGTAAATGAAGTGGGAGTAAAATTCTGACATGTTGGGCAGTATACTGTTACTTCTATTAATTTCATATCTGCAGGAGAAAGGTCATTTGGTGTTCCCCCTAAAGTACCGTCAAAAGGATCATCGATATTACGCACAACTGTCTCTACTGTATATGGCCTAGTGTCACGCACGATAATTTGACTTTGAGGGATAAGACCAGCAGGGACTCCACCAATTGTACCAACATTTGCATATGGTAAATTGCGTGCAATTTCAAATTGCTCATTTATCAAATTTGTGACAACTTCTTTATTGCGAATAACATTCATCAAGACAAGTACCTTGGAGAAGCCTCCATATATACCGACAGATACTCCAACAAATATAGCAACAGCAATAAGAGTCTCGACTAATGTATAGCCTTTATTCCCTTTTTTATTATTGCTTGAAATTGTAAACATATTTTTAATTTATATTATCCAATATTGAATACATCGGAGTTATCATAGATATAGCAAAGAATCCTACTGCACCACCGATAAACAACATCAATATTGGTTCGATAATAGTTGAGAGGTCCTTGGTTTTTGTATCTACTTCAGTTTCATAAAAATTTGATATTTCTATAAGCATCACAGATAAATTACCTGTTTCTTCCCCCACTTCCATCATCTCACCCACCATGACTGGATACAATTTAGTATTTGCTTTAAATATCTCAGAAAGAGGGCGACCTTTTTCGATAGCGAGTATTGAGTCACTAACAACCTTTTGGAAATTAAAATTTTGCAAAACCTCTTTTGTTATAAATAAAGCTCGAGACATCGGCACCCCAGAGGCAAGCAATGAAGACAGTGTTCGTGTCGTACGAGCTGTATTTACTTCTTTTACAAGAGTGCCTATAACTGGTAGATACAGAATAAATGTATCAAAATATTTTTGAGTTTTTGGAATTTTAGATAAAATAACAATACCACCGACAGAACCAAATATTAAAACAAAAAATAATAAAGTGTGATTCTTTACCGTATCAGAAAGCCATATTATGAATTTAGTAGATGATGGCAATTCAGCACCAATACTAGAAAAGGTCTGAGTAAGAGATGGTACTACATATACAAGCATTAATATACCTATAATTATAATCGCAGTCATAATAATAGACGGATATGTCATAGCACTCTTTATCTTTTTATTTAAATCATAACTTTTCTGAAGGTTACCACCTATTTCGGAGAGAGTCTTTGATAAAGTTCCAGATTCCTCACCTGCGCGGACCATTGCTGTAAAAATTTTAGAAAAAACTTTTGGATATTTTTCCATACCGTCAGACAATGTTCCTCCTTTATTTAAAGTTTCAATCAATACTTCTAAAACCTTCTGGAAACTTTTATTGTTGGATTGTTTTACCTGCACAGTAAGAGCACGATAAAGTGGCAACCCTGCTTGGAGCATTCCACTTAGATTTCTAGTAAATATAATTTTATCACGAAGACTGATCCCAGTACCAAAACTAATATTATTTAATAAATATACTAAACCTTTTTCATTTATAAGCTCGGTGACTATTGGTGTTTCCCCACTATCACGAATCTGTTTTGCAGCAGAAAATTTATCAGGAGCTTCAATGACGCCCTCCTTTATTGCACCTTCTTTTGTTTGTGATTTATATTTAAATTTCATCCTGTTTTTTAATTACTCGGATATAACACGCAAAACTTCCTCAGTACTTGTCATGCCTTGTACTGCTAAAAATATTCCGTCCTCAAGCATTGTCATCATGCCTTCATCTTTTGCCTGATTCTCGATTAATTCATCAGAGGCTCCTTTTAGTATTAATTCTTTTATGGCAGGTGAAACCTTCATAACTTCATGGATACCTACACGGCCTTTATATCCATCTGGTGATTCTGCATTTGGTTTTGCTCGATAAAAAGGAATTTTATCGATAGTTACATCGTCCTTAATGATCTTTTCTACTTTCAAAAATTTCAAAACACGCTCTAAGTCAACCATCTTTGATAGATTTGCTCTTTCTCCTTCGGAGAGGAAATATTGCTCCTTTTCTTCTGTCAATTTACGAACTAGACGCTGAGCGATAACTGTTTTGACTGTAGAGACAATTAGAAATGGCTCTACCCCCATGTCTATCATACGAGGGATTGCTCCAGCAGATGAATTGGTGTGTATAGTAGACAGAACAAGGTGGCCAGTAAGTGCCGCATTGATACCAAGTGAGGCTGTTTCCCCATCACGGATTTCCCCTACCATTATTATGTCTGGGTCCTGACGAAGCAATGTGCGTAATCCATTGGAAAAAGTTAGACCTATTTCTGATTTAGTTTGAGTTTGATTTATTCGAGGCATCTGATATTCGATAGGGTCCTCAATAGTTGAAATATTTACTTCTGGAGTATTTAAAATATCCATCATTGTATATAGTGTAGTTGTTTTACCGGAACCTGTTGGACCTGTGGCTAGCAACATACCAGTACGTTGTTTCATACCATCGTGGATACGCTCGAGTGCTTCACCATGGAAACCAAGCCATTCAAGCGAGAAGCCTTTTGAATTTTCACGAAGCAGACGTATAACGGTCTTTTCACCATAATACGTAGGCAATGTTGAAACACGGAAAGAGACACGACCTTGATCATTCTCTATCTTGAAACGTCCGTCTTGAGGTAGCCTTTTTTCATCAAGCTTTAAATTTGAGAGAACTTTGATACGTGCAGTAATACCTGATGCTGTATCTTTCGGTAATGTCATAGCATCATGCAAAATTCCATCTATACGGTAACGTACAATAACAGATGTTTCCTCGGGTTCAATATGCACATCAGATGCACCCTGAAGTATAGCGTGAGAAATTAATGTATCTACAATTTTTACGATAGGTAAATCCTCGGCCAATTCTTTTAATTCTTTTTCACTTTGTACAGTGCTACCCATAACATCACTTACAGCTTTCAAAGAAACGCTCTCCTTCTTTATTATGTCTTCGAAATCTGCTTCGAGACTCTTTTTGTATTGTGCTAAAGCTGCTTTGATAGAATCAATATCTGTTAGACGTGGTAATATTTTTATACCTACTTTCTTTTTTATAGAATCAATAACAGCTAAATTCTCTACATCGATCATGGCTACTTCGAGCCCTTTTTCTGTTTTCTTATAAGCAATAATATTATTATTTCGAGCAATAGGCTCAGGGATCAATGACAGTACAGAGAATTCAATTTTCTCCCCTTTCAAACTTACAAATGGAATTCCTAATACTACTGATTGCATAGACCTGTAATCTTTCTCAGTTATTTTACCTTCTGATATTAGAATGTCACCGACATGTTGACTGGTTTCTTTTGCTTTTTTTGCAGCCATAGCAAGGTCAGTTTTATTTACAAGACCAGATTCATGAATAAGTTCTGAAATTTTATCTTCATCTATTTCCATATATAAATATTATACCAGAAAAAAAACAAACATTATATATTTATAATGTTTGTTTTTAATAAAAATAATTTTAAAATGGTTTAAAGATTGGCTTGATGGTTGTACTTGCAGTATTAGCACAGAATTTTATTTTAACTAAGTGCGGAGTAGTGTTCTGAGCACTACCTGTGATAGTCAACATAATCTCTTCCAATACCCCAGTGCTTCCAGAACCTGCAAGTAATGTAGCGTATTGCATGCTAGTGAGTGAAAGCTCAACATCTACTGTATCGTGCAGGCTATTGAATGTATCATAAATAAATCCTGACACAGGAGATATACCAAGTGTTCCAGTAGATGCACTACCAGAAACAGAAGCATTACTAATGAAACCATAAAGTGGGTTCAGTGTTAAAGTTACAGTCCCAACATAAGTACCAAATCCATTATTCGCAACAGTAGCACCAGGATTACCATCGCATGAAGTATTTCCTGCAATTGTATAGTCTATTTGACATACATTTACAGTAGCTATTCCTGAAGTACTTGTAGCCTCATAAGCGCCGGAGCCATTAGTACAAGACAACACGTATTGAGTATTTTTATTATTATTTTGAAAATTTGTATCCCACTCAGCACCAGGTGATGTACCACTAACGCCAAAACTATAAGATGTAGAGTGATCAGTTGTTTCCGCATTGATCTGACAAGAAGGTGTTGCATCATTTACTGACCAATTTAATGTTGGAGTACTACTTGGGGCAGCACAACCCCATGGGTAACTTATTCCAGCAGCAAGTGGAGTGGCTATTATTGTTGCATTTGCAGATGCATTTCTTATGCCGTCAGTACATGACAAAGTAAATACTGTTGTTGTATCTATAGGCACATGAATACCGGTATATGTTCCTGAGCTTTGAGTAATACCTGTCTGAACAGTGGTCCAATCAGTATCAGTACCTGTACCACTACCAGTACATGATGTAGGTGTAAAATTATTTATTGACCAAGCAAAATCCACAGTATCTCCGGAGATAATTGTTGTAGCAGAAGGCGTGAGAGTAAGGTTAGATGGTATTTCGATAATAAATACGCCACCATTTGCTGGATTATAATTTGAACCTGAATCACCATTCATATTTACCCACCCAACAACACCAGCACCCCAGACATAACCAGAAGCCACATAGACTGTTTGACCAGTAAAGCTAGATCCCCATGATGTATGAACGACATTGGTTGTCCCAAAAGGTGCACTATATGTAGTACCAGAAGTTGAACCTAAAGAAATCCACCCATCCCATGCGTCAGTTCCTGTTGCAGTTGAATTTGTTGCAGAAATTGCTCGCCCCCAGCCACCAGCACCCCAGACATTGGAAAAAGTAGACAAGTTGCAACCTGATGCCGAAGGTGGACAAGTTCCCCAATCAGTAGGGGTAAAGCTAATCCAGCCAACATTATCGTTCCAAGCATATCCACTTATAATAGTACCGTTCCTGTTCACACCATAAGAAATAGCACCGCAAGTAGAAGCATCACCAGGGTTAGTACAGTTATTAAAGCTAATCCAACCAATATTTTCGCTCCAAGCTTTGCCAAAAATATTGTCGCTAGTACTAGCCTCAGCCTTATTGGTAAATACAAAAATAGTCAGTACGCAAAAAAATACTATAGGAAGAGTAAATTTGAGAATTTGTTTAAATTTCATATACAAAGATATTATACTATATAATCAAATATGCACAAATAAAAAAATGCGCTACCTGAAGAAGGTAAAGCGCATTTATTTATATTGTTGCAAATTGTTTATTGAATTAACAATTTGCTATGGTATATTTTGTCATCAACGTAAACGCTAATAATATATACACCATTAGAAAGATTTGGTAAATTTAATTGATTCGAAAGCATAGTACTTTCGAAAACTAATTCACCATTTAATGAAAAAATACAAGCTTTATTTGCTTTGATATCACTAATAGTGAGTACACCATTAGGACAAATAGGATTCGGATAAACATTTAAAGTATTCTTGATATCCTTATGGATACTGAGATTTTTGGTTTGCAATGTTGCTATGTCAGAGAATTCACCCCAACCAGCCATATTGTGTGCCCTGACTTTAATACTATATGTTGAAAAAGATTTTAAGTTTTTCAATTTATAAGTATTAATGTTACCTAGATAAGCAATCTCCCACTTCCAATCGTTGTTGGTTTTATACCAGATTTCATAAGCATCAAGCTCTGATCCACCATTTAAAGGTGGAGCGAAATCCATACTACCATCCCAATTTACATAAAGTGCTGGTACTTTGAATGGTACTCGAGCAACCTTATTCAATGAAATAAAAACAGATCCAGTATATCCCCTACCGTAAAACAAGAAAGACCCATCAGCCATTTCACTTATACGAGTGTCGTCAACTCGTTCGGCATCGGTTTCTTCTTGAAGAAGGAACACGGTGTCTTGGAAGTTACTCGTAACGAGCATATTGGCAAATCTGTAATCCTTATCTGAAGAAGCAACATACCAATATTTATTAGTTTTGCTGTAACCAATATTTAGTCCAAAAACAGGATCACTGTAACGGATAAATGGTAAGCTCAATGACACATGTGTAATTGATGAATTAGTTATATTTACTTTTCGGATCGTTTCACGATCCAAATAATTTGAATAACCGTCACCGTAAATCACAAATTCAAAAGAATCCTTGCCTAAATACGCCATACTTACCTTTTCGCTATAAGAAGTATTGATTTTTGTTACTTCAATCGGTAAGATATGATGCCACTTTTCAATGTCTGAAATTGTTACTACCCCAATCTCATGATTTTGACTTGAAACTTCATCAATACAATAAAAATCATATTGTGTGGAAATCACTTCTCTTCCCTCGTTCAAAGAAATGTCGTTTCTTGTACAAAATATGACTGAATTGTCATAGTTTTCTAACAAAAATGGGGCTAATTTACCAGGTAGTTCTATCGAACGAATCAATTCACCAGTTTTTTTATCTACTGAGAAAAGAAAACCGGTAAAACAAACATCATAGCTTGCATTAGTTTCCACAGCTTTAGCAAGGAAACGAAAATTAGGAACTGCATCTTTAAAAAACTCACCGAATTCTTGCTTCCAAATAATTTTCCCTTTATCGGAAAGTAATATTAGTTGTGGAATTAGATAATAGTATTTTTGAGAAACACCATCAACAAATGTGTCCACACTTATAGAATAAAAGGACATTAGCAGGTATCCACCAGATACCTGAATAAAGCCCATAGGTGTACCAGAAGTATCGCTAGAAACAATTTTTTTGTTATCTAGATTCTGATCAAAAGTAAAGAACTTGAAAGTTCCTTTTCCTAGGTAAGTTTCATATGGCGTAGATGGAGCATGAGTAACTCCAGCTACACCAAACGTAGTTGAGGTCGCCTGAAAAGACGTACCATCTAAATATTGGGAGTTTACAATCTTCAAGCCTATATTTTGGGAGAAGACATTTAGGTAAAAAGTGTTGATCAAAATGATCGTTACCATGTACTTTTTCATATTCTTTTGTCAATTAATATATTTGGGTACATTATCCCACATATACGCAAATAAAGTCAAGCAAAATCTTGACTTTATTTGTATGGCCTAAAATATCTTTATATTATAGTATATATGTGATTCGTACCGCACCACTTGCACCCCAGCCACCAGATGGCCAGCCACTTGGGGCACTACCACCACCTAACCATTGATTTGTTCCTTGACCTTCTGCTCCAGTAGTAAAATTATAAGTTTCTCCTGGATTTACATCAACATCAAACTTGACATAAGCTCCTCCGCCACCCCCAGCATGACCATTTTCGCCAGTAAAATCTCCACCATAAGTATCATCTCCAGAAGACCCACCTTTTCCACCGAATCCAGAACCACCTACCCCATAGGCGGTAGGTGTTGTACCATTACCACCATAAGAACCTGAGTTAATAGTACCGCTTAAACAAACCACACCACTTAATGAACCTATTGCTCCTCCAGAACCACCAGCTACACCAGAAACTCCACCACTTGACCCACCAGCACCACCTGCACCTGCTACACCGCCAGACCACTTGCTGCCACATGGTGGAAAACCATTAAATGCTGTTTTTGGTGATGCATCAGTAGCGTTACCCCCACTTCCACCATTTGTTTTTGTTATATATGAAAATTTTGAGTATGTTGGTGTTGTATATGTACCACCTGCCCCACCTGTAGTACCGGAACCCTTCTTACCCCCTCCAGCAACAACTTGGTTACCTGAACTACCTGAAAAATAAAAACTGGTTGCACCTCCGTCGGTATTAGCGCTTGAATCATTACCTCCTCCACCTCCCCATACTTCTACTGTCATGCCTGTAACATTTGATGGAATAATAATATTTGCATTAGATGTATAAACAAATGAAAAAGAGTCGGCTGCGCACAAACCTAGAACTCCGGCACTATCTGCACAAACTTTTTGACTTCCAGTAGATGCAAGAGTGTCAGCTTTTATACTACCTTGTATATCTGCACCACCTGCTATTGCAAGGCCAGTAGCCAATATATTGCCAATCACATCTAATTTGTATGGGCTTGCTGCCACAGAAGTACCTCCTATTGCCAATGTTCCAGCTTTTGCTTGGTCAGAAGCTGAAGTATCAATAGGAGCTGACACTGTACCATTGTTAACAGGGCCCGCAGTAGGGGCTGTCCATGTTGCTCCTGCAAATGATATTCCAACTGCAAGTATTAGGCCGAGGATTACTGATTTGATTTGATTTACATAATTCATAATATTTTTTTATTAATAATAATTTAACATATTGCAAGTGTACCTGTTGTATCTGCGCATACACTGCTTGTACCAGATGAAGATAATGTGTCTGCTGTAATTGTACCTGTAACTGACAGGTTCCCTCCTACACCTCCACTTTTGATTAAAGAAACTCCTGTACTATACATAGTGCCTCGTATATCCATCTTGTAACCAGATGTTATGATAGGTGCTGTTGTTGACCCATCACCAACCTTCAAGCCACCAGCTTTGTATTCATTAGTAGGGGTAGTAGCAGTATCTTCATGAACAAGCTCTATGCCATTGTCGTTCGGTGGGCTCGATGGTCTTGCTGCAAATACGTATTGGAATGACATTGCAAGGATTGCTCCGAATATTATTATTTGTAATGTAGATATGTATTTCTTCATATTGTTATGAATTAAGAAAATCTAAAGTTGCTTGTTTTTGGGTATCTGTCTGCTTGATTGTTTTTGCTTGTTTATCGAGACTTTTGCCTATTGCCTGCTTTTCTTCTTTTGTCATATCTACAACCTGAGTATCTAGCCATGCTGCAGACTCGGCAATCCTTTTCAAACGAGCATCTTCGATATTATCTTGCTTGATCTTATTAAATAAAAAATAAAATACTGTTCCAGCCACGATAACAATAAACAGTGAAATGGCTAGAGTTTTAGTTTTTTTGTGATTTTGGATATCTGGAGAACTGCTAGTATCTGAATTTACCTCCTGCACAATAGGATTATTTAATTTATCATTTTCCATATCTATATTTTACTACAATTGACCGAAATAAAGAAATCAGGTAATATGTGGATATCAAGTCCGTTCTCGAAACCGGGCTTTTTTTATAAAAACTTAATAACAATTAAATATATGTTAGATTTAAAAACAATGAAATCTGCTCTAGAACAGCTAGAGGAGGAGCGTAAAATACCAAAAGAAAAAATAATTGATGCCATCGAGCAAGCCCTGGCTGCTGCCTACAAAAAGGATTACGGAAAGAAAGGTCAGATAGTCCGATGTCATTTCAACATGGAAACAGGTGAGACAGAATTCTACCAAGTAAAGATTGTGGTAGATGAATCTTTGGTGCGAGTAGTAAATGAAGATGATGAAGAAGTAGAAATAGCCGAGGATGACGAACGCACTCGCTACAATGAAGAACATCACATAATGATAAATGATGCAAAACGTATCAAAAACGGAGTAGCTCTTGAAGAAGAGATCACTTTCCCCCTTGAAACTATGGATGATTTTGGCCGTATCGCAGCCCAAACAGCAAAACAAGTTATAATCCAAAAGATTCGTGAAGCAGAGCGTGGAGTAATAATCGAAGAATACGGTAGTAAAGAAGGTGAAATAATCAATGGAT
This sequence comes from uncultured Candidatus Saccharibacteria bacterium, assembly GCA_964639185.1. Classification (GTDB taxonomy): domain Bacteria; phylum Patescibacteriota; class Minisyncoccia; order Phycocordibacterales; family UBA9973; genus UBA8515. The sequence continues at coordinate 24,484 of CAZXCN010000001.1, forward strand.
TCATCGACAAAGTTGAGCGTGGAATGGTGTATGTTAGCTTCAACAGGGCTCTCGGTATTATGCCTGTAGAGGAACAGATTCCTGGTGAGTTCTATCGTCGTGGTGACCGTGTTCGTGCATATTTATATGCTGTGGAGGAGACACCTCGTGGAGTGAATTTGAAATTATCACGTAGCCACCCACAATTTATCGAAGGCTTGTTCAAAATGGAAGCTCCTGAAATAGACAGCGGAGTAGTGGAGATCAAGAGTATTGCTCGTGAAGCAGGTGCCCGCTCAAAAATAGCAGTATATTCCAATGACGAACATATCGACCCAGTTGGTTCATGTGTTGGTCAACGTGGGTCACGCGTGACTACTGTCATGAGTGAACTTGGTGGTGAGAAGATAGATATAATCCCTTGGTCTGCTGACCCAAGTGAATATGTATCAAGTGCGCTCTCCCCTGCGAAAGTTCTAGATATTGAAATCAATGAAGACGAACACAAAGCAGTTATCGAAGTTGCCGAAGATCAATTGTCACTTGCTATTGGTAAAGGTGGGCAAAATGTTCGCCTTGCAGCAAAATTGACAGGCTGGAGAATAGATATCAAAGGTATGCCGTCTGAGGGTAGTGTTGCAAACAATGAAAATGATACAGTAGCAGAAGATGCAGACGAGATGATAGATGGAGGCATAGTAGACGATGGCACAGATGCTGTAGTGTCTGTCGATAATGATGAAGAAGTAAAAGAGGAATAATTATTAAATTAATCTAAATTAATTTTATGGCAAACATAGATCACAAACCAAGTAAATACATGCTAAATCTATTACATGTATTACCAACTTTCGCAGACAAAGAAGCAAATGTTATAAACGCTATTGTTGAAGTATCTGCAGGCAGTATCAACAAATACGAATTAATTACAGAGAGTGGCCAATTAAAACTTGATCGTGTTGGATACTCATCACTTGCTTATCCATTTACATACGGAGCAATACCTATGACTTGGGATTATGATGGTGATCCACTTGATGTTGAGATAGTAAATATAACAGAACCACTTGTACCAGGATCATTAGTAGAAGCTCGCATCATTGGTGTGATGAAATTTATTGATGGTGGTGAAGTAGATGATAAAATAATCGCAGTATTGAAAGATGATCGCAGATCAGACCATATCAAGACTGTTGATGATCTAGGTGATTACTTCAAAACAGAGACAAAATATTTCTGGGAAAATATAAAGGCGTTAAAAAAGGCTGGAACAGGTGTTGTAGAAACTTTCCACGGCCCAGAGGAAGCAATTAAAGTAATAGAGGAATGTATAGAAAAATACAACAAAGAATACGCTCCTAAATTAGAAAACTAATTCCGTATCAAGTTACTCAAAAACCCCCATACAGTACCTTAGGCACTGTATGGGGGTTTTGTTTGCTTTGATTCTTGGTATACTATATATGTACAGGTATATAGTCATGTATACATGTATTGTTTAAAAATTAATAATTAAAATTTACATTTATGAAGAAATATATTTATTTGAGTTTACTTGTTATGTTTGCATTAGTCGGTGCCAACTTTGTTTATGCAGAGGAAACAACTGCAAACGAAGCAGACACTAGTGTTACGAGTGTCGAAGGTTCTACGACACCTGTATCTAATACTATGGCCAAGCCTCCTCTTCGCCCAATGGTAAAGAAGGAAATGATGAAAAGAGAAATGGAAGATGATACTCGTGAAAGAATGTTAGAGAACAAAGATTCAAGACCTATGAAATCAGAAATGAAAGAGAAGATAGGTGAGAAGCGTGAAGACATAAAGAACATGACAAAGGAAGAGAAAGAGAACTTGAAAGAAAAGATGAAGGAAAACAAAGAATTAATAAAAGAAAAAGCAAAAGAAGTAAAAGAATTATTAAAGAAAGACAATAACGGTGAACGCGTAAAGGCATTCTTGCGATTCGACGCCGCTATTGAACGCATGAATACTCTAGCTTCACGCGTAGAATCTCGTATTACAAAATTAGCAGGTGAAGGGGCAGATACAAGTGCCGCAACAGCTGAAGTAGCTAAAGCAAAAACAAGTATTGCAAATGCAAAGACAAAATTCGATGAATTAAAAACAAAGTTACAAACAGTCAATTCTACAGAAACAACAAGCGACGAGAATGCAACTGACGCAGATACAAAGACTGACAATAAGGCATTCCGCGCCGAGACTGCCCCACTAGTAAAAGCCATAAAGGATGAGTTGGTAAATGCTCAAAAGTCACTAATAAAAGCAGTAAAGATTCTTCGTGACAATGCAAAGTCTACTTCAACAGCTTCAGACACTTCAACAACAGAGACAACAAATTAATAATTAATCTATAAAAAAAATATGGAACCAAATACAACAATGGATCAAGCAACAAACAAGAAGTCCCACGGTGCACTTATTGGATCAATAATAATAGTTGTTATATTAATTATTGGTGGTATTTATGTATTCAAAATGACAAAGAAGAGCTATGAGGCACAGCAAGATATCCAAGCTGTACAAGACTTACAAGCCGAAGATGAAGTAGTTCAAAACTTGCAAGAACAAAGTTCAAGCGATGATCTAGACTCTATTGATTCTGATCTAAATGCAACTGAATTTGATTCTCTGGATAGTGATATAACAATCCAATAAACATGCAGATAAAAACCCCCGCTTGTAAGCGGGGGTTTTTTGACAAAAAAGCTTTTAGAATATAGACTGTGTAAACTATGATAAAAACAAAGATAAATAAATTAGAAAAGAGTGAAGTAGAGATCGAGAGCATAATAGATAGTGAGAAATTCGCAAGCTATGAGGACAAAGCCTTAAAGAGGGTTGGTGCTCGTATCGAGATCCCAGGATTCCGCATAGGTCATGCCCCAAATGACATGATCAAAAAGAATACAAATCCAATAATGTTATTGGAGGAGATGGCCGAGCTTGCAATCCATGATGTATATCCACAAATACTAGAGGAAAATAAAATCGATGCAATAGGCCAGCCCCAAGTCCAGATAACAAAGATAGCTCCTGGTAATGATTTAGAATTTAAAATTCGTACTGCAGTATTACCTGAAATCAAACTTCCTGATTATAAAAAAATAGCAAAAGACGAAGTAAAGAAAGCAGGCGACATAACAGTAGAAGTAAAAGATGAAGATATTGAAAAAGTTCTAAAAGATTTACAAAAAATGCGCGCTCATGAGGGTATGCACAAACACGAAGGTGATGATGTGGATGAACACAACCACCCTGAAATTACTGACGATATGCTACCTGAATTAAATGATGAATTTGCAAAATCATTTGGTGAATTTGCAAATCTTGATGCATTAAAAAATAAAATTACTGAAAATATTAAAATGGAGAAGGAGGTAGAAGCAAAAGACAAGCGCCGACTTGCAATCATCGAGAGTATAATAGCTGATACAAAAGGTGATATACCAGAATTACTTGTAAATGCCGAGATAGACAAACTATTCTACAAACTCGAAGCTGATATTCAAAATGTTGGATTCAAGATGGAAGATTACTTGAAACAAATAGGAAAGAGTGTCGAGGAATTGAGGAAGGAGTGGTATGGTGAAGCTGAGAAGCGTGCAAAATTACAAATGGTATTGTACACAATATCAAAAGACGAAGGCCTAAAGCCAACCGATGAGGAGGTCAAGAAAGAAGCCGAGGCAATAACAAAGATGTACAAAGAAGCTGACCCTATTCGCGCCGAAGCATATGTGGACCAAATGCTGACAAATGAAAAAGTTTTTAATTTTCTAGAAGAGCAGAAATAATTTTACATTTAGACAAAAAGAAAAGACCGAGGCGAAAGCTTCGGTCTTTTTTTGTTTTTTTAGCTTACTATCAAGATTAGATAATATTGTAGTCGTAAATGTAAGCTCCATTAAAATCTTGGCGATTAGGCATTGATTCACGTTGAACCAATACTGGTGCAGGACCTTTATTATAGTCCCAACTATTCAGATATTTGCGTAATGCATTACCTGAAAAGTTTGCAACGGTCATCTGCTGTCCTGTAGCTGGATCAATGGCTATACGGCCATTGATCATGAATACTCCTGTTTTGGTTGCCAATGCATCAGGTGCACTTAGCACATACAAAACAAAAGAATTTTGTAAAGGCCAGCGAGCATTTGGGTTAAATGATGGAAAATAATATCCACCACCAAATCCAATCCCTATACCAGCATTTACCCATATGCCACCATTAGAATTTACTCCAACGGCAACACCTCCTGAAACATTTGGTTGTGGATTGTTTTTGTTACAACCCGACAAAGCGAAAGCCAAAAAGGCTACTATCGCAGTAATTTTGATTAAATTTTTCATTCCTTTACTATTTGTGTATATTATACCACAAATATACTATAAAAGTCAAGTAGAAAATACCCCTTATTTTGCTATACTGTAATGACATTTAGCCTTATTAGTTAATTTTTATTTATATTTATGTTAATACCTACAGTTATAGAAAAGTCACAATTCGGGGAACGTGCGTATGATATATACTCTCGCCTACTGAATGAACGTATTATATTCCTCGGTGGGCCAATAGACGACCACATGGCAAACCTGATAATCGCCCAGATGTTACACCTTGAACACGAAGACCCTAAGAAGGACATCATGCTATATATCAACTCTCCAGGAGGCTCTGTTTCAGCTGGATTGGCTATTGTTGATACTATGAATTTTATCAAGCCAAATGTATCTACTATCTGCGTAGGTATCGCCGCTTCTATGGGGGCAGTAATACTTTCGAATGGGGCAAAGGGCAAACGCTATACATTACCGAACTCGGAAGTTATGATTCACCAAGTAATGGGTGGCACCGAAGGACAAGCAAGCGATATTGAAATTAGTGCAAAGCACATATTGAGAACAAAAGAGACTTTGATTAAAATATTGGCTAAAAATACAGGCAAGACTCCAGCCGTAGTCGAAAAAGATTCGGACCGCGATTATTGGATGCTGGCAGATGAAGCAAAAAAGTATGGAATTATAGATGAAATAATAACAAAAGGTAAAAAATAAAAAAAGCACCCAATTGGGTGCTTTTTTTATTTCTCTATTTTACTTTCTAATAGATATTATACCTGGAGATTTTGTCTCTTTGGAATTCTTGCCACTATATACTGCACATGGATTTCCAAGGCCTTTGAACCCAAAACCAGCTAGATAATTTGTGAATTCTTTAACACCACTTGAAAATGAAGTATCTGCATATACAGATAATGTTACCTCTTCCCCATTCTTTATTACTAATGGTTTATCAAGAGTTAGTGTTTGAGTAAGTGCATAAGTATCAGTTGTGTCATAGAATGGTCCACTAAATGCAGACACAGAACCCACTTGATTTGTGAAACCACCTTTTGTACTTATCTTTACTTTTATATTTTTCAAAAATTCAAGAGAAGATGTAGTTCCTTTTGAAGTTTTAAAATCAGTACCCAAGAAATTAAGGCTTGATATAGTTATATCACCTTTTGCTCCTGAATTCTTTTCAGAAGTTGCACTCAATTTCCATATTCCAACAACTGCATGATTTATGTCATCTAAAGAATAATAACTCTGCTCTACAAAATCTGTAACTTTAAGATCTGATGGATTTGTACCATTAGCAGTGGTCAAAACTGTACCAAATGCCAAATGCCTACCAGCAGGCCCTGCAAACGTAACACCTTTTTGCTCCATTTTTGTCCATTTTACTCCATCTGATGATGAATAAATATTATTATCATTACCAGTAGCATAATTCCACCCACCTATTTTCCACAATTTTCCATTAAATGAAAGATCTGTAGAATAGTATCCTAGTGGATAATCAGTCTGCGAAGTTGAAACAAGGTCCCACTTCACTCCATCAGATGAACTTATCACAATAGGAGTATTGCTTGCTCGAACTGTTGACATGATATAAACTTTTCCATCACTATGCACGATAGGACTTGGGTTTGTATTTAGGCCAATTTTAAAATCTGTTCCATCCTTATTGTTTTTAAGCAAACCTTCAGATTTCCATTTTTTACCATCAGAAGTTGAATATATACTTATTTGCGGGTTTGATGAAGTTGATTGTTCATTCAACACAAGATAGAACATTTTTTTACCACCAAGAACAAATCCACCTAAACTACTGCTATCATAGCTACCTTTGCTATTACTTACTCTGTCGCGACCCATTCCATCCCATATAGCTTTTGTAACTTCCTGCTTCCAATTTGCACCGTCAGAAGAACTCCAAACACCTGCAATATCTTCATGATTTTTGTTATTTGAATCAACTCCCATTAACCAAAATTTGTTATTAAAATAAACAACTGATTTATCATAATAACGAGAAAGATCTGGCATATCCCCAACATAACTCCAGTTGATCATATCTGTAGTTTTGTAGACACTCACATCATCACTTGAACTATTTGGTTGATATTTACCACCAAATTCATAAACTGTTTTACCTACAGTAACCATTATTGGTTCCCACTTCTCTTTCATTGCTGTTGTTTTAGCAATCTGTGACCAATTTACTCCATCCTCTGTAGACCAAATATCACTTGCTCTATATAGGCTATCTTTAGTTTTATCATAGACCTCACCCAATCCAACGAACATCTGACTTTTTGCAGTTTCCTTACAAGAATTCGTTGCAAATATATTTGAATTATTTTTCTTTGTTGTTTGCTCTATATTATTAACTTGAATATTTTCTTTAGTTTTTTCTGTATTTTCTGTATTTTCTATGATCCCTGCACTTGATTCCATCTTAAGCATTGTCCCTGGCCCAACCACACCATCAGCTTTTTCACCATTTACTCTCTGGAAATCCTGTACTGCTTTTACAGTATTACCTCCAAATACACCATCTGGAACACCGACAAAGTACCCCTTGGCAATTAGAATCTGTTGTAGTGCAACAACTTCTGGACCAGTACTTCCTTTTCGTAATGTTTGATTGAATAAATTCTCCTCAGGAGCAATAACAGATTGTGGTATTATAACTTCTGTATTGATACCTGTTTCTACACCAGGAATAACACTAGGTAATACTGGTGCCGGCATGCCAGGTGTTGGGCGAGCCATTAGAACAGATGCTTGTTGGGATAAATTCTTGATTCTTGTAGTCAAAGACATCATCTCAACTTTAATTTGCTTAAGGGTTTTCGCTTCAGCTTTTTGCGTAGCGACTCCTAAAATCAAAAAAAACATCAAAAATACTATAAATTTTTTCATTTTTTAATTTTTATTAAATACTAATATTAAAATTATATCATATTAATAGATATATAGACAAAAATCATCAAATCAGGTATTATAAAAGTATCGATATTTAAAAGTTTATTTACACCCGTTTCTATAATACGATACATTTTGAAAATGACTACTTCTGCCAATAAAATCAATGAAATCAAAGGTTTTTCCAAAAAAATAGACGTGCTCAAAAATTAGTATTACTGATCGGGTATTACCCGTATGAGTTTAACAGCAATAATTATAGCCACAGCGGCACTCCTTGTTGGAGTCGGTGTTGGGTATTATTTGCGTCTAATTATCTCTCTTGGTAAAAAGGGTTCAATGGAGCTCGAGATCAAGAAAATGATGATGACCGCAAAAGAAGATGGTCAAAAGATCATCGATGAAGGTAAGAAGAAAGCCGAAGAGAGGATCACAGAGCTTCATAAAGAAGAGAAGAAAAAAGAGGAAGAGTGGAAGCAGACAGAAAACCGCCTCATAAAAAAAGAGGAGCTTCTAGACAAGCGTCAAGTCGAGATAGATCGCGAAGCCGAAGCTATCAAAATTCGTATTGAAGAAGTAAAGAAGATAAAGGAACGTGTAGATGGTATGGAAGCAGTAAAGGAAAAAGAGCTAGAAAAGGTGGCTCGCCTGTCAACCGAAGATGCCAAGGATCAATTGTTTAAAGTTATCGAATCAAATTACGAAGAAGATTTGCTAGTGCGTATGCAAAAGATGGAAACAACCAATGCCGAGAAGTTGGATCGCCGTGCAAAAGACATTCTATCTACATCTATCAACCGCTTGGCAGCAAGTACAGCGAGTGAGATGATGACTTCATCGGTTAATATACAATCTGACGATATGAAGGGTAAAATCATAGGTAAAGAAGGGCGTAATATTCGTGCATTCGAACGCGCAGCAGGAGTAGAATTGATTGTAGATGAGACTCCGGGTATGATTATAATATCATCTTTTGATCCAGTACGTCGCCAGATAGCCCGACTTGCATTAGAAAATTTGATTCTAGATGGCCGTATTCAACCAGCAAAAATCGAGGAAATGGTAGAAAAAGCCCAAGGTGAAATAAATAAAATAATAAAAGACAAAGGTGAACAAGCTGTATATGAATGTGGAATATTCAACTTAGACCCACGTATTGTGGCTGTAGTTGGACGACTATACTTCCGTACAAGTTATGGACAAAATGTATTGCAACACAGTATCGAGATGGCACATATTGCAGGAATGCTAGCCGAGGAATTAGGTGCAGACATACAGATAGCAAAAGCAGGTGCTCTTGTGCACGATATTGGTAAAGCCCTCGATCACGAAGTGCAAGGTACACATATCGATATCGGTATTCGCATCCTTCAAAAGTTCGGTGCAGACCCACGTATCATAACTTCAATGAAGTCTCACCATGATGACTGCCCGCACGAATCTATCGAAGCAGTCATTGTGCAGACAGCTGACCACGTATCAGGAGGTAGGCCAGGAGCACGCCGTGACTCTGTAGAGAACTACATAAAGCGTCTACAAGACCTAGAAGCTCTAACAAAGACATTCGATGGTGTAGACAAAGCTTATGCATTGGCAGCCGGCCGTGAAATCCGCATATTCGTAAATACCGACAAGGTAAATGACATCACAGCGAAGGAAATGGCTCGTGATATCGCAAAGAAGATCGAGCAAGAGCTCACATACCCTGGTGAAATCAGGGTAACACTAATAAGAGAAAACAGAGTAATAGAATACGCAAGATAAAAAAAATCATAAAATTAAAATCTCCTACCAGCCTGACTGGTAGGAGATTTTAATTTAAATTATGACTGTTCCCTCTTTAAGACTATTAAATGTAAGTGGAAGTGGCCTTTAATTGTCTGACCGCTTGGCAAATTCTCCCACAAAACGTCGTAATTGGCTTTTATATAACTATTCTTTATTTCTTCAAACTCACTCTTTTCATCTTCATTTAATAATTCCCAATCAAAAGCAACTTCCCTCTTTGGTGATATCATGTGGCTAACTGTAGCAATAGCATCGTACGGGAACTCATTATCTATAATAACCCAATATTTAAAGTCTTTTACTGGCTTTTCTTGTAAAGACAAGAACGGGTTAACAGAATGACCATTGATACGCCTCTCCTCGCTCACTTTCATATATTTCGCCATTGTTTCAGGGCTTCGGAGGAATGTTTTAGTAACTTTTGTCATATATAATGGGTATTATATCACACAATTTATAACGTATCTTAAATTTTTATAACACAAATATATGTTTTGTAAATGTTTTAAAACACCTTGCCCACACACTCATGCATGAGTGTGTGGGCTTGTGGTAAAAAAAGCATTGGTATATAATGATATTACTCCTGTTTATCAGGGATCGTTTGAAAACGGTCGAATTATTATTCAATAGCTTCTTGTATTTTAAAAAAATATAAGACTAATTAGAATGAATAAACAAGCATTAGTAGAATTAGTTCACGGTAAAATAGGTGGAACGAAAGTTCAAGCTGAAGAAATCGTGAACGGTATGTTCGATGCTATCGTTGCAACTTTGAAAAAAGGTGACGAAGTATCTATCGCAGGCTTAGGAATTTTTTCAGTCAAGGCACGCGCAGCTCGTATGGCTCGCAACCCAAAGACTGGTGAACAAGTTAGCGTTCCAGCTACTACAGTTCCAAAGTTCCGCGCTGCAAAAGCACTAAAAGACGCTGTTAAATAATTATTTGTTGTCTCGGGAATGCGAGAAACTATAATACAGAATAAAAAATCACCCTTTCTCTATCATGGGTGATTTTTTATATTTATATGGATAATTTACCAATCATGTACATATTTTTATATGATATGATTAATACAAATAGTAAATTATGATATACGTAAATAAGAAACCGGAATTTTTTAGTGCATTGCGCGCAGAAGTAAACAATTATTTTATAAAAAATAAAATTAAAAAGTCTGGGAATTGGAAGCTCTATACAAAAGCCTCTTTCCTACTAATACTTTTTGGATTTTTATTTTCTATACCTTACATCCATGAATTACCTTTGTGGTTGCATTGGTTACTAAGCGGAATTGCACTAGCGACAGTGACTTCTGCTATAGGATTCAATATCGGCCACGACTCTGCTCATGGTAGCTTTAGCAGTAATGGTTTTATCAACAACCTATTCTCTTATTCATTTGACCTAGTTGGGGTAAGCAATTATTTCTGGAGACCTAAACACAACATAGCTCACCATACATATACCAATGTAGAAGGGTTAGACGATGACACGAGTAGCAGTGGGATATTTAGATTCAGCAATGAACAAAGATGGTACCCTTGGCACAGAGTACAAGCATTTTATGCATTACTTTTTTATTCTTTATTGTATTTCCAATGGATATATTTCAAAGATTTTCAAAAATGGGCACAAAAGAAGGTTGGAAATGTAGATATAAAGAAAATGAATGGTGTGCAAGTAACATCAATCATTGCAAGCAAAATATTGCATCTAATTTTATTTTGGATTATTCCAATAATTTATTTTGGGTTCTGGAAAACATTAATTGTTACGGGGTCTTTATATTTATTTTGCGGAATCATCATTACGATTGTATTTCAGCTTGCTCATATCCAAACAAAATCTCACTTCCCTGTTCCAAGCACGATAACAGGTAATATTGAAAATGATTGGGCTATTGAACAAATAAACACGACTGCCAACTTTGCGACATGGAATCCACTTGTTACACAGTTCACTGGTGGGTTAAATCACCAAGTGGAACACCATTTGTTTCCAAATATTTCGCATGTACACTACCCTGCTATAAGAAAAATTGTAAAAAAGAATTGTGAAAAATTTGGTATTCAATACAACGAGTACAGCACTACAATTGGTGCCATTATAGACCACATGAAATATCTGTGGATTATGGGCAAGAAACCAAAAAATGTGTGAGTTCAATTAATTTATTTCAAAAGGTTCCTACGGGAGCCTTTTTTATTTTATTGTTTTTAAAAGAAAATGTGCTATTATAGATGAATATTTCGGGGTGTAGTACAGTGGTAGTATACTCGGTTTGGGACCGAGAGATCAGAGTTCGATTCTCTGCACCCCGACAGGTTTCCGTTTGCGGGATTAGTTTAGTGGTAGAACTACAGTTTTCCAAACTGTTGGCAAGAGTTCGATTCTCTTATCCCGCACAAAAAAAAAAGAGCCCAGATGGGCTTTTTTTGTGGGATAGTGAGCAAACTGCTTTGCTTACGTAGGAGAATCGAAAGGCTTTTCTATGGCCTAGGCCGAGAAAAGCACCTGGCTACGTGGTAGCCGATTCTCTTATCCCGCACTACAAAATAACATTAGCAATTGTTCGGACACGAGCATTACGGTTTTTCATATCCAAATACACTATCAAAACATCAAATTGCCATGGGGTGTTCCCTATTCTCTTGTGTATCAAGTAAGTCTGTATTGTCCGTGATAACCTCTTTAGCTTCCAAGGGTGTAGATTGTCCTCTGGCCTAGATTTGTCTTTATGATCAACATCTCCAGACAGATGCACTTTATCGCTTACAAATGGATAAGAAACTGACTTTACCTCTATAAAATATATCTTCCCTTCTTTATTCGCAATAATGTCTATTTCACCCCATTTCTTTGTATAGTTCTTTTCTACAATAGCAAAACCTCGTTTCACAAGAAACATACAGGCGACGTCCTCGCCCAACTTCCCTATCTTCTGTTTCTCAGAAGTGAAGTTTTTCATATCTATATTATACTCTTGTAATAAAAATATATCTATATTGTTACATGTGTAACTGTATAAAGTGTGCCACGTGAAACATAATTGAGGTAAATCATCATGAAAAATTCATTTGTCTTATAAAATCATTGTGGCATAAGGGTTTTATAAAGAATAGTCTTTTTAATAGTCTTTTTTATATATGTCTCTTATAAACAATGCTCACATAGTTATCCACATATTCCTTGTAATATAAGGGTTTAATGTGTGCAAAAAGACGCCCTGTAAAGGGCGTCTTTTTAGATTGTTTTCTGTGCGGAATAGGAGAATCGAACTCCTGTCTTCTCGTTGGCAACGAGGCGTTCTACCACTGAACCAATCCCGCAAATTAAAATTCTGTCTTAGAAAGTTCCAACCAGGTTAAAACTTTCTTCTTCACAACTACAACGCTAGATATTATACTAATTCCAACACCATATTGCAACCTTTTTGTGGGTTCTTTACCTTTTAATATATGAGTCTTGTAAAAATTACTAGGATCTATACCTAATTCCTTTTGCCAAGCTAACAAACACTCATTAATATTTAAGTCAGGATACAATAATAAGCTTATTTTAATTGATTTTTTATCGATATTCAAATATTTTTCAGCAAATTTGATAAATATTTTATGTAAATAAAACTCTGAATTACTAACTCTCGTGTTATTAGGGCTCCGTTTATCACCTTCACCAGCATAAATCATTAAACCAGCCATAAATAAAGGGTCTTTTCTAAATATTTCAAACTCTTTTACTGCTTCCTCCTCGACTTTCTTGTATAAATCTACTAATTTAGTATTTCTAGCTATATTTAACTTCAAAATACGATCTTTGCTAAGAGTAATATTTTTACTATTGTTTTCATACTTTGTGTGTTTTGACCATTCAATATTTTTAAACCAAGCTACCAAAGTAGCTTTTGACATGCCTAATTCTTTTTGAATTTGTCTATATGATTTACCTTGTTTCCTTAAATTAAAAGCTATTTCTTTGTCCTTTCTCATACTGTAATAGTATATCACAGTGGTTCTGTTTTACAATACCTAACAATAATGATATTATTATATAATTGGTATTAAATAAGCGCCTGTAGCTCAATGGATAGAGCACTTGTCTTCGGAACAAGGGGTTGTGGGTTCGACTCCTGCCAGGCGCACAAAAAATAATGCAAAATAAGCTAAATATAATAAGCAACATCCCTGATTATGTTACACATGTAACAAATACACTCGAAAAAGCTGGTTTCGAAGCTTTTTTAGTAGGTGGATGTGTTCGAGATCTAATTATAGATAGAATTCCTAAAGATTGGGACATAACAACAAATGCAAAGCCAGAACAAATAATAGATTTATTCGAGAAGACTGTATACGAAAATACTTTTGGTACAGTCGGGGTTTGCGTGCCACGTGAAACTGTTACACATGTAACAAAAGAAGGTGATATTGAGTATAATATTTTAGAAGTTACCCCTTATAGAAAAGAAGGGAAGTATACTGACAATAGGCATCCAGATAGCGTCCAATTCTCACAAAACATAGAAGATGACCTACAGAGGCGTGATTTTACTATAAATGCTATGGCTTTAAATGCTAAAGGACAATTAATTGACCTTTATAAAGGACAGGAGGACCTAAGAGACAAGATTATCCGCACAGTGGGGGATCCAGACACTAGATTCAAAGAAGACGCTCTGAGGCTACTAAGGGCTATTCGGTTTTCCACAGAATTAGATTTTGCAGTTTCATATGAAACTATGGAATCCATAGTTAGAAATGCAGACCTATTGGGTAATATATCTCAGGAAAGAATCCGTGATGAGTTTGTAAAAATAATAGCAAGTCGCAATGGGGTACAAGGTGTAGCTATGTTGCAAAAACTTGGATTAATGAAACATATTGTTCCCGAGCTCGCAGAAGGTATTGGGTGCGAACAAGGTGGGGCACATATATATGATGTATTTGAACACTTGTTAGGTGCATTAGGACATGCGATAGATAAAAACTATTCAATACCAATACGTATTGCTGCTTTGTTCCATGACATAGGTAAACCTCGAACTCGACGCCCAGGTACAAAAAAGGCCTACACATTCTATGGTCACGAAGTTGTAGGTGCGCGTATGACAAAAAAGATACTAGAAAGGTTAAAATTTGATAACCAAACTATAGATTTTTTAACTAATATGGTTCGCCGTCACATGTTCTTTTCTGACACGGAATTAATTACATTATCTGCAGTAAGGAGAGTAATACAGAATGTAGGTCCAGAACACATATGGGAATTGATGGAAATACGTGAATGCGACAGGGTAGGCATGAAAAAGAAAGAGGCTCCTTATAGATTACGTAAATACCATGCCATGATAGAAGAAGCGCTTCATGACCCTATTTCAGTAAAACAACTCAAAATCAATGGTGAGTATCTAATGAATACGTTACACATGAAACCAGGTCCTCGAATGGGTTGGATACTCATTGCATTACTAGAAGAAGTCCTCGATGATCCTACAAAAAATACGGTGGAAATTTTGAGCGAAAGAGTAGGGGAGTTAGAAAAATTATCAGACACAGACCTAAAAGCATTGGGTGATAAAGCTAAAGAAAAAAAGGAGGAGCTCGAAGAGGAAGAAGTAGGAAAACTGAGAAAGAAGCATGGGGTATAAGAAATATGAAATTTTGGGTTGGCAATAAAAAAAACCGATTTGTGTAAACAAATCGGTTTTTATTTAATAAGTTTATTTTAATCTTTGTTTTCAATGAAAACGGGATAAAATAATTTTTCAATGAACAATTCTTTATCTAAAAGTGTGTTTAGATCAGTTTTTGCAATCAAATCATGCAAAAACCCACCACAAATTAATAGATCTTCCCTACTCAAACCAGAATTAGTATTCAATTCTGCAATTTCTTTCTTTTGCTCTAAATAAAGCCTGTAAAGATTTTGCAAAGAACTCATAGAACTTTCAAATTGCTTCCTCTCACTATCATCATCAACCTGAGAAGAAACATAGAAAGATTCTTCTATTGCTTCCACTACATTCTCGGCAGAATTGTCTGCAAGGTCGGCTTTTGAATTTTTTGAGTACCCCACAATAACATGTGTACGATGATTTGATAACCGATGTGCTTTGATTGCTTTATTATTTTTTAGCTCCTCAAGTAACCATTGACATGCGATCTCCCTGTTTGTCTCAAATTCCTCATGGAAAGTAACTAATTTTGATTCATTCTCTCCCTCTTCATTGGGGGCAATAGTAATTTTTACATCCGAACCATGGGCTACTTTGTCATAAGCCTCACGAATAATGCGTTCAAGTCCATAAGCTTTTTTACCAAAAACCCAAAGGGTTTTCTTGCCTCTTGGAGATTTGTCAACATCATAAAGTGGCAATAAAAATTCAAGGATCGATTCAAGAGATTCAAAAGATTCACTACAGTATATTGGTACAAAATTCTGCTTGGGGTTGAAAGGACCCATTTCATAATTTTTGTAATTGAATTTACCTGACTGCAATAAATAATTATTTACATCTAACCTCAGTGCTTTAAACTTTTCTTGCTCTTCTTTTGAAAGTTCAGCCTTAGCCTTACTTACTTTTGCATATGGTTTATCATTTACAACAGAAGGAGTGAGTTCATCTTTAGCTTCCTTGGAGTCTATTTTGCCTACTATCCAAAAAGATCTAGAATTAGGATTATTAACAGGCCTAACTTCATATAAATTTCCAGCAACTATAAAATCATAAGCTGTTTTCATCACAGCAGAAGTCCTAAAATGAAGCGAAAAGCTACCAGGGTTTATAATTGTGTTTAACAACTTTTTACCTTTTAAATAGACTTGAATCTCTTTTTTAGTTTCTTTTGTAAAGAAATTAATCTTAGGCAATTTAAACCAAAGCGTTTTTGTATTCTCGGCTACTGGTTTTTCGTAAGAAATGTTAGCTTTTGTTAAATTTCCTTCTATCTCCTGCCTAATGGATGGAGTAGTAGCTTTCAAATTAATACGCTTGTGTTCTTCATCAATTTCTAACGTCATATAATGACGTCCGTGCTGATAATCACTTAAACTTAAAAAGTTTTCAATAGACACAAGTAATTCAGCTAGTTTACTTAGTGTTGTTGTTTTAGGTGTGGCTGTTTGTGTTGTCATTTCTGTCTTGTTTGTTTGTGATGAATTTAAATTTTCTGAAGGTGCAACAATTTCTTGTTCATACGTTGTAGTCTCTTTTGAGATCGAATTAGTCGAGTCGTTTTTTAACCCAACAGAAGTCTTTAAGAATTGCTCAAAAGTCAAATCTTCAAATCTGTTCTTAAAAGAATTCAAGTGCTCTTCAATGATTGAAAAACGGATTGTGTCTTCTGGTATTATCGTGCAAACAATTTGATTTAATGTAACTCTTACAATAAATTTTTTCGCTTCAGCAATAAAGTTTTCGTACATAATCTCCTTAAAATGAACCTCCAGCCCTGTGCCTGCTTTTAGTGATACAGTTTTTGTAGATAATCCTTGATGTACAAAATTTTGTTTCAATAGACTAATTAGTCTATTGAAAATTACCTCTCGAGCATCGTTTGCTTTTTTCTGTTTGTTTTGAGCCTCTTTCATGTCGGCTTTTCCATAAATTCCTACCATAATGTTATTTGGTTTTTAAATTTTTCTTTTATATTACATTATTTTTCTAATTTGTCAAATATTATATACACTATAACTATAAGACATCTCAAATAAAAATAGCCCCATTAGGGCTATTTTTATTTTACTTATACTCGAGATTATTTTACAGGGACTGTTACTATAAGCTCAATTTCCTCATTGGCGAATTTTTGGTCTATACCGAAGTCTTTCATATTAAGGGTAAAGTCTGCTGTGTATGTATTGTTTACCAATGTAACAGGGAAGCTGATTGTCTTTGCAATATTACGTATAGTCATAACACCAGTAACCTTTCCATCGTCCCAGCTATTAATTTTGAAATTTGCTGTTTTAAATTTAGCTGTGTCAAAAAAGTCTTTTGAGTTTAAGTGGGTTGTAAGCTTGTCACTATCGCTTGTCAAAGACGCCACATCAATAGAGATATTTCCTGTGAGTGCCTCACCAACAAAATGCATATCTGATGTAACCTTACCAAATGACCCATCATGCACCTTGCCTGGACCAAATCCTTTGAACGCAACTTTTATATTTGTATTATCTACTTGTCTTTTTGAAGTCGGCGCTGTATTTTCTTCTTTTTCTTCATTTTGGTCTATAACCACATCGTTCACTTGAGCTTGGGGAATATTTGCCTCGGGCTTTGTTTGGATAGCGTACCAGACACCGTAACCTATAACCAAAAATGCAAGGATAATTAAAATTGTTTTCATATGTGTTAAAAAATTACTTATTAAGATTGTTATTATAGCAAATTTAAGGGCAAATAAAAAAAGGTCCAGCTTGCACTGGACCTTTAAACCTAATCACTTAATCACCCATATTAACAGAACAAACAGGTCTTACAAAAAACAATCATACTTATTCAGTATCCCCAGTATTAGGCTTCGTATCTCAGTAACGAAGCCCATACCAGGAACACAAAAATGTATAATAACTATTATCCAAATAGTACTCTTGTATAGAAATTGTGTCAATATAATAAAACATGTATAGACAAATATATTTTTTGTGTTATGCTGTTAGAAAATAGTAATTATGGGAAAAATTAAAAACGGTGTTTTGGCAGTAGAGAATTTACTGTCCAACAAATTGCTTGCTAGGGTAATGCTTGTATTATCAATAATTGCCTTTCTAATCTTATTTCTAATCTTAATTAGAAGAGGAAATAACACTTTTGCGATGCAACAATTATTATGGCCAAGCCTTAGTAAATTTATCATTGCAATACCTTTCTGTATATTTCATATAATACAGATGCTCATTTATAGGGGTCCAATGAGGTACGCCAAAAGAAATGGGTATTCTAATGTAATTGGGTGGCGTACCGCAATATTCAGTTATTTTATATACTGTTTGGGCACGGGTTGGATATTCCTTATTGTACTACTTGCAAAAGCAATTCATATTTATTCTAGTATAGAAAATATGGAAAGCAAAAAACCTTTAGCAAACTGGTTTGTGTGGGATATTGTTACTGTATTTACAGTATCAATAACTGCATGCCTGATACCAGAGAACTATCATATAACCATGAAAAGCATTCTAGGTTATTAAAGTAAAAATTAATTTAAATTATAAAAAAGCTCTACTATTTAGTAGAGCTTTTTTTATTTTATCTCCAATACAATAGGGCAGTGGTCGGAACCCATGTAGTCAGATAACATCTTTGAATCCACCACTTTTTTCATTATATTTTGTGATACGAAAAAGTAGTCGATACGCCAGCCCACATTCCTGTCGCGTGAGCGAGTCTTTTGATCCCAATACGTATACATATCTTTTGTATTTGGGTAAAGTTGCCGGAATGTATCAATGTATCCGGCTTTGATTACCTTTGATATCCATGCACGCTCGATAGGTAGGAAGCCTGTGTTCTCTTCGTTTGCTTTTGGTCGAGCTAGATCCACCTCTGTATGTGCCGTATTTATATCACCTGTAAATATTATTTCATATCCTGACTTTTTCTTTTTATTTATAAATTTTAGAAAAGCTTCGTAGAACTTCAATTTATATTCTAAACGATGTGGACCTTGGCCACCGTTCGGATAGTAACCATTGATAAGAATAATTTTACTTTTTATACCACCGAGACCTTTATTGAAGTACAAGACAACAAGTCGGCCTTCTTGATCCAACTCTTTTACACCCATTCCATATTCCACCTTGTCAGGTTTTATTTTAGTAAACACAGCAACCCCACTGTAACCCTTGCGTTCGAGTGAAGGGGATAGATAAAAATGATACTTACCCGCCTTGCTGGAGGGGTCTTTATAATCTATTATTTCTTTTGGTAACTGATCTATCTCGCTCTTTGTTTCCTGAAGGCAAACAATGTCGGGCTTGTATTTAACAAAGAGTGGGTCAAAATGACCTTGTTTTATAGTCGCTCGTAATCCATTTGTATTCCAACTAATAATTCGCATATTTGTGTATTATATCAGATATTTATAAAACCTATTGACTATGAATAACCAAAAGAGTACTACAAAAAAGATTTTTCTTTACGGAGCCACAAACAAAAAAACCCAATCTATGATTGGGTTTTTTATTTACTATGAAACTTCTTATGTATTTCACGAAGCTGTTTGTCTGTCACATGCGTATATATTTGAGTCGTTGCTATATTTGCATGGCCGAGCATCATCTGCACGGAACGTATATCGGCACCGTTCTCCAATAGATCAGTTGCAAAGCTATGGCGTATCACGTGCGGAGTAACCTTTTTTGATATCCCTGCGATGATAGCATAGTGTGCAACTATACGCTCGATCGAGCGAGGAGTCAGGCGCCCTGTGCCTTTTCTATTATTAGATTGTTGGATAAACATCGGTTCATCCATATCGCGCCTATTTTTCAAATACATACGTATCGCATCTTTGGCTGAATCAGACAAGAAAACGACACGCACCTTTTCACCCTTACCACGGATCGAGAATTCATCTTTGGACAAATCCAAGTCACGATTGAGCGAACAAAGTTCCGACAAACGAAGACCAGTAGAAAAGAATAGCTCGAGTATCGCTTTGTCGCGTAGGCATTTTAAACTTTCTGAATCTTTATCTTTTGTTATTTTAGAATCTGCATTTTTTAATATTTGATTCGGTGCATCAAGCAATCTTTGTAACTCACTACCAGATATCAAGTCTAGATGCCTCCCTTTAACTTTTGCGAGCTCGATTCTGTCTGGGGGGAGCGACGTAACCCCGCGCTTCATTAAATATTTCAAAAAAGCACGAAGCGCAATGAGGTGATAATTCTGAGTATTCTTTTTTAGTGTGCCTGCTTGCTGACCCTTTGCTTTAACTCCTGGCAGTCTATTGATGTGTAGACGAAATTCACGAATAACATCGTCAGTGATATCCTTTGGGCCCGAAACTTTGCCCACTTCAAAAAATCGAGTAAGGTAATGATCGTAGTTACGAACAGTTAGAAGACTGTTGCCTTTCTCGATCTCCACATGTTCGAGGAATTCGCGTTTCAATTGTTCAATAGGTGTTGTCATATCAATGTCGTAAAATAATTATATCATGAAACAAACCATCAAACCCTACAAAAATAATGTAGGTGTGGGGGCTTGCAATATTTATCAATATATGCTATTATACTCCCATGTTAACAACAAAGAAAAAGCAAAATATCATTAAGAAAAACCAAGCACATGCTACAGATACTGGTTCTCCTGAGGTTCAGATCGCTATGCTTTCAGAGCGTATTGACGAACTAGCTATTCATTTAAAGAAGCACAAGAAGGATAATCACTCACGCCGTGGCCTAATAAAGATGGTTGCTGACCGCCGTGGTCACCTAAAGCATCTTGAAAAGTCAGACAAGACTCGTCACGAGAAAGCTCTAAAAAAAATCAAAGCTTAAATGAAAAACTCCTGCAAGGGAGTTTTTCATTTTATGGTACAATTATATTTATATGATAATTAAACACAAAGAACAAAGAGTTGGGGTATTTATCGATACATCGAACTTATATCACAGCGCAAAAAATTTATATAAAAAGAAGGTCAATTTTGGCCAAGTATTAAAAGATGCATTAGCTGACAGAAAGTTAGTGCGTGCAACAGCATATGTTATCACCAGTGAAGGTGGTGACGAAAAGAACTTTTTTGAAGCATTAACAAAGCTTGGTATTGAAACAAAAACAAAAGAATTACAAATATTTGCTGGTGGAGCAAAGAAGGGGGATTGGGATGTAGGAATAACAGTTGATGTTATTAAAATGTCATCTCGCCTCGATGCAGTAGTATTGGTAACTGGTGACGGTGACTACATACCACTTGTTGAATATTTACAAGCACAGCTTGTGCAAGTCGAAGTGGTTTCATTTGATAAATCTACTTCAATGAAATTAAAAGAAGCGGCCGACGATTTCCTCGACCTTTCAAAGAATCCAAAAAAATATCTAATGGGAAGATAACATCTATCAATTGCATGGATATACCTCTTAATCTTATCTACATACATAATCAAAGCGACATACACTGTGGCGGTTTTTCGGCGCAAGATGAATCGGCTCTTGGGATAGAGGCTGGGACTCTATTAATACAAATAAGTACTTTGCATGAATTGGTAACCTTGCATCGAACAAACCTAGGAAAGAATTTAGAAAAATACAGAGAATTATACATAATAAAAAGTGGCGAATACACCGAAGTCCAATCAGGTGTGTTCATACATAATACTGCTACAGTAGATGACCAAGTAGTTTTTAATACAAAAAATGGAATAATAGTAATAGAGGAGGGTGTGCACATAAATCCATTTACATATTTAGTAGGACCACTACGCATAGACAAACACGCAACAATAAACCCACATGCAAATATTGGTAATTCTTATATTGGTAAATATTGCAAAGTTGGTGGCGAAGTATCCAACTCTATTATAGAAGGCTATAGCAACAAAGGTCATTATGGATACGTGGGTGACAGCTGGGTAGGAAGCTGGGTGAATTTGGGTGGGGGAACTTCTACATCGAATCTAAAGAATACTTATGGTAATATCAAAATGGGAGGGCAAGATACTGGCGAACAATTCTTGGGATCTATAATATGCGACCACGTAAAGACTGCATCGAACACGAGTATATACACAGGCAAGGTGATCGGAGTAGGTAGCCATATATATGGAACTGTTACAAGCGATGTTCCGAATTGTGTAAATTATTATTCAAAAGACAACACAACGAGTATCCCAATCGAAGTAATAGAAAAGACAGCAAAGAGGATGATGGCGCGTCGTGGTGTAGAATTTACAGAAGATGATAAAAAATTATTAATAAATTTATATAAAAACAATGAGTAAAATTTTAATCATGGGTGCATGTGGGCAGATCGGGGTAGAGCTAACATTGGCCCTGCGTAAAATTCATGGAAATGAAAATGTAATAGCGAGTGATTTAAAAGGAAATCACCCAATGCTTGTAGACGGCCCTTATATACAACTCGATGCAACAGATGCAGTAAAGACAAAAGAGATAGTGGAAAAAGAGGGTATTACAGATATATATTTACTCGCAGCATTACTTTCTGCTACAGGGGAGCAGAATCCAAAGCTTTGCTGGGATCTAAACATGGGTAGCTTGAGGCAAATATTAGACCTAGGTGTAGAGAAAAATTTAAAAATTTTTTGGCCTTCATCTATCGCAGTCTTTGGGCCAACTACTCCTCGTGATCAAACTCAACAACAGACTGTTATTGAACCTACTACAATGTACGGCATTACTAAGTACGCAGGCGAAATGCTCTGCCAATATTACAACAATAAATTTGGGCTTGATGTGCGAAGTGTGCGCTACCCAGGATTGATAAGCTGGAAAAGTGAGCCAGGTGGTGGAACTACCGACTATGCTGTAGAAATTTTCTATGAGGGTATAAAGAATAAAAAATATACATGTTTCCTTGGTGAAAACACTTATCTACCTATGATGTATATGGACGATGCTATCCGTGCAACGATCGAACTCATGCAAGCACCAGCAGAAAATATTAAAAACAGAATGTCTTACAATCTTTCTGCAATTAGCTTCTCACCAAAAGAAATTACAAACGAAATCAAAAAACACATTCCAGAATTAGAAATATCGTATGCACCCGATCAACGCCAAAAGATCGCCGACTCATGGCCTGCAAGTATCGATGACTCTGTAGCACGAAGTGATTGGGGCTGGAAACACGAATTTGATTTAGAAAAAATGACTGAAGTAATGCTTGTAAACTTAAAGGATAAGTTAAAGTAGTTATTTAAAAAATTAATTTAAATCTTTACTTGGCATATCTTTTCTTTGGGTACGGATTTTTTGAAGCTTAAAAAATCCTGAAGTTTGCTCGCCGTCGCTCGCAAAACCCCCTCGAAAAGATACGCCTGCGATGATTTAAATTGGTAAAAATTTTATAATATAAAAATATGTACACAAAAAAAATAAAAGATTTTATAGATAATGATTTGCAGGCAATAAAAGATGCTGGCAAATTCAAGGTAGAGAAGGTGATAAATGGTGCACAAGATACACATGTAAATGTCGGGGGTAGGGATCTTGTAATGTTTGCTTCAAATAATTATCTAGGTATGGCTAACCACCCAACACTAGTTGAAGCTGCAAAAAATGGGTTGGATCAATACGGTTTTGGAACAGCTTCTGTACGCTTCTTATCCGGCACACAAACAATCCACCACGAGTTAGAGAATAGGATTGCTAAATTCATAGGCACCGAAGATGCCATAGTTTACTCTACGAACTTCATGGCCAACCTCGGTTTGTTTGCAACATTGGTAAATGAACCATTTGGAGCAACTCAACCTTGGAAAGATGTAATATACAGTGATGCCAACAATCATGCCTCTATCATCGACGCATTTAAACTTTGCAAGAAAGAAAATCTAGACAAGAGGATCTACAAAGGTGGTGACCTAAATATGCTTGAGCAAATGTTGGAAGAAGATAAGGATAAAAATTACAGAAATAAAATAATAGCAACCGATGGAATATTTAGCATGGAAGGCACAATGGCCAACCTGCCAAAATTAATTGAACTCGCAGAAAAATACGAAGCACTACTATTTGTAGATGATGCACATGGTATTGGTGTCATGGGTGAAAATGGAAAAGGAACAGCAGAACAGCAAAATGTATTTGGTAAAATCGATATCATTTCCGGCACATTTGGCAAAGCACTTGGTGGCGCTGTCGGTGGATACATTGGGGGAAGTAGCACACTTGTAGAACTGCTTCGCCAAAAGTCACGCACATATATGTTCTCTAATGCATTACCGGCAAGTGTAGCACTAGCAGGTATTGCATCGCTTGACCTACTCGAATCAAACAATGATCTAACAGCAAAGGTTATGGAAAATGCGCAATACTTTAGAAATAAATTACAGGAGAATAACTTGCCAACACTTCCAGGCAACCATGCTATCGTACCACTGATGATAGGTGATGCTAGTCGTGCAAGTGATCTCTCAAAGAAATTATACGAAGAGGGTATCTACGCTGTGTCACTTTCATTCCCAGTTGTGCCTGAAGGCGAAGCCCGTATCCGTTTCCAGATGTCAGCATTACATACACACGAAGATATAGACAAAGCAATCGAAGCAATAAAGAAACACTACTCATAAAGTAGTGTTTCTTTATTTAACTTTTTTAAATAAAAGTGTATTGACATTGTCATTACATGGATATATACTGTACATATGAGTAATAACACACAAACAGTACAAATAAGAATAGATGCTAAGACAAAAATCGCAGCCCAGAAAACATTCAAAGCTTTGGGTATGGACATGTCTTCTGGAGTAAAGATATTTTTAACTCAAGTGGTCAAGGACCAGTGTTTTCCTTTCGTGCCAAGCACAAAGAAAAATATCGCTTTACGCAAAGAAATAGACAAAGAAATAGCAGAAATAAAAAAAAGTAAAATAAAAGGTTACAAGAATGCAAAAGAATTACACGAGTCTATCTTAGGAAAAAAGGAGTACTCAAAATATGCTAGTTTACAAAAGTAAAAATTATACAAAATCCCTAAAAAAGATTTTAAGGAGTGGAAAAATTCATATTCTAGAAATAGAAATGGTTATTGATTTGCTGGCAGAGGGAAAGACTCTTCCAATCAAGTATCAGGACCACTACCTAACAGGAGAATTTACTGGATGTCGTGAATGCCACATAAGGCCAGACTTGCTTCTGATATACAAAATTGAAAAAAATATTCTAATACTCACACTCATCGATATCGGTAGCCACTCAAAACTTTTCGGTAAATAAAATTCCCCTAGGTCGGACCTAGGGGAATTTTATTTTTTGTATTTATTCTACAGTTACGCTCTTTGCGAGGTTGCGAGGCTTGTCTACATCGGCGCCACGAAGGATGGCGGTGTGGTAGGCAAGTAGCTGAAGAGGGATAACAGAGAGTATAGGCATCCATTCGTCAGGAACATCAGGCACCTCTATAATATGATCGAAAATATTGCGAGCTTCTTTGTCACTTGCGCGCACGATACCTATCGTCAATGCCCCTCGGGCTTTAACCTCTTGAACATTAGAAATAACTTTATCAAGCAAATGTTCATTTGTTGCTACTACAATCACAGGGAAATCTTTCTCCACTAATGCTATTGGACCATGTTTCATCTCTGCTGATGGATACCCTTCGGCATGAATATATGAAATCTCTTTTAACTTTAAAGCCCCTTCGAGTGCTACAGGGAACAGTGCGCCTCGGCCCAAGAACAATGCATTATTTTTATTTTTTAATATTTCGGCAACTTCTTTTATTTTATTTTCTTGTTTCAAAACTTCTTCAACTTTGTCACCAATATTTTCCAAAGAATCTACGAGTTTCACATAATCAGTTTCAGCAAGCGTGCCACGAGTTTTTGCTAACAATAGTGCAAGGAGTGACAGTATGACAACTTGACCAGTAAATGCTTTCGTACTCGCAACACCTATCTCGGGCCCAACGTGTATATATGAACCTGCGTCAGTTGTACGCGCTATTGATGAACCAACAACATTACAAATACCATAAGTCACCGCCCCTTTTTCTTTTGCCAGAGCCAACGCAGCAAGTGTGTCGGCTGTTTCACCTGACTGTGAAATAGCAATAACAATATCGTGCTTGTTTAATATTGGATTGCGATACCTAAATTCAGAAGCATACTCTACTTCAACTGGCATCTGGGCCAACTGCTCAACAAGATATTCACCCACCAAACCCGATATCCAAGACGTTCCACACGCCACAATAATTAACCTACGCGCAATTGCTAATTGGTCAGATATTTCCTCAAGACCTCGTAAATGTACTGAATGATCAGGAAGAATATGCCCACGCAATGCATCAGATATAGTATGAGCTTGTTCAAATATTTCTTTTTGCATGTAATGCTCATAACCATTCTTCTCCAACATTTCGGCTTCGAGTGTTAGCTTTTCTATAAATGGAGTTTGTGGTACACCCGCAATACTTGAAACATTGTATTCGCCACTGCGCTTCAATATCGCTATCTGATTATCATCCAGATATATAACACTCTTTGTGTATTCAGATATTGGTGAAGCATCAGATGCAATAAAAAATTCGTGTTCCCCAATACCCACAACAAGTGGACTACCACGACGCGCCACTATCAGTGTGTCAGTATCATTTTCATCCATTACTATTATTGCGTATGCTCCAATAACTTGAGTTAGTGCTTCACGTACTGCCTCAAGGAGAGTTAAGTTATCTTTTGTTTTTACTGTTTCAATAAGGTGTATCAGAACTTCAGTATCAGTATCACTTTTAAATTTATGCCCATCTTTTTCCAAGGCTTTTTTTAATACTGCATAATTTTCTATTATGCCGTTGTGAATTATTGCGAGTGAACCTGATTCAGACAAATGTGGGTGCGAATTGCGATCAGAAGGTTCGCCATGTGTTGCCCAGCGTGTATGACCTATACCTATCGTACCTTTGACATTACTGCCATCAGTTAGTTTCAATAGTTCTGCAACTTTACCGTTCTTCTTGTACACACGCATGCTACCGGTACCTGCTTCTTCGACAAGTGCTACGCCCGCAGAATCATAACCCCGGTATTCGAGCCTTTGTAAACCTTTGATTATAATAGGGAAGGCTTCGCGCCCCCCGATGTATCCAATAATTCCACACATATATATCTATCCTAAATGATATTAGATAAGTAAGCAATACCAAAACCCCTTATTTCACAATGATATTTTACTTGACAAATAGGGTACTATTGTGCTATAATATACACAAATCACAATTAAATAAAAAACACATGAAAAATCAAAAAAGTTTTAGAGTTTGGGGATTCTGCCTTGTAATCCTAAGTATTGCCTTCTTGTTTATAAACATAACCTGGTATTATGTTGATGAATTTTTTAACTTCCTAGCACTTCTTCCTGCATTAGTTGGCGGAATCCTACTTGGAGCAGGAATTGGAGTTCGACCACAAGGTGATCTTTATTGGCTTAGCGACATTCAAAACGGAAAAAGATTCCAGGTAATAAATGATGCTTGGCCTACCCCAAACGATGATCCGGATGGTAAAACTATTTTGTGTACTTTCCCGAAAAAACAATACTTCCTTTTGTTTGTAGGCAAAGATTTCTATGCCAACAAAGAGATAGATGGAAAGTTTTTCATTAAACACAAAGAGAAAGTATACGCGGAATAAAAACCCGTAGTACAAAAATTTTAAATCCGTACAACTAGAGAAAATCCAGTTGTACGGATTTTCTTTTTATCTATTTATAAAAAAGCATATATATGTTATAAATGAATTATTAAAAGGTAATTGCTAGCCCTCAGACAGTTAGAGTTGAAACATATTTGGAATAGGGTTTCCAGATTAGAATTTCAAAACTAGAGTCTGGAGGTTAGCCCCGCCATAGCGGGTAAATATATAAATATGAATACACAAGAATTCGAGGTAGAGATAGGTGGCAAGAAAATTGTCGCAATGTTTAGCGACCTAGCTGACCAAGCCAATGGTTCAGTCATGTTAAAAAGTGGTGGCACAGTAGTCATGGCCACAGCAGTGATAAGTCGCGATGGAAAATCTAATCCAGGATTTTTTAATTTAACTGTTGAATATTTAGAAAAGTTTTATGCGTCTGGAAAAATACTCGGCTCACAATTTATGCGTCGTGAAGGCCGACCAAGCGACCAAGCTATACTTGCTGCACGCGTTATCGACCGCACTATCCGCCCATTGTTTGATCATCGGATTAAAAATGCAGTTCAAGTAATTATCACTGTTATAGCTATCGGTGATACTGATCCAAAAATGCTCGGCATCAATGCTGCGTCTATTGCGCTCCACATGTCTGACATTCCATGGGCAGGGCCTATCGGTGCTGTGCACATAAGTAACACAAAAGAAGACAGTATACTTGCAGTAAATAATTATATTCCAAATTCTGACGAACCAGTATACACACTAGACTTAATGGTGTGCGGAAAAGACAAAACAATAAATATGATCGAGGCGATGACATTTGAGCTTTCTGAAGAATTGGTGGGCCAAGCATTTGACCTTGCAAGTGACGAAATAACAAAGTGGGAAAACTTCCAAAAAACTCTACGTGAAAAATTAGGTAAAGAGAAGTTGGTTTTTACAACAGCTGAAACAACTGAAGAAATAAAAAGTTTGTTTAATGAAAAAATTACTCCAATGTTAGACGCTGGTTTATTCAGCAAAACAGAAAGCAAAAAAACAATCACCGAAGCTGAACATGAATGGAAAAAAATATGCGAAGAAAAATATGCCGAGGACCAAGCGATGAAATTTATAGCCGAGGATTACATTGAAACATATATCGACAAAGCTTTACATGTTGCCGCACTTACAAAAGACATGCGTCCAGACATGCGAGGACTCGATGAAGTTCGAGCCCTCTCTGGTATGGCTGGTGGTATATCCGATGTGTTACACGGCTCTGGTGTATTTTACCGTGGGCAAACTCATGTATTGAGCGTACTGACACTTGCAGGTCCCGAGAGCATGCACACAATAGATGGAATCGAATTCTCTGCGAAGAAAAGATTTATGCATCATTATAATTTCCCTCCATATTCTGCTGGTGAAACAGGTCGCGTAGGTGGAATCAATCGCCGTGAAATGGGTCATGGATTCCTAGCAGAAAAAGCTTTACTACCAGTGTTACCAAACAAAATAGATTTCCCTTATACTATTCGCCTTGTTTCAGAATCTACGGCATCAAATGGTTCTACATCACAAGCTTCAATATGTGCGGCAACAATAGCACTACTTGATGGTGGTGTGCCGATCAAATACCCAGTAGCAGGAATATCAGTTGGTGTAATGATGGATGATACTGACCCTACAAAATACAAATTGATAACTGACATTCAAGGCCCTGAGGATCACTATGGTGATATGGATTTTAAAGTTGCCGGAACTACAAATGGTATTACTGCAATACAATTAGATATAAAAGTAGACGGTGTTCCAGTAAAAGTTTTAAAGGATGCTTTGATAAAAGCAAAAACTGCACGACTACATATACTCGAAGCAATCACGAATGTAATCAGTGCACCACGTGCCGACATATCACCAAAGGCCCCAAAGATAGTGGTAACAAAAGTGAAGACAACTCAGATAGGATTGATAATCGGACCAGGTGGAAAAAATGTAAATGCAATTCGTGAAGAAACAGGCGCAGAAATAAGTATCGAAGAAGACGGAACAATATACATAACAGGTAAAGATGGTGCTGCAGATAAAGCAAAGAAAATAATCGAGGACATGACTCATGAATACAAGCCAGGCGACACAGCCCAAGGTGTTGTAGTAAAGATCACTGACTTTGGTGCATTCGTAAAGATAGGACGTGATACTGAAGGACTCGTGCATGTTTCTGAAATGGCCCCATTCCGCGTAGAGAAAATTTCTGATATTCTTAAAGAAGGACAAACTGTTCCGATAAAGATATTGAAGCTCGATGAAAAAGGCCGTTTGTCATTTTCTATAAAAGAAGCTGACGGAGATTTCTTTAAACCAAAAGCTTAAAAAAAATAAAATGGATGAAGATAATTCACAAAAAAATATAGGCCCCGAAGGGACACCTGTTATACACACGTATGCAGGGGACATGGCTTCTATGGTACGTGATCACGAAACAAGTGTTATCAAGATAGCCCTAGCTGAACAAAGACGCCGTGAACAAGATGCTCAGAAAGAAAAATATTCTCGCAACAGTAAACGCAGTACTTTATTTATATTTGGAACAATTGTTATTATTATGATAACAATATTTGGTGTTCAATTATTAAAACAAAAAACAATAAAGGATTCTATTCACCCAGAAGTCTTAACACGCACACCTACATTTATTCCTACTGATGTTGATTCAATAATCGATGCAGACAGATTCACTGGCAAGGAAGACTTAACAATGATCTTCAATAAAGAAAGGGGTACCCCTGGCAAACGCGGGGAAGTGCGCTCAATCTTTTTTACCCAAGGTGTTGGTGATAATAAAACAATAATAAAAACTAGTGAATTCTTGAAATTACTACAGAGCAGTATCCCCGGATCAATGGCTCGATCGTTCGATGAATCCATGATGGTAGGAATATATACTGATAGTGCTGACACAACACGCACATACTTTATATTTAAAACAAATAGTTTTGAAAATGCATACGCAGGATCGCTCGCTTGGGAAAATACACTTCTCGATGAATTGTTCCCATTATTTGGAATAGATATTAGTGGGGAACGAGGTGTATTATTGCAAAATAGATTTACTGACAAACTAATAGAAAATATTGATACACGTGTTTTATTCGACAACGACAGTAATGTATTAATGTATTCATTATTCTTAAATAAGGAATACTACCTGATCACCGATAGTGATGAAATAATAAAAGAGATGGCAAAGCGCCTACGCTCGATAAATAGCACAGCTCGATAAGTTGCGTGTTTGAGTGTGCATGATAATATAGACATATGATAAACACAGAACAACAAAAGGGTAAATTACAAGAGGAGAAAGCTTTATTAGAAAGTGAGCTAACCGGTATGAGCTCATCTCAAGACGAAAACGGTGCCTGGGTTGCAAAGCCATTAGAGGAAACAGCTCCAGAAGCTGATGAAAATGACCTTGCAGATAGGAACGAGGATTTCAATGAAAAGAGTTCTACAACAGAAATCTTGGCAAAAAGATTATCTGACATAAATACTGCACTTGCAAATATTGAATCTGGTAATTATGGTGTGTGTACAATGTGTGGTAACAATATTGAAGAGGACAGGCTCGAAGCAAATCCCGCAGCGCAAACTTGCAAAGCTTGCATGTAATTTAAAAAAACTCCCCACTGGGGAGTTTTTTTGATACAATATTAACATGTCATTCGCTAGAGTATATGCAGCGCAACCATATTTACTAAAAGGTAAGTTGGTGACAATAGAAGTAGATATTACCAAAAATACTCTACATGCATTTACAATGGTCGGCTTGCCCGACAAAGCTGTCGATGAATCTAAGGATCGTATGGCTTCGGCACTAAAGAATTCTGGATACCCCTCACCAAAAAGCCAGAATCAAAAAATAGTTATATCACTTTCCCCAGCTGATTTAAAAAAGGAGGGCTCGTATTTCGACCTGGCTATTGCATTGGCGTATTTACTGTCTGCCGAGGAAGTAGATTTTGATGCCGAAGGGAGAATATTTCTAGGCGAGCTTGCACTCAACGGTGAACTACGCCCTATCCGTGGAGCATTGCCATTAACCCAAGAAGCCAAACGCCTTGGATACAAAGAAATATTTCTTCCGATGGAAAATGCAAAAGAAGCGGCACTTGTAGATGGTATTGATATATATGGTGCCAACACTTTAAATGAAGTCCTCGATCATATATATAAAATAAAACATGACAAGAAAGGGAATCCATTGGAAAAAGAACGCCCGAAATTAAATAAGGAACCTCGAACAATTATAGATAGAAAGGTAGCCGAATTCAAAACCGACTTCCAAGATATCCGTGGTCAAGAAGGTGCCAAAAGGGCATTGGAAATAGCTGCAGCTGGCGGACATAATATAGCAATGTCTGGACCACCAGGCACAGGCAAAACAATGCTGGCTCGCGCTTTTACACACATACTTCCCGACTTGGACAATGACGATATTCTAGAAATCACTGGAATACATTCAATAGTAGGGTTACTCGATGGTGCACTTGTGACCGAGCCACCATTACGCTCTCCGCATCACACTGCAAGCTATGTAGCACTCATTGGTGGTGGTGCAAATATAAAACCAGGCGAAGTGACACTAGCACACAAAGGTGTATTATTCCTCGACGAATTCCCTGAATTCGAAAAGAAAGTTTTAGAAAGTCTACGCCAACCTCTCGAAGATAATATCGTATCAGTATCTCGAGCAAAAGGTACAGCCATATTCCCATCCAATTTTATACTAATTGCTGCCATGAACCCATGCCCATGTGGGAACAAAGGCAACAAGCAAAAACAATGCATCTGCAAGCCAAGTGACTTGGAAAGATACAATAGAAAATTGTCAGGCCCTATTATGGACCGTATTGATATATGGGTTACCGTTGGTAATGTAGAATACGACACACTTTCCGACACAACACCAAGTGGTACAAGCACAAAAATAATAAAAGAACGTGTACGTATTGCCCGTGATATTCAAGGCAAGAGGTTAAAGCAAGCAACAAGAAAAATAAAAACAAATAGCGATATGAATGTTAAAGATTTAAATACTTTTGCCGTACTTTCAAGCGAAGTAAAAGAAGTTTTAAATCAGAGCGCCGAAAAACTCCAGCTTTCAGCACGAGCATATCACCGCACAATAAAGCTT
This sequence comes from uncultured Candidatus Saccharibacteria bacterium, assembly GCA_964639185.1. Classification (GTDB taxonomy): domain Bacteria; phylum Patescibacteriota; class Minisyncoccia; order Phycocordibacterales; family UBA9973; genus UBA8515. The sequence goes on from CAZXCN010000001.1 coordinate 57,045, forward strand.
GCTCGGACTATTGCTGATATTGAACATAGTGCCGACATACAAATACCACACATCCTCGAAGCCCTGCAGTACAGACCAAAGATAAATCAATAGTGGACAAAATTGTTAGTGGGAGTAGAATATAATTATGAAAAGAGAAATGTTTAATTCACAAATAAGGACTCCAAAAGAGGCTACCACAGAGGCCCTAAATAATACAGTTAACCCTTTTGAATTAGGAGACATCCAACAAAAAGCTCATATACTACTAGGTAGGATTTATTCTATGGGCAGAAATGATTCTGAAAAATCAACAATAGAAAATGTTATTCTTGAATTCAAAAGTGGTAAAATCAATCATGCCGAAGCACTAACAGCATTACACACAATAGAAACAATAAAAGATAGAGGAGATTACAATTAACAAAACAACTAGGCTTGGCCTAGTTGTTTTTTAATATTTAGATTTTAATCCTTTATACTGTAACTTGTGGAATTCTTTGCAAGACCAAGATATGGATTAATGGATCCACCTTTGAATTCAATATGCACGTGTGGGCCTGTCGAGCGACCAGTTGAACCAACGTATCCGATAACATCACCCTTCTTTACTGTTTGCCCTGCATGCGAAGCAACAACACTCATATGGGCAAATATTGCCTGCTTGCCATCATTGAAGTTAACAACTACATACAATCCATATCCACCATTGTAACCGCTTGAGTCTGTTGTTAGGACAACTCCATCTTGAATAGCATATATAGGTGTACCTTTTGGAGCAGCAAAGTCATAAGCTTGGCCATCATGCTGACCTTGTGATATTCGTCCAGTACCAGCAGGGAATGGCCAAATGTATCCTCCTGAAACTTTACCTGAATGAACCATTTGGTTTGGAGTTGCAGATTTCTTAGTAGGTGTCTTTACTGAAGTCTTTGGCTTTTCTACTTTTGTAATAGTTGTAGATTTTACACCAACGAGGATCAATGTTTGACCCACTTTCAAACTATCACCTTTATCCATAAGGTTGTATTCCAATATATCGCTTGTACTAATACCGTATTTATTTGAAATTCCGCCTAAAGTATCACCCTTTTTCACTACGTATGAAGCACCTTCTAGAGGGATAATTACGAGTACGGTACCTTCCTCGGTTAATTTACTCTGACTTATATCACTGTTAGCATACAAAATAGAAGCTTTTGATACATTGTTTGCCTTAGCAATACTCTCGAGAGTATCACCAGCCTTTACTATATATAGGTTAATTCTAGAATCTGAACCAGAATAACCATTCAAGTCAGCATCGGTGCCCATAGGGCCAGTTACTGATTCTAGGGCCTCATCACCAATAATAGTTACATCAGCATCATCAGAGCCTGGCTTCAAGTCGGTAGTTAGGGAAGATTCCATTAATGGGATATTTTGAGAATTGTGAACTGTACCATTTGATACTTCATCCAAAGCAAATGTCTGACTGCCAAATAACCCACCAATAAAGGAAAAAAGACCGGCATGAGCTTGGAAAGGTAACACCCAAACAGCCAATATTAGTACCATAGTAGAAAAAGCCTTTGACATATTAGGCTTATTTGATGAGGTTATTTCAGTAGGAACGGCTGATCCTGGACTTTCAGGCAAGCTCATATCCTTCTTTGTATTAGAATTTATTTTCATAATTTATTGGGTCTTGCGGTTGGTCAGATATATGATCTGTACAGGTATTTCGGTATTTTATAAGGCCTAAACCTTATATCTTTTAATGGTAACCGAAAGCTTTTGTATGGTCAACCAAGATATACACAATATTATCCACAATACCTAAAATCCTAAAAATAACCTTATTTTGCCCTATAAGGCCTAAATTTTGACACTATTTATATATACGTGGTATAATTTTTAATATGGAAAAACTAAGGGTGGATACACCAAAAGAAAGGGTAGTTTCAGAAAAGCACATAAATGACATCAAAGGGCTATTGGATGTAGACAAGTCACATCAAAGTGAATTCAATCAGAAAGTTATAGATGAAATAATAAAAGCAGTCTTGAGTGGAAAGACAGAAAAAGCTCTTAAAATACTAGATTTGAAATCTCGTTCTGAAAATGGGGAACCTGTAACTATAATTCCACAAGAAATCAAGGACAATCTTATCTCTATCTCAAATCAATACAAAGAGGAAAACAATATATCAACTGATGCTGAACTAAAACACAAGCGTTATACAAACAAGCAAGCAAGGAAAGAATCATGGGAACAAGATAGGGCAAAAATACTTGAACTATTTGATTCATTTGTAAACAAATCACCAAAACCTAAATCAAAAATTGATAACAAAAAATCAGGCATGGTAAAAGATGTTATAATCGAAGATATGGTAAAAGAAGAAGTAATTGAAAATAAATTCGGTGGCTCTGGAAAAGGCGACAGTGATGAGATTATTGAAAATAAAGATGTTTCTAAACTTTCATTAGTGGAATTAGTACGACGTGGGTACGCATTCAATAGCCCTCAAGTTCTTGCTGCGTTAGAAAAATCCAAAATAGATACAGAAAAACAAGAAAAAGAAATACTAGCCAAGATGGAAAGTAAAAAACAAAATTCTCAAGAAAAAGAAGCAGCTATAGAAAAAATGAGGTTTGAAAACATGATTCGAGACATAAAAACGCTCGAGGGATTAGGACGTCGTTTCAAGAACGATAAAGAAAAAATAGAATTATGGAAAAATATTTCAGAAAAATATAATTTAGGTATTATATCTATTGACCCAATAAAAAAGGAGGGTAACTCTGCCAAAGAATTTGCCATACAAAAATACGAGAAATCCTTATTAGAAATCGGAGATATCATAAAAGAGGGTGTAGATAAAGTTGTAATACATGGTAATGATGTTTATGACAAAGAAACAATGAACGCAACAAGTTTAAGATTTAAAAATGATTTAGACACAAATGGAGCATTATATTTTCTAAATGATATAGCAAATATCAAATACAAAGAAGGATCAACAACTGAAGTAGTAAATAAGGGTGGCCGGAGCCAAGAAAACACTGGAAATGTATTGTATGTAGACGTTGGTGGAAGAACCACCGGGGTAGAGAAAACAGGAACTGGTAAAAGAGCTTTTATAGATCATCACCAAGAGGAATACAAAACTCATGAAACTTCAGCCACACAAATAACATATGATATTCTTGTAAAGAATAAGATAATAGAAGGTGAACCTTGGATGGAAAATTTGGTAAAATTCACTACAAACATGGATAACTTGCAGTATGTGCGGGGTAAAGATTTCGACCTAAAATTCTTTAAAGAAAAGTGGCCTAGTAGCCTTTACTCTCTTGCAGAAAAAGTACCATTTAAATATTTAGTACAATGGTTCAAAGAAGGCCGTGATCCAAAAAATCCTTTCACAGAAGAAGAGATAAAAAATATTAAGATAGAAAAATATTCCCCAGCTTCAAAAACAATGAGTAAACATTCTTTAGAAGGACTTATAAAAACAAATAGCATTGCTGCAGCGAAATCAACTGCAAACATATTATTTGCAAAAGAACAGATGATAAAAAATGCAATAAAAACAAGAACGGACGAGCTTGGAAAAGTTTTATATAATACGACAGAAGAAGTGATAAATCACCGCACAGGTAATAACTCAATAAACAAAATAGATATAAATGGTTTTATACCATCTACAGCTATGGGATATGATACATTCATTTCATATAATACTGAAACTCAAAAATATTTTATAAACTCCATTAATTATGACCTTACGAACGCCTACAATAGAATAAAAAAAATAGTTCCAGATACAAAATTGATACGCGGGGTGATGATATTGCCACCCAACAACGAAAGCAGAAAGTTAATTACCCCAGAAAAATTATTAAAAATATTAGATTTAAAAGAATAACATATGGCAAATAAATTTGAATTTACATTTAAAGATGGAACAATCCTTACAGGGAATAGTCTTTCTGATGCATTGTTAAATTCAAAGAAAAGAAATCCTGTAAAACCAGAGTCTACATCTAAAAATCCAGCAGAAAAAACACCAGAAGAATCCGATAATCTAAAGAGCAAAATAGATGATCTGAATTCTCGTGGGGTAAAATTTACACAAACAAAAAATGGAGACAAGGAGGTTATTAAGTATGATGACAAAATAGAAACATACACAAATGGTACATTTACTAGTGTTGAATGGATATTAGATCAAAACAATGATGAGGATATAGATGGGTCAAAATTTGAACCAGTAGAGTTAGATACAAAATTCAACGAACAACTTACTGGGCTTATCAAGCAGTACATGGAACTAAATAAAGAAATTATTAAAGAAAAAAATGAGTATAACAAATTAAAAGAAGAAATAAGAGGTATTAAAACAGAAAAATCCATGAATGCAGTAGAGGCATTGGAGGAGTTGAAAAGTATTGATAAAAAAATAGAAGAGAAAGATAAAAAATTACAGTCTATGGTTGATAAGAATGAGGAGTGGCGGAAAATATATGATGAAATAAATATTTTAGAAGAAAATAAATTAAAACCTCATTCCATATTGTACCCAAATGCATATAAAGCATTTAATAAAATAAACCCAGAAAATACATACCCCATCGACGTACTTAGTAACACAACGGATAAAAAGGGTAATTACCAAGATCCTATGACTTATCACCAAAGAACATTCCATGCGTTTCAAGAAATAAATGAAGACGAAGGGTATTTTGATATGAGTATTCTAGGTTTTTATAAGATTTTGAAAAATAGAGAAGATGTATCTAACAAAAATGGCATTGATTCAAAATCACGAAAGGCGATATATAAAGTCATTGGCCCTGATGGATCCATACTGATAGATAATGTTGGGTATAAGGAGGCAAGTAAATTTATGGATAAAGAATCCGAAAAATATAAAATAAAACTTGAGAAAGAGTTTAGTGTATAATTAATTCATATAAATAAACATGATAGAACCTATGACAATTAATCCGGAAGAATTAGCGAAAAAAGAAGCAGAATTGCTTGAAAAGGAAGCTCGTATAGCTCACTTGAGCGCAGAAGCAAGTAAACTTGGTGATGGTATTACTGTATTGCTAAAAACAAAAACTCCCGAGGAATTGCTGGCTATGGGTTTGAGCAAGGAAGAGCTCGAGGGGTTTGGAATAAATATAGATGGGTCAAAATTTGAACCTAAAAAATACAAAGAAGAGACTAGGGAACAAAAGGCAGTAGAAGAAGCTCGGGAAAAATATGCGAAGGAAATTTCTAAGTATAAAAAGGAAACTAAAATATGGGACAAGATGAAGCACCACATAACTCCAGAGAAAAAACATGCCTATATAAATGATAAGTTTCCAAATGTTGCACTCCTAAAGGAATCTTATGATAAAGCCCGAATAGAATTGGGTAATAAAATGTATTTTGACAAGAAGATGGAGCTGGAAAAAACTGGAAAATCTGACTCTGAAATAAAAGAAGAATTAGATGAATATAAAAACTATGAAATCAAGTTTGCAATACATTTTGTAGAACATGCAAAAAGTAATGTAATTCGTTCAGAGAGATTACCACTAAATGCTAGAGAATCTTTAAATAAGACATTAGAATTTACCCAAAAAGCTTACATCCAAACAATGGACAAAGCTTCAAAGGCTTATTCAGCTGTAATGAATTCCAAGGCTATGGATCTTTATAAAAAAGTGGGAGATTGGGGTTCAAAATCAAAATATGGTCATGCAAACATAAAAGGGTACGATCTTACCGCTGGGAAGTTGGCCCGCTCTGCAGTATTAGGTCTTGGAACAGGATTTGCTTTCGGCGCTGCAGCTTATGGAATTCGATTTATTCGAGGTACTGCTATTGCTATGGGAGGGGGGATAGCTATCAGTAAGATGAATGCTTGGCACCAACAAAGATTAGATATCTTAAATCAAGAAAAAAATGATGCGATGCAATCTCTTTCTGGATTAAATACAGCCGAGCAATTAATAAATCAAGAAAAAATATCAGATATAGAGAAAAGAATTAGAAAGGAGGATAGGGCTCATATGTTAAAAATGGGTGCAATCGCAGCCCTTATGCTAGGGGCCAACTGGGGTGCAGCAAAAGCTGAAAATTCCATGTTTGGGCATGGGGCAGAAGAAACTGGAAGTGAACCGAAGTCAAAAGATAAAGAAGAGACAACAGTTACCGAAAAGAAAGTTGAAGATAAGCCAAAAATCAAAAAACCGGAACCAACTACTGCTCCTAAAACAAAAACCCCAGAGGCAAATAATAATGTTGTAAAAACTCCAGAAAAAAAATCTATTATCCCAAAAGAAGCCTTTATAGATTCAAAGCACAATATAGGTATTACTTATGCATTTAGAAGTCAGCTAGAAGCCAATAGTGATCTTGCCCACAAGCTGGGCTATGATGTAGCACCTAATAAACCACAATTCCTTGCAGACCTTGGTAAAAAGCTAGGATACATTGGTGAAAATGGTGACGTGCGTGTACGCGGAGACGGCATGGGTGCAGCATATGTGTTACACATAGATGCAAGTGGTAATCCATATGTTGAAGAATTTCAAAATGGAATTTCTTCAGATACAGTTCATCATATTGGTGATAAATTTGAAGACAGGGATGTGCAGGAAAAATATGAATACTATAACGAAAATACTCCTAAAAATACAAGCGCAGGTACTAAAGGCGAATTCGATGGAGAAGCCACAAGTATTGCCCCATCTGGTACTCGAGCAGAGGGCAGTGCCGACGAATTTGCTGGTGAAGCAAAAGTTGTCCAAGGGGCACCTTTGGGTGATAATAATAGTACAGACGGAAAATTTGGCCCGAAAACAAAAAGCGCATTGAACATTTACCAAACCGGAAACAAAGACCTGTTGAGTACAAATGGCGTAGCCGAAGAGCTAGCACGTCGAGCAGATGCCATAGCAAATACAAATAGTGCTGGGTTGGATAATATCAACATCGAAAACACTGCATTGTTTATAAATGAAAAATCTGAAATTTTAAAAAATACATTCAAGAAATTCCTATCTAATGATTATAATCATAAAAATTGGGAACATGTTCAATATAAAAATATGAATGAATTAGCAAGCAAGGATAACCCGTATGAATTTGCATCCAGAGGTGAGCGTAAGTCTGTAATACGATTATTGAAACAAGCAAAGGAAATGGGTATTGATTATCATGACAAGACAGCCGACCAATTGGTAAACGATATGACTAAACACGAATTAGGTAAATAAATTATTAATTAGTATCCTGCTATTTGGCAGGCAAAAATATTATGGCATTTGATACAAATACACATTCAATATTGGCAAAAGCTTTGGGGGTAGATGGATTACCCGAAGATAAAAAAGAGGCAATGATAGAATCTGCGGGGGCTATTGTCTACCAAGCAGTATTAACGAAAGCAATGGAGGAATTACCTGAAGAAGCTCTAGATGAATTCGAGAAAATAATAAACGCTGAACCAACTCCTGAATTAGTCTTTGCATTCTTCCGAAGTAATATCATGAACTTTGATTCAATGATAGAAGAGGAGGCAAAAGCATTTATCGAAGACGGGCAAAATATTATGAATCAGATAGGGGAATAAGTAGAAAAGAATAACACAAAAATACCACAGTAAAGCTGTGGTATTTTTGTGTTAGAATAGTGTGATATGAATATGAATTATCTAGATGAATTAAATGAAAAACAACGAACAGCTGCCGAATACCTCGAAGGACCTCTGTTGATAGTCGCTGGTGCAGGTGCAGGCAAAACCAAAACTCTTACATATCGTATAACAAACCTTATCAGTCACGGTGTTGAACCATCGCAAATATTGGCAGTTACATTTACAAACAAAGCAGCAATGGAAATGCGTGAGAGAACAATAAAAATGCTCGAGGGGCGCAATTATAATTCTGTACCACTTATATCAACTTTTCACTCATTAGGAGTAAGGATCATAAAGGAAAATGCTCAAAAATTGGGCCTAACTCGACATTTTGCAATAGCCGATGAATCCGATGCATTAACAATAATAAAAAATGCATTAAAAGAATTAGACTTGGACATAAAACAATACGAACCTAGAAAAATAAAGTCGATAATATCACGTTCCAAGGGTGACTTCATAACCCAAAGCAAATTTGCCGAGGATGCAGTATCGCACTTTGCACAGCTTGTTGCTCGTATATGGAAGATGTATGAAGAGGGCCTAAAGAAGGAACAAGCCTTGGATTTCGATGACCTATTACTTGAAACAGTATTATTATTGCGTAAAAATCCTGAAATATGCGAGCAGTATAAAAAACGTTGGCAATATATACATATCGATGAATATCAAGATACGAATGAGGTTCAATATGAATTGACCAAATTATTAGTAGGTGACAAGCACAATATTTGCGTCGTAGGTGACACTGATCAGAATATATATAGCTGGCGCGGAGCAAATATTAAAAACATGCTTCATTTTGAAAAGGATTACCCAACAACCAAAATAGTTATGCTTGAACAAAATTATCGTTCTACAAAAACAATCATCGAAGCAGCAAATGAAGTAATAAAGAAAAATATTTACCGAGCTCCAAAAGATTTATTTACCGAAAATGCTGTTGGCGACACTATCACACTACACGAAGCGTATGATGAAGTATATGAAGCCAACTTTGTAGCCAATACTATATATGAATTACTAGAAGGGGGGCATGCTGAGCCCTCAGATATTGCAGTGTTGTATCGTGCTAATTTTCAATCTCGAGTACTAGAAGAAGCACTGCTTGGAAAGCAAATACCGTACCAAGTATTGGGTGTAAAATTCTTTGAACGTCGCGAAGTTCGTGACATGTTGTCATACATACGAGCAAGCCTTAACAAAGAAAGCTTGTCGGATATAAGGCGTATTATAAATGTCCCTGCCCGTGGTATTGGCAAAGTAACAATTGCAAAATTATTTGCCAACCAATTTTCAGATTTACCAGCAAGTATGCAAATAAAAATAAATAAATTCTACGAACTACTAAATGATATCAAAGAGTGTAGTGACAGTAATCCCGTAAGCGAGGTTATAAAATTTACACTCTCAGCAAGTGGCTTGGACAAAGAACTCGCTGATAGTGGCGAGGAAGGGATGGAAAGATTGGAAAATATAAAAGAATTAGTAACTCTTGCTACCAAATATGATGCGTATGGCGAAGAAGGGTTAGACATGTTACTAACCGATGCATCACTTGCCAGTGACCAAGACAGCCTCAATGAAGTACGCGAAGGTATCCGCCTAATGACAGTGCATGCTTCTAAAGGTTTAGAATTCAAGTATGTATTCATAACTGGCCTCGAACAAGATTTGTTTCCACATCAACGATCTAATAATTCAAAGAATGCTGGTGAGAGCGAGGAGGAACGTAGATTATTTTATGTTGCCCTAACTCGAGCAGAACATAAATTGTATTTATCATACGCATCTTTACGAACAATATTTGGCATGAAGCAAGTAAACAGCCCGAGTGAATTCTTGTCTGATATTCCTACACACCTAACCAATTTTCAAACAGGTGGTGGTAATGGTGAAAGGATAGTTTATTTATAAAATTTTCATCTTTTAGAGATAAGCTGTTATCATATAGTATATGTTACACAAAGCAAAAAAGTCATTGGGGCAGAACTTTCTTAAATCAAAGGGGGCTTTGTTGGCTATGTGTAAAGCAGGTGAATTAACTGGCAACGATATTGTCCTTGAAATAGGCCCTGGCAAGGGTGCACTGACTGAATACTTACTAAAAGAAGCAAAGAAAGTGATCGCAGTTGAAAAAGATTACGATTTGGCTATATTTTTGTCAGAAAAATTCAAAAAAGAGGTGGTGGATGGTAAATTAGTGCTTGTTCAAGGAGATATTTTGGAAAAAGACCCAAGTATATATGGATTAAAGGATGGAAAATATAAACTTATAGCCAATATCCCGTACAATATTACTGGTGCAATATTCAAAAAATTCCTATCTGGGCCTGTAAAACCAAGCATTATGACACTTTTAGTTCAAAAAGAGGTAGCCGAGAGGGTAGTCGCCCGTGATAAAAAAGAAAGTATCCTATCTATAAGCGTAAAAGTGTATGGTATTCCAAAATACATAACAAAAGTAAGCAAAAAATACTTTTCCCCTTCACCAAAAGTAGATTCCGCAATAATACAAATAACTAGTATTTCGAACAAATTATTCAAAAACAAAGAACTCGAGTCATGGTTCTTCCAAATATTAAAAGCTGGTTTTGCTCATAAAAGGAAGGTACTCAAGAGTAATTTAAATATTATTGCAAAAACAGAAGATATAAATCAAGTTTTTGAAAAATTACAAATAAATGGAAAATCTCGTGCTGAAAATATTGAAATTGGCACATGGGTCAAATTGGCAAGTGAATTGTCTGTAGAAAATAGTAAAAACTTTCAAAAGGTTATATAATATTATTACACATGTTGTGTAATAAATGAATAATAATTTTTTACCAAGCAAACAGTTTGCAAAAAGAGCAATAATAATATTTGTTCTTATTGTTGTTGTATTAATACTAACAAAAGTTACTCCTTCCATTAAAGATAAATTAAATCGGGTAAATACCAATAGACAGCTATCTGTTAGCGAATTAGTAGGGCAGGACAGTAATACAAATGGGATACAAGATTGGGAGGAAATATTATGGGGCCTAGACCCAAATGCTGATGGATCAGAAAATAAAAATTTTATAATAAACAAAAAGAAGCAATTAAACGGTGGTGTATTGCCAGCAGAAAATGATACTCCGTTGACTGACAACGACAAATTGGCTCGTGAATTCTTTGCTATGATTATATCACTACAACAAAGTGGCAACTTGAACGAAGACGCAATAAAAAATATATCAAATTCTGTAGGTGCAAATATTGTTGCTGAAGATCTAAAAGATATTTATACAAAAGATATGCTAGAAATACAAAGCACTACAACTATCACAGTGGGCAACTATCAAAATGAGATGCGAAAAATAACTCAGAAATATAATAATAGCGATATGGGTAATGAACTATCATTTATCGGCCAAGCCGTAGCAGGGAATGACCCTCAGGTATTACGTATAGGTACTTCAATAGCAAACTCATATCGTTCACTGGGCAAAGATATATTAAAAGTGTCTGTACCAACATCATTAGTAACAACACACTTAGAATTGGCAAATAATATGGAGAAAACAGCTCGTTCGATAGAAAATATGCGTACACTACTCGATGACCCAATGGTTGGCATGACAGCAATTGTTCAGTATAAAAGATACAATGATGCACTGCTCTTAAATTTGGAACAGATTAAAACATTTTTCATTAAAAATGGTATAATAAAATATAATTAAATGAGTATAGATAGATACAAAAAAATAGTATCTTCAATTACACTAATGGTGTTTGTTTTTTCTACCATTATTGGGCCTACAGCCATAGTCTACGCGGAAGATATTGATACTGGAAGTCAGGAGGCTACAACAAACAAAGCAGCTTATACTACGAACAACCCTGCATATACGTTCAATATACAAAATATATCCAATGTTCTACCTGCAGTTATAGGGTGTACTGGCATTGTGAATAAAGTAAAGCAATACATGACAAGTGCTTTTGATGGCAATTCCGGAGGTATTTCAAATGATCTTACTTCATCTAAAACAGGTACTGGTAATTATAAAGCTGGTTATGATGATGGTAGTGGTAACACAGATATCGATGGATTTAACGCTGGTATAGTAACAGAAAGTGTACCAACTGGTGATGCCTCTACTCAAAAAAATACACAAAAAAGTGCAGCAGAAGAAGCAAAAATAGCAGAAGAAGAAAAACAAAAGAGAATCAAAGATGAATGTCTAAATGGGGTAGCATATGCATTAGCTAAAGCTCAATTGGCATCTATCACAAACAAAACAGTAAATTGGATAAATAGTGGATTCAATGGTGATCCATTATTTATTCGTGATCGTGAATCATATTTCAAAAGTCTAGGTGACCAAACATTACAAAGCCTACTTGGACCACTTGCAAATATAAATAATCAATCTCTGTATCCATTTGGACAAGATTTTGCTCGTTCAGCAATACTATCAGCTAAAACAACATTTTTAGACAGATCAAAATCAACTCTTTCCCAATCATTAAAGCCTGGTGCAACTACAGAAGATTTTTCCAAAGATTTTAGCCAAGGTGGGTGGGATGGGTGGTTCTCCTTAACACAAAACCCTCAGAATAACCCTCTTGGATTTGGAATCATAGCATCACAAGAACTTACTAATAAAATAAATGCAAAACAACAAGAAGCTGAAGCCGACTTGGCTCAAGGTGATGGATTCCTTTCACAAAAGAGGTGTGTGGAATATTCAAAATCAGACGAAGGGCTAGATAATACAACAACATCTTCTTCAAAAAATTATAGTATTGTTTCAAATGATACAAATGCAAAACTAACAGGATTCTACATAACTACAAATTCTGTAAATATGGCTATCAAATACCAAGCAGGCGAGCTCGGCACATTGACTGCTTCTATAAAAAATTCTGCAGGTATATCCAAAGGGGCACAAATAGTTGGTAAAACAAAAAAAGGCAACAATGACCTAGGTACAACTTTCAATAGCTTGTCCGCTTCATCGAAATATGAAGTTAAATTTACATATCTAGCAGACACAGGTAGTACAGGGGAGAAAACTATTTTAACACTAAATATAACAACCCCTGACAAAGCTACTGGTAATCAGGATACAAATCGTCCAACAAACACATCAACAAATACAAATGCCACCCCTGAATGTATCCGCTGGGAAACAGTAACACCAGGAACAGTTATCGCTGACCAATTAAAGATAAATTTGGGTTCCTCTGTACGCCAACTTGAACTTGCTGATAGCTTGAATGAATCACTCAGTGCAATATTTGAAGCTCTAGTGAACCAGCTAGTAAATCAAGGTTTATCTAGCCTAAGTAACATAAAGAATACTTCTACAAATGGATTAGGTGGTGCTGGTAATAATAAAGTTTATGATTCTAGTGGTATTGATATCTCAGGAATATCTGCCGAAGGAATTCTAGGTAATAAATTATCAGTGAACAAAGGTTCAGGATGGTACAACACAAATGATACATTTGATATAACAAAAGATCTGGGTGATATCTATAAATTAGAAAAGGGGAAGAAAGTGTTAGTAAAAAAAGGTATCATAACTATACAATCTGAATACATAACAGCAGTAAAAGCCTCCATGAAAGAAGCTCCACCTATTATCCCTGCATTAGGTGAACTTGATTATTGTATTCCGGGGCCAAATCCAAACTGGAAATCAATTGCTGTTCCAAATGTAAATGAAACCATGGCAATTCTACGAGACATAGACAAGAATGGTGTTACAACCATTGACACTTCTAACCCAAGAATGGAAGCTATTTACTCTTTTATGAGAGAATACAATCCTGGTTTTAAATTAGGGGAAAATATTGGTAATATCTTTACAGCAAAGAGGAAGGCTGGTGAGGCACAACAGCTAAATAGTGCTATAGATGAAAGTTATTATGTTGGTAAATTACTATTGAAGTTTAATATACAACTTATTGGTGACCAATATAAATCATACAGAGACAAGATGGACCAATTGTATGGACCAAATTCATCTATGCGTGACCCTACTAGTGCGTGGTATTTACCAATGGCTGAAGCAGGTCTAGGATTAACAAAGAACTTGATATCTTACGACCAAAGCATGGGTGGACTCTTGGATGATTACACTGACCAAATCAATCAAACAAATGCAAATATTTACAAACTCCAACAAATAAAGAAAAAAGTGGATGCAATAGTGGCAGCTGCTAAAAAAAGACAAGCTGCAGATATTCGAAGTGGTAAAATACAATTCTGCGCAGAAGAAGCTGGTGGCCCTATAGATACTGGTGTTACAAATGGGGGACTACTTAACAACACTAGCTCAGGAACAAAACTAAATCCAAATAACAATGGGGCAGTCAGTGGTATTGAACCTATACCAGATTTCAACTTAAGTATTACAGAATCTTTGGAGGATTGTACTGCAAAAATAATTGCAAAAAATACCTCAATAAATACAGTAGGACCTTATACTTGGAACAGAGTAACAACCGACAAAAACCAATCACAATACAATGCAACTTCTAAAGATTTTGAGTTTAATGTATCTACCTTTAGCGCATCTGGTCAAGCAAAAGTTACATTAACAATATCTGATACACTTGGTAAACCTATTAGCAAATCAAAAAACATAACAGTACCAAAAAGAACAAAAACATTATCCGGTCAGGCTTGCCCAATATAATATATGCAAAACAATCCACACAAAAGCAGAGCATTGATAATCACCTTCGTAATAGTACTTGGGCTATTGATAGGTGGATATTTTGTATTTACTAGTGATACATTGTTTGGAGTAGAGAATAGTATTGGTCAAAAATTCTCACCATTTCTAACAACACCAAAAGAGAAAAATCTAAATCAGATAGAAGACCCAAACACACTAGACCCAAATGGGGAAATACCCGATACGAATAATACTAGTACTGATGATACTCTTGGAACAGACAGTGGATCAGGAGGAACAGGTAATGGATTCTCTGGTAATATTGGGAGCGGGGGAGCAACAGGCGGTATCTACACATCACCAACAGGGGGCTCGGTTGCACTTCCAGGAAGCAAAGGGACAGTTATTACATCTAATTTTGTACCTCAATGTAGCGATAAAATAGACAATGATGCAGATAAATTAATCGATGCATTAGATCCGGGTTGCCATAGCGACGGAGACGCAAGTAATACAAAGAGTTACAATAAAAACCAATATCTAGAATACAATTTTATACCTGCTTGTAATGATGGAATAGACAATGATGCAGATAAATTAATCGATGCACTAGATCCAGTTTGTCATAGTGACAATAATGCAAAAAATCCTGCAACTTATACTCCAAATTATACTTCAGAATATGTATCACAAACCAATACAAATAAAGCATCTAGCCAGTGTAATCCAGACGATCTTGCTCTTGTATTTACAGCCGAGGAACAAGCCGAGCTTGATGAATTGACTCGTCAATTCTATCGCATTGCTCCAACATTAAAGTCAACAAATGATATCCTGATAGAAGACAAGGCTAAACAAAGCTATATTGACCTAGTAAACAATGCCACAACACTTACAAATGAATGCTATGCGCAAACATATAATGATAAATATTTAGCAAATAGTACCAGCGTTGTAACTGAAGGATTTGAAGCACTTAATACCAGATACTCATCGGACACAAAAGAAATCGATGGAACAGCATATGTTATAAAAACTTGGTATCCTTTCTTAAATAATCAAAATGGAACACTCATCAGTGGTGGTAAGGAATTCAAAGAATCTTCAAGCTTAAGTATCCCACTATATCCTTATGCAAGCTTGAGTGGTCCAGATGCAAGTGGCCTAGGGGACAAAGGCAGGACCGAAAGACGAGGTAACCCTTATATAAGTCAAAAACCAGTATCTTCATATTGGCAAATATACGAAACAAAGCAAGCGACAAGAGACCCTAATGCTAATTATTATGGAAATGTTTACAAAAAAACCATAATTGGAAATAAATACTTCCCTTGGGCTGACTGGGAAAATATGATGGGTATTTGGTAATAAAACAGCGTGTTGAAAAACACGCTGTTTTATATAGCAACAGTATTAATGAAATGCTATAATATTTAAAGCGTGAAGAAATTCTTGCCATACATTTTAACACTATTAGTTGTCGTGAACTTATTCGCGCCATTTAGTGTTATATGGAAAGAAAACAATACTCTATCAGTAACAAAGAACGAGGCTAAAGCATCAGGTATTATAGTATTAGGAGGAGCTGGACAAATCACTTCAACAGACACCACTATATCAGTAACAGTAACTGCGGAATTTCCTACAGATTTTTCAAAAATAGATAGCGAAGGGGTTTCTGTTTATTTAAAAAAACCCACAGAAAGTGAGGAAGATGCAAAATTAGAAACCTTAACAGATAATTTCAAAGTTGTTGCTGATAAAAAAAATACCAAATCAGGTACTGTTGTTTTCCAAGACCTAACTCCCAATACACAATACCAAGTATGGTATGCTGTCTTACAAGACGAAGGTAGTGTTTGGGGCAAGCTAACAAGTGGTTGGAGGTATGGGTATGACAATACAATATCTGCTGAAGTCAGGAATCCATCTCAAAACTATTATGAAGTAACAACAACTTCCGGAGGGCAAGCTAACGTTAACACCGAAACATCAGGTAATGCAGAGGGTATGATGCCCGCTTGTGGTGTATCAACTGGTGATGAATTATTAGGCTGTGTGGCAAAATTATTCTACTATGCAGTATTCACCACTACATCATTCTTATTTGGATTGGCAGGTAAATTCTTTGACTGGACATTTGCCTACTCTATAACAGACACATCATACCGAACAGCTTTTGTGAACGAAGGTTGGGCAATAGTACGTGATATATGTAATATATTTTTTATATTTGTATTGTTATATGCTGCTTTCAAATCAATATTTGGCTCACACGAAGCTAAATCAATTGTTATAAATGTAATCATTATTGGATTACTGATAAATTTTAGCCTCTTTGCTGCCCGTATCATGATAGATGCTTCAAATATTCTAGCTAGATTATTCTATACATCACAAGCAGTAGAAATATTGGCATCAGATAGTAGTGGAAATTATTCAAGGGGTGGGGTGGACACACTACAAGATTCTGGATTGGGGGAACTTTCTCTTTCTAGTGCTTTGGTAAATAAAATTAACCCACAAAAAATTATTCTAGGGGCAAGAAATATAAATATCAAAGATGATGCTTTGGGTGCAAATGGTAATGCCCAAAACAACAAGAATCAACCAATCGGAATTGGGGCATTTTTCCTTATCACCCTTCTAGCTGTAATTGTAAATGTGGTTGGACTCTTTGTATTCTTATCTGTTGGCCTTATATTTGTGGCCCGAGTTATTGGATTATGGATTGCTATGGTTTTGGCACCATTTGCATTCTTTAGTTACACAGTGCCCAAACTTTCAAAAACAAAAATGCTAGGGTGGAGTAATTGGTGGAGCGATACACTAGGGCTATGTTTTGTAGCACCAATATTTATGTTTTTCCTTTATTTAATATTACTATTCTTGGAAAATGGATTCTCATCTTTGATAGACCCAAATGTTACTGGAGCAAATTTTGTCTTGGTCACAATTATCCCATTTGTATTTATAATGATATTACTAATGACTGCTAAAAAGTTGGCAAAAGAGTATTCAGGAACAATAGGCCAAACAATTACCGGTGCAGTTACTGCAGTAGGGGCGGCGGCGCTTGGCGGGGCAGCGTTAGGCACAGCATGGGCTGGTAGAGGAGTAGGAAAAGGTTTTAATATGGCATCACAACAAGGAACAAGACTCAAAGAAATAAAAGAACAAAAAGCTGCAGGAACATATGTAAAACAAAAGGGTGACTGGAAAGCACAAACATTTGGACGTATTGGTAATCCACTAAACAGAACTCAAGAAAAAATAAATAAAGTTGACCACGCTAGACATGAGCTTGATACTCTTACTGAAAAAAAGTTTGGTAAGGGTCAAAGGTTTGAAAGACTTTCTGGTTATCAAAAAAGTTTGATTCAACAAGAACATGCTAAAAAGGAACGTGCTGGTGTCGAAGAAAAATACAGAAGAGAAAATGGTCTTAGTAAAAGTCAGGCTCTTACCGCAGCACAAAGAAGTGACGTTGATGCTAAACTATCACATGAATTCGATCATTTCGTTGACGAAGCTAAGAAGAAAATTTCAGGGCTTAGTCGAGCATTTTCACAAGTCAATACTGGAAGTTGGGATGTTAGAAACATGTCAGATGTAAAACAAGACAGAAGAGAAGGTTTGATAACCAAATTCTCATCAAAATTAATGTCTGGTACTGCTGGGGGAATGCGTATGGGATTAAATAAAAGTGCTGATATAAATTACGGAAAAGGTTTTGCTGATATTTTTAAGGATCTTGGCCATACAATAACAGAAGCCTTGAAGAGTGCTAAATTTGAAATAAAAGCCGACGCTTCTCACGGAGCTGGAGCTGCTGAAAGTGGACATGATGCTGGACATGGAGGAGGGCATTAGGAAAGATAAGCAGAAAGTAGTAAGGAAATACTAATTTAAAAAATAATTGAAATGGATCAACAACAACTACAACAAAAGATCGCTGAATACGCAAGCAAGCTTCCACCAAATGCCCAAGAGTATTTTATCAAAATGGATTGGATGAATGTACTACAAACTATTGCGACTAAGTACCAGCTAAACGAACAACAAGTAGCAAGCCTTGGTACTGAAACAACACTATTATTACTAGGTATAGTGCACCCAGATGAATATACAGGCTTCTTAAAGAAGGAGATAAATATGGAAGAAGAGGCAAGTGTACAAATGTTTAATGATATTAATACTCAGATAATTGGCAACTTGCGTGGTGACCTAGAGAGTGCCCATATGGCAAACTCGATAGAACTTGCAGAGAATGAATATGGTGATAATCTGGAAACAGAAATGAATATTCCTGAAGCCCCGAAGCCACCATACGTATCCACACCACCAGCACCAAATTTATCTATTCCAAATGCTCCAACTCCATCATACAAGCCTGCTCCGGAAGCAATAGCTACTGTGGCTATACCAGTTGAATCTGAAGCAGACATATCAATAGAAACAGCAAATAGCCCTACCAATATAAACCCAGCAAAAGATAGCTCTAATATTTTTTCAAATGCTGGTATAGAGATGGTGTCTATAAATAAATCCGACACTACCATCGGAAGCCAGCCAAAGGTAATGCCATTAGTTACAAGGAGTTTCAATACAGCTGACAGGTTCATGGAATCTGGAATTGATATAATTCCCGAGCGTAAAGCTGACGATGTATTCAAGCCTAATTCTGCTACTGGGGCAGAAACTCTATCTGGTATAAATAATCCAACAATGGGTGTTGTTAATATGCTAGGCGATAAACTAAATAAAGCCACAGTAACACCAACAACACAAAGCAACCAAAGCTTGAACAAAGACCCTTACAAAGAACAAATATAATATGCAATTCAAAGTACCACAATTTATCGATGTAGAGGACAAATTATTTGGCCCATTTACTTTTAAACAATTTGCTTATATGGCAGGTGGTGGGGGATTGGTATATATATTGTATAAAGTATTACCTATATGGATCGCTATTCCACTAATAATACCTGTGGTAATACTTACAGCATTACTTACTTTTTATAAAATCAATGGCAAATCTTTTCTATACTACCTACAAGCAAGCATTACATATGCAACAAAAAGCAAGCTCTATGTATGGAAGCAACGCTTACAGAGGCCAGATACAAAGAAGGATATACCTAATCTACCTACACAAACATCAGTAGTTCCAACACTTTCAGGAAGCAAACTCAAGGATTTATCTTGGAGCCTTGATGTACTAGACAAGAAATAGTTTCCCCTTACTACTTATTGAATCTACATGTTACAATAACATTATGTCGCTTGATGCAAAAAGATCACAAGAATTTGTTCCAATAAAAGAAGTTCGCGATGGTATCATTATATTAAAAGATGGTGGTCTTCGTGCGGTTCTTGTTGCTTCATCTATCAATTTATCACTCAAATCCTCAGACGAACAAAGGGCTGTTATCTCTAATTTTCAAAACTTTCTAAATGGATTGGATTTTTCTATACAAATAGTAGTTCAATCACGCAGGCTTGATATTCGACCATATTTACTAACACTCGAAGAGCGTATGAAGTTACAAGTAGAGCCACTTATAAAAATCCAAACCAAAGAATATATGGAATTTATTCAGTCATTTACAAATGAAGTAAACATAATGACCAAAAGTTTCTTTGTTGTTGTACCATACAGTGGTGGAACATTTAAATCCGACGAGAGCATAGTGGAAAAAGTCTTAGACATGAAAAAAGCAAAGAAAACTAATTCAAAGAAGGAGGCCGACCTAGCCAGTTTTGAGGAAAAGAGGTCACAATTGGACCAGCGAGTATCCATGATAAGTCAGGGGTTAGGTGGGTTTGGAGTACGTAGTTCACAATTAGGAACCGAAGAAGTTATCGAGATGTTTTACAAGACATTTAATCCTGGTGATATAAGTCAGGGAATAAAATTAGAATAATATATGAGTATTTTTTCATCAATTTTTGGTTCAAATAAAGCAACACCACAAGGCAAAATGGTGCTACCTGTGTTACCAAATGAAATATACCAAGCAGCCACATTGGAGCTTCAGGATATAATAGCCCCTTCAGCATTACAAATCAGCCCAAAATCACTAAATCTCGGAGACAAGATATCCCGCACATTTTTTGTTATATCATACCCACGCTACCTTACCGACAATTGGTTTTCACCAATTATCAATTTAGATAAAATATTTGATGTTTCTATATTTATTCACCCTATCAATACGGGGGAAATACTACGTTCTTTCCAAAAGAAGGTGGCTGAAGTGCAAAGTCAGATATCGATACGTGAATCCAAGGGGCTCGTGCGTGACCCAATGCTAGATACTGCATATGGCGACCTCGAGGAACTTCGCAATAACTTGATGCAAGCTCAGGAAAAGATGTTCGATGTAGGTTTATATATCACTATATATGCCGACAACGAAAACGAATTATATAAATCCGAAAATGAAATCAAGTCATTATTGGAATCTAAATTAATATATTTAAAACCTGCATTATTCCAACAAGAAGAAGCTTTCAAAAGCTCTATCCCTACTGGTACTGACCTTTTGGAAATAGGGCAGAAGTTGAATACCGAACCACTTTCTAGTGTATTTCCATTTGTATCCTTTGACCTTACTTCAGACAAAGGCATACTATATGGGGTAAATAGGCATAATTCCAGCCTTATCATATTTGACCGTTTCTCACTGCCAAACTATAACTCTATTACATTTGCCACATCTGGTGCTGGTAAATCATACGCTACCAAACTAGAGATCATTCGCACTCTTATGTTTGATACCGAAGTAATTGTCATAGATCCTGAACGTGAATACGAATTCCTGTCTGAAGCAATGGGGGGTAGGTATTTCAATATTGCACTTTCATCTGAGCACCACATCAATCCATTTGACCTGCCTATCCCAAGCGAAGACGAAACAGGTGGTGATGTATTGCGATCAAACACCATCAACCTTGTTGGATTATTTCGTATCATGCTCGGTGGCCTAACCCCAGAAGAGGATTCCATAATCGATCGTGCTATTACAGAAACATATGCGCTTAAAGACATTACCGCGGAAAGTGATTTTCGAAATATTGAACCTCCTTTACTTTCCGATTTTGAAATGGTTCTAGCTGGCATGGAAGGTAGTGATTCAATCATACAACGCCTTACAAAATACACTCGTGGAAGTTGGGCTTCGTTCCTAAATCAACCTTCAAATGTGGATATAAATAGAAAATTTGTTGTCTTTTCTGTACGTGATATGGAAGATGAGCTCAAACCAGTAGCTATGTATATAGTTACACATTATATATGGAACGCTATTCGTAAAAATATAAAGAAGCGACTATTGGTGGTAGATGAAGCTTGGTGGATGATGAAATCCGAGGACACAGCTTCGTTCCTATATTCTATTGCAAAACGTGGGCGTAAATATTACTTAGGGCTTGCTACTATAACCCAAGATGTGGGAGACTTTATGAAGAGCCCTTATGGTATACCTATTGTTACCAACTCTTCACTTCAACTTCTACTAAAGCAATCACCATCAACAGTAGACCTGCTTCAAAAAACTTTCAACCTTACCGACGAGGAAAAATACCTTCTTTTAGAAGCAAATGTAGGGGAGGGTATATTCTTTGCAGGACTCAAACACGTAGCTGTTAAAACTATTGCTTCTTATACCGAGGACCAGATCATAACATCGGACCCATCACAAATATTGGCTATAAAAAAAGCAAAAGACGAATTAATGAATAATAATACGCAATAGATATAGGGTGATACTAACAAATCGATTTGTGCTTTTAATTCTTTTCTACTTTCTACTTTTTACTTATTTTAGTATAATATAATAGTGAAAAAATGGTTTATACAAATAACCCTATTAATACTTTTAGTTATTAGTGTATCACCTCTGTATATCAATGCTGAGAGTCTTCAGGTTACATCTGCTGATATAAATATTGAAACAATACCAGAAAACCCAGCTCCGTATTCTGATGTAACTATCAATATTACGAGCTACGCTACTGACTTGAATAAAGCACTAATAACATGGAAAAGTGGCAATGATACACTACTTTCTGGAATAGGGCGCACAAAATATGTATTTAAAACTGGGGCTCCTAATATAAATACCGCATTTCAAATTTCTATTACCCCTGCTGGAACATTTGGGTCTGTTGATAAAAGCTTTATCATACAACCATCTGAAGTAGAGATGCTATGGCAAGCTATCGATTCATATACACCACCTTTCTACAAAGGTAGAAGTTTCCCATCAACCGAAGGGTATATTCGAGTAGTAGCTATGCCAAACACTGCTGGTGTAGCAAATATAAACAACAAGAACATGGCTTACTATTGGAAGATAAATTACAATAGTGACCAAGATGCATCGGGGTATGGCAAGGATTCATTTACTTATAAAAATAGCTACCTTAATGATATTGACCATGTTGGGGTTGCTGTATCCACCACAAATGGATCATACACTGGTACTGGTACAGTAGATATACCGATGTCTAAACCTGAAATAATTTTCTACAAAAAGTCACCTACTGAAGGGATCAATTATAACGAAGCTATATCTAATACAGTAGATATGACCGAAGATGAGATGACCCTAGTAGCAGAACCTTATTTTCTAAATAATATAATTAACACAAATGATTTAGTATATAAATGGCAAATAAACAACAAAGATATCAATACCCCTAGAAACCCTTATGAATTAACAATCCGCCCAGAATCACGTGGGGGATATGCTAATATAAATATATCAATAAACAGTATTAGTAAACTTTTCCAGTCGGTTAGTAAATCTATTAAAATAAATTTGTAATATGAAAAAGGTAACCATATTAGTATTATCAATATTAACAATGCTTGGTGGAGTATTTATTTCAATGTACCCACAAAAGGCTAGTGCAGCAGCATGTTCTGTATCATCAGCAACTTTTAGCCCTAGTGGTGATCAAGCAGACAAATGGTATGCCCCTGGTAAAAACAAAGTGTCCATAGAAATAATCACTGAAAATTGCATTGGGCAAACACTTACCGTAAATGTAACAGAAGCGGACAGTTGCCCTCTTGTTGATTGCGATGATTATTTACCAGATTCAGGACTTGAAAATTTAAAAATAAAAATTGAACAAATTATTACAAATATAGATATAACTGCAGGTGAGGAATCTTGTGAAGCAGGACTGGGGTTTGATTGTGATTTATATCTTCGAGTTAAAAGTGGTGGTTATTCATTGTATTCATCTTGGGAAAAGAGTCAGGGTAATTTAAGATATGAATGTAGTGGTGTGTGTTTAGACAATGCAAAATTAGGAAATATTGCATTTAGTGAGGGAACTGGTCCTGTTAATGAAAATGGTGATCCTGTATCTGTTACACCTACAGGCAACCGAGTATTTGATGAGGATTATAAATTACTAGCACCATTACCTGGGATATCTAAAATAGACAGTACAACAACTACATTGGGAGATTATCTGAATATAATTTTCAAATTAGCTATTGGTATTTGTGGGGCACTGGCTGTAATTATGATTGTAATATACGGAGTACAGTACATGGGGGATGGGTCAGTATTTGGTCATACTGAGGCAAAGAGCAAGATATCAGCTGCTATAATGGGTCTATTACTAGCACTCGGTGCATATGCAATATTGAATACAATTAATCCCGATCTGGTAGGGGAAAGTGGTATAAACATAAAGCAAGTACAGATAAGTATCTCTCCAGACGATACATCAACAGGATCATCTACAAATCTTTGTATTTCATCAACAAATCCGCCAAATCCAGATGATGCGAAAGGGACAACAGTAACTTTAAACAAAACCATGCTGGATAAATACATACCTGAAATAAACAAAATTACTTCATTAAAAACTGGTCAAAAATTACTAATGACAGCACAAACATTTACTGAAGGTTTTAACGAAACTCCATCACCAGGTACTAAATCTTACAGAACAAATAATCCTGGTAATATAGGGAACACAGATGATGGTAAAACTAAATCTTTTCCAACACTTAAAGAAGGCATAATAGCACAATCAACCGAAGTGATAAGTGGGAAAGGAAGTTACCAGATCAATGGATCATCCACCTGTGCTCTTGGCAAAGAATTATATGATGGGTCTTTGTATCAGTATTTAAGAATATATTCTACTGGAGCAAGACAAAATAATAATTATGTTAATTCTATTATTGGTTATTTTAAAGCAAACGGTAAAACAATTACAGCAAGAACAAAGATGTCTGAAATATATAACATGAATTAATTAACATGAGAAAGACAATAATCATTATTATACTTATACTAATCACCGCTGGTGGGACATTTTGGTATATACAAAATAAACAAAATACTACTGCAACCAGTAACACTAATACAGACACTGGATTCTTTAAATCATTCTTTTCATTTACACAAAAAAAATCAGACACAACAACTGGTACTGGCTCGGACACAACAGACACAACAACTGGTACAGACACCAATGGCGATGGGGTAGTAGATACTTCAGTACAAAATACTCCTAAATTAAAACAGGTCACAAATTTTGCGATATCAGGTTTTACAACATTTATCGACAAAAGAAAGCTTCCAGAAAGTGCAGTACCTTTTTCTGAAACACCAATATTAACAAACACAAAGGAAAAGCAAGTAACCCCGATAATACCTAAAATAGAGGAGGAGTCAGTGTCAGCATTACGCTATGTTGCACGATCAAATGGACATATTTATAGTCAGTATTTAGACACAGAAGCAAGTGCTAAAACATCTAACTCAACAATTCCAAGTATTTACGAAACATATTTAGGCAACAATGGTAGTGCTGTAATATACAGATACCTAAGCAATAACAACAAAACAATACAAACATTTCTAACACATACAAATCAAACAAAAGGGGATTTTCTTCAAGAAGATATAACAAGTGTATCAATATCACCAGATAGTGTTGGTTTATTCTACCTTGCACCACTCGGTAGTGATATAGCTGGTTATTACATGAACCTTCAGGATAATAATAAAGTACAAATATTCACATCTGCATTTACTGAGTGGTTACCACAATGGGCAGGGACTTCTACTATATTCCTGACAACAAAGCCATCATGGGACACCAGAGGTTCATTGTACGCAACAAATATAGGTAAAAACAATTTCACAAAAGTATTTGGAGGGATAAAGGGTCTAACCACACTTGCTTCTAATAATGCTACAAATATAATATACAGCGCAACAACAAATATTGGCCCAGAATTAGGTGTATACAATATAGAAAAGAAAGAATTCACAAAGCTTCCAGTACGAACAATGGCAGATAAATGCGTATGGAGCAGGGATGGGGTGAGGGTTTATTGTGCAAAGCCAAACAACATTGAAGGCAATAAGTATCCAGATAACTGGTATAAAGGCATAACTTCATTCAATGACAGTATTGTAGTTATAGATATTACAAACAAATCTTACCTAACTATCATAAATACTGAAGATGTTTCAGCAATAGATGCAATAAATCTAACACTATCAAAAGATGAAAAGGTTTTATTATTTATGAATAAAAAAGATTCAACATTGTGGAGATTGGATTTAGAATAACCTCTCCCTAGCCCTCTCCTTTGTAATGAGAGGGGATAACCAAAAGAAAAAGAGGAGATTATATCTCCTCTTTTTCTTTGTATTTAATTACTACTCTACGTCCTGGACCAACTCCAGATGATTCAGTAGTGATGTCTGGGATATTCTCTAGAAACATGTGCACAATACGACGTTCATATGCAGGCATAGGGTCAAGCTCGACACTATTCTTGAAATATCGTGCGCGCTCAGCCAACATGTGTGCAGTAGTTTTCAAGCTATCAAACCTCTTCTTATTATAACCATTGATATCGATCATAAGCATGCCGGCCTCGGCCTCACTTATATCCTTCTCGATCATTTTACGAACAATATGATTTAAAGATTTAAGTGTATCACCCTCACGGCCTATCATGAATCGTGAATCGGGTGTTGATACAGAGCACCACAACATTGAGCCTTCTTCGGTAAATTCACATGCATCCAATTTGCACGCTGTGTGTTTAAATATATCTTCTATTATTTTTTTTATATTATCTTTGTCCATATTTATAATATATTTATTTTACTTCAATCGCTTTTACTTCTATTATGCCATCTTCTTTCTTTAAATTATTCTTTACGTACCATTCCTGAATAATTGTAAACACGTTACTTGTAACCCAATAAAGTGCTACTGCTGCAGATATTTTGTAAGAAATAAATACTATGAATATTGGTAATATAAAGCGAACATTTACAGACATACTGTCAGACATTTGCTCTTGGAAAGTTTTTGGTTTATCAGAATCAGCTGGGTCTTTCTTTGGCTTTTTTGCAAACATCATCTGCCCTTGGATAAATTGTGATATACCAGCAAGCAAAGCAAGAACTATTGATTTACCATGAACATCAATAACACCTAGGAACATTGTGTGTAAATTCACTGGCATTGTTACAAATGAATATAATGGGTCAGTCCCTTGTGCCAAACCCTTATAAAATGCGTAATACAAAGCAAATATAACAGGCAACTGTACTAACAGAACCAAACACCCAGAAAAAGGATTTACTTTGTATTGTTTATATAACTCAAAAGTCTTCTTTGATTGCTCTTCTTTATTTGGATAATCCTCCTTTATCTTCTTTAGAAGGGGTTCTATTTGCTTCATTTTGAATTGACTGCGAATAGACTTCTTTGAAAGAGGGAATAGTATCAGTTTTACTAAAATTGTAAGTATTATGATAGCAAAACCAACATCCCCAAAGGTGACATGGTTTATAATAAAGATAAGAGCGTTATAAATAGGTTGATAAAAAAGATTAGTCCAAATAGTTTGCATTAAACTATTGTAACTTAATAAGCTCTAAAATCAAAATATTTGTTTATTTTAAAGGGTCTAAGCGGTTTTTCTGCCATGGATGGCAACGTAATATCCTATACACACCTTTATACACACCTTTTAGAGATCCATACTTTTCAATAGCTTGTTTAGTATACTCAGAGCAAGTTGGGACAAAAACACAAGCATAATGCGCCCTTGTTGGGGTCTTTTGATATGTATTTATAAGCCAAATTAGTAGTTTTTTCAATTTAAGCCTTTATTTTAAGGAATAATTCAGATAAATCGCCTTTAATTTGCTCAAAAGAAGCCTCTTTGGCTTGTTTCTTGTAAAAAACTATGTAAACAAAGCCTTTTTTGAGATTCACACAAGAAATAGCCCTATAACCCTGTCTTCGAAGGGAATTACGCTTTGAGGCAAGCTTGGCTACTGCTTTTGGTGCAACAAAGGCTAATTTATATACATCTTTATCCGAAAAAGCCTTATATTTCAACATAAAAAAAGGGCTATGCAAAACATTGCCTTCTTTTATGACAGAATCGAATAACCCTTTTGTTACTCGTCTATTCTTTGAGATCATACTTATTTTGATACTGAGAGTTTTGCGCGACCCTTTTGGCGTCGGCGAGCAAGCACCTTCTTACCACCAACTGTTTTTGTACGAGTTAGGAAGCCGTGAGTTTTTGCTCTTTTTCTTTTATTAGGTTGGTATGTTTGAGACATATAGGAAATATATACTATAATGTACATTATTGCAAATCCACATGTTATCAACATGTTAATTAAGAGTTGCAAGTATTACTTATTAACAAAGACGGGTATAATACAAATTATGAATAACACAAAGGAATTATGGAATACATGCCTAATAGATATCGAATCAAATATCTCACGTGCCAACTTTACAACATGGTTCAAGAACACATCTATCATAAAAGAGGATAGTGGTACGTTACACATAGGTGTTCCAAATGAATTCGTAAAGGATTGGTTATACAACAAATTCCACAAACTGATCCTAAAAACTCTAATGTCACACAAGGATGATATTCGTAGCATTGAATACGTGATAGTTAAACATGACTCTAGTAAAATAGCACCACCTCCAGTCTCTACCCAAAACAAAGAATTACCTTTAGGTGATTTATATATAAACAAAGAAGATAATCTAAATCCTAAATACACATTCAACTCATTTATTGTTGGACCTTTCAACGAGCTTGCTTATGCCGTATCACAAGCAATAATAAACAATCCTGGCAATAGTTATAATCCTTTCTTTATTTATGGTGGTACTGGGTTGGGTAAAACTCATATGATCCAATCAATAGGGAATACCATAAAAGCAAAATTTCCAAACAAAAAGATATTCTATGTAAGCTTGGAAAGGTTTTCAATCGATTATGTAAATTCATTACAAAACAAAACACCAAATGCTTTCAAGGAGAAGTATAGAAAATACGATGTGATAATAATGGATGATATTCAATTCATATCTGGTAAAGAAAAAACTCAGGAAGAATTATTCCACTTATTCAACACACTTCACGAGAGTAACCGACAGATAATATTCTCATCTGATAAACACCCGAACTTTATCCAAGGTCTAGAGGAGAGGTTACAATCAAGATTTGCTTCAGGTATGACTGTTCAAATAACTGAACCTGACTATGAATCTCGTATAGCTATAATACAAGCTAAATTACAGAACAATAATTGTATCGTGGATGAAGATGTGGTTTCATATCTTGCAGCTTCTCTTGAGGGTAATATACGCGAATTAGAGGGTAGTTTGAACGCTATTATATGCCAATCTCAATTAAAAAATAAGAGTATTAGTCTAATAGAAGCAAAACAATTAATAAAAAACAACATTAAACCAAAAAAGAGTGTTGCAATAAAAGATGTTGTAAAAACAATAGCTGATTATTATGGAATAGAAGAAGAAACAATATACGATAAAACAAGAAGGAAGGAGATAGTTCGAGCTCGCCAAGTAACTATGTATATCTTGAGAGAAGATTTCAATATATCTTACCCACTTATTGGTCAGAAAATGGGTGGCAAAGATCACACAACAGTAATACACTCTCATTTAAAAATAAAGAAGGATATAACAACCGACCCAGCATTAGTACAAGAATTAGAAAAGATAAGAATATTGTTTAAATAGTTGTGGATAAGTTACTTATAAGTTAATAAAAAAATGTTTATAAGTGTTAATAAAAATAGAATAAGTACACGGTTTAATAAAAAATGTATTTAAATAAAAATTAATTAACATTTCGATAATTTAAAAAACAATAATATACATTTATAAAATAAGGTTTAAAAAGTAATCCACATTATACAGACAGTAATAGTAATAATAATGTATTAATAGATAATATACACAATTATATGAATATAGAAACAACATTAGAAAAGATAAAGAAAGCATTGGTTATTGTAGAGAGAATGACTGGTAAGAATTTAACACTACCAGTACTAAATTCAATATTGATAATAGCTCGTGGTAATAACTTGATACTAAGATCAACAAACCTTAGTATTGGTGCTGAGATATCAATACCTGTAAAAGTAATAAAAGAAGGTGTTGTCGCTGTAAAGGGTGATATCCTTAGCTCAATGTTTTCAAATATAAATACTGATAGTAATGTTGTTTTTATTCAACAAGATAATAATTTGAATATAAAAACAAAAAACAATAATATAACTCTCAAGACATTACCACACGAAGACTTTCCAACACTACCTGTTGTGGAGGGGGAAACATGTGTAATACCAGCAAGTAAGTTAATCGAAGGTTTGAAATCTGTTTATTTTAGTGCATCTGTTTCTGATATTAAACCAGAGATAGGTAGTGTGTATATATACCCAGAAGACGATAATCTTGTCTTTGTTGCTACTGACTCATTTAGGCTTGCTGAGAAAAAGGTAAAAATAAAACAAAATTTAAATTTTAATGGAATATTAATACCATTTAAGAATACTATAGAATTAATAAGAGTTTTTGAAGGTGAGACAGATGATGTGAATATTGTTTTTAATAAAAACCAAGCATCTTTTACTGTAGGTAATATTTATATTACTTCTCGTGTTATCGACGGTGTATTCCCTGATTATAAACAGATAATTCCAAAACAACCAACAACAGAGGTTGTAATTTTGAAACAAGATATAATTAATGCTTTAAAGGTAGCAAATGTTTTATCTGATAAATTTAATCAAATAATATTTGAAATTAACCCAAAAGAGAAAAAGTTTGAAATAGAATCTAGGAATACAGATGTTGGAGAAAACATAACAATGGTTGCTGGTGCTTTGAAAGGGGAGGAGGTTACAGCATCTTTTAATTATCGATATATATTAGATTCATTTCAATCAATATCAGTAGACAGTGTTACTTTTGAGTTAACTGGTAGTAATAAAGCCATGGTAATACGCCCTATAAGCGATAATACGTTCTTATACC
Organism: uncultured Candidatus Saccharibacteria bacterium; assembly: GCA_964639185.1. Classification (GTDB taxonomy): domain Bacteria; phylum Patescibacteriota; class Minisyncoccia; order Phycocordibacterales; family UBA9973; genus UBA8515. The sequence continues at coordinate 87,766 of CAZXCN010000001.1, forward strand.
TCATTATGCCTATGAATAGGTAATATATGGACTACAAGCCTATTTCAAGCTTTCTAGATAGGATAAAGAGTATTGTGTTGATATCAGATACACAGATTGATTTAATTCAAGTAATTCTGAAAAATTCAATAAAGAAAGAGATTCCAAAAGAAAAAATAATTTTTAAAAAAGGAATTCTTAGTTTTGATAACCTAGGGCCTGTTTACAAGAGTGAGATATTTATAAATAAAAATAAAATATTAGAAAATGCCCGTATTCTAAATATTAATATTCTAGATATTAAATAATTATTTTATTTGTAGTGTAATTTCTGTCTGACTAGAGCTACCGTATATATCATATGCAAGTGCTCGAATCTTGTTAACAGATGATACACCTTGAACTTCATTGGGTGTTATCGAGAATTTTCCAGAGGAAGATTTAAGAGATGTTATATATAAATTATTTATAAAAATATCTATTTTTTGTATCGGTGAAGAACTATTTGTTGTGATTGTGATTATTTGTTCTTGGTTACCATCATAAACTACTGACTCATCTATACCCGATAGATAAACTAGGGGTTTATTGTTCTCTGTGTGAATTGAGTCGTAGCTTGTTGGTTTGTTTCCTTCTGTTATTGTTTTGTATTTATGTTTATTGTTTTCCCACCATTTTTGTACACCATATTCCCATCTTTTGTATTGGGGATCACTTTCGGGGTTATTTGTTTTTCCACCTGTTGGGTTATTTTTGTCTAACCAATATAATATTGTATGAACATTTGTTATAGATGTTTCTACTTTTGTTGCATCTGGAGTATTTTCTGTTGCAAGTTTACCTGACATTGAGTCTATTGTGAAAGTCTCACCTCCTTGCCAGAATCCTCGTAATATTGGTGGTAAATTCCTGTCTATGTATTCTGGTTTATTAAAGTTTCCAGCAGGATATGTCACAGAAGCTTCTTTTATTATTTGGTTCCATATTGGACCAGCCAATGCAGCACCACCCTTCTTCATTGGAGTATTGTCATTGTTACCAACCCAAGCACCAACAGTTATTGATGTTGTATAACCTATTGTCCAAGCATCTTTGTTGCTGTTTGTTGTACCTGTTTTAGCAGCAGAGTTTATGTCACCCGTATATAAGCTTGAGTGTGAACCAAAAGTAGGAACACGAGCTTGTTCGTCTGATAATATGTCTGATATTATTCTTGTTGTATTTGGGTCTAATACTATTGTTGGGTTCTCTTTGTATTCTTCTGTTTTTACACCATCTTTGTCTTCTACAGATAATATGCCTGTGTATGGTTGACGAATACCTTCTGTTGCAAAGACACCGTATGCTGATGTCATATCTAACAAACTTACTTCACCACCTCCTATAACAAGTGATAGTCCATAACGACTTGGGTCGTTCAGGCTTGTTACACCCATATCATGAGCGAGTTTAATGGAATCAGTAACACCTACTAAATATAGTAATTTTACAGCTATAACGTTTATTGATTGTGCTAATGCATCGCGTAGTGTCATTGGTCCACGAAAAGCATTGTCATAATTATTAGGCATGTAACAATTATCCTTACTAGCACCACCAATAGGGTTACCTACAGCGTCACATGAATCTGAAAATTGTGTTTTTACATCAAAAAGCGTTGTTTTGTCTGTGTATCCATTCTTAAAAGCTAATGCATATACAAATGGTTTAAATGCTGAACCTGGTTGTCTTTGCGCTGTGACCACATTAAAATTACCTTCTATTTCTTTGTCGAAATAATTTCGTGAGCCAACCATAGACAGTATTTGTCCTGTCTTTGTTTCTATTACTACAGCAGCTGCATTTTTACCATTTGCATTTTTTGCATTTTCTTCTGCTTGTTTTGCTACTATTGCCTCGGCTTTTTCTTGTAGACTTGCGTCGAGTGTTGTTATAACTTTTAATCCACCTACATCGAGTGCTTCTGCACCATATTTATTTTCCAAATAATCTTTGATAAAAAATACAAAATGCGGAGCTTTTATATTTGTAGGTTGTTCTGGTAGAAATACAACTACTTCATTTACTGATTTTTGATACTCATCGTTTGTTATATAACCTAGGTCGAACATTCTCTTTAATACTAAATTCTTTCTCTCATCTAATTGAGCTTTGTGTTTTTTGTACGGTGAATAATATGTCGGGCTATTTGGTATAGCGGCGAGGTACGCTGATTCCGCAATTGTTATGTCACGAGGCTCTTTACCAAAAAACATTCTTGCTCCTTCTTTTATTCCGTATACTGTACCACCATACGGAGCCTCATTTAAATAAAGCCCCAATATTTCGTCTTTACTTATAATTCTTTCTAGTTTGATAGCCAGTATCCATTCCTTTATCTTTCTTGTTAGAGTTTTTTCTTGGGTTAGAAGAGTGTTCTTTATTAATTGTTGGGTTATGGTTGAACCACCACCAGCCTTTTGGTTACCTAGGAATCTTTGCCATAATGCACGGATTATTGATGTTATGCGGATACCTTTGTGATTATAGAATTCAGAATCTTCGATAGCTATAGTTGCATTTTTTATATTTGTACCCATGTCTTCAAAAGGGATGACAGTTCTACGCATATCTTTGTGTACATCGTATAGTAGTATTTCCCCAGTACGGTCGTATATTTTTGTCGAATTAGCCACCTTTCTTTCGGTAAATGATTTAAAATCAGGGAGTCTAAGGGTGCTTAATAGTATTATTACCAAGCCTAAAAAGACAGAAAATAGACCTGTTAATATTAATAGCCAAAACTTAATTTTTTTAGGCTTTGTATTTGATTTTGTATTTGGATTCATGTTATTTATCATACCACAAATACCATATCAAAAAGGACAAGAAATACAAAATATGTTAAAGTGGTTTATATGACAAAAGAGGAAATCAAAAATAATACTTTATTGACTAGAGGTGTTTCTGCTGTGTATCCAACAGCTAATTATGTTGCATCTAGGATCAATCGAGGGGAAAAACTTACAATATATTTAGGTATTGACCCTACTGGCCCAACGCTACATTTGGGGCATGTTATTGCACTACGCAAGCTTGGTGAATTCCAGCGTGCTGGGCACAAGGTCATAATGCTTTTGGGTGACTTTACTGCAATGATAGGTGATCCTACTGATAAAGGTGCTACTCGTAAACAGCTCACTCATAAAGAAGTAATGAAGAATTTAAAGAATTACAAGAAGCAGGCTTCAAAAATTTTATCTTTCTCTGGTAAAAATAGTGCCAAGGTTATGTTCAACTCAAAGTGGTTGGGAAAAATGAAATTCGAAGATGTGTTGAATCTTGCTTCAAATATGACAGTAAGCCAAATGCTCGAACGTGATATGTTTGAAAAAAGAATAGAAGAAGGTAAGCCTGTATTTATACATGAATTCATGTACCCACTTATGCAAGGTTATGATAGTGTGGCTATGGACGTGGATGGTGAGATAGGTGGTAATGATCAAACATTCAATATGCTTGCTGGACGTGATCTAATGAAGTCATTAAAAAACAAAGAAAAGTTTGTCATAACTATGAAGTTACTCGAAGACAACACTGGTAAAAAGATGGGTAAGACAGAAGGGAATATGATAGCCTTGTCTGATTCAATAACAGAAATGTTTGGCAAAGTTATGAGTTGGAATGATAACCTAATAATACCGGGGTTTGAATTGTGTACAGATGTTCCTATGGAGGATGTTGCATCTATCGCTACAGACATCACTCGTGGAGCATTGAACCCTCGTGATGCAAAGATGCGCCTTGCTCGAGAAATAATAAAAATATTCTTTTCAGAAGAAAAAGCAAATAAAGTTCAAGAAGAATTTATAGCGACTTTTTCCAAAAAAGAAATTCCTGATAATATCGACAATATAAATGTAGGGGCTGATGAGTTATTGATAGATATTTTTGTAAAAGAAAAATTAGTATCTTCTAGGAGTGATTTTCGTAGGTTGGTAGATGAAGGTGCTATTACAAATCTAACAACTGATAAAAAGGTTTCTGACAATAATACAAAAGTAGACTCTGGTGTGTATAGAATAGGGAAGAAGAGATTTATAAAAATAAATTTTAAATAAAATTAAAACCCTCCATTTATGGAGGGTTTTAATTTCTAGTACATATCGTCGGCAGCAAGATCGTCTTCTACAAGATCTTCTTCATCATCAGCAAGGATATCATCAGACAAATCATCTTCTAGTAAAGAATCACTTAAATTATCAGAAAATAAATCTAAATCATCTTCCATTGTATCTAAATCATCTTTTATTTCATCGTCACTATAGCTCATATTTGGTATTTTAAATTTTAAAAAATAAGCGACCTATTAATATGCATTATTTGTATCAAAATCATAAACTCTTTGCAATACAAGTAGATTGTGGAAAACTATTTGAATTGCTCTATAGCATAGCATGTTAGGCCTATTGCTACAGCATCAAGCTCGTCATCTGACTCAGTGATCTTATCCATTTTGCATAATTTGGGCACCATCGACATGATCATTTCCTTTGTAGCCTTACCATAGCCTGTTATAGCAACCTTGATTTCACCAGGGGTATATTCATATATGTCCAAGCCTGCACGGCTAGCCTCGTATAATATAACTCCTCGAGCTTCTGATACATTCATGGCAGTTTTTTGATTGTTGGTTATATACAGCTTCTCTATTGCTAGGGCTTTTGGTTTATAGTTCTCTATTATGTTCCTTACTTCTTCCCCTAATAAAAATAATCTTTCATGAAATTTTATCTTAGGTGTTGTTTTGAAGCATTCGGAATAAACAACAACCTCCTTTCCAGTAAGGGGTTTTTCTATTATTGCTATGCCGAGCCTTTCAAAGCCAGGGTCTATTCCAATGATTCTCATGTATTTTTATTTAAAAAATTATTTCGTTTAAAAGCTCTTTTCAAAAAGCACGAATATTTTCCTGTTGGAAAATTTCTCTGCTCGTCGTTCAAGAAAATAATACTCACTTTGTTCGTTTATTTTCTAAACTCCTGCGCAAGTCTTTTCTCTAAGACTTTTAAACTTCATCATAGTTTTTATTTTATTTTTCAATAAACTCGAAACCTAAATGCTCATATGCCTTCTTTGTTACAGTACGTCCACGAGGTGTGCGCTCGAGGAATCCGAGCTGTATTAGGTATGGCTCGATAACTTCCTCTATAGTAGCCTCTTCCTCACTTGTAGCTGCGGCTATCGTCTTGAGTCCAACTGGTCCACCATTGAATTTATCTATCACTGTTGTTAACACGCGTCTGTCTGAAGATGTTAATCCATGTTCATCTATCTCAAGTAATGCCAATGCTTTCTTTACAGAATCTTTCGTCATATTTGTTTTGTGTACTTGAGCAAAATCACGACAACGCTTTAGGAAATAATTTGCAGTACGTGGTGTGAATCGTGCACGCATTGCTATTTCATCCAAAGCTTCGTCCTCGAGTACGATACCTAGGATTTTGGCAGAGCGACCTAATATTTTTTTTATTTCTTCATGAGTGTAGAATTCTAGGCGAAAGACTCCTCCTGAGAATCTGGATCGTAGTGGTGATGACAATAATGCAATACGAGTGGTGGCTGCGATCATGGTAAATGGTGGTAACTCGAGTTGGATCGTTCTAGCTGATGGACCTTTACCGATAATAATATCAAGTACACCGCTTTCCATTGCTGGGTAAAGAACTTCTTCTACCATTTTATTTAGTCTGTGTATCTCATCTATAAATACAATATCACCAGGGGAGAGGTTGGTCAGTATCGATGCCAAGTCACCAACTTTTTCAATAGCAGGTCCGGAGGTTATTTTCATTTGGCGACCAGTGTCTTTGGCTATAAGGTGGGCCAAAGTAGTTTTACCAAGGCCTGGTGGCCCATAAAATAGTATATGTTCAGGAGGGTGATTGCGTTCGCTCGCCGCTTGTAGTAATATTCGCAAGTTTTCCTTTATATTATTTTGGCCAATATAATCATCCCAGATACTTGGTCGTAAAGTTTGGTCTAAAAATCCATCATCTTTTACAGATGTTTCTTCGGAATCGATATTTTCAGTGTTTTTATTTAGGCTTGACATAAAAATTTTAATATGCTATACTCTTCTCAGATATGTTTTAACTGTTTATGTAAGAAGTATATCATTTCTTAATCAAAACTTCATATCAATGCAAAAGAGGACATGAATCTCTAAGCAATCAGCCCCTGGCTCTATATTTGTGCGTAGGACGTCCTGGTTTATTTTTAATATTACTGGGTCCATCCTGCAATCCTGTGTTACTTTAGTGGTCTTGTATCATTAAAGGATTGTTTAGAGATTTATGTCTTTTTTAATTTCTGTTAATACACCCATAATGTTTCGGGTGTATTTTTTTATCCCTCAATAGCGACGGCCGTCGCTAAGTGATATTATGTTGTTATGTTTTTATCTCATGATATAGTAATAATATGGATAAAATAACAAATGGCGATGTTGAATTAAAATACCTTGATATAAATAGATATCAAGAACTTTTTGACCTTACAGATAAGAATCGTACTTATTTAAAGAAAACACTAGCTTGGTTGGACATAACTAAGACGGAAGAAGTTTCAAAAAAGTTTATTGAAACATCTCTAGAAAAACAAAAAAATGGTAGTGGAATAGCTTTTGAGATCTGGTACAAGGGTGAATTTGTTGGAATGATTGATTATCACGATATGGATAAAAGGAATAATATTGGTCGGATTGGTTATTGGTTGGATGAGGGTCATCAAGGTAAGGGTATCATAACCGAAGCTTGTAAATTAATTATTAAATATGGTTTTGAAAAATTGAATTTAAATAGAATAGAGATAATTTGCGCGCTCCACAATCCAAGGAGTGGTGCTGTGGCACAAAGACTTGGATTTGTAAAAGAGGGGGTATTACGTAAATGGGCATTCATGTATGACCACTATGACGACATGGAATCTTGGAGCCTAATAAAAGGTGAAGAATCTTTCTAATATTTATAATAATATATTAATAGCCACGGCCGTGGCTAAGTCATATTACAATAAGATATCATTTGTTTTAAAGATTGAAATGTCTTTCTAGTCTTTCTCTATTTGTTAAGTCTTTTACTAATGCAAATTGGACGTATTTACCAATGTTCCAATAATTCGCTATGAAATCAATCTCTTTCTGGCAAGGGTATGGGTATACCCACACACTATCATTAAATTTTATAAAACCCATTTCTTTCATCTTGTTTCTCAGGGAATCTCTGGCGTTTCTTTTATTTTCTGGAATATCAAAGATTATCATTCTAAAATTCCTATCCCAAACCTTATCTTCTTTAATTTTAATTTCCTCATAATTAAATCTAAGAAATATTTTCTTGCCATCTTCTGTTAAGGTAATCTTGTCTTCTTTTCCAATCTTTTCTATTTTAATTAATTTCTGCTTTCTTAGTTTATGAAAATACTGACTAACATTTTTAGGTTTTTTATCTTTAAAAATATCTTTTATAATTTCATTTGCAAACTTATAACTAACTCTTTTATTTGAGAGGGTAGCAAGTACCCCCAGACTCATACCCAGAGATCTTATTATTTTTCCACTTGTTGATGACTTATCTATGTTTCTCATCTGTATTTAATTATATCACAATAGCCACGGCCGTGGCTAAGTCATATTAATTATTTTAATTAGATGTTTTAGGCTTCGTAGAAGTCTACAACACTAGCCACTTCTTCGTACGATGTGATACCTGTTAGGATTTTTACCACACCATCTTCTTTCATATTTAGTATGCCTTGGTTTGCGGCTACTTCACGGATCTCGCGTTCGCTTGGGTTTTTTGGGATGATGGCTTCTATGTTGGCATCATTTTGTATTGCTTCAAATAATCCCATACGGCCCTTGTATCCAGTATTGTTACATTGTTCGCAACCGGAAGCCTCGTATAATTTAATACCAGCTTCAATATCTACACCATAATCCTTTATATCTTTGTTATGAGTTTTAGCTTCGGCAATAATAGCATTTATTATTTTTAACTCTTCTTCGTTTACTTGTTTTTCCTTTTTGCAATTTACGCATAGCTTGCGTACAAGACGCTGAGCAATGGAGAGTGAAAGTGCAGAAACCAATATCTTTGGATTTACATCTAGGTCGATAAGGCGGGGGATCACACCAGCTGCATTGTTGGTATGAAGGGTTGAGAACACTAGGTGGCCAGTAAGTGCTGATTCGACAGCTATCTTTGCTGTCTCTGCGTCACGGATTTCACCCACCATGATTACATCTGGGTCTTGGCGTAGTGATGAACGTAAGCCTTCGAGGAATGTATAACCTTTTTCATCACTTGTTTGAGTTTGAGTAATACCAGGCAAGTGGTATTCGATAGGGTCTTCGATTGTGATGATTTTTATTTCAGTTGAATATATTCTTTGCAAGAATGCATAGAGTGTTGTTGTCTTACCACTACCTGTTGGACCAGTTAGGAGTATCATGCCATTTGGCTTTTTTATTTCACGCATGAATACTTCGTATAATTTGGGTTCGATACCCATATCCTCAAGTTTTACACGGATAGATTTTGGATTTAATATACGCATTACCACGCCCTCGCCATATGCACCAGGTATTAGTGATACACGCACACTTATTTCTTCCTCGTTAAGGATTATACTGAATCGTCCGTCTTGTGCTGTGCGTTCAGTACTTATCTTTACGCCTGATAATATTTTAATACGTGAATTTAGAAAGCGATGTATTTCATGAGGTATATCGATCACTTCTTGGAGTACACCATCGAGTCGGTATCGGAGTCTAACAGTAGCTTCCTCTGGTTCAAAGTGTATATCTGAAGCATCAATAGCAATAGCACCAGCTAGTATTACTTCGAGTATGTGTGATGTAGTGTGAACTTTATCTTTCTCGACTTCTTCTATTTTTTTCTTTACATCGACTAAGCTTTTTATATCTTTACCTATCTCGCTTAGGACTTCACCAGATATGTCTATGCTACCAGCATGAGATTGTTCAGCATAAGACATTTCTTTGTACCTATCCCAAGCTTTAGTCAGGCTCGCAAGTGAAGCCATATAGAAGTGGGGAATAAAACCATGGTTTTTGAAATATTCAGTTAGTTTTGTTAAGTGTTCAGGTATGGGTGATCGTACTGCTACATGTAGTTCGTGCCCGAGCACCTTAAAAGGGGCTACTTGTTCTTCCAAAGCATCTTTTTCTTTCATTGCACGTAAAGCATCATTCTCTATTGGAAGGTTAGCTAGGTTGATATGAGGGATATTGTACTTGCTTTCGGCAAGCATAGCCACTAACTCCTCCTCTTCATCTTTTCTTAAATCTTGAAGCTCTTTTTCACTCTTATCGTCATCAAATTGAATTGTCATAATGGCCTTATTATACAATATTATATTACTTTTTTAGTACTTGACAAATCCTGTAGATTTGATATAATGTAATAGAAAGTTATTCTATTATTTGTATTGGTGAAGACCACGATTTTTTCGCTGTTTTTGCCAATATAAATAACAGATTAATCATGAAAACAAATAAGAAGATCTTTGCAATTATGGCGCTCGCCCTTATGGGGTTAGTAGCACCAACAAAACTCAAAGCACAAGACGCAAAAACAAAAGCTGATAATGGACAATGGTTCCATTTTGATTCTAAGGAGTACATTGTGATAATGGACGATGTTAATGACATTGCACTATTGTCTGACCAAGGTAACTTAGTTAATGGAAAATTATACAAGACTCGTTCTGGTATGAAATTCTATACAAAGTACTCTGAGCAATGGAGAGCCAGAATGTTGGCTATCCTGACCAAAGTTACAGGAAGTCCCGTAACATCACTTGTAACTGGTTTTTCTGGAGCAAGTATTTTGCCCTGGGATCAAAACATTACTATTAAAACTAAAAACTACTACATAAATAATGGAGTAGAGGGTTTCAATAGAAACTTTACTGGTGGTACTGGAATTAGAACTGTAGTGGTCAATGGGTATCCTGTTTTAAAGGTTGCAGAACCTTGTTTTAACCCAAATGATCCAGAGGTTGAAAAAACAGAACCTGTTTTTGTAACTAAACCTAATGTTCCTAGCGCTGTTCCTCCACATGTTGTACCTGCTCCAAGAGATACTATAAAGCAAGTAGTACAACAAGTTTGTCCATGTAGCACGTATGTTGCATGTACAAATTGTTTTGAAAGTTATCCTGTTAGTTCTGTGAGTGGACTATCCTTCAATCAATACTATCAGTTGAATTCCATGAGTCATGGTCAATTGCCAACAAGTAGTAATGATCGTTATGGTTCATTCCACGGTCCATATGGAAATATGTACACATCGATAGGCCAAACACCTGGGTATCAGAATGCAGTTTATTCTGCAACTTCTGGTCAACAGATGATATGGGCTTACGCAGGGTATTCTTCGCCACAATGTTGTGTTCAACAAGTGGCTGTGAATCCTTGCCCATGCGGACAAGCTATTCAACCTTGTCCATGTGCACAACAACCTGCACCTGCACCAGCATCTGCACCTACGGTTAAGCCAAAACGTAGATGTGGTGGATGGATTGTTGCTGGTGTTATTGCTACAGGAGTAATTGTGTATGCAATATTAACAGGTAAAAAAACAGATCAAAATTCTGGTGGACCTGGAACACAAGGTGGAGTTTTACCCACTGGTGGACCTGGAACACAAGGTGGCTAACAGTAGTTAACTTTGAGTAAAAAATTTTCGGTGAAGCTTCGTCATGTATATGACAAAAGCTTCACCACTTTTTTAAGTCTTGAACCGAAAAGTCGTCGTGTTAAAGATTTAAAATTGTAAACCTATCCACCTTTGGTGGATTAATTAAAAAAAATTATGAATAAAATTATTAAAAAAGTCGTATTTATTTTCGCATTCGCAATGCTGTTTACAGCACCGACTGCTTTTGCTGCACCTTTTAATACAGATCCACAAGATTGTGCAACAGGAGCTATTGGTAATGCTACTACTAATACAGGAGTTCCTACTTCTTGGGCGATGAGTTGTCAGAATTGGAATTTAACAAGTGTTCCAGCTAGTGCTGGTGACACTATCAAGGTCCATGTTTATTTCCACAACACAAGTTCAAATCCTGCCACTAATGTAACAATTAGACTAAGTCAGTCACCTTCAAGTGGAGCTTCAAACAACTTTAACTTTGCTGGTGTTCTGGGTTCAGACCAAGGTTCAATACCATTTAACCTAAGTACTAATATTTCTACTTCTCAGACACTCAGTGTTGTAAGTGCAACATTAGCAAAAACTCAGGCAAATTTATCTAACCCAACATCTGTGTCAGCTTCACAAATAATGTCTAGTGGTCTAAATATTGGTACTGTTGGTACAGGCTGGGCAAACCAAGGTGACCTTGTTGTTACATTCCGTGTGGGTAATACTGTTGTAAACAACTGTACGCTTACCAGCTTTCAAGCAAATCCAACATCTATAAATTCAGGTGGCTCAACAACACTTTCTTGGACAAGCACTGGCTGTACATCGGTAACTATCCCAGGAGTTGGAACATTTACAAATACAAATAGTAACACAACAGTGTCACCAAGTAACACGACGACATATTCAGCAACAGGTGGCCCAAGTGGTAACACTCTATCTACAACAGTATCAGTTAACTCTGTATCTGCTTGTTACATCACATCATTCTCTGCATCACCTACATACATAAATTCTGGCCAATCAAGTACTCTATACTGGTCTACAACTGGTGCAACAAATGTGACTATTAGTTCTCTTGGTACATTTGGCCCAACAGATAGCCGTGTGGTTTACCCAACAAGTACAACTACATATACACTAACAGCTAACTGTATTAACGGAACAACAGCAGTGCAAACAGTAATAGTTACAGTAAATGGTAATAATAATGGAACTAATCCATCTGTTCGTACAGATTCACCAACAGGTGTTGATGAGGAGAGTGCTACACTTCGTGGATATGCCAATGGTAACGGTAGCTTGATCGATGCATGGCTCGAATTTCCATGTCGTGGTACACGGTATGATTATACGTATGGTGTATCAAACACAAACTTGTCTTACAATATTTCTTCTTTGTCACCGAATACAACATACTATTATTGTGCAGCTGCGCAGAATTCATATTCCGGACAAATAATTCGTGGTAGGGAAGTTTCATTTAGAACTGATGACAACAACAATAATAATAATAACCTAGATGTAACTACAAATCCTGCAACAAGTATTGGCAAGACATATGCAACAATCAATGGTTATGTAGATGGTAATGGTAATAGTACAACAACATGGTTCCGTTATGGTACAAGTACTGGAGCAATGACAATGTACACAAGTACAGTAAACAATGGTAGTGGTGCAGGTAATACGTCTGCGTATCTTTCGAACCTCGCTCCTAACACAACATATTACTTCCAAGCAGTAGCAAATAATTCTGCAAGTGGAACTGTAAATGGAAATATAAAAAACTTTAACACAGATGCCTCTGTTATTAACAACAGTTCAACGAGCGTAGTCACAACTATTGCAACAAATGTATCAAGGAATAATGCAACATTAAATGGTATTTTGCTAGATACTTCGAATTTATCAACAAATGTTTATTTTGAATACGGTACTACTGTTAACTTGGGTGCCCGTACAAATTCAAAGAACTTGGGTTCAGGAACTTCATTACCATTTAACGAATATATCTCGAACCTTGCTCCGAATACTATCTACTTCTTCCGCGCAATGGCAAATAATAGTAACGGTACGGTAATGGGGAATATTGAAATATTCCGCACACCAGGTACAGCGGTAACACCAACACCACCAGTGAACCCACCGCAAGTTGACTCAAAAATAATGTTAAAGATCGAGAACCGTTATCAGTTCGTATCAGTTGGTGACACTATCGACTATACAATTACTTATCAGAACATCAGTAAGACAAAGATCACAAAGCCACTATTGCAAGTAATAGTTCCACGTTATGTAGCATACTTGAATTCTTCACGCGGTACATTTGCAGTCGAGACAAACACACTCAATGTACAAGTAGAGGATTTGGCCCCAGGTGCAGGCGGAGTAGTATACCTACAAGGTCGTGTACTGTCACTGCCGGAGAATAATGCAGACATAGTAACAACAGCATACATTGCTTATACTAACGGATCAGGTGCGCAAGATTCTGCAATGGCATATGTACTGAACACTCCAAGAGCAGTCAACAACCTAACTGCATCAGCATTTGGTGCTGGGTTCTTCCCAAGTTCACTTTGTGGATGGTTGCTATGGGTTGTGATAATACTACTTATACTATGGGCATTACGTGAAATATTCCGTAGTCGTAATATGAGAAATAATTATTATTACAATAATGCACAAGCAGTACCACCACGACCTATTAATGCAAACCCAGCACATACAGATTCGCAGGGTGTACCGCATACTTAATATCTCCGATGTAAGATAAACAAAAACCCTCTTTTAAAGAGGGTTTTTGTTTATGTGTGTAAATATTGATTTGATGCATGTGTGTGGTAGTATTTAGAAAACAAAAAAATATGAAAAAGCAAATATATGTCCGAAAAATGGAACTAAAATCTTTTTTTGTTCCTGTGATTGTTTTGGCTGTTTTAATATTATTTATACCATTTCGTATAGAACATCACACTTTAAAAACTACACAATATATTTTTGGTGGTTTAATGAGTGCTGTTTTTTTAATGCGTTTTGTTGATATAACAATGCCAAATCACCACATAAATTTTAAGTTGATCGACTACATACTGACTCCAGTAATTCTTGTCCTTTCATTTTGCATATTAATACCTATTGGAATTATTGCAATTATTATTGGATACTTCTTTCCTCGAAGCTGGACATTTGTTGGCTGGCTCGTATCTACTATTGTTCTTTTTACTATAGGAATAAGACTGAGGTATTCAGGCAAGATACCTAATTTTACTCAACGTAATTATATTATGATCGCGAACCATTCATCGTGGATTGATTATTTCTTGATAGTTCATATTATGGGCTTTCGTGGTAAATACAAAATATTTTACGGTACAAATTTACGCAAATATAAAATCTGGAATCCATTTTTGGATAGACATGGTATTGGAGTAAATCGTAAGAGTAAAATATCTCAAGGACGTGCCCATTTGCAAATGGAAAAAGATTTGAAAGATGGATACTCTATTGCTATTTTCCCTGAAGGTACACGAATGCGCTCATACGAAAAGGAACAAAAATTACTTCCTTTTAAAGAGGGTACATTTACTACCGCAGTCAAATTTAATCTAGAGATAGTACCAATTGTTTTTGATTGGCCGATACTTTATTCGGCTCCTGATAAACCTTGGTTATTATCACCACACACAATCAAAGCAACTGTGTTACCTCGCTTGGTAACAAATAATCATGATGCTGAAAAAGTTATGGAACATGCTCATAAAGTAATGCTTCATGAGCTAAAGAATTAAAATTATTTTTTGAATCAAAGGCAGGCCTACGGGACTGCCTTTTTTTATACCTGAAATGCTATAATAGGGGGTATATGGCAAAAATGAAAGATAATAAAAAGAGGCTGGTATTACTGGATGTGCATGCCATTATTCACCGCGCCTATCATGCATTGCCTGACTTTATGGCAAGCTCTGGCGAGCCTACAGGGGCCTTGTATGGCCTGGCTACTATGCTTATGAAGATAGTCTCTGAATTGTCACCTGATTATATCGTGGCTTGCTATGACTTACCAAAGAAGACTTTTCGCCACGAAGCTTATGATGCATACAAAGCCGGCCGAGCAAAGACCGATGATTCATTGGTTGCCCAGCTTATAAAATCCCGCGAAGTATTCAAAGCTTTTGCTATACCTGTTTATGACTGCGAGGGGTTTGAAGCCGATGACTTACTCGGAACTATTACTACAAATATTCGTGAAGATAAAAAGCTCGCAAAAGAAATCCAAGTTATCATTGCATCAGGTGATATGGATACATTGCAATTAGTAGAAGATGACAACGTATTGGTATATACATTAAAGAAGGGTATCAACGATACTATTTTATATAATGAAAAGGCGGTGACTGACCGCTTTGGTTTTGTACCTAGTTTATTACCTGATTACAAAGGGTTGCGTGGTGACCCATCGGACAATATTATCGGCATTAAAGGTATCGGGGAAAAAACAGCAACAACTATAATCACCGAATTTGGAACTATTGAAAATTTATATAAAAATTTATCTAAAAAAGAAAGTAACGATGATTTTAAAAAGTTAGGTTTAACTGAAAGGGTAATAAATTTACTGAAGGAAGGCGAGGAGGAAGCATTGTTCTCTAAAACACTTGCAACCATTAGGCGCGATGCACCTATTGATTTCAAATTACCGCAACAGTCTTGGCAAGATGGTGTTAATACTTCTGAAGTAGAAGCATTATTCCGTGAATTAGAATTCAAAAATTTGATGACACGATTTCATCAAGCATTGGGTAAATCAAATAAAGAAACATCCTCAGTTACTCCGCTCGTAGAAGGGGAAGTTAAAAAGGTAGAGGATTTTGATCCACAAAAAATGGCTGAGACAAAGATAGCTTTGTGGGTTTTGAATTCTGAAATCACAAATCCGAGTGATGATGATGTTTTGTATTATAAAGGGGCAAAAAATTTTGTCGACGCTGTTGGTAAAATAAATAATGATATAAATGAAACAAGGCAGGATTATGTGTTAAATAATATCGAAATACCTATTATGCCTATAATAACTTCTATGCAAAATAGGGGTATAAAGGTTGATGTTAAATATTTAAATAAATTATCTATGGAATACCACACTGAGCTTTCTAAATTAGAAGGTGAGATATGGGGTATGGCAGGGCAAGAGTTCAATATAAATTCACCGAAACAATTAGGGGAAATTATTTTTGATAAAATGGGCCTTTTTGTAAAAGGCTTGAAGAAGAGCGCCGGTGGTGCCCGATCGACGCGCGAGAGCGAGCTTGAGAAATTGCGTGACCAGCACCCAATAATAAGCAAGATATTTGCTTATCGTGAATTGCAGAAATTGCTTTCTACTTATATTGATACAATACCAAATTCTGTGGGTGATGATGGTAGGCTCCATGCTGAATTTATTCAGGCTGGAACCACTACTGGGCGATTCTCATCTGCGAATCCAAATTTGCAAAATATTCCAGTAAAATCAGAATTAGGTAAAAATATTCGTTATGCATTTATTGCCGACAAGGGTTACACATTGGCTTCATTTGATTATTCACAAATCGAATTACGTGTCGCCGCTTTATTGTCACAAGATTCGTATTTTATTCAAGTATTTAAAGATGGTAAGGATATTCATGCAGCGGTTGCATCGCGTGTGTTTGGAGTAGATGAAGCCGATGTTACAGCCGAGATGCGTCGTCGTGCAAAAGTGATAAACTTTGGGATTTTATATGGCATGGGTGTAAATGCATTGCGCCAGAACCTAGGAGGGGAGAGGAAGGATGCTCAAATATTCTATGATAACTATTTTGCCCAATTTCCGACAATAGCTTCGTATCTAGACAGT
This sequence comes from uncultured Candidatus Saccharibacteria bacterium, assembly GCA_964639185.1. Lineage (GTDB taxonomy): Bacteria > Patescibacteriota > Minisyncoccia > Phycocordibacterales > UBA9973 > UBA8515. The sequence continues at coordinate 104,341 of CAZXCN010000001.1, forward strand.
GTGAAGAATTTTGCAAAAGAACATGGCTATACTGAAACTTTATTTAAAAGACGTAGATATTTTCCAGGTATAAAATCCAAGATCCCTTTTATAAAAGCTATGGCTGAGCGTATGGCTATCAACGCTCCTATCCAAGGGACAGCTACTGCCGATATAATAAAGATAGGTATGAAGAAAGCATATGATGCACTAAAGGCTGAAGGTTTGATAGGTGATGTGCATATGGTTTTACAAGTTCATGATGAATTGGTATACGAAGTGAAGAATGAGGTCTTAGAAAAAGCCAAGGCTATCATTATTGATTCAATGAGGAATGCTATTCCAGATATATTTTTAAAGGATCTAAATTCGGTTCCTTTAGAGGTGAGTGTCGGCACAGGCCCTTCATGGGGCGATTTAAAATAGGTCTATTAATATTTGAATTTTGTGTTATTATTGTATTTATATGAGCAATTCTGAAAACATTTGTATAATTCCAAATCCGGAAAAACAAGGCAAAATCCATGTTGTATTAACTTACTCATATTTTATGTATCTTGTGGCTATAATCCTTGGGCTTATTTTGGACAAGGTTTTTGGTACAACATTTAATTTTAAAAGTTTCTACGTTATAGGTTTTGTGATTATGTTGATAGGTTCAGCACTTGTATATTGGGCTCAAAAGACAACAAGCTGTACAAAGAAAGAATTATTATCAGGTGCAAAAATGAAGCGCGACTTTGAACGAGGTCCTTATAAATATAGTCGCAATCCAACACATATTGGCTTGTCTTTATTAACACTTGGATTTGGGCTTTTGGCTGGAAGCTTGTTTGTTGTAGTCCTGATGGTTGTGGTATTTATAATTGCAAAAAATGTTTTCCTAAATCAAGAGGAGCGTCTTCTTGAGAAAAAGTATGGTCAAGCATATTGTGAATACAAAGCAAAAGTTAGAACTTGGTTATGATAAATTTTATATATGGCTCTGATACAAAGGCAAAGAGTGAACAAGTAGCAATGCTTGCAAAAAGCTCTATGCCTTTATTTATTCCCGCTAATCAAATCTCGGAAAATCTATTAAATTCGTACGCCTCACAAGTTTCATTATTTGGTGAAAAACAAACAATAGTTTTAGAGAATCCACTAACTGAGTCCGATGTTGTATTTGACGAAGTATTATTGAAGGTACTAAAAGATTCGGAGACTCAATTTATATTTACCGAGGATTCTTTTACAGCAACAGAATTAAAAAAGTATAAAAAGTATTTTGAAAAAGAATTTAAATTTGATTCAGAAATAAAAAAAGTTATTAAAAATAATCCTTTTGATATAGCCAATGCTTATGGTGCTCGAGATAAAATAAAAACATGGACATTGTATATGTCTATAATTGAAAAAGGGGAGGCCCCAGAAGCTATTGCCGGGATGTTGTTCTGGAAGATCAAGACTTTGTTAGCTGGTTCACTTACCAAACCTTTTACTCGTCCAGAATTATTACAAGCCTCATCAAGTCTTGTTGATATATATCACAAGTCGCATCGTGGGGAATGTGATATTGAGCAGGCTCTCGAGCAATTTATACTAACTACTTTATAAAAATATAATAGAAAAAGGTCTGGAGTATATTTCCGAAAAATTTCAGAAACATGCTCCAGACCTTTACTTTGATTCTACTGTGTATAATCTCTATCATTATATTACACATAATGTACAAATTTTATTTCGCTTTCGCTCTTTCCCAATATAATTATATCCCTTATCGAGGGAACGTTGGAATACGCTAAAGCTTTTTAACTTGCGTACATTATATTATGGATATGTTAGAATAGCAAATAGTTTTGTGGATAAATAATAAAAGAATTGATTTTATCCATGAAATATGGTACTTTTTGATGTATCAGTGTTTTTTTAAAAAATGCTTAAATACGCGCCCGTAGCTCAGTCGGTAGAGCAGCTCCCTTTTAAGGAGATGGTCGTAGGTTCGATTCCTACCGGGCGCACAAGGTTTGAAAAGTGAATGGCTTCACTTTTTATCATACTTGTGCGAGACAGAGATATGTTTAGCCAGTAGGCGAAACTGTTGAGTCGGGGTCGCGGAAATTTTGAGCGACGGCGAGAAATTATCTGTGATCACAAAATAACTCTATGAAAGAAAAATCTAATCAAACAATACTTATACTTCCTAATATAAGAAGTGCTCAGAACGTAGGGGCGATATTCCGTACCGCTGATGCTGTGGGTGTAAACAAGATATATCTAACAGGGTATACACCAACACCATTGGATAAATACGGCAGACCACGTAGTGATATTGCTAAATCAGCATTAGGGGCTGAAGTAGATATGGATTGGGAATACGAGGAGACACTGTCTCCACTAATTGAAAAATTAAAAAAAGAAGGTTACACAATAGTAGCATTAGAACAAAATAAAAATTCTATAGATTATAAAAATTTTAAAGCTGGAGACAAAACAGTATTAATATTAGGTAATGAAGTTGATGGTCTAGATAAAAATATTTTAGATATTTGTGACACTATTATTGAAATACCAATGATGGGGAAGAAGGAGTCACTAAATGTATCAGTAGCTACAGGTGTAGCACTGTTTAGAATTTTAAATATTTAATTGTCGTATGTTTCAAAAGGTCCGCTCGGGTCTGTGTATGGTTTTATAAAAGGTCCTTTTGTTGTTGCTTCATGGCTTTTACCACCGCTTGCTAGCCATACAAAAAACAATAAAAATAATATAATTATTATTATTGCTAAATCGCTTATTCCTCCTCCGCCTCCATGTGACATAAAATATATTGTTATATGTTTAATAAAATATTTGGTGCTTTGGGCAAAAGTGTGCGCTCCGCCCATTTACCACTTTTCTAATTATAACACCACTGCAACCTTTCTTGCTACATTTTTCATTTAGCTTTCTGTATACATTGTGATGATTTTGGAATCTGCCTCTCTCACCATTTACATCACGATAGTCGCTCATCGAATCACCACCAAAGTCGATACCTTTTTTTAATACAGCCTGCATGGCTTTGTATAATTTTACTATTTTTTCTTTTGGGATTTTATTAGGATGTGATTCTGGGTGAATACTTGCAAGCCACAGCATCTCGTCGGAATATATATTACCGATACCAGCTATAATACTTGGGTCCATTAATACTGATTTTATTTTTCCAGATTTTTTATTTGCCAGTACATTTATGAATTTATTTACTGTAAAAGATTTATCTAGTGGTTCGGGGCCTATGTTTTTTAAATGAATACTTTCGTGTGCAGTATCAGTAGGGATTATTGTTACTTTGCCGAATTTGCGAGAATCGCAGAATACTAAATACTTCTTAGGACCGAAAGTAAATACAACATGCACAAACCTGTTGTATGGGTCATGTAAACTTGCGCGTTCGTTTGGGTGGGGAAGCCAAGTATTTCCTTTTTTATTGTAGACATAATCACCAAATATTAAATGCCCTGTCATCTTCAGGTGAATCAAAATAGTTTGTTTATTGTCTAAATGAATTAAAATATTTTTAGCACGACGCTCTACTTTTATAACTTTTGCTCCAATCGTGGATTTTTTAAAATTATTAAAAAACTTTTCGCTTTTAATTGTATGTATAAAATCTGAACGGGAGACTTTCTTTTTTGCTAGATCTGTCCAGACATCACAAATCTTCAAAGAGGGTAGTACTCTTTGAAGTCCATTTACGGTTGTTGTTACTTCTGGTAATTCCGGCATTGTGATATTGTAATAAAAGTTTTAAGAAAATTATTTTCCTCCTAAAATTTTGAGGGCTTCTTTTACACGAGCGGCTGTATCTGTGATGTCGGAGCTAATTTCTTTTAGTGCTTCGCGTGCATCACGTTGTGTATAGCCTAATGATTGCAATGCTTCGAGTGCATCGGCTTCGTCGCGTAGTGAATATTCGTCATTGGTATCATTTGCCGACATTTTGTCACGCAATTCGATGACTATCCTCTCGGCAGTTTTTTTGCCAATACCTGAAACTTTGGTCAAATAGCTTGTGTCGCCTGTGGCAATAGCTCGAGTAAGGCTCGCTACCGTGGTTATACTCATAATACCAAGGCCGGATTTTGGTCCAATACCTGATATGGATATAATAAGCTCAAAGAAGTCGAGTTCGGCTTTGGTTTTGAATCCAAACAAGTCCAGTGAATTTTCCCTCACAGCCAGGTATGTCCATAGGGAATAAGTATTTTCAAGGGTGACTGTTAATAGTATGTCGGGTGTTGTATATATATTGTATCCGACACCATTTACATCGAGTATCAGGCGTTTATCATCGGAATATATGCAATTACCAGTTAGATACGATATCATAGGAACATTATATCAGATTTGATTAAACTTTACATTTCTGTTATAGTAACCCTGTCTTATAAGGCTCGTGTCTCGAGTGTATAGGATTTACGAAAAACAAAAATTTATAAATTAATACATATATATTATGCCAATTACACAATCTGCAAAGAAAGCTTTACGTGGTTCAATGAAGAAGAAGATGGTAAATGATCGTCGCAAGAAAAACATGAAGGATACGATCAAAAGCGTAGAAAAGTTAGTGAAGGACAAAAAACAATCTGAAGCAAAGGAATTACTTTCAAATGCTTATAGTGCTATCGACAAGGCTGCAAAATCTGGAATCTTGAAAAAGAATACTGCATCTCGCAAAAAGGCTCGCCTTTCAAAAATCACTAAATAATCAAAAACCCCGCAATCGCGGGGTTTTTGATTATTTGTATTATTCTGTATAATACATATATGACTAACGATAATCATTTACTTTTTTTTTATGGTGATGGGTGCCCGCATTGCAAGCGTATGGAGGTTCATCTTGATAAATTAGAATCAGACCATGGTGTAAAAGTTTCTAAACACGAAACATGGAACAATGAGGATAACATCGCTTTTATGGAAACTCTAGACAAGGAGCCTTGTGGGGGAGTGCCATTCTTTTGCAATACTAAAACCGGCAAGACCATCTGTGGCGAAGCCAGCTTTGAGGAGGTTCAAGACTGGGCAGATTGTAAATAAAAATGAGCACCTATACAGGTGCTCATTTTTAAATTTGTGATACCGGCAGAGTATCTTTGTCTACGAGAACAATATACCTTTTCGTTATGAATTATGAGCATAGCTCATAATTCATAACGAAAAGCTTTTCGATTCCTGCCCACGAGCAAAGTAGTTTGCTCGCTCGCGATCACCCAACAAAATACCACCTCAAAAGGTGGTTGATTTTGTACGGGTGATCCCGGCAGGAATCGAACCTGCATCGCAACTTCCGCAAAGTTGCGTCCTATCCATTGAACGACGGGACCAATTATTTTATTTTTAACACTCGGTCAATGAGACCAGTACTTGTAATCTATAATAAAAATGCTTATTTAGCAAGTTATTAGGTCGTTTTTTGGTGAATTGCATTTGAGTGGGATTCTTGGAGTTTTAGTTTTTTGTGAGGTGTTTTGGAGAGAGAGCTACACGGATCGTAAAGGTGTTTTTAGCAGTCAGTATCTGCAGGAGAATTATCGATACCTCTTGTTGCTTGCTCTCTGGCAATACCAGAATAATCTACACAAAAATAGGTTCCATTTTTCATTTGAACAGAGGCTGCCCATTTATCAGGAGTTGCAGTTTTTGTAGTTGCAGAAATTGCACCACTTACAGCACGAAATACTACTGTACCACTACTTAGGCATAAGATTGCATTGTCAGCTTTACTACTTTGTGTAAATGCAGCTCTGAATTGCTCCCCTGAATTAGTACCAGCATCACACAGGGTGTCAAAAGAACCACTTGAAGAGTAGAGTATAGCAGCAGAAGTTCTCATAATACTAAGATTTGACTTCACTGAAGCAATGGCTGATTTATCTCTTGCGCTGTTTACTGCTCCTAATACAACCGCTGAGAGTGTACCAATGATTGCAATAACAACAAGTAATTCTATTAAAGTAAATCCTTTTTGTTTTATTGTATTCATAATAATTTTATTAAAACACGATAGTTTAGTATAAAGAAAATTGTTTTTTTATTTTATAACCCTAATTTGTCTGCTATAAGCATTGCTTTGGATTCAGTAAGTTCAAGCTCTGGTAATACATCCGAAAGCATTACTTTGACACTGTTTTCTGCATATTGTGGCATAGGTATAGATATAATAGGGAGGAAATGTTTTGATGTTTCAATTAGAAGTTTTGGTTTCTCTCCTTCGATAATTGTATAACCTTTTAGATTTTTAAATTCATGTACATATTCATCAATTTTTATACTACTTTCATTTATCTCAATATTATATTCGTGTGGAGGACTTACTTTGAAGTATATAAGCATGAATCCAGATATGAGGATAAATATAGCAAACAAATATGTGTGAAAGTATACAGCTACTCCTGCACTTATTAATACAATAAATCCAAGTGTCCATAGCCAATCATTAGACTTTGGCTGATGCTCATATTCAAAAGCTTGCCAAGTTAAAGTTTGTTTTTTATTGTTATCCATATTTATAATTATAACAGCATAAAAACAAAAAACCATACCAATATAATTCTAGGTATGTTATATTAAGTAAATTATGAAGAAAATATTAAAACATGACGTGTTTAAGGGTTTCAAAGAATTTATTATTAGAGGGAATGCCATCGATCTTGCTGTTGGTATTGTAGTCGGAGCATCGTTTACTTCTGTTGTAAATTCATTGGTAAAAGGTTTGATCACTCCACTTATTGGTGCAATAGCACATGTTCCGGATTTTTCTGGACTCTACTTTGTTTTTAGAGACAGTAGATTTATGTATGGGGAATTTATAAATACCATTATATCGTTTGTTCTTTCAGCTGCAGCAATATATTTCTTTGTTATTGTTCCAATGAATACATTAAAAAAGAGAGTAGATAGAAATAAGCCAGTTGAGGAGCCAACAACAAAAGCTTGTCTTGAGTGCCTCAGTACAATACATATAAAAGCAAAGCGCTGTGCGCATTGTGGGCAGGCGGTGTAAAATATTTTCAAGGCACTTGCTCGCACTCACGCAAATACAAAAATACTCTGACTTTAAGTCAGAGTATTTTTGTATTTGCGGAGGCGGGGGGATTCGAACTCCCGGACCGCGTAAACGGTCTCTTGTTTTCAAGACAAGTGCCTTCAACCACTCAGCCACACCTCCTTATGTATTTAATTTTTGTGGTGTGGCTTCGTGTCCTCCCGGACCCTTCCTTATAGCTTGTTCGCTTTCGCTCACACCAGCTATTTCTGATACTAATCAGAATCAGATAAAATGTAAAGCAGTTTACATTTTATAGCCACACCTCCATGTATTTAATAAAACTATTTATACCTCCTTTTTAAATGTAGTTTTTATGTCTGACATATTTTTCTTTGCTATTTTAAACAAATAAAATATATCTAAAATACTAAAAGTATTTAATACTATTAAAGCGATGAACCAGCGCTTGTGGCCCATACGAGCTGCTGTCCATACAGCGTAACCCTTCCAAAATAGTACCCAAATTACTATTAATACAAGACCTATCGAAACACTTATTTCTGTTGGTATCATGGGGGTACTATACCAAAAATAACCTTTTTCTGCAACGAACTTAGTTGGAGGTGTGATGTATGGTAATATAAATATATGAAAACTATGGGAATCGATTATGGGTCTAAAAGGGTGGGGGTGGCTATGTCTGATGACGGGGGTACTATGGCCTTTCCATATGGTGTGCTTGCTAATAGTCCTGAATTGATAAATAACATAGAAAAGATTGTGACCGAACATGAAGTAACAGCAATAGTGTTAGGTGAGTCTACTGACAGTAATGGTCAGGCCAATAAAATAATGGGTAGTATCGAGAAGTTCAAGCAAAATATTGAAGCCGAATTAGATATGCCCGTTTTCTACCAAAAAGAATTCATGACCAGCCTTCACTCTGGTAATGCATTAACTAAAGACATATTCTCTGACCGACAGATGAAGAAAGATAGGGAGGTGAAGGATGATTCCAAATCCGCAGCTCTAATCTTGCAAAGGTATTTAGATAAAAAGAATAATTAAAGTTTTATTATGATATAATTTTTTATATGGAATACGTAAAATACGAAGAATTTAAAAAGATGGATATAAGGGTCGGGACTATAAAGGAAGTAGAGGCCGTGCCTGATACTGACAAGCTTTTGAAATGCATGATCGACTTTGGTGAATTTGAGGAGGTGAATGAAGAGGGGGGTGAAGTATATGAAAATACAGATAAAATAATGAAGCCAAAACTTCGCCAGATTGTTTCTGGAATTAAGGAATATTATCAAGAGATAGAAAATCTTGTTGGTAAACAAGTACTATATATAGTAAATCTAGAACCACGAAAGATTAAAGGCTACGAGAGTAATGGAATGCTAATGGCTGTGGATGGGTTAGATGGTAAACCTGTTTTTCTAATTCCTGAGGGTGAGGTTTCCCCAGGGTCACAAGTAAGATGATACTCGAACCAATACACATTATTCAAACAGCAGGATTGATAGGTATATTTTTAATAATATTTGCCGAGTCTGGTGTGTTTTTTGGATTCTTTTTACCCGGAGATTCATTGTTATTTACTTCAGGAATATTTGCTCATCTTGGATTCTTTAATATTGATACACTTATTTTGGGTTGTATTATTTCAGCGATACTCGGGGGTTTTGTAGGCTATTATACTGGTAGGAAGGTAGGTCCAAGACTCTTTGTAAAAGAAGCTTCGCTCTTCTTTAAAAAGAAATACGTTTTAGAAGCGGAGCATTTCTATCAGAAGCACGGTAATACAGCTATACTTTTGGCTCGATTCATACCTATTATTCGAACATTTGCTCCGATTATGGCTGGCGTGGGTAAAATGAAGCAATCAACTTTTTTAGTATTAAATATAATAAGTGGAATCATCTGGCCACTTGTTGTAACAGTATTGGGTTACTATATTGGAAGTAAGATACCAAATGCACAACATTACATATTGCCAATAAGCTTGGGTATAATACTGATATCTGTCACACCTATTATATTAAGATTTGCACGAAAGTTTTTTTCTAAGTAAATTTACTTCATATCTTTGTATTATTATCGTATAATAATAAGTATGCGGAATTTATATAATAGAAATTTTCCTATACCAAAATATTTATCCATGCCAACATGCGCTTTGGATATTTCTGATAATTCTATTAAATACGGTAAGCTTGAACCAGCATCTTCCGAGCTGTGTTTGTTATTTTATGGAAGCATAAAAATACCAGACGGAATAATATCAGCAGGTAAAATATTGGACGACACAAAGCTTGCAGCGATCCTAAAAGAATTTAGAATAAAAAATAAATTAAATTTTGTACGAGTATCTTTGCCGGAGGAACAAATGTATACATTTAATCTGGTTTTACCTAAAACCGAAGGGGCAGATATTAAAGAAACAATATCACTACAACTCGAAGAACACGTCCCCATATCAGCCTCCTCTGCTGTTTTTGACTTCGATATAATATCGGAAACAGATTCAAATGTGTTAGTGCAAGTTGCAGCTACTGATGCAACTTTTTTGGAAAGTTATCTGTCTGTATTTAATCGTGCTGGTTTGTTTCCGCTTTCTTTTGAGCTTGAGGATCAAGCTATAGCTCGGGCGGTGACACCATATGGGTCAAAGGAAACATTTATGCTTGTGGATTTTGGTCAAACACGCACAGGGATATCCATTGTGTCTGCAGGTAGAGTGATGTTCTCCTCTACATTTGATATAGGTGGGCACGGTATAACACAAATGGTAGCAAAGTCATTCAATGTATCTTTTGAGGAAGCTGAAAAATTAAAAAGGGCATATGGTAAAGATCAAGGGACTCCAAATGACTTGCTCCCTATAATTATAAGTAATATTTCTGTTTTACGTGATGAATTGGATAAACATTATTCATATTGGCATAGCCATGATGGTGAAGATGGTCAGCCTCATGCAAAAATTGAACGCATATTACTTTGTGGGGGAGATTCAAATTTGATAGGAATACTACAATATTTAGGTGCCAGTATGAAGGTGCCAGTAGAGTATGTAAATGCATGGGTAAATGTAAAAGACATTACCAAAGACATCCCTAATATGTCATTTATTGATTCACTTAGTTATACTACTGTAATAGGGTTAGCATTAATTGATTTTTTTCATGAATAATTTATGATCAATATATTACCTACAGAAGAAAAGCAATCAATAAAGAAAGAGTATCATCTTCGATTGGCTACAATCAATTTGTTTTTTATTGCAGTAATGTCTATGGTGGCATCTGGATTGTTGATACCATCGTACTTGTATTCAGTAGCAAAAGTAGATTCATTAAATAATACTTTGGCTGGTTTGAGTCAGGTAAATCCTGAGATAAATGAAGAGGATCTTTCTAAAATTATAAGTGATATAAATAATACACTTTTGTTGTTGTATAAAAATAATAATAAATTTGATGTATCAAATTATGCTCTTGGTACCGTATTGTCTTTACGTGTAAATGGAATTACTTTTTCTCAGATTTTATATACAGAAAGGACTGATGTAAATAGGGTAGTCGAATTATTTGGGGTAGCACAAAATCGTGAAGCTCTGAGGCTTTTTAAAGACAAGTTAGAATCTGAGCCAAATATAGCTGGGGTAGATTTGCCTATATCCAACTTTACAAAGCGAACTGATATAGATTTTAAAGTTACAATAAAAATGAAATAATATGCCAAACAAGAAAACATACACCATATTTATAACATCACTATTTGTAGTACTTACCATGCTCGGAGTATTGGTTTTTGTATTTTTGCAAGTAAAAGTAAAAAATCAACAAGTTTCCATAATTTCACAACAGATAAGTAAAAAAACAACAGAGGATGGAAATGTTGAAACTTTAAAAAAAGTTATTGAGGATACAAATGAAAAAAGGCAACAATTAAAATCTTATATTGTTGATGAAAATCATATAGATGAATTTGTGAGCTGGATAGAGAATGAAGGTGAGTCTATTGGTGTACCTGTAACTATTAATAATGTAACAGTATCTTCTGCAAAGGAGAATATATTGTCTGTATCATTTACTGGGGCAGGAAGTTTCGATAAGGTTATGAAAATGATCTCATTAGTAGAATATTCACCATATCAGATACGTATAAATAAATTATCTTTGAGTAAAGTTGTTCGTTCATTGGATGATGAAAAAAAAGAAATTATAATAACAGAGTGGGAATTTTCTATGGATATAGAAGCTGTAAGTGATAAATCTAATAAATAATATGAATTTTCAATCAATTAAAAATATTTTTAATAAAAAAGCACCTAAGACCAAATTAGTAAAAGGTATTAATCCTGAGCGTGATTGGCAATTTATTTTAAAAATATATTCTTTTGTAATCATTATTTTAATTACACTTAGTTTGTATTTTTTGTATAAAATAAAAAATGAAGACTTTTTTCATATAAATAATGATACAGAGGCTAGTCCAATCAGCATAAATCAACAAATGTTGGATACTATTTTGACATCTTTTGATACTAAAAGTAAAATCGTAAATGATCTAAAATTAGGGGATAAAATTTTTGTCGATCCTAGTAAGTAGACATGCACTTGAAAAAATGTTCAAAATAAGGTATCTTTGGTTATACGCATGTTTTTTATATGCGATTAGCTGTTTTGGTAGCTCTGAGACCAAAAAGTGTAAAGTGCTTTAGTTTTAAGGTAAATATAA
>CAZXCN010000002.1:0-4751 GCA_964639185.1 uncultured Candidatus Saccharibacteria bacterium
ACGCCATGGTCGGCGGTGCCGTCTATGGGGTAATTGTTGTCTATCAAATGCTTCAAGACTTTGGCCAATTCTAATCGTGATGGGTACAGGAATGCCACATGGTACATGCCAGTGTGGCCTCGGGGGGGGGGGGGGGGGGGGGGGGCCCCCCCCCCCCCCCCCGCCCAAGTATTAAGTCCTATATGGTGGTGGTAACCTCCGGCTGATAAGAATACCGCACTATCGCCATATCGCGCCGAAACCTCAAACCCCAGCATGTCGCAGTAGAATGCCATTGCACGATCAAGGTCAGCAACTGTGAGATGTATATGCCCTACTTGTGTCTCTGGATGTGCTTTCATCCTAATATTATATCATTATATTTATCTTGACAAAAATGATAAAAAGAGTTATTTTAAAGAAAAACTTAATTATTTACAGTCATGGATGATAAAAAATTAAAAGAATTATTAAAAAACTTTAGAGGTGATTTGATTGAAGTTCCCTATGATGCTGGTAATGAAAAAAGAGGGATAGAAAAAATTGGAGTGATGTCCGATGATTCAAAAAAACTTTATACATTAGTTTTTCAAAAATTCAAGGAAATGGAAGAACTTTTTGTAACTATTACTGGTGAAAATCCTTATAAATTTAAATCTAATTCGATTGAAAAACGTGTTTTCGAATTATGTGATAAATTGTCAAGCACAAAAGACAAAGAAAGTTTGAACAATCTCTATAAGGAGCTAGATTATTTAAATAATCGCTTTGTTGAAAACATTAAAGCAGATTTGCCAAAGAAATATGCAAACTCAAAAATGGTTTACAAACAAGGTTGGGAAATCTGGTATAACGGCGAAAAGAAGATTATATTTCATGCATACTGGGAAAGTAATCAATTCTAAACAAAAAATTAGGCATCAAGGAAACTTGGTGCCTAAATTTTTACCTAATTTTATTTCAAATTATTTATTAAGTACTCGCCGTGATTTTGCGATAATGGTTGAATAGAAATTCTTGAGCCAGTTTGCCATAGTATTATGCCCCACTTGTGTCTCCGGATGTGCTTTCATTTTTTTTAATTAAGATTATTCAATAAAATACCAGCTACCCATTCCAGATTATACCCAGCTTGCTTTTTGGTACATTCACTCTTATTTAGTTCATCATAATTCATGCATTGGACAGCTTGTATTGTGAAATTAATGCTTGCAGTTTTTTTACCATAAGCCTTGGCATAAGTGTACTCAGTATAGGTACTACCTGCCGCACCTTCAGCCTTGGTTGTAACACAATAATCAGCTTCACCAATTCTTACCTGCACAGTGCTGCCATCAACCTTACAAATAAATGGATTGTCTACTACCTTTACAATTGGAGGCCATTTTACCGGATGTATGTATTTATCATTTATACTTACGTCATTTATGTTCTTGACTGTTGTCTTTTCCATCAAGCTGTCACAATCAATATCGGTCATAATTTGACCCAATGAAATATTTTTGGCATCTTTGTATACATACACACCGTCGCCACGATCTACCATTTCACCAAAGCCGGCTTGGGCTGTACCCTCACCAAAAACAATTTTTAATTGCTCGGTTACAGTCATACCCTCGGCCATAGAAGTCCACATTACATCGGCAGTACGGGCCATGGCGATTTTGTCTACAGCACTTACAGAGCCTGTAAACTTGCCCACCTTTTTATCCTTCTCGGCTGGTAGATAATTGAATTCGCCAGTCACCTTGCCCCCTACCATATCAAGCTTTGCCCAAGAAACATCGGATAAATTACGATTTGTTTTGAACTCTCCATAGAAACATAGCTTTGCAGAGTGTACAGTTGTGCCTACTTGTTGCACAGGTACAACTACATCATCAACCTTTTTAGACTTAAAAAAATATACTAACCCCAATACAACCACAACAACCATCACTAAAGGTATTATTTTTTTCATAATTCTATTGTATCACAATAGAATTATAACTCGGTGTATTTAGTATACTTACCTTTAGATTTTTTAACTGGATACTTTTTATTATTCTCCTTCATTTTCAAAGCAAAAGCTTTTTCAATATCAATATTTAAGTCATTTGACATGAGTAAAATCCAGTATAAAACGTCAGCCAATTCGTTGGAAATTTCTTTCTTATTTTTCTTTATATGAGCTTCCATTTCTTCAGCATTTTTCCATTGAAAATGCTCCAATACCTCCGAAGCCTCCAAGCAAAGTGAAATAGCTGAATCTTTTGGATTATGGAACTGTTTCCAATTACGAGCATCTCTAAATTTTACTACTTGTTCGGTTAGTTTTTTCATGAGCTAATTTTGTTTAGACTTTTGTTTCATTAACTTCAACATCGCGAATGTTTGAACTTGGCTTTTTGGGTATAATAAATGAGCAAATAAAATACGCCAAAGCACAAGGCACAATACCTGTGAGTATCATTATTAATATAAATATAGATCTTAGTAATACAGGGTCAATATTGTAGTACTCGCCAAAACCTCCTAAAATACCTGAAAAAATTTTATTATCGTTACTTTTGTATAAATGCTTCATATTCATAAATTATATCACTAATTGTTAAATTGCACCTTCTTTACGAAGGAGGCGGAGCTTTTCTTTGCTACCGCCACGATTGTATTCGCCTACTTTGCCGTTGCTTTTTACAACGCGGTGGCAAGGAATCTTTGTATTAAAATTCGCCTTCATGATACTGCCAACAGCGCGGCAAGCCCGTGGACTGCCTGCTTTTTCAGCGACTTGCTTGTAGGTCATTGTTTTACCCTTTGGAATTTTACATACAATATTTAGAACTTTTTCTTTGAAACTTTTATCCATAAAGTGATTTTACCTCAATAATAGTCGTATTGCTAAATAATTTTATACATTGACAAAAATTGTATTAATATGTATATTGTAAAAAATATAAATATTATGAATGAAGTTTTAACAAAAGAATTATTAGAAGAAATTCTTCGCATTTATGCAGAAGCTGACAAGACTATTAAAAAATCTGAAACAAGTGAAGTCGATATGAATGATATCGAGAAAAGTGTGTGTATTCTGTCGAATTTAAAAATTGAAGAGTATAATAATTTTATCGAACAAACACTTGGAGTTAACCTGTCAGAAATGAGTGAAGAAGAGATTAAGAAAATTGAATCTCAGATTACTTCAGAGATCTATGAAAAAGGATCACAATTAATGAAGCAACACAACTTCCTTAGAGATTTAATAGCTTTGTCTATTAAATACAAAAACAACTAAAAAAATGCGCTACTTAAATGTAGCGCATTTTTTAATATTATTGGAATGAAATATCTGTATAGCTACCACCATTTGTGACATTAGTAAAGCCTACACTTTCCATCATGCTTTTAGCCATCATTGAGCGGTTGCCCGACTCACAATACAAGATGATTTCTGAATCTTTCGGAATATTAGGAAAATTGCCTTCCATCATATCCATAATATCGTGGTGTATTGCACCATCTATATTACCACTGTCATACTCACCTTTTGTCCTCACATCTAAAATATATTTAGTCATATTATTTGTTTAAATAAGTAATAGTTAGCTGTAATACTGTAGCAAATGACACCCACAACAGATACGGGATTTGTATATAGGTTATCCAACGTGCGTGTGGGTATATGGCTATCATGAGCCAGATGATAGTACCGAGTACTAGTAATATGTCGATAGCAGCTAGTAAATTATTCTTTAACCCAAATTGTAAATAAGTAAATATAAAATTGAAAAATAGGTTCAATATAAAAGGCAATACAACAATAAAAGGTATTTGTTTTTTGTAGAACATAATAAATACTTTGCCAAATGATACTGCAATTAAAGCATATAAAAATGTCCACACTGGGCCAAATAGATAGCTCGGTGGTGACCAAGTAGGCTTGATTAAAGTACTGTACCAATTGTATGAATTATTCATAGGTCAATTGTATCATAAAAAAAGGACCCTTTGGAATAAAGGACCCTTTGAATTTAATGTTTTTTGTCTAACCATTGTCTGGCCAAATAACTTTTTCTTTTTTATGAATAACTTCTAAAACTTCATCCCAATTTCTGACACGAGTTACAATACTTGGTAAATCATATATATACTTATTCCATGGTGTGGTCATAAGTATGCCATGAATGCCGTTTTCTGCAGCGTGAAGGATGGTCTTGTCATAATCATCGATTATTAGAGGAATTCCTTCCTCTACACATCTTTTCCATTTAGGAATACTTAGTCTCGAGTTAAAAGGTTCCCCTAGATGGTGTATAGAATGAAAATGATGTTCTGCAAACAATTTATCTAGTGTTACCGGTAAATGATGGGCTACGTCAGTACCCCTGCCTGTCATTACTAAGATATCGTATATTTCAGATAAATGATTCATTGCATCAAATGCACCTTCTAAAGGGATAACATTCTGATATAGATCAGTGTGATAGAACTCGCGTTCATCACGCCTAACATCATGTTCATTTATTCCCCATATTTTAGTTAAGTTAAATGTGTGATAATCATTCAAAGTAAGAGATTTTCCATATTTTATATTATGGAATTCATTTAAAGCCAATGTGGTTTCAAGTAGGACATCGTCCGCATCGCAACAAATTCTTTTTTCTATCATATCGTTTGTATTTTTTCATAAAATAACACAAATAATATATAAAGTCAAAAATATTATTACTTTATTTTAATACAACTTTAGTTCATTGCGGAGGGTTTTATAATCGGGTATATGCGTGGCT
>CAZXCN010000002.1:4851-113684 GCA_964639185.1 uncultured Candidatus Saccharibacteria bacterium
TTAATACAACTTTAGTTCATTGCGGAGGGTTTTATAATCGGGTATATGCGTGGCTACGAGGGCCCAGAAGCGTGTAGAATGGTTCATCTGGGCAAGATGACATAGTTCATGCACTATTAGGTAATCCTGCAATTCTTTGGGTAAAAAGAGTATTTTGTAATTAAAGTTCAAGTTCTTCTTGCCACTACAGCTTCCCCACCTAGTAGACTGGTTCTTTATCGATATTTTACCAATATCGTATTGGTAAAATTGGTTGAAATACTCTACCCTACTTTCCACAAGCTTTAAAGCCCCATCTTTATTATCTAGATAATCTTTTTTAATATGGTGGCCAAGCAATTTGGCTGGCTTGGTGGACATCTCTAATACTTTTGCTTCGATCCACGCCCTCTTTCTGTGTACGAGTAGCTTTATGTATGCAAGTGGAACACGAAGTGGCTTTGTGATGGTCACAAAGCCACTGTTGTCTACGCGAATCGTAATCCGTTTAGATTTTTTATTTGATTTAACTTTGTAGGAAATTAATTTTTTCAAAGTTTGATTATTATAACAAAATAACAGGCTTGTGGCCTGTTATTTCTTTACTACCTTTTTTGGTTTCTTTGTTTCCTTCTTTTGTCTATTGTCGCCTTTTCCCATATAAAATAAAATTGGAATTAACTTTTAATAAACTTATTATAGCACAAAATTTTTATTTCAAAGTAATACTTTCCAATATTACAGGTGTTAATGGCTTGTCGCTTCCGTCAGTTGGAGTATTGTTGATAGCTGTTACTACATCCATACCGGCTATTACTTTACCAAATACTGTGTGTTTTGTATCTAGGAAATTATTTGGTGCAACATTGATAAAGAATTGGCTACCATTTGTATTCGGACCAGAATTCGCCATTGAAATAGTGCCGACATCATTTTTATTCGAAGCTCCTAATTCATCATCGAACTTGTAGCCTGGACCACCAGTACCCCACAATTGTTTCTGACTATCTTCTTTTGAAAGAGGGTCACCACCTTGGTTCATGAATCCTTTGATAACACGGTGGAATTTAGTACCGTTATAGAATCCAGCTTTTGCTAATTTTGTAAAATTCTCAACTGTATTTGGTGTTGTTGTACTGAATTCTATTGTAATCTCACCCATGTTTGTTTTTAATATCGCATTCATAATTTTTTTATTGTTATCTTTGTTTGTAATTGATTCTTCACCAGTTTCGGCCATAGGCTCGACAATATCTGGATTTCTTGTGTCTTGTTTGTATGGATCTTCTATTTTGTTGTTTCTAATTGCAAAATACGCCATACCACCTATCACTAATAATATAATTATACCTGATATTCCCTTTTTCATGTTTATAATTATAACATAAAAAATAAATATAAAAACACAGATTGATAGAATCTGTGTTTTTATATTAAAAAGCTAATTGATTATGAAAGATGCTTTGAAACAAGCTTTGTCATTTCGAACATGTCTACCATAGCCTTGCCACCGAATACTTTCTTTAGATTTGCATCTGCTACGATATTACGCTTTGCTTTTGGATCTTGAAGATTATTCTTCTTGATATATACCCATAATGCTTTTACTACTTCAGAACGAGGCATTGGACCCTTGCCTACTACTGCTGCTAAATCAGCACTGATTTGCATTGGCTTCATGAATGCGGATACTTTTTTTTCTGCCATAAATATATTATTTGTCACCTTTCGGCGCATTAATTACTTTGATAATCTTACCCCTCTATTATACCATATAATGAGTAAAATGTAGCAATACCCCTAGGGTAAAATTGCCTATATTTACAAAAAGATGTTTTTCATGTATAAAGAATAAAAATATTTATCATGGGAACAATAATACTATTTCAAGTAGAACAGTTGATTGAAAGGGTTCAAAGTAATTCCTTTCAAGAGGAAATCAGTGCTGAGCAAGTCTATTTAGCGTATCTCGAAGGTGAAGAAGCATTAAAAATTCACGCAAACTTCCTAGAGTATCTTGATGAAGCGCATCTGTATTGTTTGCTCGATTGCGAATCAAAGGGAGCTAAAAAGTTTTCATTAAATACTATTAATGATTACATTAAAAAAAACGGTATAGATAATGTTGACGTTTGCAATTAGTATTTAGAAAATCAAGAGCTAAAAAAGTATTAAAAATTTAATTAAAAAAAAAATAAAATAACCAGCATCTCGCAATGAGACTGGTTATTTTTTTATCTATATTCGGGCTTTATGTCGTTGATTATTTCTGACAATGGGATACTGACTTCGATATTATCATATGCGTATGGAGCTATCTGATACTGTTGAAATATTATCTTTATATCTACGCTGTTTATCATAAATGTTGCATAATTCTCAGCTGTCGGTATTGTGCCATCGGTAAACCACTCAGAGCTTATGGCTTCGGTATAATTTGGGTCGGATTCTATCTTTGCTATTACCTTGCTCGATATGTTTTTTAGTCCAGTATTTGGGTTTATGAATAAATCAGAAATATTGACTTGTTGGCCTGTATTGTTAAATGTGTATGTTTCCACATTGTTGCCACCGTGTGCCCCACCTGTAAAACTATATAAATCCAAACGATGGGTTAATAATTTATCATTATGAGAATTTGAATAGTCTATATTCAATACGTATTGCCTATCTATAGTAAAACCCTGGTATTCTAGTTCGTCATCACTGAGGATGGAAAAATCATTATCATTTTTAAAAGTTTCTATTTCAGAACGTATTTGAGATTCTACTATGCCCGCCCCTACACCTGTTGTGGGGTAAGTAGCTGTAATATCTATATATTTTGCTGAAGTATCATGGATGTCTTTTGTTTCGATATTAGTATTACTGATATCTGTAGGAGGTATTGATGATATATCCTGTTTAAATTTTGTTTCAGGATTTATGTATTTAAAAATAATAAATCCAGCTATTATTACAATAATCCAGATGAATATTTTGTTATTTCTTTTTCTTCGCATGTATTATTGATGTGTCGGAACCACTTCATTTGTGGTGTTGAATTCCGAATTATTGGCCCATGTATTTAATTGTTTAGTAGCTTCATCCTTTATCGCTTCTTTTGTTGTATTTTCGATTATATTTTTTGCATCACTTATATTGTCTACCCCTTTAAAACTATCTATGAATGAATTAATACCCGGAGTATTATTTAGAGGGTTCATATTGTCTGTTTTGAAAAATTTGGAGAATACACCCTGGCCTTTTGGTATACCTGCTTCATGCCACCAGTTAGAAATTGTTACTTTTACGTAGGAAATATTTTTATTTAATTGTGGGTTATTCACTATAGATTTTATATCATATCTAAATAAGATAAATATTATCCCAAATATAATTATTATAGGTAAAATATTAACTCGTGAGTGAGAGTGTGAATCGTGACTATCATCTTGGTGTGTATGATCATCCATATAATTTATTATACCTTGTAGTCAAATTTTTAACAAAATTCTAAATATTTATTTTTGTAATCAATCTAACCCGCTACCACTTTTTACAGATGTTTTTGTTGTTTTCGGTAAATATAGCATTGGGTCCAGATATGCAGATGTAGCAGCCAAAGGCATTATAAATGTCTTACCACTGCAAGATAAGCTTGGCTTGGTTTGTACAGAGGCACCTTCGGATGCATATACCGTAACATGCAAGTGTGGCCCTGTAGAATGCCCAGTATTGCCAGAAAGCCCAACAACATCACCAGCTTTTACTTCTGTGCCTGCTACCGTGTTGATAGAAGATAAGTGCCCATAGGTACTTGATAATCCATTATTGTATTCTATAAATACCCATTTACCAAATGAAGCCCCTTTGCAATATTGATCAGTGTCCCCTACACCTTTGACAACTCCTGTACCCATAGCCATAACTTTTGTGCCAATAGGTGCACGGAAGTCTACACCACTATGACTGCCTGATGTGTATAGTCGAGCAGATGATGACGTTTTACCGAAAAGCTGAGTAATTGTAATACTTTCCAATGGCCATGATAGAGGTGATGAACCCGATGCAGGCAAGGTACCTTTGTCTAGTATAAATTTAATCTGTGATTCATAATCACGGATTTCTTTTTCGAATGCATCACGCTTTTTTTGGCTTTCGGCTAGTAGTCTTTGGTATTCTGATTCTTTATTTTTGGTAGCGATTAATAATTTATCTTTTTCTGCCTTACTTAGTTCTACAGCCTTTTGATCCAATGTCAGGTCTTTTTGTAGTTTAGTTAATTTTGCTTTTTCCTCCTCTTTTAATTCTTTGGATTTCTCTACCACTACTACAGCACTCTTTACATCATTTATAAAGTTAGTAATGCTACCTGTTAACGATATTCTATTGTTGTATTCTGTGGCTACTTCGCTAAAGGTTTCTAATTGTAATAATTTTTCAGTTAGAGAAACTGTCTCTTGTTGATATAGATCGTATAGAGCTTTGCGCATTGCTGTACGAGTGGTATTTATATTTTCATTTTTATTTTCTATATCTTTAGAAAGGCTTTGTATTACAACTCCAGTTAGCTTTATCTTGCTAGCTGTTTGCTTTACTTGAGTCTGCAATTTGTTGCGAGTAGCTGACAATTCGCGAATACGAGCCGATAAAGTATTTTTTTCTTCTTGAGTATCGCTTATTTGGCCTTGGTATTGAGATATCTGCTTGTCCAGATCTGCGATCTGTTTATTCATTGTTGTTATCTGTTGTTCAAGAGATTCTTTTGTCGGATTTGCAGCAAAAGAATTATTTGCAAACATGATGCAAATAATGAAAAAAGATAAAAATAAAATTCTACGCATGTATATAGTATACTACGTAGTACTTAATATTTGAAATGCATTTTCTAAACGTAGTAATGTTTCCTCTTTTCCAAGTACTTCAGCCAATATAAATGGGTCGGGTGATTTCTCGCGACCAGACAATGCGTAACGCATTGGCCACAATACTTGGCCTCGGCCAGCTTCAGTAGCGTAATCCCAAAGAGAGTTTTTTATAGCTTCTTTGTTCCATGGTTCTTGATTTTGTAGTAATTCTGCAATTTTACCCAGAGCGTCTTTTGTTATAGATATTGATTTATACGGTTCTGATTCTGTATTTATTTTCTTGGATTGCATAGTAAGTATGTCTGTATGCAAAGTTGGTTGCTTGAAGAAATATTCAATATCACCTGCTACACACATGGCTTCGATATCTACCCCACAATTAACACGCTCCATAATTATAGGAACTATAGAATGAAGGCGCTCGGTATTGTAATGTGGTAATTCTTTTATTTCTTTTATTATGAATTGATTTATGTATTCCTCCTGCTCTTCATATGACAGATTCTTTAGATGTTCACGATTAACCCAAGCCAATTTTTCATCATTGAGTTGTGCACCAGAATGCCCAATCCTCTCTATTTCGAATGCGTTAATTAGCTCTGTTGGTGTAAATATTTCCTGATCAGTACCTGGGTTCCACCCTAGTAGCGCTAGGAAATTCATCATGGCATTTGGTAGATAGCCATCGGTTCTGTATTCAAGTATGTCTTTGGCCCCATCGCGCTTGCCTAGCTTTTTATTGCCACCTACAGCCAGTATCGGTGGAAGTGTCGCAAACAATGGTGTTTGTATATCAAAGGCTTCATATACTGACAGGAATTTTGGAGTAGAGGAAATAAATTCTTGCCCACGCATTACATGAGTGACCCCCATCTCGATATCATCTACAATGTGCGCAAAGTTATATGTTGGATATCCATCACTTTTTATTAAAATAAAATCATCTAAAGCTTCTTCGCCCGCAGACAAGTCGCCATATACAAGATCATGCCATTCATATCTTTTTATATTTGGAACTTTAAATCGCAAAGGTCGAGTACCATCCCAATGTTCGATAGTGTCAGGCCTATGTTCACGAAACAAGAAAGGTTTTTTATTTTCCTCGGCTTTTTTTCTGAAAATTTCTACTTGTTCTTCGGTATATGGGTCAGGATATGCATAACCTTTGTCTATGAGTATTTGTGCATAATCACGATATATTTTTAAACGTTGACTTTGTATGTATGGTGCATTTTTACCACCGATATCAGGTCCTTCATCATAATCAAGCCCTAACCATGCCAATGATTCTACGATGTGATCCATAGACCCTACCACTTCGCGTTCTTTGTCGGTATCTTCAATACGAAGTATAAATGTTCCACCATGTTTGCGTGCATATAACCATGCGTACAATGCTGTACGTAAACTACCAACATGCATAAAACCTGTTGGTGATGGTGCAAAACGCGTAACAACTTTTTTTGTATCTTGATTTTTCATATTTTAATCTTCGTGGCTAATAGCTATATTAAGAGCTTCACGAGCTATTTTTGCTGCTGCTTCTGGTGTTGCAAACGCGTGAGTTTTATTTATCATAATGTCGTATCTTTCTTTGTTTTGCATTATTTTGTCTATCTCAGCTACAAGCACATGTGGAGTAAGGTTGGCTTCTTCGATAACCTCGCAAGCACCAGCACGTGCGTAACTATAAGCATTTTTTCTTTGGTGGTCACCATTACTATTTGTAATAGGAATTATAATAGAAGGTATACCCCATGAAGCTATTTCAAATATTGTAGACCCAGCGCGTGATACTACTATCGATGCTGCACCTGCCGCCATCTTTGTAGTGAGGTCATTCATATATGCAAAATTTTTGTAATTATTTCTGTTTGGATTTTTGTCGAGGATTAAATTTGCACGTAAAATAACATCTACGTCATTCTTTGGGCCTGTTTGATGAAGTATCTGGTATCTGTCGACTAATATTGTTAGTGCGTCTAGGATGACATTGTTTATCTTCTCGGCACCTTGTGATCCACCTTGGACCAATATTGTTGGTAGGCTCTTGTCTAGTTTAAAGAATTCATATGCACTATCCATATCACCACGAACTATGTCTTTGCGCACTGGTTGTCCTGTCCAAGCTACTCTATCTTTAGGGAATTTTTCACCCGCTTCTGAGTATGATACTGCTATACGACGTGCAAATTGAGCACTCCATTCATTGAGTCTGCCTGGTGATGAATCGGATTCATGGATAATAAGTGGTATGCGTAATACTTTGGCTGCTATTACTGCTGGGAATGCAGCATAGCCACCTTTGGAAATTATAACATCTGGGTAAATAGCAAATACACGCAATATGCCAACAAATGCCCCAAAGCTAGCAGTAATCATGTCAAAAAAGTTTTTTATTGATGAGTATGTACGCATCTTGCCAGACGGAACCATAACAAAAGTAATATTGTTATTAGACAAAGCTTGTTTGTCATAAGGTTTGTCGGACATGTAATACAATTTTACATCAAGAAGTCGCTCTTTTTCAGATAAGACATTGATCTCTTCAGCTATAGCTATAAGTGGGTAGAAATGACCCCCCGTTCCACCTCCTGTCAGTAATATTTTCATATACTGTGTATTTTACCTTATTCCCTAATATTTTTCTAGTATATATAGAGCCTGAGGCTCTATATATACTTTAATTTTCAGATTTTTTATAAAAACGAGAGATATTGAGAATAATACCCATAGTGCCGAGAGTTATAGCCAGAGCCGTCCCTCCATGACTTATAAACGGAAGCGGTACTCCTGTAAGCGGAAATACTCCGATAATTGATGCAATATTCATAAAAGCTTGAGCTGTAAATAGTGTTATAAAACCAATTACTAGTAACTTTGAAAATGAGTCAGGTGCACCACGTGCAACTTTGTACCCTCGAAAACAAAATGCCATAAATAATATTATTATAATTGTTGAGCCGATGAATCCTATTTCTTCCCCTACTACTGCAAATATTGAGTCACCTTGAGGTTCGGGTAGATAATTGAATTTCTGAATACTTTGCCCCAATCCACGTCCAGCGATTCCACCTGAGCCAATAGCAATAAGTGATTGTTGTAGTTGATAAGATGAACCACTAGGGTCACGATCAGGATGTAGGAATGTGGCAACACGATCTTGTAAATATGGCTTGAAAGATATTAAAATCAGGAATCCTATAATTGATACAACAAGTATCCCTAAGATATGTTTCCATTGCATGCCAGAAACAAATAACATACTCATAGCAGTAATAGACATAAGTATGAGGCTTTTTGTGTCAGGTTGTTTGAGTAATATTACTGCAATAAGCCCGAGCATAATGAAAAGGGGTATTACTGAGAATTTCAAATCACGAACCTTACCTTTTACCCATGACAACCATGATGCAAAATATATAATGAATCCAATTTTCAAAAATTCTACAGGTTGAAATGATATACCAAATATATTAATCCACCTACGAGCACCACCGTGAGCAAACCCTATATGAGGCACGAATACAAGTGTTGTTAATACAATAGCTGATAGAAATATAATTAAGGATTTTTCTTTCCAGAATTTGTAAGGAATTTTTAATGCAAAATACATGGCTATGCCACCTCCAGCAAGACCGAAAACAAACTGATTAAATAAAACTCCATAAAATTTGGACTCATTCTTTGCTAAGATTCCTAGCGAAGCAGATGTAAATATAATAGCCCCTGTTACAACTAAGGATAGGATTGTTATAAAGAATATTTTATCTACTTTTTTTATTTGATTCATGATTATTGTAGAAAAGATAATACGACACCAATAATAGAAGTCATAATACCAATAATCCAGTAACGCATGGTGACTTTGTATTTAGGCCACCCCAACATTTCAAAATGGTGATGTAATGGCGCCATGCGGAAAACTTTTTTACCATGACGAAATTTACGTGAACACATTTGTATAACATCAGAAAGTGATGTTATGAATAATGGGAATGCAATAATAGGAAGCAATAACACAGTATTGGTTAGAAATGCGATTGTAGCGAGCGTAACAGTAAGGCCAATCATGCCTGTTTCTCCCATATAGAAACGTGCAGGTGGAATATTGTACCAAAGGAATGCAAGGATACCTCCTGTGATTACAGCACAAAATGCCGCTAGGTGTATCTGACCATGACCAAATGCAATCACAGAATAAGCTGCAAATATAGGTGCTAATACACCTCCGGAAAGGCCGTCGATACCATCAATCACCGATGATGAAAATACGGCTAACATTATTATGATAAAGAATGGAATAAACATGACTCCTAAATACAATGTTCCATCAAATGGAATATGTACTGTATCCATACCGAGCTTGCTATAGAACCACCACCCAATGATAGCTCCTAATGTAACTATAATAGCTACTTTGATCCAGCGAAGTACGATAGGGTCACCCTTTAATTTACCGCTAGAAAATATTTGTATAAAATCGTCACCAAGCCCAATAATAGATGCCATGATTAAAGTAAAGAATGGTAGCAATGTTTCAGATCGTGTAATGAAATACAGATGGTTAGACAGTCGAACGCTAACAAAAAAAGAAATAATCCAAAGAACAACAAGTGTAGCTATTACTGACATCCATATTATGATTCCACCTACGCGTGGAGTACGCAATTCGGTATCTTCGTAAATATTTTTGAATTCAGTATTACCTGTTACTACATCTACCCTACTGGTTTTACGCCAAAGTTTGTATTTATAAAAAAAGTGCGTAAATACAGGTGTCATTAATATACCTGAGATAAAACTAATAATAGCTGGTATTAATATTTTTATTGCGTTACTCATTGTTTACTTGTTCATTATTTAATGCTTTTTGTATTTCTGATACAACTTCATTATAACGTGGTAGTTCTTCTATATTTGTTATGCCTAAAAACTTTAACATATCGATTGTTGGGCTATAAATTGCACGCCTAGAATCATTTACATCAATACCTTTTTCTATTAATCCACGTATTAAAAGATTACGTAATATAAAACTAGAATTTACCCCGCGGATATAATCTATCTCACTTCTTGTGACCCCATTTTTGTAAAGTATTATTGAAAGAGTATCAAGTGTGGCTTTTGAGAGGTCTTTTGTTAATTCCTCACGACGTAAAGCTTCTAGGAATATGCTTGCTTCGGGTGTTGTGCCCAACTGGTATTGGTCATTTATATGCATTACACACAACCCTGTACCCTTTTTCTCTTCAGATAGCCGTCCGACGGCTATCTGGGTTTCTTCTTCAGATGCAGATAGAAGCTTTGCAATATTGGCGATACTCAGGGGCTCACCTTTGTAGAAAAGTAGTGCCTCGATCTTTGATTTTAGATTTATTTCGTTCATAAATTAATTTGATTCTAATGGGTTAGAATTATTTGAATCACTTGATACATTTTGCATTGTAATATCTTCGAATTGATTGTTTTGCATTACATCTATAATTCCTTCCCTTACCAATTCTAACATAGCGAGGAACGAAACAATAATTGTAACCTTCATTTCTTTTGCATCACCACTGTCATATGTTTTGGTAAAAGTACGGAACGAAGTATTCAACGTTGCTTGAATCCTATTTGTTAGATTGTTTATCATTTCATCGATACTTATTACCTTGCGAACTTCAACTTCTGGCAAATTTACTTTTGCTTTTGGTAAATTTGAAATTACGCTCTCTATACAGCTGGATATGAGTGAAGTTGTTATCCTGTCATCAGGGCTAAATACTGTCGATGTATTTTTGTTTTCTGGTGCGGTAAATATGACTTGGGTACCATAGATGGATTTTATATCTAAGCTTGCGTTCTTGATTATTTGATATAATTTTAGCCTTGTTTCAAGGTCTTCGATCTTGCTCTCCTCCTCATCGGTTAGTGCTAGGTTTGGTAAAAGTGACTTACTTTTTATTAGAATCAAAGTTGCAGCCACAATTATAAATGCAGAAATATCCGCAATTCTCTTGTCTGCGTTTTCGTGATTTATGCTCTTTATGTATTTTATATAGTCGTCGGTAACCGATGCTAATGAAAGTTCGTTTACAAAGAATTTCCTTTCCTCAATCAATGACAACAAAAGCTCTAGTGGGCCTTCGAACGAGCCTGCTTTTACAGTGTATGTTGAATGAGTAGTATTTTCATCCATTTATTCTGAGAGTTTTTTATCGATACGATTAATATCACGAGGGAAAAGCGTCGCCTCCTTTACATTCTCTATACCGAGGAATTTTTGAGTTAAGCGTTCGAGCCCCATACCTATACCACCATGTGGAGGTAAGCCGTATTTAAATGCCATAAGATAGAAATCAAACTTCTCTGGATCGAGACCCTTGCTCTTGATCTTGTCTACTAACATATCGTAATTGTGTACACGTTGTGATCCTGAGACTATTTCTACACCTCGGAATAATAAGTCAAAGCTCTTTGTGTTACCTTTGTCATCCATATCTTCCATTGTATAGAAAGGACGCTTTGATACAGGATAGTGAGTTATAAATACAAAATCACTATCTAGATTCTGTGATGCATATTCACAAAGCCAACGTTCGTCTTCTGGTTCTAGATCTGGCTCACCCACTGTATCTTTACCAGTTTCTTTTTTTATAAGCTCTTGAGCTTCACGTAATTTCATAACAGGAAAATCCATAGGTGCTTTTGGTAGATCAATATTAAATAATGCTAATTCTTTTGCAGATTGCTCACCTACATTCTTTACTATGTGGCGCAATGTATTTGCTAACATATTCATCACGTCTACATGTGAATCAATAAATCCCATTTCGAAATCAAGCATCGATATTTCGTTCAAGTGGCGACTTGTTGCATGTTTTTCAGCTCGGAATTGAGGTCCTGCAGCATAGACACGCTCGAATACTCCTACCATCATCTGTTTGTATAATTGTGGACTTGTTGCAAGCGAAGCAGTCTTGCCATAAAAATAATCAAATTTAAATACCTCGGTTCCACCTTCGGCATCATCGCCAACTATCTTTGGGGCTTGGAATTCGGTAAAGTTCTGTGAATTTAAATATTCACGAAACGCACTCAATATAACATGTTGAGTTTTGAATATTGCTTGTTCGCGTGTACGACGAAGTGTTAGTGGTCTGTAATCAAGCAAAGTATCTAGATTTAATTCAGCATCATTTGCAAAAGGTAGATCAATGGCTTCACTTACAACCTCTATCCCTGTAACTTCTAACTCGATAGCGCCGTTTAGTACACCCTCTTTGATATTACGTTCTGGGCGGGCATTTACTTTGCCTGTAACTTTTAGCACCCATTCTGGGCGGATAGTCTTGCCAACTTCTAGGGCTTCGGTATGCATGGGTAATATAACACCTTGTACGATACCTGATACGTCACGCATGTCTACGAATATCATCTTGCCTTGGTCGCGACGCACATCGAGCCACCCTGCTATTGTTACCTCTTCTCCTACTTTATTTTCTAAATCTTTTATGTATGTTCTGTTAGTCATATTATTATAATTTATCACAAAAACACTTAATTTTAAAGCTTTTATTTTAATGCAAATCTACTGCAATAAACATTTCATATGGAATAGATACAATAAATACTAGTCCTACATATATCCAGTAAAATGGAAGAAATAGAAAATATAAGATTCTATCACTATCGTATATTGGGAAATACCACCCTTGTAAACGCATCAAGCCTGTATTTAGTAATACATATATAGGCCCGATAATTACTGTGATGAGTATTCTAATGTATTTCATATATATTTGTTCCAACAGAATTACGAACTGTTTGCATTTTATTGCTAGTAATTTCTCTTATTTTTTTACTGCCTTCTTTTAGTATTTCTAAAACTTTATCTTTGTTTTTTTCTAATTCTTCGCGTTTGTTACGCATTGGTTGTATAAATGCTAAAACATTTGCTAACAACATATCTTTTGCTTCTTTGTAACCTAGGCCTCCTTCGGTATAGCGTTTGCGCAAAGATTGTAAATCATTTTCATTCATAAATAACTTTTGTAGTGCGTATATATTGCAAGTATCTGGATCTTTTGGCTCATCTGGGCTCTTTGAATCAGTGACTATACTCATGACAGCCTTTTTGATTTCTTCATCAGAACCAAATAGTGGAATAGTGTTACCGTAACTCTTGCTCATTTTTCTACCATCTACACCGGGAATTATGGCAACTTCTTTTAGTATCAGAGGTTCGGGTAGTTTGAATACCTCACCATATATATTATTGAATTTACCTGCTGTGTCGCGAGCGTATTCCACATGTTGCTTTTGGTCAGCACCTACAGGAACAACATCAGCATCTTGGATTAGAATATCAGCAGTCATTAGTATTGGATAGTCAAATAATCCTACGGTCACCTCTTTTGCTTTTTGATTTGCGTCTTTGTAGGATGTTGCACGTTCGAGATATGGCATAGTGGTAATGCAATTAAAATACCAAGTCAATTCAGTAACTTCTGGTAAGTCGGATTGCTTGAACAATATTACCTTTGCTGGGTCTAGTCCACATGCTAAATAGTCCATAGCAATATCTAGGATATTTGACGCAAGAGTTGATTTGTCTTGAACTGTAGTCATTGCATGAAAATCTGCTATAAATATTCGGCAGTCATAATTATCTTGCATGTCTGTAAATTGTTTTATTGCACCGAAATAGTTGCCTATATGCAATTTTCCGCTAGGTTGTATACCTGAAAGTAATATCTTTTTCATATATTTATTATATCAAATCCCGATTTTTTATGCACATTTTATTAACGGACTTATCCTATTTTACAGATTTGGCCTTTTTGTAAATATGTTACAATCATTACTATGTCAGATAAAAAATTAAATGGAAGAGTTCCCCCACAGGCCCTAGATTCCGAGCGAGCGGTCCTTGGCTCTATAATGTTGCGCCCAGGAGCTATACATGAAGTAACAGATGTTGTTGAGTCTGATTCATTTTATGCGGCAAAGCACAAAGATGTTTGGAATATCATGCTCGAATTATCAGCTCGCGGTGAACCTATCGATATGCTGTCTGTATCACAAAAATTATCCGAGAGGAATCAACTCGATTCAATCGGTGGTATGAATTACTTAACCGAGCTAACCAATGCAGTACCTGCATCTACTAATATCCGTCACTATGCAGATATTGTGCATAAGAAATATATTTTGCGTAGCATTATTGAGGCTGGAGACGATATCTCAGTAATTGGCTTCCAAGAAAATGTAGATAATATTTATGAAGCATTAGATCAAGCAGAAAAAAGGGTTATGGGTATATCATCACCTTCACGTGGTAAGACTTTTACTTCATTGAAGGACACATTGCCTGAAGCTTGGGAAAGGTTGGAGAAATTGCATGAGACAAAAGGTCAACTTCGTGGTATCCCAACTGGATTTACAGATTTGGATCAATATTTGGCTGGATTGCAAAAATCTGACCTTATCATCCTCGCCGCTCGTCCTTCGATGGGTAAAACAACACTAGCCTTGGATATTGCTCGTCAAGCGGCTAGTAATCATGGTACACCTACTGTTATATTCTCACTGGAAATGAGTTCACAGCAACTTGTTGACCGCATGCTTGCTGCCGAGAGTCGTGTAAATGCATGGAATTTGCGTACAGGTAATTTGTCATCAGAAAAGGATTTTGCTCAAATTCGTGACTCATTGGATAAATTGGCAAAAGCCCCTATATTTATAGATGACCAAGCTGGTAACTCTATCGTGCGTATGCGTTCAGTATGCAGGCGTATTCAGGCTGAACACGGTATCGGGTTGATTATTGTCGACTACCTACAGTTGATGTCTACAAGTAAGAATTATGACAGTATGGTAAACCAAGTGACTGAAATATCTCGCTCATTGAAAGGTCTAGCAAAGGAATTCGATGTACCTGTTATAGCATTGTCACAGCTTTCTCGTGCGGTGGAAGCCCGTGGAGGTAAACCTCGATTGTCAGACTTGCGTGATTCTGGATCTATCGAACAAGACGCCGACGTAGTTATGTTTATCCATCGTGAAGATAAGGGTAAAGACGAAAGTGAAAAGACAAATATCGCTGAAATATTGATAGAAAAGCATCGTAATGGTCCTGTGGGTCGTGTTGAATTGTATTTCGATGAAAAGACAACAACCTTCATGACAATAGAGAAAAATAATATGGATGCATTTTCACCAAAACAACATTCTGATATTGATATGTTTTAATCTTACTAGAACCGAGAAACTAATTACTATAAACTAACCACATGGATCCAATACAACAACTTGCAGAAAAGTTCAAAGAATTCCCAGGTATAGGCGAACGTCAAGCAAAGCGATTCGTGTATTTCCTATTACACAAGAATCCTGTGTATGTAAAATCGCTCGGTGATGATATACAAACTTTAAAAAATCAAATCAAGCAATGCACTTCGTGTTATCGATTCTATCAATCTCCAGCCGTTGGAATTTGCGAAGTATGCTCAAACATCGAAGCCGACCACACGACACTACTAATAGTTGAGAAAGATGCTGATTATGAGAATATAAAAAAGAGTAAAACCTACAAAGGTATGTATTTTGTACTCGGTGGCCTTGTACCCGTGGTTACAAAAGATACTCCAAGTTTTGTTCGTACAAATGAATTATTGAAAAAAGTAGAGGAAAGAGCAAAGAGTGAAGGATTGAAAGAGATAATAATTGCCCTATCGCTTAACCCTCAAGGTGAACATACTGATCTTTATTTGCGTCAGCTCTTGTCCCCTTTTGCTGATAAATATAATTTAAATATTGTAAGTTTCGGTCGAGGGCTTTCTACTGGTACTGAGCTTGAATATTCTGACTCTGAGACAATCAAGAATGCTTTATTGAATAGAAATTAAAAAAGCGGCTCCATATGGAACCGCCGTTTTATAAAAGTTTTTATTTTGAAAAAAAGAATTTTGTTCCGATAAAAATTTCGCTTTCTTCATGATGGATTTTTGAGTTATTGAATTCGTACTCAATTCCAAAATTAAAATGTTGATTTAGTGTATACCACACAGATGCTTGGCCAATAAATTGACCAGTTTGCGGGATATATCGAAACATTCCAGTAGAAGATAATTTTTCTTTCCATTCTATTGTTGTATACTCGGCGCCAAGGATGTATTTGGGCCATATTCTTGTGTGTATAGATAATCTTTCAAAGCCCCATTTGTCATAAATGACCATTTGTGGACCGAATGAAATATAATCTTTTTTTGCTATAGATCCGATTTCGGCACCCATTGCAAAAAATCCTTTCCCCACATAAGATTGTGTATACATTACCATGTCATTGAAGGTATCACCCTTCGTATGGTAATTAGTATTCACAAAACTACGAAGTCCATAGTTGATACTATTCCTTTTATACAGATCAATCAATGTTTCCACTTTGATTAAATTTGAATAAAGATTTACTAAATCAACAGGATACAACTCCTGTTCCATTTCTAGTTTAGTCTCAGGTTCTGGGTGATGTTCTTGTGAAAATGTTTTCAAGGTACTACTACAGAAGAATAGTACAAAAATTAATAGGTTATTTTTGTTCATTTTTTGTTAGATGTTTGGTTATCGAGAATCTTATAATGATTCATCAGATCTAAGAAAACCAAACATCCATTGACAACTTCTTTTGTTCGTATTATAGCATATACTAATAAAAAAGCAATAGGTAATAAAAAAATGACAAATTATTGCAATTTGTCATTTCTAATTTTTTTCTTTCATCGTAATGCTAATAATGCAATTTTATATCAATAATAGATGCTCCTATTAAAATTACTAAGAATATAATCAATTTCCAGTTAACTTTTGCAACATCTGAAGGTCTTGTTTCAGGAAATGCAGAATTTGTTTGTTTGTGTGCTTCCATTTTTTTTAAAGATTGTACTTAATTAAATAGTACTCCTTGTATAATATTTGTCCATAGTAAAACCCCTCATTAAAAATGAGGGGTTTTACTATTTAGATTAGATTTTATTTGATAGCAGCAATCTTTACTTCTATGAATGGTTGGCGGTGGCCATTTACTTTTTTGTAACGGCTCTTTTGCTTGTATTTCATAACTCGGATAGTTGCATTACGGCCTGCACGCTGGAAAAGTGCTTCTACTTTTGCACCATCTATGTAAGGCATACCGATAGATGTGTCTTTACCGTTATCTACAAGCATAACTTTATCAAAAGTAATCTTGTCGCCTACAGCAAATTCACCATCGAGCTTTTCGATCTTTAAAGTATCGCCTACTGCGACTTTGTATTGTTTTCCACCTGTTTCTATTACTGCAAATTCCATAGGCCCCATATTACCCTAAAGTTTTGAAAAATGCAAGCTCGGACATGCATATATCATATTCTAAGACAGGCATATATGTGATATGATAATAAAATGGCTTTAAATATCTATAATACAATGAGTCGTACAGAGGAGGCATTTGAGCCACTAAATGGCACAGATGTCAAGCTCTATACATGTGGTCCAACAGTATACGACTACCCTCATATTGGTAATTACCGCACATTTATATTCGGTGATATGCTGAAAAGGTATTTAAATTACCGAGGGTACACAGTGGATCATGTTATGAATATCACTGATATAGATGATAAAACAATAAAGAATTCTATTCTACAAGGAAAGACACTACAAGAATTTACTGAATTTTATACTGACGAATTTTACAAAGATCGTGATTCATTAAATATTATTCCTGCAAATAAATACACCAAAGCTACAAACTATATACAGGCTATGGTAAAAATGATCGAAAGTTTGCTCGTAAGTGGACATGCATATAAAGGTGACGATGGTTCCGTGTATTTCAAGATATCTAGTTTTACTAGTTATGGTAAATTATCACATTTAGATTTATCAACTTTGAAAGAAAATGCAAAAGGGCGCATGGCAAGTGACGAATATGACAAGGATAATGCTCAAGATTTTGCATTATGGAAAGCTTGGGGTGAAGAAGATGGTGAAGTATTCTGGGATACAACTCTTGGTAAAGGGCGCCCTGGTTGGCATATTGAATGTTCCGCAATGGCAACAAGTGAGCTTGGTAATAGTATTGATATTCATACTGGCGGAGTTGATAACATGTTTCCCCATCATGAAAACGAGATAGCTCAAAGTGAATGTGTCACAAATCAGGATTTTGCTAAATATTGGATGCACAGTGAGTGGCTATTGGTTGAAGGTAAAAAGATGGCTAAATCTGCTGGCAATTTCTATACGCTACGTGACTTGATAGATAAAGGCATCACGCCTCTTGGTTACCGTATGTGGTTATATACAGCGCATTATCGCACACAAGTAAATTTGAGCATTGATACGGTAAAAGGTGCAGATACAGCCCTAGCAAGGCTCCGTGAGGCGTTTATAGCCCTAGGAGATGATAAATCTGGTCAGGTGCAGGATAAGTATAAAGCTAAATTTGTTGACTTCATGGATGATGATCTTAATTGTCCAAAAGCTGTAGCTTTAATGTATGATTTGTTAAAAGATGATTCAGTTTCCGACTCGGACAAACGTGCAACATTGCTTGATTTTGATAAAGTATTTGGATTTGAAATAGATCAAATCATAATACAAGAATATATCCCCGATGAGGTAGTGAGGCTTGCAGAGGAACGTGATGCTATGCGCAAGTTGGGTGATTATGAACAGAGTGACCGCCTACGCGCTAAAATCGAAGCCCACGATTATGTTGTCAAAGACACACCTGAAGGCTACAAATTAACTAAAATATAAATAAAAATCCCAGACCAAGTCTGGGATTTTTATTTATATAATTACTTTACGGAATTAAGTTCTAACCAGAAGATAGAACCTAGATTTAATCCTGGTGAATCTACTCCTATGTCCCCTTTGTGAGCTTTAGCTATTTCTTTTGCTAAATACAATCCAAGTCCTGACCCTCCTGGGTTTACTTTGCCACCTTCACCACGAGCAAACTTTTGGAATAATTTAGCCTTTATTTCAGGAGTCATACCCATACCAGTATCCTTGATAGCAAGGTGCACTTTACCGTCTTTGTGTGACAAATTGATATCGATACTACCAGCTTTTGTATATTTAATAGAATTATCTATAAAGTTCAATATTATTTGTTGGAGTTTACCTTTGTCACCATGTACTTTGTATGGTGCTGATTTATCATTACTGTATGTTAACTTCAATCCTTTCTTTTCAGCTGTTACAGATAAATCCTTTGCCATACTTTCTGCAATTTCAGCGAAATCAAAGTCAATCATTTCGTATTTCATACCACCTGATTCTATTTTCGATACACTTAGGAAATCCTCTACAACAATAGCTAGGTTGGAACTCGATGTGAATATACGATCAGCAGCTTCTTTGGCTTTATCGTTTATCTTTCCGAAATCCCCTTCTACAAGCATTGATGAATAACCTTTGATAGCAGTTAGTGGGCTACGAAGTTGATGTGAAGCCAGTGACAGGAATTCAGTCTTTAATTTATCAAGTTCCTTGAGTTTGTCATTAGCTTTTTCAAGTTTCAAATTTGTATCTTCAAGGCGCATTTTTGAAGCTTCTAGGTCTTTTGACAAATTTTCAATACGGACTCTCTGATCAGATTCTTTTTTTAGATTTCTAAATAAAATAAAGCTTAATCCAACAGTTAATAAGACAGTAAGTATTGTTAGGAGCTTATCACCTGTACTATTTACGAAAAATAATTGACCTCCAGAAAGTATTACGAGACCAACTACTAGATAATGAGTACCTAATATTTTGAAATTAAATATATCTAATTCAAAAACGGCATAAATAATAGCAATCAAGAAAATCGGTAATACAAATAAGCTGTAAAGATTGATCTCATATATACCTGTTGATGAGGATATATATTCACTAACTCCAAAAACTGATATAAATAATAATATGCTACCAAGTACTACTAAGCGTGCAATCTTGTTCTTGGAGTCTTGTTTTTTGAATATTGATGTGACGAAATAAGCAAATATTGTCAACCCAACACCACTTTCGATAAATAATTTGTAATTATCTAGGAATGTATTGTTGATAGCTTCACATGCAGATTGGTCAAAGCCTAATACTGATTCTTTCATTATTGTGAATACTAATGGAACTATTGTAATAGCAAAAAATAAAATTTTTATTCCTCTGGAAAGATCTTTTTCTCGTACGAATACAAAAGCAAAATACATCGCTAGTATGAAGAAAACTATCTCTACATATAACAGGAATGACCATACGAAATATATCAAAGTGTAGTTACTTGATGTCCATATTATATAATCACCAATTAACCATAGGGATATAAATGATACGAAAGTAAGGAATATTTTTGAAAATAAATTAAATTTTGCTTTAACAGCTACAAATATAGCCAATAGTAAAGAAAGTACTACCGGTATCAAGTGTGAATATGCCGCAATAACTCGAATATCTTGAGTTAGTACATAGCATGTATTAATTAATGTATTTGCTTCGTTCATATTTTTTTTATTATTTGTTTAATATCACTATGATAAGATATCCAATTTTCATCATCTTCAGTATCCATTGGTGGTATCGGTACTATTAATGGTTTTTGCTTAGTTTCATTGTATACATATTCTATAGCTGGTAAGATTACGTTTCTTGAAAAATTTGCATCTGATCCTGTGGTTAAAAAATTTTCAAATAAAATTCCATGGCATAAAAATAATAAGAAAAATTTTTTATAGTATAAATCTGGAATTTTACCATTTCTGGTGAGCCATTCAGATAGATCATATAATATTATATTACTATGGTCATTATTTATAAATTTAAAAAGTTTTCTGTGTAAATCTAACAAAGACTCTTCGTTGTGTGTTTTTACGTCACATATTTTTTTACCATCACATTTACTAAAATCCACAACAGTAACTTTTTCCATTTTGTATGTACCATTTTTATCAATACCGTTATTTATTCTAAGTTGCCCAAGTGAATGTTTAAAATTGTTATTTGAAGTAAATTTATCTTGCAGATATTCAAAAAAAACAGATTTTAAATTATTATCTGAAGTTATTTTAATGAAATGTTGCGCATCCACATTCGGTGTTGCTATTTGCCTGAATTGAACACCACACTTATCACCATTTGATAGACATTCTGGTATATCGCCATTGAGTAATTCAGTGACTTTTTTTACTAGTTCTTTGTTATTACGCCTCTCTTCTAGTATTTCTAAAGCCTTTGATAATGGAGTATATACTACGCTATTGAATAGAGTTTTGTCTGACATTATTTCATTGTAATCATTTTCAGAATACATATATTATATTTCTGTTTCTATTGGCGATGTCTCGATAACAGGTACAGTACAAACACCTGTATTTATATCATCTTCAGTACACTGGTTTTCTTCACATTGTATCGAACCTGATTCACAAACATTTTTACAATCCTCATTTGAACAATATTTAAAATCTGCAGCATTTATATTGTAACTCTTGTAATAAGAATAGTTATTTGGTGGACACTCTGTTTCTAAGAGAGAGCAATCACGATAAAAACATGTTTGGCTAGTTGGGTCACAAGAGGTCTCTACTATAAATTGAAAATCCTGTTTGTAATAAAATATGTAAAACATCGCTGAAATACATAAAATACAACTTATTATTAATGTTATTAAAAATTTACTTTTTGGATTATTTATTTCTTCAGGCATATGTATTTATTATTTTATCATATTACTAGTTAAAAAGTACTATACTGCCACATATTGTGATAATTATAGATATTATTTTAGGTAGCAATACGCTCATTGTTGTATCTTCTTTTATGATATTTGGAAAGCTGTAAGTTCCGATAATAGTCATTATCAAAAGTATCGCTGGTTGGAAACTACCTACTAAATACACCATGGTCACAGGTGCTAATAATAAGGCAAAGTTTGTTAGCATATTACCTGCTACTGTCATAAGTTCGCTGATTATATTTAAACTGAATATGGATTTACCACCCAACTTATTCATATTCATGAATTCTTTACGATATTTCGGTACAAATATATATATAAATATTCCAGTAATACCTAAGCCTACGTATTCCCAGAATGATGATACCCAAAAATTATCTTCTATTGTTACGTATTTAAATATAATACCTACAATAGATATTAATAAACAGGCCGTTAACATGTATAGTGCAGGCTTCCATTTGAAATGTCTCTTGTTTTTGAAATCGATTGATATAATCCCAACACCTAGTAATACAATAAGTGACCCTATCTGTTGGTTTTGTGTTAATGTCTCACCTAAAAATATATATCCAAGAAGATACCCAAATACTGGAACTGTCAGGAACCATGGTACAAGTGCTGATATCTCCTCTATTTCAATTGTAAATAGGTATAATATGATCCATATTATTGTAATAAACCCAGTAATCAATAGTAATATTTTGTCTAGTAATGGTATAGCAAATACATCTGGGTTAAATATATAAATACCCAAAGCTATAAATATACCAATAAGGCTAGAGAATAATACGAGCCCTCCTGAGCCGCGTTCACTAGTGGAATATTTAGCTACTAAATATTGGTCAAATATATTGACCAATGCCCATAAAAATGGAGCTCCTAATGCTAATAAAAACCAATTCATGAATGTATTGTAACATAAAAATATAAATAAAAATTGCAAATTAAGTATATTTTGATACTATTACTTTATATTAAATATTTAATTTTAATTTCAATGATAGATACAATAATAAATCAGGGTAAAAAGGTGGAAAACGCAGATGTTGTAATCCTAACAGCTTCATATGAAAAAACAGCTTCAAGCCGTAAGGGTACAGCAAATGGGCCGAAAGCAATACTTAATATGCTCGACAGTAAGCTTGAGCTTTTTGACCGTAAATATAAAAATAGGCCCTCAGATTTTATAAAAATTGCAGAAAAAAATTTAGGTAATATAAGTTCCCTTACTCCAGCAAAAGCACTTGAGAAAATCCAAAATGAGTCTAGTAAATTAATAGATGCTGGTAAATTTGTTTTTCTGCTTGGTGGCGAGCATTCTGTATCACTTGGCTTACTTACTGCACTATCTCATAAATATAACCCAAAAGATGTAACAGTATTACAAATAGATGCTCATTGCGATTTGCGCAATGATGATTCAGATTATAGTGATGACCCTACTAATCTAGCGCATTCATGTGTATTGCGTCGTACTCATGAGCTTGGTTACAATCTTGTTCAAGTCGGAATACGTACTTATGCCGAAATGGAATATGACTATTTTACAAAAAATAAAAAGACAATCTCTGTCTTTGAATTTGGTAATGGCAAGAAAATTCCGACAGTAGCTGAAGTATTAAAATCTATCAAAACAAAATATGTGTATATTACAATTGATGTAGATGGATTTGATCCGAGCTTTATGCCAGGAACAGGTACTCCTGTCCAAGGTGGGCTTGAATGGTGGTATGGTGTGGAGTTGCTCGACAAAGTAAGTAGTACTAAGAATTTAATAGGCGCTGATATAGTAGAAGTGTCTCCACAAGAAGAAAGTGTTCTTACTGAATATGGTGCAGCACAATTACTATATAGTTTAGTAGCAAATAAGTTTAAAAATAAATTGAAATAAAAAAATGGCCATAGAATTTAAATTCTATGGCCATTTTGTTTTTTGTGAGTTACATGGTTATCTCCACGATTATGTGTGGTTCACCATTTATTTCTAATTTCTCTTCTTTTACTTTTATCAGATCGCTTTTGTTGACTGGTAAAATTTTACATTTTTCACAATGATAGATACAAACTGTCATTGTATTTTTGATTTCTGAACGATGGAATTCATACAGAAATGGAAATTTAGAATACAAGGAGTCATTTCTGACTTCAAAGTATGTCATTACAAATTCTTGTAGAGACATCTTTTCTTTAACAGAAGAATCTTTTGCTAGACTGTTTTTCATGAAAATCAATGCTTCATGAGTATCCTGCTTTTCTTCTTTTTGAGCATTTGAAAAATACCCAATAAATAATGTGATTAGTACTAATATTATTCTTTTCATTACTGTAAGTTACTTATTTATTATATAATAACACATTTATGTATACTATGTCAAGTACAATAAAACCCCTTTATTTAGGGGTTTTATTGTACTTTTTACTACAACTGGAGTGTAGTAATTTGTTATTTACTGTATTGTTCAATAAGCTTATTTGCTTGCTCTGGGTTGGATTTCATTTCCAAAAGTGCTGTAAGTATAAGTGGAGCTACTATTGTAGCATCAGATTCTACTACGAACATTGGAGTGTCTTGAGTTAATTTGTCCCAAGTGATCTTCTCGTTTGGTGTTGCCCCACTGTATGAGCCATATGAAGTTGTAGAGTCAGATATCTGACAGAAATATGCCCAAGGTTTCGCTTCCAATTCCATATCGTATTTGAGTGATGGTACTACGCATATTGGGAAATCGCCGGCAATTCCGCCACCAATTTGAAAGAATCCAATCCCCTGCCCTTCAGATAATTTCTGATATTGGTCATATAATTCACCCATGTATTCAATACCACTTTTGGCAATTGATGCACTAGCATCACCATGCTTCACATG
The DNA here is from genome assembly GCA_964639185.1 of uncultured Candidatus Saccharibacteria bacterium. Taxonomy (GTDB): domain Bacteria; phylum Patescibacteriota; class Minisyncoccia; order Phycocordibacterales; family UBA9973; genus UBA8515. The sequence continues at coordinate 29,300 of CAZXCN010000002.1, forward strand.
AGATGCAAATATATTTCCAAATGTAGAATCTTCGTACCCTGGTACAACTATTGGAATATTATTTTCCGCAGCTGCAAGGAGCCAGCATTCGTCTGCTTTACCTTCGTGTTTTTCTTTGTCGATCATCTGGATCAAATCATAGAAATATTCATGCCAGAATCGACGTGTACCATTCTTTGTAGCTTCTTCCCACATTGGGACAATATGCTTCTCCACTGCACGGAAAGCCTCATCTTCGGGAATACTAGTATCTGTCACACGGCGCATCCTGTCTTCGAGGATTTTGGTATCATCTTCTTTTGTAAAGTATCGATAATCTGGAAAATCTTTATAAGAGTTGTGAGCTACAAGGCGGAAAAGTGACTCTTCGAGGTTTGCCCCTGTAACAGACATACCATGTATTAACCCTGCGCGTATAGCAGGTGCAAGCGTGATACCTAGCTGTGCAGAAGACATTGCACCAGCAACTGCCCAGAACATCTTGCCTCCACCCTCTACATGACGCCAGTAGGCAATCAATGCATCACGTGTAGCACGAGAATTAAAATTCTTGTAATTTTTTAATATAAATTCTAACGTTGGTAAATTTGTCATATTTGTTTACCCGCACACTTATTTTTATATAGTTATGCGAAAGTATAAATTATTCTAAATATTGATAATGTCTAAAACTAAAAACTTACTTATTCTATTATATCAAGAGCAAAACATCTAGCAATATAAAAATAAGTGTGCGGGTCTACCAGCCGAAACTTTTACCCACATCATCAGCTGTTTCTCTTTTGCGAGCTATTACGATATGGCCATTTTCCACAATTAATTTTAGTGGTGATGATAGCATACAATGATGAGCTGCTAATGGATCCTGATATGCTCCAGTATCAAATACTGCTATATACATAGGGTCACCGCTACTGTTGGAGTCATAATCTGGTAATGTGACTGATCCATTTGTACCAGTATATATGTCGTCGCTGTCACATGATGATCCAGCTAGCCAGACTTCATTTAGGTCAGTATCCCCTTTGTTGTTGACCGGAGCAATGGCCCACTTTTGTCCAATAGCCCAAGTATCGAGCAAGTCATTCATAAAGCTACCATCTATTACATACCATTTCTTTGCTTCAGCTTTCTTATTATTAATTGGTTTTGTGTCAATTATTTTAAATACTGTTATCTGAGCAGGGGCTACGATATAACGACCCCATTCACAAACTAAATTTGGGTGAGGGACACCTCTTTTTTCAGCTTCAACTTTTATAAGCTTTAATATCTTCTCCATTAATTTATCTACAGGGTAACCCTTCTTTCTTGTGTATGGTATTGGCATACCCCCACCAATATCCAGAGTATCGAGTGATGGATTGATCTCTTTTAATTTGAAATACACATCTAAAGCGTATTTTATTGGACCTAATACATCGGACAATTTCTCGATTTGTGAACCTATGTGATAGTGCAGGATTTTTAGATTCTTGAATTTACCCATTTCCAATATTTCCTTTGCACCGAAACCAAATCGGTCGATAGCTTTGTTCCAATACGATTCAGCTTTTACTGGCATGTCTAGGCGAATACCCACATCGTATTTAGAGTGCTGTAGGAATTTTAATTCATTTGGCCCTTCGATAAGAGGAAAGACTTTAACACCTTTGTGTTGCAAGTCGTCGATAAGATTTATGTATTTGTCAGTCTTTGGACCAGAGCAAAGTATGCGTATTTCAGGATTAAATTTTTCCTGCTCAAGCATCTTTTTTATTAAATACAAATCATTGTAAGATGAAGTTTCCAAATGCGCGCCCTCACCTACTATAGACATTACTATCTCCTTGTTCTGGTTTACCTTCATTGGGTAATGGTAAAAGAATTTACCTTTGTAGCCCACTTTCTTTGATAAAACTTGTGTAAGGTCTAGGAAATCCTCGAGTCTTTCCTCCACTACGAATGGTAAAAGTATTTCGAGTGAAGTACCGAATTTATCCGCAAGATATCGCACATTGTAAATATTGTGCCCTTCTTTGATTATCAAGTCACCCTCCTTGCTGTAATCAAAATATTGAGTATTGAACTCGGTAGCCCCAAGCTTCCAAAGTTTACGTGAACTAACTGATTTTTTGGTCATTTCTAATTATGGTGTATAGGTATCTCAACCCTCACACGATAAAATAATAATACGATAATCATAGCAGAATGTGGTAAGATGTAAAGAGTTATTCATTAAAAAAAACAGTTGCGGTGTAATATAGCAACTGTTTTAATACTAAATCTAAGTTTTATGTAAACAATGATTGACCTGATACAGATAAGTCTGAATTTATATAACCAAGATCTTTCGTTTCAATAACATTAAAATAACTGAAGAAATCATGAGTAATAAAGTTCTGACTTAAGGCAAAAGCCAAATTGTATTCAATACCAAGCTTCCCATGAAGCATGCTGCCCAACATTACCTTTCTACCAGAAGACTCAGCAATTTTAATGATTTCAAGGGCTTTTAATATTCCACCAGTTTTAGCAAGTTTAATATTAAAACAATCAGCAAGATTATTTTGGCAAAAATAGTTTGCTTCAAGAGGCGTATGCAGTGATTCATCTGCCATCAATAAAACATCAGTACCTGCTTGTAAATACCCCATTCCAGCTAAATCATCTTTAGCAAGTAATTGCTCAGCCCAAGAAATGTCTACGTCAGCGATCTTTTCTAGAAAAACCAATGCGTCTTTGTATTTCGTAAAAGCTTGATTGGCGTCAATGGAGATACTTACTTTAGAATCCAATGCTCTACAGTAATGAAGAACTTCAGATTCTAAGGGTAGATCAATGCCAACTTTGAATTTTATAAATTTCGGATGATGCTTTTTAAATATCTCATCAACACTTTGTTTATACAATTCAAAAGTTTTTTTCATTGGAACGGTAATTTGAATAAAAACTTCCTTGTTTTTACTATCACCACCAAGAATTTCAGTTAGGTTTTTACCTGTTTTTTGGCTCAAGATATCAAACAATGCTTGTTCTACCCCACATAGTAAACCAGTATTGTGGCTTATATTCAAGCGACAATATTTCATAATATTTTGTATATCTTTTAGTGTAGAAACACTATCAAAGTTATTAAAAATATAGTTGAGTATTGATTCAAAACCGTAGGCTCCACTCTGTATCTCGCCGTTAATATCAACAGCATGAGCTATCTCTCCATGACCTTCCATACCTTCAGAGTCAGTAATAGTGATTTTTGAATAAGGTAGAAATTCCAAAGTATCTAAGAAATACTTGAAAGGAGAAGTGAGCATGATATCATTTTTTCTTATCTTGCATGTCATTTTTGTTTCCATTTTTTTATTATAATTAGCAAATTTATTTTTAAATATTATATCACACAAAATAATAAAAGCAAGTTATTGTGTAATCTACCCAAAGTGATATATTTATAAATATGAAAGATAAAAAAATTATTGGAATTCTTGGGGGGATGGGTCCTGCTGTCACTGTAGATTTTTTTGGTGATATAATAAGGATGTCACAGGAAAAATACGGTGCTGAGCAAGACACTGATTTTCCTAAAATTTATTTATACAATACTGCTCTGGAAGGATTTACTGAGACTGGTTTTGCAGACATGGATCTGGTTAAAAAACAACTTATTGATGATGTTAAAAAGCTTGAGAGCTGGGGGGCAGATTTTATTGTAATGCCCTGTAACACGGTGCATCATTTTGTAGACGAACTCAGAGCCTCAATTGCAATTCCTCTCATAAGTATTGTTGAATCAACTATCTCAGAAGCAACAAAGGCAGAGTATAAAAAAATAGGAGTGATCTCATCAGCCAGCACGCGACATCTTGGTTTGTATGAACAAAAATTAAAAAATGAAAATATAGAATGCATTATTGCTACAGATAACGAACAGCAATTACTTGATAATGTTATTTTGTCAGTAATGAGTGGAAAACAAGGTTCCCGAGAAGAAGAAACATTGCAAACAATAATTGAAAGAATGAAAAATGATGGTGCTGAAGCAGTAATATTAGGCTGCACTGAATTACCTTTGGCTATTAATAAAGATCGTGCTTCAATACCTCTATTGAATACCATCAAAATCCTCGCTCAAAGAGCTGTAGAGTATAGTTTTGGCAAATAAAAAAACTTCCGGTTAAGAAAGTTTTTTTTATTTTTTTAAAAAATACAAATTAATTTATGGTTTGAAAATTGAGCTGGCTATAAATAGCGTGAGGTTTATCGTAAAACCAGGCCCATTCTTTGTCGCCATATGAAAAGTGCCACCATTCTCCATAAAATGGAGCAAATTCTTCGGCAACCATCAAGTCGTGAAGTAATTCCCTGTTATGTTTTTGTGTCTCGGTCAGATAAGGACAGAATGTTTTGATTTCTTCTGTTTTAGAAAAATCAGCATATTCTGTTCCCATGTCCAAGTCACCATCAGGGGTTGTAATAGTAATATCCACGGCTCCCCCGGTCGGATGTCCTGCAGTTTCAGGGTTAGCTGTTTGTGTGTTTGCTAATTCATTTAGGTCCTCTTCATCCATCATTAGATGAATTTTTCGTAGATCTTCTTTTCTTTTTAGAAAACGATCTTTTTGAATTTCCAAATGACGATATCCGTACACAATTTTCAGTTTATGATCAGGAAGTATTGATTGTAATGTGTTAGAAATTCGTGAAAGCTTTTCAGCAACACTTTTTCTGACCCAAAGATCATTTCCGACATACCGTATCATGTCTTGTGATTGGGGTAAATACACACATACACAATTTTTTAGCAGTTCAGAGATGTTGACCATCTCTTCATTAGATTCTACAGTCAGAACGATTTTAAGGTCTGAGTAGTTGGCAATTTTTAAAGCATCAGTTTTCATTTCTTTAAGAATTAATCGTGAGGGTTGTTTAAAAAAATCCAAGCACAATTAGCAGCCAAAGGGCAGCAACTACATTCATCTTTTTTGGTAGTGCATCGTAAGCACAATTGATCAATAAGATCGGCGTAGTGCTCTGGGTCGTCTTCCATAAGAGAACCTCCAAGTCTGACAAAAGCTTTTTGGACTATCTCATTACTACTAATACTTACCGGAACCCAATTTTGTTTTTTAGCGAAAATTAATCTTTCTTCAATTAATTGTGTGCCTATCCCCTGATTTCTGTATTCAGGTAAAACAAAATTTGTCCCTATTTCAACAACTTTTCTTCCTTTAAAATAAGGTTCTGATTGATTCCATGTTCTTGGTAAAAAGATACCAGCTGCTCCTATTAAATATCCTTCGTCAAAAGCAAATGTTGCCATCAAAAGAGTACTCTTTATTTCCTCCATAGACAAGGTAAGCATGTGTTTCTCTTGTTCTGTCTTTTCAGACCACCACAAAAGTTTTTCATTGAAAATTAGATCTTCTTCTTCTTGCCTTCGTCGATTAGTAAGGTCAAGGATTTGCGTGGAGATTTGGGTAGCTACTTTCATATTACTTTTTTAATGTTTTATATAATTAAATCATAAAAGGTAATATCTAGCAAGAGAAGTTATTAACTGTTATTTTTATTTCAAAAATGCCTGCAAGACATCTTGAGCTAAAGCCACAGTCTCTACTGCCCCAGATTTTCTAGGATTTACCTCAACAAGATCGATCGAAATGATCTTTCCGCTCTGTTTTAAGGTTTCAATGATATCAAAAATCATTTCTTTATTGAATCCATCATGATTCGGAGTTCCAGTTGCACTAACCAATGCAGTCTTGAACACATCAATATCAAATGAGATATGGATTAAATCGTGTTGATTACAGAAATTAAGGATGTGTGTGTATGAATCATTTTTGAGCTCTGGTTCAAACTTTTTAGATGAGAATACAGGCACTTTATTTTTTGAAAGGAAGTCAATTTCTTCCTCTTCGAGCAATAGATTACCAATAAAGAGTAACTGGTCTGTATTTAAAGATATATCAATAGTGTTCTTGATCTGTGTATCATCATACACATCCCAAAATGGACGCAACCACATCCCATGATAATTACCGGTCGGACTTGTTTTTTTTAAATGCAGATCTCCATGCGAATCAAACATAATGACTCCTACTTTCTTATCTATATTCATTTTCAAGACTGATAAGAGCGATGAACTTGCAATACTGTGATCTCCACCGACCGTTACAATAAAATTTCTATCTTTATTAGTATATTCTTTTCGGATTGTTTCAGATAATTGCCGTATTTCGCGTGCCATCTGTGGGTAGTATTGATGATCTACTACATTTTCAGGTAATGAGAAATCAAAATCAATTATCTCAGCTTTCTCAATAGTATTTAAAAAATCCGGAGTCAGTATTTCATCAGGCCCATACTCAACCCCAAAATTTAGTTCTGTGCCCCCAATAGGGATATATTTCATTCCAAATCTTGATCTGGCTTTAACAATAAGAATTCTTTTATCCATAAATAACATATGATTATATAAATATTATACCATGAATTTAAATAAATTAAAAGCTAAGATCGTAATAAAAAAAAGGTTCCGATTGGAACCCTTTTCTGGTTGTTTATTACATTTTTTCAGGTATTTTTATACCCAAGAGATTTAAGCCTAACTCTATAACTTCATTAACAGCCACTGATATAGCTAATCCAGTAACATTATTATCACTCACAATATTTACTGTAGTGTAGTAATAATTATACTCACGACAGAGTTTGATCAGATAATTTGCAATAGGACCGGTCGTGTAGTTCCTGCGTGCATTTTCTAAGGATTCAAAAAATCCTTCTAATACGCGTAAAACTTCCCTGCCAGCGTCATTTAATGGCAAAAAATAAACTGTTACTGGTACAATCATGTTTTGTTTAGAGGCTTTTTGCATCAAAGATCTTATTCTTACTGCAGTGTATTGTACATATGGACCGGAATCCCCTGTCATGTTCAGTATTTTTTCCCATGAAAAATTAATGTCTGCTTCTGGATTCCTCACAAGATCGTTGAATTTCAATGCACCTATTGCGATAATTTCCGCAGATGTGCGGTCACCATTACAGAGTGTCAATGCTTTCTCAACAGCCTCATCCAATACTTCTTCAAGCCAAATAACATTACCCTTACGGGTACTCATTTTACCATCTGGAAAGCGATACAACCCATGCTTAATGTGAATACGTTGGCCTTTTTCAAAATAGCCCAACATTTGTTCAGCCATGTAAATCTGTTCGAAATATTGCTTTTGTTCCATTCCAACTTCATTAATAATGATAACATCAGGACCGTATCGTTTTAAGCGATATAGATCTGTTGCTAAATCACGTGTTGAGTACAATGTAGACCCATCATTTTTACGAACCATCAATGGTGGTAACACCTCGTCTGGAAATCGAACAATGAAAGCACCTTCACTTTCTTCACCAATTCCCTTTTCCTTCATGTCGGTGAATATAAATTTCATTTTATCCTCAAAGAAGCTTTCGCCTAAATAAGTATCAAATGTTACCCCTAACCGATCATAAATTTTGGTAAATTCTACCATTGATAAATCAACACAGAATTTCCATAGTTTTCGTGCCTCAGCATCGCCACCTTCAAGCTTCACAAACCATTCACGGGCTTCGGTAATGAGAGTAGCGTCTTCATCTGCAGTTCCTTCTTTGATTTCCTCATGAAATTTTTGATATAGAAGAACCAAATCTTTTACTGGGTTTTCTGAACTTTTTATTAATTCAACATCACCCCATTTTTTCAAGGCTACAATCATTTTTCCAAATTGTGTCCCCCAATCGCCAAGGTGATTATCACGAACAACACTGTATCCGCAATGCAAAAGGATTTGAGCGATACTGTCACCGATAATCGTCGAACGTAGATGTCCAATAGTAAAAGGTTTTGCGATGTTGGGTGAAGAATATTCAACCACATGTACCCTCGAATCATCAACAAATTGTGAACAATATTTTTGTTTCTCGTTCAAAATTTTAGTAAGATTTTCCAGTAATGAATAATCCGATAAACTAATGTTGATAAATCCAGGTTTTGCAACCGTAATAGTACACATCCGAGCATCTAAATTATCCCTCAATCGTTTGGCTATTTCTTCGGCTATTATCATCGGAGCTTTCTTGTATCTCCTGGCAAGTGATAAAGCAATTTCAGAAGCATAGTCACCATGATTTAAGTCTGCTTTCTTTACACCATAGGTCTTGTCTTCGGACACGTAACCCACTTCTCCCAAAGCTTTTTGGAAGGCTGTTTTTAATACTTCTCCTGTTTTCATGTTAATGTATGTTTGACCACATAGTAACAAACATTTCAAGTAAGTCAATATAAAGAAAAATAGTCCTAGGTAATGCCTAGGACTATTTTTAATCTATGTAGTATCCTAACTTTAATAATTAGTAATATCTTTATTTCAAAGTTTTCTTAAACTATTGTCATTTATGAAATAAAATATGGTTGTAATATCTTCCTGAAAGTATTATTCTTTTTGCATACTCATAGAAAAGAGTAATTATAGGCCTTCTTCTTTCAATTTCTCTATTGCTTCTTTTGCTTTCTTGGAAATTTTGTTTGGCATCTTGATCTGGATACGTAGGATAATATCACCACGGCGGGAGCCACCTTGTGGTACACCCTTGCCTTTTACTCGGAGTAGTTCACCATGACCAATACCTTCGGGAATTATTACTTCGAGCTTGCCATCAAGCGTTGTAAGCTCGTATTTCATACCTAGGAGAGCGTCTGAGAGCTTTATTGGTAATTCCATGGTTAGGTTGGCACCATCACGCTTGAATGTATTGTGGGGCTTTACATTGATTTTGATATATAAATCTCCCGATTGGCCACCTTTTACTGCTTCACCTATGCCTGTCATGCGGATCATCTCGCCATTATTTATACCTGCTGGTATATTGACTTCTATTTCAGATTGTTTACGATTCACACCTGCACCTTTACACTCACCACATTTTTCATCAGCGATTTTACCAGTAGCTTCACATTTATTACATTCAACTACTGTTTGAAATGTGCCAAGTATCGAGCGCTTCATCTCGCGGACTTTACCTTGCCCATTACAAGTTGTACAGGTATTCATTTTTGTACCCTTTTTTGCCCCACTACCTGAACAAATATCACAATTGGACTGTTTGGTTATTAGTATTTTGCGATTTACACCAAAGATAGATTCCTCGAAAGAAATATATAGTTCGGTAGATATGTCACGACCACGACGTGATTGTGCACGCCCGCGACCACCCCCAAAGAAGTCTCCAAATATATCGCCGAGGTCACCCATATCAAATTCGACACCATTACCATTTTGGAATCCTGAAAAGTCGAATCCTCCAAATCCGCCTTGTTGTCCGTAACCTTGGCTACCACCAAATCCTTGCGGCCCTTCACTTCCAAATTGATCGTATTGCGCACGTTTTGTATCATCAGAGAGTGTCTGATAAGCCTGATTGACCTCCTTGAACTTGCTATCATCGCCCTTATTTTTATCCGGGTGATATTTATGAGCAAGCTTATGAAAAGCCTTTTTGATTTCGTCTTTTGTAGCGCTTTTATTCACGCCTAATGTTTCGTAGTAATCTTTTGCCATATTTTTTTATAATGGAAACCATTTGTTGCTTGTGATCATTATAGATATAATAATCAAGCCTAATATAATGAAAAAAAATAATCTTGATAATTTTTTTTCATTTTTATTTTTTAATTTAGTCTTCTCTGTTTCTATTTCTACTTGAGTTAATTCCGTAACTTTTGATTTGTACAACCTTTGTATAAATAAATAGGCAATTAAACTAATGGGTATAAAAACATAAAGTATGCGTATTCCTGAGTTAAGATATATACGCCCATAATATGCACAGAAAATCAAAACACCTATGGAGCCTAGCCAATAAAAAAGATTCCTGAAAGTAGCATTCTTTTTCCAGACTAAGTTAAATTTTACAGTCTCTTCTAGATATTTATCGGGAGTCATATGCAAAGAATTATAACATATATTCCCTTATTTTTGCTCTCCACCTTCTTCAGACTTTTCATTCACTTCCGCATCCTTGATTTCTTCTGATTGAGGTTCTGTTGTTGTGCCTGCTTCTGGTGTCGCACCGGCTTTACTCATTGCTTCGCCGATTTTGGACATTTCTGCAGAGAGTTCTTCTACAGCTTTTTTGATTACTGCTATATCAGTACTTTCTTTTGCAGTTCTTAGTGCTGTGATTTTCTCTTCCACGCCAGCTTTCAGATTCGCATCTACTTTGTCGCCGTATTCCTTGAGTGATTTCTCGGCAGAGAAGATAATCATTTCGGCAGTATTTTTCTCATCTACGAGCTCCTTCTTCTTTGCATCTTCTTCGGCATGCAATTCAGCATCTTGTTGCATCTTCTTTATATCAGCATCAGTAAGTCCAGAAGCTGCTTCGATACGGATTGTTTGCTTCTTGCCACTTGTTTTCTCCATTGCAGTTACATTTAGAATACCGTTGGCATCAACATCAAATGTCACTTCCACTTGTGGCATACCGCGTGGTGCTGGTGGAATACCATCTAGGATAAATTTACCAAGAGATTTGTTGTCGCTTGCCATTGGGCGCTCACCTTGAGTGATGTGGATCTCCACACTTGTCTGATTGTCGGCGGCTGTTGAGAATACTTGAGATTTAGAACTAGGGATTGTTGTATTACGCTCTACAAGCTTTGTAGAAACTCCGCCAAGAGTTTCTATTCCTAAAGAGAGTGGAATTACGTCTAATAGTAAAACATCCTTCACATCGCCTTGTAGGACTCCAGCTTGCACTGCAGCACCGAGGGCTACAACTTCATCTGGATTGATAGAAAGGTTTGGTTCTTTGCCGAATAAATCTTTCACAGCTTTTACGATTGCTGGCATACGAGTCTGACCTCCAACAAGAATGATTTCATTGATCTCATTCATCTTGAATGGGCTTGCCTCCATTGCACGCTTTGTAATTGCTATTGATTGGTCGATATATTCTTGAGCAAGAGATTCTAGAGTCGCACGAGTCATCTTCTCTACCAAGTGCTCTGGACCATTGGCACCACTTGTGATAAATGGAATATTTATTTCAGTTTCTGGAGTTGTAGAAAGCTCGATCTTTGCTTTTTCTGCTGCTTCGTCTAAACGTTGGATTGCAAGAGGGTCTTTACCGATATCGATACCAGTTTTCTTTTTAAATTCTTCGGCTAGGTATGTAATAATCTTTTGATCAATATCGCGACCTCCCATGTGACTGTCTCCATCTGTAGATTTAACTTCGATAACATCATTGGAAACTTCCAATACTGACACGTCGAATGTACCACCTCCGAAGTCGAATACCACAACCTTCTCATCTTTCTTTGTGTTGAATCCGTATGCAAGAGCGGCTGCTGTTGGCTCGTTGATAATTCTCTTCACATCAAGTCCTGCAATAGCACCTGCGTCTTTTGTAGCTTTACGTTGTGAGTCGTTGAAATAAGCTGGCACTGTGATGATTGCCTCAGTAATTTTCTCTCCCAATTTTGCTTCAACATCGGCTTTGATCTTTGAAAGGATCATTGCAGATACTTCCTCTGGGCGCATCCATTTCTCGCCAATCATTACTTCTACTCCGCCATCTTTTCCGGCTTGGATTTTGAATGGAGAAGTCTTCATTGCTTTTTGAATTTCTGGATCTTCAAATCTGTGACCCATAAAGCGCTTGATACCGTAGATCGTATTTGCAGGGTTTGTTACAGCTTGGCGCTTTGCTAGCAAGCCCACCAATCGGTCACCATTTTTACCAATAGCAACAATCGATGGTGTTGTGCGTGCACCTTCAATATTTTCTACTATCTTTGGTTGACCACCTTCAATGATGGAAACTGCACTATTTGTTGTACCCAAATCTATACCTATTATTTTTGACATATTGATTTCTCAAAATCACATCGAGTAATTGTCCTTTAAAAACGCGATGCAACTTTATTTGATTATATTGATAATTTGTTAATAATTTAAATTTTTACAGTAATTTCGTGCTCACGAAATACTTGTTAAAATCAGTATATATGATAACATATGTACATGTCAAGAAAACCGGAATATTCCAAAAAAATCATTAAAATACTTACTCAAAAACCAGCTGTGGCTATACATGAGATAGTTGGTGAAAGTGAGAGTAAGTCAAAATATGCCATTACCCGATCTATAAAAGGCCTAGAAGAAGCTGGTTTGATTGAAAATATATCATCTGGGCAGAATTTATATGCCAGATTAACTAAAGAGGGTAAGAAGAAAGCACATAGTTTAAAATTAGAGAACGAAGATAGTCTTATAAGTACTACTTGGGATGGCTATTGGCGTGTGATACTACTCGATATTCCCGAGAATCGCAAAAGTGAGCGCGAATCATTGCGTTATCTATTAAAAAAAGCCGGATTCGTCTGCCTCAAAAATTCCGCATGGATCTCCCCTTACCCATTTGAACATCTATTCACGAATATAAAAAAAGACCTCGGTCTGACGACCGAGCTCATGATCCTTGTTACTAAACACGTAGACGAAATCACCGAAAAAGAATTATATAAAACTTTCGGGTTTTAAATCTATTTCTTGAATTCCCATACTTTCACCCTTGCTGGGCGGATTACACGCTCGCCTATTTTGTATCCTGTTTGGACAACTTGGGCTATCTTGTGATCTTGAGATTCATCTTCGGTTGGGATTGTTTCAATACTTTCATGTAAACTTGGGTCAAATAGTGCATCTACCTGATTAATAGCAGTTACGTTATTGTCTTCTAATACACGAGCAAATTGTGCACGTATGTATTCAATACCATTGCGCCAGTTGGCATCTACCTTTTCCCACGCATCTTTATTACCCATAGCCATGTCAAAGCTATCGAGTGCTGGCAATAAATCCTCTATCAAGTTACTAGTTACCAAAGTTTTAATATCTTTTACCCTACTATCAGTATCTTTTTGCAGGTTTACATAGTCGGCTTTTGCCCTCTGCCATCCTGTTAGGTATTCTTCCTTTTCTTTTCGGCATGACTTCAAGTCTGAACGCAATTTCTTCACAATATCTTTTGTCGGTAGTTCATCACCATCCTCATTGCTTTCAACAAACTCTACATCTTCAAATGTATCTGTATTAGTATCTTCTGTTTTTATTTCATCTTCATTTATCATAACGAGTACAGTATAGCAAAAAAATATCTATGAGCAAGCAAAAATCCCCTTTCGGGGATTTTTGAACTTAACGTTTTGACCATTGTGGGCTCTTGCGGGCCTTTTTCTTTCCGAACTTCTTTCTTTCTACTTGACGTGGGTCACGCTTTAGCATTTTATTCTTCTTTAGTGTTGAGCGTAATTCTGTATCACTTTCTACCAAACATCGTGCTATTCCATGACGAACTGCTTCAGCTTGAGCATGCACACCACCACCTTTTGTTGTTACTATCACTTCGAATTTTTCGATACCTTCTGAAATATTTAGTGGGTCTGTAACGATCTTTTGAAGTTCTAATGTTGGGAAATAAACTTTCATTTCTTTACCGTTGATAGTGTATGAGTTCTTGCTAGCTTTGACAAGCTTCACAACTGCTGTAGATGTCTTGCGACGTCCAACTGCGCGAATATATTCTTTTGTTGTTTTCTTTTCAGTCATAATATTATTCTGTTATTGTTAAGTTCTTCATCATAAGTGGGCGAAGCTTGTTTGCTGGTAACATGTTGTATACAGCCAATCGGTACAATTCTGCAACACCTTTCTTTTCTAGTATTTGTTTGTTTGAGGCAAATTTTAATCCTCCTGGGTGTCCTGAATAACGTTCATGTAAAGTTTCCAACATTCTCTTTTCAGACATCTTTGTTTTAGATGCATTTGTAATCTCTACTTTTACATTAGGGGCAACATTGGCTGTATAGTCAGGTCTGTCCTTACCCATTAGAGCTTTTGCAACGACACTTGAAACACGGCCTAATGCCTTGCCTTCCGCGTCTATTGTGATTTTTGTTGTGTTTGTCATAAATATTATATAAATTCTATTATTGCCATTTTACTACCATCACCTAGGCGAGGTGGTAACTTTGATATACGAGTATACCCACCACTCTTACCTTTGTATTTAGGAGCAATAGTGTCGAATAATTTTCCAGCTTCTGAGCTTCTGTTGTAAAGGCGTGATATAACAAGGCGACGTGCTGCAAGTGTGCCTACGTTTGACTTTGTTACCAACTTCTCGATCATTGGCTGTAGTTCTTTTGCTTTTGCTTCGGTTGTTTCAATACGGCCGTGTGCAATCATAGCAAGAACAAGGCCCTTCATCAAGGCATTCCTCTGGTTCTTTGTTCTTCCGAATTTTCTTTTGTTATCGTGATGACGCATATAATTTTATTAATTAAACAAGTGTGTTATTAAACTATTCTTTTAAGGTTATACCATAATTACTTAGGACCTTCTTGATCTCTTGGATACCTTTCTCACCGATACCTTCGATATCTAACAAGTCCTCCTTCTTCTTACGGGCAATACCACCTACTGTACGGATATTTGCAGTCATAAGTGAATTCAAAGTCCTTGTAGAAAAGTCCAAAGTGTCAATGCGAGTTTTTAGTATATCTGTAAATTCGCCACTCTCTTCCTTTGACTCTTCTTGTGAAGCAATAGCTGCAACTTCAGCTGCAACTTCTTTTGCTTTCATTTTTTCTTTTGTGAATCCAGCGATAGACACAAGTTGTTCGATCATTATTTCAATAGAATTTTCCAAAGCTTGCTTTGGAGTTAGTGTACCGTCTGTTTCGATGGTCATACGTAGACGGTTGTGGTTTGTCTTGTCGCCAACACGCATATTTTCAACTTCGTATGATACACGACGAATAGGAGTAAAGATAGCATCTACTGCAATCCTACCTATATCTGTTTTTGTTTTCTGGTGCATATCTTTTGATACAAAACCTAGGCCTTTTTCTATTACCATCTCTATATCAAGAGATCCTTTACCTGTAAGTTCAGTAATATACATGTCCTTGTTTAGTACTTCTACCTGACCACTTGTCTTGATATCAGCTGCTGTAACAACCTTAGGGCCTTTTACTGATAGAGTTACAGTTTGTGGCTCAGAAGTTAATAGTTGGAAACGTACTGTCTTTAAATGAAGTAATATTGTGATAACGTCCTCTTTTACACCATCGATAGTTGAGAATTCATGATCAACACCATCGATCTTCAATGATGTTATCGCTGCACCTGGTAGTGATGATAATATAATACGACGAAGTGAGTTACCTAGTGTGTGACCATAACCAGGATAAAGGCCGTCTATTTCGTAGACACCTTTCATCTCTTCCTCTTTTACTGTTGTTAACTTTGATGGCAATATGATACTTAAATCAGACATATGATTTGGCGAAAATATTCGCAATTATTATTTATAAAAAATAACCATACGTTACTATTATCTACTGTAGAACTCGAGCACAGTATTGAGTTCTAGATAATCTTCTGTATTCTTTGGCTTACCTTCTACGACCCCAGTAAGCGTTTCAACGTTGAACTTTAACCAAGCTGGCATTGTGTATTCCTTCATCTTTTCAGATACATTTGCGAATAGAACGCTCTTCTTGCTACCTTCACGAACTGATATTTTATCACCAACTCGAATACGTTGTGATGCTACAGTACTTTTTATTCCGTTAACTAGGAAATGTCCGTGTGATACCATCTGTCGAGAAAGTCTGCGTGTATGAGCTAAACCAAGACGATACACAACATTGTCTAATCTTGTTTCTAGTAATTCAAATAGGTGTTCTGTTGCTGGAGATACTTTTTGTTGAACTGATTCTTCGATGTAATTTGCAAATTGCTTTTCACTTAGGCCGTATGTAAAACGAACCTTTTGCTTTTCAATGAATTGCGTTGCATAACCTGAGCGTTGTTTTGGACGCTTGTCTTTACGAGCTTTATCATGGCGAGCAGCTGACGCAACAAATTTAGGTGTTTGACATTTTTCAAACACTCCAGGACCTAATCTTCGGCAAATTTTATATTTTTGTGCTGTTTTCATATTTTATACTCGTCTTGGTTTCTTAGGTTTAGGACCATTGTGTGGAACTGGTGTCATGTCTTTTATCATTGATATCTCAATATCATGAGCCATGAATGCTCTTACTGTAGGCTCACGTCCACTACCAACCCCTTTAATAATTACATCTACTTCTTTTATACCAATTGCTTTTGCTTTCTCACCAAGGATTGAACCAACCTTTGATGCAGCAAATGGTGTACCCTTCTTTGCTCCACGGAAACCTTGACTACCTGCTGATGTCCAGAAAAGTGTATTACCTTCTTTGTCTGAAACTACTGCTTTTGTATTATTAAAAGTTGCTTCAACATGCAAAGTACCTGCTACCACCTTTTTCTTTGGAGTTTTTACAGATTTTGGAGCAGACTTCACTGCGGCTTTTTTAGTTGTTGTTATTTTATCTACCACGGGTTTTAAAAGTTATAAATTGTTAAGCTAAATTCAGAAACAATCAGGTCTTAAGTCTTTTCAGCTTTTCTGCGACCGCTAGTCATTGTTTTGCGAACATTACCACGAACAGTACGTGAGTTTGTCTTTGTGCGTTGTCCATGTACTGGCATTCGGCGCATATGACGAACTCCACGGTAAGCCTTGATATCTTTCAAACGTTTTACGTTTGCAGCTACTTCACGCTTTAGTGTTCCTTCGATTGTTAGACTTTCGATAGCTTTACGGATTGAATTCTCTTCATCAACTGACAATGTGTCTGCTTTTCTTATTGAGTCAACACCAGCTTCGGCTAGTACCTTGCGTGCGCGTGATAGACCAATACCATATAGAACTGTTAGTGCTATATCAAGATGCTTTTCATTTGGGATGTTTATACCTAGTATTCTCATAATTATTGTTTTTGTTTATGTTTAGGATTTGTACAAATAACACGTAGGTGTCCTGCGCGTTTTACGATCTTGCAATTTGAACAAATTTTTTTTACAGCAGCTTTGATTTTCATATTTATAAATTAATGACGAAATAAAATTAAAAGAATAAAGGATAGGATACCCTAAATTCTTTGTTCGGCATATATCGGTGCATACTACACTAATTCCGATAAAAATGCAAGTGTGTACACTTACAGGCGCTTTGTTATCCGCCCCTTACCTCCATATGGGTCTAATAATACCTCTACCTTATCACCAATCAGGACCTTAATTCGATGCATCCTCATCTTGCCAGATAGATAAGCTATTTGCAGGTTTTCCTTACCGATATTAACCCTAAAAAGAGTGTTAGGAAGAGCCTCCTCTACTGTGCCTATTACTGTATTTGTACTATCTTGTTTTTGATTCATGAAATGGTTTTTTAATAATACCAAATATATATTAGATAGTCAATTATTATTCCTTTTCTATCGTTATATAATTGATTTTTTTAGGCAATTTTTTCTGCCATGGAGGGCGTAGTATCACTCGTGCATTTTCTATACCTGGGTCTGACTTAAATATTTGATCCAAATCTGCAACAGGCATACCAGTGATAGTTGTTTTTAATTTTTCTAAATCTGGATTCCAGACCATGTCTCCTTCACCGTTTAAAACAAAGCTGATACTATTGGTAGTTTTATTTATTGTTTCAGCAGGGTTCTTGTATGAGAATGCGAGATTGGACATGTCGGCAATAGTTATTTCTGGTATTTCAGATTCAAGTACGCCAGGATAAACAGATTTAATGATAGCTTTTTGTAAATCTTCTGACTTTAATAATATTGCTGAAAGAGTCGCTTTTGCTTCTATTGTTGCTTCACTTGTTTTTGAGATTAAATTATCTGAGCTAAAATCTAGTTTGAATTGTGAGCTACCAGGGTAATATATATATCCTGGTGGAATCTGAGCTTGCAATTTCTTTTCTAATTTTGTACGTAAAAGTACACTAATATCTGTATTTATAACACCAGATTCCGTAGCAGAAGGTGTGAATACTGGACCAACTGCACCACCTGTTAATGAAGTTTTTGAGCGGGCGTATATGCTCTTTGCTTTTGCTGTGCCTTTGTATCCAAATATTACAAAGTCACGAGGGTCACCATTGTATTTATCACCAGCGTTTGCGGCTGTAATACCTACTGTAACACTACCTGGTACCACTTTTGTACCAGACATGGTGTATCCAGGGATAGTAACAGCTTTATCAGTCATGTATATCATCTTTGCGTCATCTTCAAGGCGTGTATTGATCAATAATTTTTGTGGAGTTTTTGAAAATGCATTATAGATAACTACTTCACCATGAGCTTTGGTAGAAAGCTCTTTAGTTTCAGTGAAAATCATTTGCTTGCTCTCTTCTCCGTCTACTATCATTATTTCAAATTCTAAATTGGAAGACGCGTCTCTTTGTGCAGTAAAAACCTCATCAGTAAACACAAAGTGTTGAACTTTATTCTTTACATATACAGTAGCGTGCGCAAATATTACAGATAATACATACAAGATACCTACAAAAAGTACTGCCAAGAAGATAAATAGTGGTAATTTCTTGTTACGAACTTTCTTTGTTTTTAGAGGTTCTTTGGTGTATACAGACTCGTAATCTGTTACATCAGGCTCTTCTTGAACGATAGGTGTCTCCTTTACTAGCTCTTTTGCATATGTATTTTCTGTAGGATTTGGACTACTATATGTATTTTGATTAGTTGTTTCTGCAACAGTATTATTAATAGTATTATTTTCTGAATCCAAAAATTTTATTTTTGCTAATTTTCCATCTTCAATATTTTCAGGTTTTACGTCTATTTGATCTGAGTTATCATGAATATCTTCTATTATATTCTTTGATTTTATCATTGATATTCTATTCTTTGAGCGTACTATATCTTGTATTGGATTTCTTTTCATATTTTTTAAATTAATTAAAGATTATTTATAAAGGTAATATTCGAGCCATAGCTATAGCCTCTACCATCAAGAATTGATCACAGGTGCCATCGCTAACTTTACACATATCTAATAATAAAGGCCCTTCGATGGTAATCACTCTAAATTTTTTATCAGTTACTATGTCTTGCGAGTAGTCACCGCTCTCTAGTACTTCTTTGAACCAAACTGTTGTATCATTATCACCAACAAGAAAAACAAATGTTGGTAATGAAATTGATCTAGGTAATGAAAGTATTGCGTCTCGGAAAAGTTTTACCCATTCTGTATGTATATATTGTAACACATCATCTACTTTTGCCTTCTCTTCGATTGTTAACATCTTTGTTGCATGCATTCGAAACAATGATCTTGATTCATCTTCAGATTTATTTAATTTACTAGACAAAGACCTTATGACAGAGTTTTTACCCATCGGAAATGACATCATGGCTGACAATACACCATTTGATACTATAGCTACATCAGTTATCTCGGCATTAATGTCTATTAGTAGGTATGATGGTACTGTTATGTATCTATCGCGTGCTGCAATAAATAGTGATGATATAAATGAACCATAAGATATCTTTGTATTATGAAATACTTTTTTCAAAGATCCTTCTATACCCTTTATGCAAGCTTCAGGGCTAATACTTATGAAAATATTGAGGTCGATAGAAGTGGCACGCTTACCTATTGGGTCGTCTACTCCATAACCATTCAGTGAACTGTGCAGTACTTTACCCTCTAGAAGTATAGGTTTTGTATAGGCACCTTCGTATTTTTTACTGTATTTATCTGAAACATTTTTTAACTCTTTTTGAATCATCTCATCTACTATTTTTTTGGTTATCATAAATGGAGTGCTCTTCTCTAGGTGTATAGTTCGTGTTTCGGATGTATACCAAGGGGTATTTAGTGTGCAATATATTTCATCAGGAGCGCCTTTCTTCATGTCATATATTGTTTGTGCTGTTGTAACAAGCGTTTTTTGCATATCATTAAAAAAAGTATCGAAATCTAACTCTTCTTTTAGATCTATATGTGTGCGAGCCTGAGTTATGATATGTGGCACCCAGAATCCATGTTGGTCTTTTGTGAAATTCACCAAAGAACCACCCACTGATCCAGAACCAATACCAAACATTGCTACTAGTTTATTTTCTTTTTTTGTATTCGAAAAAATTCCCATGTAGTTCTATTATACTACATAGGAATTTTTTGTGTAGATTATTTTATTCTAAAACTGCTTTTATTCTTCGCACACCAGCAGATACTGCTTCTTCTTTTTGAATTTTGAAATGTCCAAGTTCTTTTGTGTTTGTAATATGAGGCCCTCCACAGAATTCTTTTGATACTACATTTCCATCTGTATCTTCTATGAAATAAATTGAGACAACCTCAGGATATTTTGCACCAAATTCCATCTCGGCACCCAGACTTTCGGCTTCAACAAGTGGCATTTCGCGCCTGATTACATTGAGGCCTTGTGATATATTTTCATTTACTAGGTCTTCCACCTTCTTTTTCTCTTCATCGGTCATCTTGCGGTCAAATATAAAGTCTATGCGTAGACGCTCTTCGGTAATATTACTACCACGCTGTTTAACACTCTTGCCCAATACCTCTTGCAGGCTTGCAAGTAATAGGTGGTGTGCAGTATGTAGCCTAATAGTCTTGTCATTATGATTAGCGAGGCCTCCTTTGAACATACCAGCGCTTGATGTTTGTGACAGCTTCTGGTGTTCTGCCATTTTTTTATTGAAATCTTCTTTATCTACTACTATCCCTTTTTCTTTAGCCAATTCTTCAGTTAACTCGATAGGAAATCCATATGTAGTAGCTAGAATAAATGGATCAGTACCCTTTTCGAATTCTTTCAGGCCATTTGTTAAAGTTTGATTAAATTTCTGCTCTTCTGTTTTAAAAATAGAAACTATATCAATCTCGTTAATATTTGGATATATGGTTAAATAAAATTTAATATAATAATTAATCATATCTTCTGCTGTGTTTTCTGTTAGTTTTAATTTATTTATATAAAAAACAGCACGACGAATCAAACGGCGCAAAACATAACCTTGGCTTTTATTAGCAGGAATTACTCCCTCAGCAATAAGCATTGTTGATGCGCGCATATGGTCTACAATAATACGAGAAGATAGTTCATCGTATGCAGTACTATTTTGTCGGATCATATCCATTACTGGTTTTAGCATATCAGTATCATAAGCAGTATTTTTACCTTGCATAACAGCTGTTATACGCTCGAGTCCTGCACCAGTATCTACATTTTTCTGAGCTAATTTACCTATTACTTTGCCGTCCTTCTTCTCATACTCCATGAATACATCATTCCAGATCTCGATTATTCTTTCGTCTTGTACAGCTTTTATAAAATCCTCTTTATTTAGGTCACCAATATTACCCACCATGTCGTAGAACATCTCACTACAAGGGCCACATGGGCCATTATCACCTGGGCTCCACCAATTGTCTTCTGCGGGTAATGCATAAATTCTATTTTCAGGAATTCCAACACTCATCCAAATATCTTTTGATTCTTGATCAAAGGGCGCATTTTCATCACCCGCAAATATAGTGACGTAAAGTCTTTTCACATCTAAGCCAAGTCCTTTGTTGCCATCTTCCTTGTCATCTCCATTAGTCAGGAATTCATAACTCCACTTGATAGCATCTTCTTTAAAATAATCTCCAAGTGACCAATTACCCATCATCTCAAAGAAAGAGAAGTGTCTATTATCCCCAATATCATCGAGGTCCCCAGTACGCACGCATTTCTGTATATCAGCAAGCCGGCTTCCCATTGGGTGCTTTTGACCCATTAGGTACGGTACCAAAGGTTGCATACCAGCAGTGTTGAATAATACTGAAGGGTCATTTTCAGGTACGAGCGATGCTGAAGGCAGTATTTTATGCCCCCTCGCTTCAAAGAATTTTAAAAACCTTGTTCGTATTTCACTTGATTGCATAAAACTAATATATCAAATTCTACCTATTATTGCACCCCCTTTTATTTTTTATAAACAAAATATTTTTATATTACTTTACCCAAGATGAACGATCGTCGAAATTGGGTAAAGTTATAGAACGATTCCGCCTGCAAGGCATGTATCTCCATCGTAGATTACGACAGATTGGCCAGGGGCAAGAGCATTGTCTGGGTTGTTAAATTTTATTTTTAAAATATTATCTTTACTTTCTAAAATTTCTATATCTAAATTCTCCCCATGGTAACGAACTTGGGCAGTATAATTCTTCCCCACCTCTACTTCATCACGAACAACAACTTTTTCTAAAGTTATAAATTCATTATTCATTTTATTTTGGTCTTTATTTTGCGAAACAGTAATAGTATTTTTCACAATATCTTTAGCTATCACAAAATACGGTTTGTCATTTGGAGTCTTCTTTGTAATATTGAAGCCATGGCGTTCACCTAGTGTATACAATAATGCACCTTCATGAGTACCGATAATATTACCATCAATATCCAAGACATCCCCCTCTTTATTTTCTATATAATGCTTTAGGAAATCCTTCATGTCTAATGGCCCTAGGAAGCAGACACCTTGACTGTCTTTCTTGTCTGCAACAGGTATATCGAATTTATTTGCCAACTTTCTAACTTCACTTTTCTCTAAATGCCCTATAGGGAATAATGTATGGGTCAAATCCTCCCTCGTTAAAGTCCAAAGGAAATATGATTGGTCTTTAGCCTTATCTGTGGAACGCAGTAAACCCATAAGATTCTGTGCATAATGCCCTGTAGCAATAAAGTCTGCGCCACGTTCTTTTGCAAACTGCCAGAATACTCCGAACTTTACTTCACGATTACACATAACATCGGGGTTTGGAGTGCGACCAGCCTTGTACTCACTTATCATATAGTCAGCTACACCTTCTTTATACGCATTTTCTGCATCACATTCGAGATATGGCACATCTAAGTGTGCACATACACGCATAGCATCCCTGCGCTCGTCACGCCAAGTACATTCTATAAAGTCGGGTTGCCATGTACGAATAAAAACTCCGACAACATTGTATCCTTGTTTTTTCAGTAATGCCAAAGAAACCGAAGAATCCACTCCTCCGCTTACTCCGACAAATACGGTTATGTCACTCACTTTCTTCATATTTTTCACTATATAATAAATATATACTAAAAGCTATGCTAGTATGTATATATGCATAAAATGTTTAAAATTTTTATAATATTTTTAATAATTCTTATATTTTTCTATTTTTATAATAATTACAAAGAATCAGATATTACGAATTTAGATATTACAGATACTGACACTCAATCAAAAACTTCAAATGTAGATTTATCAAAAAGTGATCATGTTGTAGAGATTAAAGGAGAGGTAAAAGATATTATTAAATCAACTAATCCAAAAATGTTAGAAATATCAAATTACCTGAAAACAAATTATCCAAACATAAACATGGGTAATTCGTATATTGTTGTATCAGTCCCGAAACAAGAATTATATTTTATAAATAACAACAGTATTACAACTTATCCAATATCAACAGCAAAGCTTGGTGTAGGCAATATAATGAATAGCAACCAAACACCACTTGGTCTACACAATATTTATAAAAAAATAGGTTCTGGTAGTGACATTGGTACAATAATAAAGGGTGGTGTAGTGACAAATAAAATCTCGCCCATCATTACAGATCCAATATCGATAAATACTGATTTATTGATTACTCGTGTTATCCAATTAACAGGCAATGAAGTCGGTGTAAATAAAGGTGGAAAGGTAGATAGCTTGGCTCGAGGTATTATGATACATGGCACACCTGAAGAAGGGCTTATAGGTACACCTGCAAGTCATGGGTGTATCCGCATGATAAACACAGACATCATCAAGCTTTATAATGAAGTTTCAGTAAAAACAAAAGTTATTATAGAAGATAAATTCTAAATTATTTATTACTAAACCAACGAGCAAATATTCCACAAGGCAACAATCTGTCCCCTTTGGATTCTGCTATTACAAGTTCGCCTATTTCAATACTTCCATTGTAATCCTTCATCATATCCTTGAGGGTATTCTCATAAGCTATTGGTGAATATCCTGCAGTATAACCATTAATAAGAACAAATAGAGGCTCGTCACTCAAAACTTTTTGGCACAGATCCAAAAGTTCCATAAAATTCTCCTCAATTTTCCATAATTCATCTTTTGGTCCATGTCCAAATGCTGGTGGATCCATAATGATAGCATCATATTTATTGCCACGTTTTACTTCACGTCGTAGGAACAAAATACAATCTTCTACAATCCAGCGTATTGGTTTGTCAGCCAAGCCTGAAAGCTCAGAATTTTCCCGAGCCCAAGATACTGCAACCTTAGATCCATCTACATGCACAACTTCAGCACCGGCATTTGCGCATGCAAGACTTGCACCACCAGTATATGCAAATAGATTTAGAACTTTGGGCATATCTCTCTTTGAACCCTTGATCACTTTATCCATCCATTGCCAATTTGCCAATTGCTCAGGGAACAAACCTGTGTGTTTAAATGATGTAGGTCTAATAGCGAATACAAAGTCACCAAATTCTATAGTCCACTTCTTTGGGACATTTGATTTTAATTTCCATTCGTTTCTTGTACCTCTACGAATAAATACAGCATCAGCATTGTTCCATGTATGAGTCGCTATATTTTGTTTCCACAAAGCCTCAGGGTCAGGTCTAGAAAATACAATATCTCCATAACGTTCGAGTTTATAACCCGAACCAGAATCTAGTAATTCATAATCTTTGCTTGGTAATGTTTTTAATATCATAATTTATATTAATTTTAAATTTCTACTAATTTTTCATAAAGTGTATGCAATGCTCGAGCATCGGCGAGTGCTGTATGCGCATTCTTGTTTTCTATTTTAAAATATTCACAAAGTGTCCGTAATGAATATTTATCAATGTCATCACGTCCGTGTAATTTTGCAAATGACATAGTTATTGTATCGATACGCAAATAATGCATAGTATTCACAACAGAGGTAGCTTTAAATGCACGATCCAAAAACCCAGCATCGAAACACAAATTATGGGCTACCATGATGCAATCTTTGGTTTTGTCAGATAAAATTTGCATACCTTCTTTTAATGTATACGCCAACACCCAATCAATTGGATCATATTTATTTACACGCAATGACACAGGGTCAGCTGTTTCTATGTGATTGGGTTTTATCTTTATATCAAATTCATCAACAATCTTAAAAGTTGGTTTTGTTCCACTCCAATCTTGATCCACAAGTACCACACCTATTTCAATAAGTTCATGTGTATCAGGATCAAAACCTGTTGTTTCTGTATCAATGAATGCTAAGCGATGTTTTCTCATTTATCTTAAATATCTATCTATGTTTTTCTTGTGCTCTGCAAATGTAACAGCCGTATGTATCATACCACTTTTGTCATGTAAGTAAAAAAAGTAATTATTTGTATCTGGATTCACAGTAGCCTCGATAGCGACCAGTCCTGAATTTGTAATAGGGCTATCTGGTAAACCTTTTGTTTTATAAGTCACAGGGGCAGCATCAGCTTGCAATAACATACCCTTTTGCAACCTATTCCACAATATTCCAGATATTATATTAGCATCATCTTTACTATTTGCCTCCATCTGTACTATTGATGCCATTATTATAATATCCTCTTTTGAGTAATCTTTATAACCTTTGGTTAATACTTTCTTTGTCTTTTTTGTAAATGTATTTTCTAAAATTGTTGCCATTTCTTCTACTGTTGTAAGTGGGTAAAAGAAATACGTATCTGGAAATAGATATCCTTGTTCTCCATCAATTCTTTGTAAAAATGCATCTTTATCGAAATTATTTATCTTATTGGAAAAAATATTGGCTATCTCTACATTGGTCTTTCCTTCAGGTATTGTAATTTTTATCGGTGATACATTATGGATACCTCTTGATAATCGATATCCGACTGTAGGTAGCCATATACCCTTTTCAAATTTATAGTCACCTATACTCATATTCTGATCTGAACCTAGAAAAGCTACTACCGATTGCAAAAATAATGGGGATTTTACAACCCCTTTTATATACAATTCATTTGATATATCTCTGATCGACTGGCCTTGTGTTACGTGGATAGTCACATCTGAATCTCTTTTCGGAGCTATTAATATAAATAGATAAATAAATATTAAAACAATAAATACCAAACCAAGAAAAACTAATAAATATTTAAAAGCATATTTATTAGTTTTTGTATTATTAAGTTCTAAGTTATCTTCCATTTATAATTTAATTGAATATTAAGATGGCAAATTGGACGGTGGCTTTGATATCTTTGATTCTACACGCTTGAATGAAGGAGTTTCTGAAACCATACCTGGAAAATGGAATAGAGTAGCTAATTCTTCAACACTTAGTACAAATATCTCCGGACGTCCAGATGGTAGGAACGATGAGAGCAATGCAGGATATTTAAATGAGTATTGTATTGGAGGATGGAACATAACACGTAAACGATAAAAGTCCACGTGGCGACGCTTGATCTTATTCAAAGCCAAGCCAGTAGGGTCAGACCATGGCGCATCGAACTGTGTAGAATTGAAACGTTCTAATTGATTACGATTGGGATACGCAAACTGTCGGAATATCAGACGAACTGAACGACGTAGATTCATAAACTCGTCGAATGATACTAGATCCTTGTTCGCAAGTGTGACCACACGTATACCACAGTCAAAGTGAATCTGATTAATATGTCTAAATGTCTCTTTTACTAAATCCTTCAGTGGATCCGGAGTACGCATATCTTGACCAAAGTCATCTTTGTTATCGTTCTTTTGTGTACGAGTATATGGCTTCAATAATGTAGCTATTTCTTCCATAGCAGCCTCATAGATACTGATATGCTTACCTGTATGATGACTATGATATGTTTTAATATTTTGACGCACTATTATCTGTATCCAGACTTGCTCACCCGGCTTTAATGAACCTAAATATTCAATAGTAGGAGTAAGTGGGTCAATTTTAAATTCTTCTTTGACACCGGTCTTCATATCATCACCAAAGTCTTTGTATGTTTTAATTGGGTAGATATCGTGTCTCTCTTTTTTCCAGTCAGCACCCCAAGTGTTCCATTTGCCGTGTTTCGTAATACGAGGAACGTGGAAAACATAATCGTCCACCTCAAACACCTTTGCTTGTGGGTACTGTGCGTATATTTGTGTCTCCACCAAGTTACGCATACGTGATGGTGTACGAATAAAGAAGTGAACTCTACCATCGATAGATACCATTTCGCAAGAAAACCAGAACCAAGGTGCACCTTGGACGTATACTTCCCAAAAACCTTTCATACTTTTATGATAGAAAGCATTTGAAAATATCAATTCCATAGCAGCTGGGGTTTTATTTACATCACGAGGTACCATTATTTCAAGTAAAACCCATTTGATACCCATAATAAACCTCTCTTGTCTGTAGTGATGCCACACATGCAATGCAATAAATGCCAAAGGTATCGGCATTAAATAACCAATAATTTTTATTAAAACATTGAGTAAATTTATATTATGTGACGACAAGAATTCAGTAAGCATAATTTTATTTTAAATAACCAATTAGAAAGCCTATGATTACTAGACCTAATATTATAATAATTAAATTAATAAAACCTTTCTGATGCATGACATATATTATATCACACACAAAACAAAAATCCCTGACATATCAGGGATTTTTGTTGAAATCTTTTTATATTAAGCTTGCGTATACAAACCTTGTTTATTTTTTTTGAAATATTTTGAATTTTGCAAATTTACAAGTATTGTATTCTTCTTTAGATAACGCTCTTTCATGACTGCCTCTACGATATCATCTTTTGACATTGGTCCGTTTGCTTTCAATAAATCTTTTATTACCTCACGAACTACACCTGTCTTGTAACCCCATTCTTTTAGTGCATAGATACCTCGACCAACAAGAACGAAGCGCTGATCCTTAATAAGTTCATTGTGGCAAGTAGCTGTATGTGTCTTTTTGCCAAATGTATCGCAGATAGATGTTGCAACCTCACGGAAGTGCATAGGGCTACCATGCTTGCGCATCATAAGGAATGCATAATCTTTGATACCACGTGTTTTAATATTTGATGATGTTGATTTACCCCATTCACCGAGTGGATTTTTACTCATTTTCTTACTGATAGACAACCAACGTCTTGCTACTTCTTCATTACGGTATTTATCAGAAATATTTTTTAGCTCATCTAGAAACTTCTTTACTAATTCACTTTCAGGAATTAATTCATCGTCACTTAGATTTGTATATAAATTCTTTAATGCATTGTGTATGTTCTCAGAGACAGAGTCATCAACGCTCCAACGACTCTTGAAATGTTCATCTTCTTTACTCTTTGTAAAATCATCACCTAGTGTTAGGTAAAGGTGGATATGATTTTGAGTAGTTAGGTCTTTTGAGATATGACTCAACAGTTCTTCTTCACCAACTATAGCGCCCAAACTGTGCATTATTTCTTTGAGTTCTTCGAATACTTGTTTTTCAGCTTTAAATGAATCAGATTTACGGATCAATGTTAGTGCTGAATTCTCTATCTGGCGAACACGTTCACGAGTAATACCGTACTTGCCACCAATAGCCTCGAGCGTCTTACGCTCAGGTTCATTACCCAATCCAAATCTACTTATGATAACTTCATAAGAGCGCTCTGGAAGATTTGAGAGGATCTTTTTTGTAACTTGCTTTGGCTTAAATGTGACATTTGTTGGCATTTGATTGTATATTTTTGTTTATAATAAAATCTAACTATGATTATAATATCATTACTATCTAATAAAGTCAACTAATTTTTAAAGCCTTACGTTGTAAGGCTTTAAAAATTATTATTTTGATGTTTTATACTTTGAACGCATAGATTCTGTAAGAAACTTCTTGCGCAAACGTACATTTTTTGGTGTAATTTCAAGGTATTCGTCATCGGCTATTATCTCTAAACCACGCTCAATAGACAGAGTATATGGTGGCTTAACGTTCACAGCTTCATCAGATCCAGACGCACGCATGTTTGTTAATTGCTTACCTTTTATCGGGTTAACAGCCATTTCATCACCCTTTGTGACATTACCTATAACCATCCCTTCATATACTTGTGTACCGTGTTCTACATACAATATTCCACGCTCTTGCAAATTCCACAAAGCAAAAGCTACAGCCATACCAGATATCATAGATGTCATAGAACCTACATCACGCTTCTTTATCTCGCCAGCGTATTCTTTAAAGCCTATGAATTGTGAAGACAACAATCCTTCACCTTTTGTATCTACTACGAATTGACCACGGTATCCGAGCAATCCTCGTGTTGGCATCTCGATCAAGATACGAGTTATACCCTCTTTATCATTCATTGAAGTTATTAACCCACGTCTAGCAGTTAACTTTTCAATAACAGAACCAGCAAGCTCACTACGCACATCAACAGTTACTTCTTCATAAGGTTCTTGTTTACCATTACCGTCATCTTTGATGATTACATGTGGCTGAGAAACTTGAAGTTCATACCCTTCACGACGCATATTTTCAAGCAATACAGCTATGTGTAATTCACCACGTCCATAAACAAGGAACCCTTCTGGGCCATCAAAATCAACTTTTAATCCAACGTTTATTTCTAATTCTTTTTCTAATCTTTCACGTATTTGTCGTCCTGTAACATATTTACCTTCACGTCCTGCAAATGGTGAGTCATTTACTATGAAATTCAAAGATATTGTTGGTTCATCGATAGCAATAGAAGGCATAGGTTCCGTATCAGGACTTATGCAAATAGTTTCGCCGATAAATACATCTGAAATTCCAGCAATAATAGCAATGTCACCTGTAGTTAGGATATCAGCATCCTTGCGGGCAATACCTTCAAATGTAAACATCTTTACTATTTTTGAATTACGAGATTCTCCATCAGCTTTTTTGACAATAATATTTGAAGCAGTTTTTATAGACCCTGAGTATGCACGCACGATAGCTAAGCGACCTAAGAAATTATCGTAACCTAGGTTAAATACTTGCGCTACAAATGGTGCTTCGGGATTTTTACTTGCTTCGGGTACATTTTCTAATATCAAATCCAATAATGGAGTTAAGTCTTTTGAATCATCTGCTAGATTTTTCTTTGCGATACCTTGACGACCAATAGCATATATAGTTTTAAAATCTATCTGTTCATCATTTGCACCAAGTTCAAGGAACAATTCCAATACTTCTTCGTGAACTTTGTCTGGATTCGCTGCTGGCTTGTCTATTTTATTTATAACAACGATTGGCTTTAGACCTAATTCAAGTGACTTTTTCAACACGAATCGTGTTTGTGGCATTGGGCCTTCCTGAGCATCAACAAGTAGTAAAACAGAATCAATAGCACGCAAAACACGTTCAACTTCTGAACCAAAGTCCGCGTGACCAGGAGTGTCTACTATGTTTATCTTAGTACCTTTGTAAGAAACTGATGTATTTTTAGAATATATAGTAATACCACGCTCAAGCTCTAGAGCATTTGAGTCCATAGTAGCGCCGTTATCATTCATACCGCATTGCTTCATGAGCTGATCGGTTAGAGTTGTTTTACCATGGTCCACGTGGGCTATAATTGCGATGTTTCGTATTTCTTGATTTTGCATAATAAATTTTAGAATAAAAATAATTCGCCTTTATTGGCGAAAGATGAGTAGATTATAGCACACAAATATTGACAACACAAGGAAATTATTGATTTGAAAAAACCAACATTTCTGTTGGTTTTTTCAAAAAATAATCTTAAAACAATTTTACAATATCGTGATAAGTTACAATAACCATCAATAGCATCAGAATACCGAAACCTATCATGTTTACAGTATTAGCAATTTTTGGCTTTATACATGAGCCTTTTATTTTTTCGATTAATAGAAATAGTAATCGCCCACCATCAAGTGCTGGAAATGGTAACAAATTAATAACTGCCAAATTTATAGATATTAATGCTGTAAATGAGAGCAAGTAAATAAAACCAAAGCTTGAAGCTGTGCCTACCATACCCACTATACCCACAGGTCCAGATATTGAAGACAGGTCAGCACTACCTACTATTGCATCATGTATTAGAGTATAGAATCCTTGCACAGTAGCAACAACCAAATGACTAGACAACTTTAACCCTTCCCACAAAGCTTTATGCAAAGGTAACTTTAAAGTGCCGATCATATCCATACCTATACCAATACCTGGCTCATTACCCACGATATTATCATGTGGCATTATTTTTGTTTCTAGATTTTCTTTACCACGAGTGTAATTAAATTTAATTTCATCTTTTGGGTACTTACGAATAAAATATTGCAATGATGTTGCTGATGCAATATCAGTAGAATCTTCTCCTACAGATACTTTGGTAATACGATCTCCTATTTTTAACCCAGATATTTCTGCAGGTGAATTTGGTAATACACTAGTAACTGCCAATTGTGCATTTTGTACAGATTCGCCACTAGGTACAGCATCTACTGATGAAGGTAATCCTGTCATAAACCCTACAGAAAATAGTAACCATGCTACGAGGAAATTCATGACAACTCCGGCGAATAGCACAGCGGCTTGTATATAACGAGGTTTGTTTATAAAACTACGAGCAGAATCAGGTCCGTTCATTGATTCTTCATCTGGATTCTCACCAAATATTTTTACATACCCACCTAGTGGTAAAGCATTAAAGCTATAACGTGTCTCCCCTTTTTTTACACTTGCAATACGTGGCGGAAAACCAAAAGCGAATTCGTCCACCCTAATACCAGATTTTTTTGCGACAATAAAATGCCCAAATTCATGAGACACAACTAAAACCAAAAGTATTACAAGGAAAATTATTATATTCATATTATTAATTCATTACTTCTTTTTCCTTTTTAGCAAAAATTGCTTCCAAAGTACTATTACTCTCATCTACACATTTCTGAATATCATCCTTACCTCTCTTTTGTTCATCTTCAGTCAGGTCATCGAGCTTTGTCATTTCATCTTGACGTGCTTTACGTACAGATATTCTAGCATCTTCGAGCTTGTCCTTCAGTACTTTTACTAATCTTTGTCTTGTTTCAGTAGTAAGCATGGGAAATATTGCACGCACACCATCACTGTCAGACAATACAGACAAACCCAAGTTTGAATTTTGAATAGCTTTTTCTATTTCTTTGATTTGTTTTTTGTCCCAAGGGGCAATACGCAATGTCTTTGGGTCCTCTACTGTGACAGATGCTATGTTCTTTATAGGTTGGAAACTACCGTAACTTTCTATATTTACTGAGTCAAGTATCATTGGTGTTGCGCGACCTGTGTGAACTGAACCAAATTCTTTTGTCAGCCATTCCTCTACTTTTTTTAATTCTTGTTTAAAATTTTGTGTATTGTAACTCATATATTTTATTATTATACTAAAAAACTAATTATTTTGCTATGAACTTATTCATAAATTAATTACACTATCAATGCTATATGTTCTAAAATCATTTTCACAGCAGAGCCTGGGAGTGATAGATTCTTTCGAGCTTTTAGTATTTCTTCGTATTTAAATACGTCATCTTGTATTACCTTACCATTCTTTTCGTATATAATTTTTTCCAAATGATCTAGTATGTTTATCGCATATTCACGCAAAGGCCCGCTAGTATCACTATTTTTGTACAAGGCAACAACCTCAGTAATACTTTTAAATCTTTCATTTATATTTTGTTTTATAAAATTCTTAACAAAAATATCTGTTGTATAAATATTTGTATGTATAGTATGTGCTCGGGACCGAAGTGTGTCAGGCAATATATCTACTTTTGGCAAGATAAAGAAGAAATGCACTCCTTCAGTTGGCTCCTCGAACACCTTCAATAATGCATTTTCTGCTTCATGATTTATACCAGTAGCTGTAATTATAAAATACTTGTCATTACCACAAGAAGATCTTTCGGATTGATAGCTTTTTAGTAGTTTAGCCTTCTCTATGTTTAAAGATTCATAATTTTCTATTTGCAAACATGCACTATCTTGTATGTCTACTCCACGTGACACCAGAAACTCTTTTAGAATTATTTCTGTTTGTATTACCTCACCCTCTATCAGATACGCATGGTACAGAGTATTACCTATTTTAGATTCAAAAATATTTGCCATTTGTTTATTCTATCACGTCTAATGGAAACAATTCAGCCAATTCACCAGAATAATAAAATTGATATGCCAAGTCGCCAAAATTATAATTTTTATTATTTACATTGATAATTGCACCCCCGGAAAGTGGTTCAGCTTTTGGTTTTGAATAATAAAATCCAAGATTATAAAGTGTAGCTAATACATCGGGTCTATTTGTTACATCATAACCCTCATTTTGCCATTGAGTTTGTATTTGCTTCATATATAAACCTACATATAAATATGAATAATATGGGTCTTTTGCATTTGTAATCCTACGCATTCGCTCGGATTCTAGATCAACACCCTCTGGGTAATCTAATACGTGTTCATATTCAGGTCCAAGATAATATGGTGAGTTAGCATCTTTTAAATTATCCTCTATTTGCTTTGCGGTTTTTGGTTTTATACCAGCAATACCATATGATATGTCAGACAATGAAGCCAATATCTTCATTGGTTCGAAATACTGCTTGAAGCTCTCTCTTCTACTGCCAAAGAATCTAAATTGTTCTCCGATAATGCCACCAAGCAGTACACGAGCCGACATTCCAGAATCAGTTGCAGCTTTTTTTATGATAGCTTGATCACGAGTAAATGAGTATTTCATAACGCTCCACTCACTTGTATCAGCCCATTCATAAGCACTATTTGGTAATTGTGATTTATTTACATTTTTTGTATAACACTCATCCATTGCATCATTAAAATCTGCATCTGTTGCAAATCGCACACTTGCAGAATTTATCATTGCTTCGATCAGCTTGTCACTGGCACCACTATTCAAGCTTTTAAATATAGATACTGATGTAGCTGGTGCATAAACATTTAGCACTTCTATTTGGCATAAATTTTTCATACTGATGTCGTTATCACTCACTGCATGATATATTGAACCAACAAAATATGAATTCCTCTGACTTATAGAACCAGCAACATTTAGAAGTCCAAATTTTTGCGCAAAAAATACTCCAACAAAAACAAAGCCAATTACAGAAAAAATAGCAAAGAAGAATTTTAAAATTTTACCTCTTTTTGATAATAAATTTATTGACATTACTTTTTGGAAATTATTGTCTTTTTATATGTGTCTAAGTGATTGAGGGCTTCACCTGTTCCATTCACAACACAATACAATGCATCTGGAGCCAGACGAGCTTTTACACCTGTTTTCCTGTATACCAAATCAGGTAAATTACGCAGTTGTGAAGAGCCACCTGTCATTATGATACCCACATCAATTATATCAGCAGCCAGTTCTGGAGGAGTTTCAGCCAATACATCTTTGATTGCACTTATCATGGTACGTAATTCTTTATCTATAGCACGCACTATTTCATTTGTAGATATTTGTGCAGTACGTGGTAAACCCTGAACGAAATCACGGCCTTTTATTGTCATAGTCAGTTCTTCCTCCAGTGGAACAGCAGCGCCGATTTTCATTTTTATTTCTTCAGCTGTTTTATCACCGATAGCAAGGTTGAAAGTTTTCTTTATATAGTCAGTTATTGCGATATCTATTTTATCACCAGCACATTTTACTGATGTAGATGCAACTATTCCTCCAAGAGAAATAACAGCCACGTCGGTAGTACCACCACCAATATCTACAATCATATGACCATTTGATTCATGTATTGGTATACCTGCACCAATAGCCGCTAAGATTGGCTCCTTTACAACATATGCATTTTTAGCACCAGCACGTATAGCAGCTTCAACTACGGCACGACGCTCGGTTGAAGTAATACCAGCTGGAACCGATACCATTACATCGGGCTTCCACATATTCCATTTACCAAGTGCTTTGTGTATAAAATATCGTAACATTGCTTCGGTCACACGATAGTCTGCAATAACACCGTCCTTCATTGGTCGGTATGCAATTATAGATTCTGGGGTCTTACCTATCATGTCCTTTGCTTCTTTACCTATAGCAAGTATTGAATTATCTTGTTCAGATACAGCTACCACAGAAGGCTCATTGAGCACTACACCACGTCCAGGAAAATACACTAGCGTATTCGCTGTGCCCAAATCAATACCAAGTTTTCTAGAAAATATACCCATATACAAGCGTGATTATATCACAAAGCTCGAAATAAAAAACCTCAGTAAAAATCTTATTAATATGTTACGATATGATGTATGTACATAGCTACCGTAATTCCAATTTCAAAGAGTGTAAACAAGGAACAACTCACCTACTTTACTGCAAAAGAAATACCATTGGGTAGCATTGTCGACATACCTGTACGCTCACGAACGACCGAAGGTATTGTTATCAATATTGAAGAAGCTCAAAATTTAAAAAGTGCGGTAAAAGACGCTAGCTATCAATTAAAAAAAATAGGTCAAGTTTATGGCCTAGCTCCATACCGAGAATCATTCTTTAAAGCATGTGAATTAATGAAGAATTATTCAGTTAGTACTACTGGTAGTGTCATCGATGCTATGCTCCCACAAATATTTATAGAAAAGTACAATGAGATAGAAAAAATTGCATACAGAAAACCTGAAATAAATCAAAAAGATTTAAAACATGAAAAATTAATATTCCAAGCACTTTCATCTGACCGCATGAGCTGGTACCGCACATTGATACGTGAAGCATTTGCAAAGAAAGAGTCTGTATATATATGTGTACCAACAGAATATGATATTGATAAATTCTATGAGAGTTTTACAAAAGGTATCGAGCAATATGTATACAAATTTCACAGTCATTTGGGCAAAAAGAAATTAGTAGCAGATTACAACAAAGCTGTCACCGAAGAGCACCCTATCTTGATTATAGGTACTGGTATGTATTTATCTATTCCACGCTATGATATACGCACAATAGTAGTCGAACACGAAAGTTCCGGAGGTTACAAACAAATACGTCGACCATATATAGATATCCGTAGCTTTGTAGAGGTACTGGCAGAATGTGAAAAAATAAAACTTATATATGGTGACACACTTTTGCGCCCAGAAACATTATATCGTCATGAAATGCATGAATTAGGAGAAGTAGCTTCCCCATTATTTAGACTGCCTCAAGTTGAGCGCCAAATAATAATCGATATGAAAGATGAAGTTGATAATAAAGGTCAACATGTATTTACAGTTTTGTCAGATACAACAAAGAAAATGGTAGCCTATGCATTGGAACACAAAGAGACATCCTTCCTTTTTTCTGTGCGCAAAGGTCTTGCCGGAGTTACAGTATGTCATGATTGTGGACACACACTACTTTGCGAACATTGTCATACGCCAGTCGTATTGTATGGTAGCAAGCAAAAAACAGCTGACAAAGAAGCTGTAGATAGATTATTTATGTGTAATAAATGTGGCAACAAAGGTAGTACTCAGGTTAGGTGTCCGAAATGTGAAAGTTGGAATCTAACACCACTTGGTATAGGTACTGATCGTGTAGTGGAAGAATTGAAAACAAATTTCCCTGATGCCACAATTGTACAAATAGACAAAGAAACCACCGCAAGTGAAGGTGAGATGAAGAAAGCATGCAATGTATTTTATGGTACCAAAGGTGCAATATTAGTTGGTACTGAAATGGCATTTTCCTGTATGAAAGAAGAGGTTATCCATAGTGCTATTATTTCTTTTGATGGATTGTTGTCTATCCCAAGCTACAATATAAATCAAAAAATCCTGCACTTGATAGAAAAACTTTCATCAATAACAGTACGCAATATGATAATCCAAACTCGTATTCCAGAAAATATTGTATTAAAGCATGTTCTGCTCGGCAATGTCTTACCACTTTTCCGCAGTGACCTAAAAGAACGCGAAGATTTTGGTTACCCACCATACAAAAGGCTGATCAAGATCACATTTACAGGCACAGCAAAAGAAAATGAAAAAGCTCGCATATACTTGGAAAAGATTTTCAGTGAATACGAGCCACAAATATTTAGCGCTTTTGTATCTAAAATCAAAGGTCAGTATGTTACAAATACTGTAATCAAAGTAGCAAAGCAAGTATGGCCATTTCCACCAAAGGAGAATGTTATGGAGAATAACACAGATTATAGGAATTTATATGAAAAACTAGCCTCTTTGCCACCCCAATTCTCTATAAATGTCGATCCAGAGGATTTGTTATAGTTATTAACGTTTTTTACTTATATTTACTCATATAAAGCTTGCATGAAATAGCTTTATATGATATCGTAATCCTTACATATGGCAAACACAACAGTAGAAGTAAAGAAAAATGCAAACGAAAACAACATGAATCTCATGCGTCGTTTTTCACGTAAAATGCAAGAAACAGGTAATATTCAAAAAGTAAAAGGCAAGCGTTACAATGAACGCAAACTTTCAAAACTAAAAGTAAAGGAAGCAACACTCAAGCGCCTAAAAAAGAGAGCTTCTAACGAAAAGCTTTACAAGCTTGGTAAGCTAAACAGGACTTCCCGCTTTACAAAAAAGTAATATAAATGTTAACACAGGAATCTGAGATCGTTATAAACAAAACAAAAGGCAAGCTACCAAGCTTGCCTTTTGTTTCTGTTTGTAAAGCCATACTCGGTTCTGATTATGAATTATCAGTGGTATTTGTATCAAAAGCAAAATCACGAATACTGAATCGCACATATCGAAGCAAGGATTACGCAACCAATGTATTATCATTTCCACTGACCAAATCTTCCGGTGAAATAATATTATGTCCTGACATTATGCGCAAAGAACATGCATCTTTTGACATGAATTATACAAAATTTGTAACATTTTTATTTATCCACGGATGCTTGCATTTGAAAGGAATGCAACATAGTAGTACAATGGAAGAACAGGAGCGTAAATTTCTAAAGAAATTTTCTTAATATAACAAAACGCTTTTAGGAATTAAAAAATTATGAGGCGATCAATTGCTTGTGGTATAGATATTGGCACACATACTGTACGTGTGGTTGTTATTGAACGCGACAAAAATTCATCATCGCCTATTGTTATAGCCCGTGGTCAAGCCGAAACATCCGGAGTTCGATTCGGCTATATTACCAATATCGACGCAGTTGTAAATTCAATAAAAGAAGCAGTATCCGTAGCAGAAAAAGCTTGCGGTGTAAAAATCAAACGCGCTTATGTATCTGTAGGTGGTATTGGATTGTCTTCAGAAACATCAGTAGGTAGCGCTATTATATCGCGCGCTGACAAAGAAGTTACTGCACTAGATATACAAAAAGCCACAACAGAAAGTGAAGAAAATTTAAACATTATCAATAAAAAAATAATTCATACTGTACCTACTCAATACAAAATCGATGGCAAAGAAGTCCATGGCCGACCTGAAGGTATGAAGGGCGTAAAGCTCGAAGTGAAAACTTTATTCGTTACAGTCCTCAAACAACACATCGAAGATTTAGCTACAGCAGTGACCGAAGCTGGAATTGAAGTAGTCGATATTGTTGCAGGAATAGTAGCCGAGAGTATTTTAATTTTAAACGAAAAAGACAAGATAGCAGGTTGTGCATTGCTTAATATTGGGTCTGAAACAGTCAACCTAGCTGTATTTGAAAACAACATACTAACATCATTACAGGTGTTCCCTATTGGTAGTATGGATATAACAAAAGATATCGCGTTGGGATTCAAGATATCATTAGACGAAGCTGAGGGAGTAAAGCTTGGCTCTGTTATTGGTAACTATCCAAAGAAAAAACTCGACGAAATAATTGATGCCCGACTCGGCGACATATTTGAATTGGTAGAAAATCATTTAAGGAAAATCAAGCGCAGTGGATTATTGCCAGCAGGAATAACTATTACAGGTGGAGGAAGCAGAGTACCACAGATAGAATCCGTAGCAAAAGATTATTTACGTTTACCTGCACATGCTGGAATAAAATCTGAAAATAATGCATCTAAATACAAGATTCGCGACGAAGCTTGGTTCACAGCACTTGGGCTTGCATTATTATCTAACCCAAATATATCAGGTACTGATACTGGTATGTCAGCTAGTGATACTATTAAAAACATGCGTGGATTTTTCAAGAATTTACTTTCACAATTACTACCATAAAATATTTTATGAATTTAATATCAACCTCTTGTAAGCCTTCAAGAGGTTTTTTTGTAAAGAATAGAAATATAAAAACACAATTGTTTATTTTGTCAAAGAAAATTTGCTTGTTTGCTTTTTTGGATTTTCTGCTATTATAAGTATGTAATATTAATAGATTGAAGACGAAAGTCTCCGTAACAACAGAAACACTATATGGCCAAAATAAACCCAGCAGTAGAGTCCTTTGCCCGAATTAAAGTAATCGGTGTCGGCGGTTCAGGTAAAAATGCTCTCAATCATATGATTAGTTCAAAAGTAAAGGGTGTTGAATTCATAGTTATGAATACTGACACTCAAGACTTACATAATTCTTTTGCTGAGAAGAAAATTCACATCGGTAAGAACTTAACCAAAGGCCTAGGTGCAGGTATGAACCCTGAAATAGGTCGCCGTGCAGCTGAAGAAACAAAAGCTGAAATCCAAGATGTTATCAAAGGTGCAGATATGGTATTCGTAGCATGTGGTATGGGTGGTGGAACTGGTACAGGTGCTGCCCCAATCATTGCCCAAGCAGCAAAGGAACAAGGTATTCTTACAGTAGCTGTTGTTACAAAACCATTCTCTTTTGAAGGTAATCAGCGTATGCGTCTGGCTGAATCTGGGCTTGCTGAGCTCGAGCGTGAAGTAGATGCAATTCTAGTAATCCAAAACGACCGCTTACTTGCAATATCAGGTCCTGATGTTGGATACCGTCAAGCATTTGCTATGTGTGACGAAATATTAAAACAAGCTGTTGAAGGTATTTCTGAATTAATAACAACTCCGGGTATGATCAATGTGGACTTTGCCGATATTAAAGCTGTTATGTCTGATGCAGGTAGCGCACTTATGGGTGTCGGAACAGCTGCTGGTGATGGACGTGCAGAACGTGCAGCATTAGATGCTATTAATTCCCCACTTCTTGACCTTTCTATATCTGGTGCAAAGGGTGTATTGTTTGCTATATCAGGTGGCGAAGATCTTACTATTCATGAGATACAAGAGGCTGCTCGTATAATAACCGAGAGCGTTGATTCAGATGCAAAGATCATATTTGGTACTATTCATGATGAAAAATTGAAGAAGGGTGAAATGAAAGTAACAGTAATAGCTACAGGCTTCCCTACTGACATGCCAAAGAAATCATTATTTCAATCTTCTGCTAACAGAAAGCCAGAACCAACAATTGTAAATTCCACAAAAGAAGAAGTAGTCGCTGCCGTAAAAAAGGAAATAGAAGTTGAACGTACCAATATAAATATAAATACTAACGAGTATATAAAAAAAGTAGAGAAACCAATTCCAAATGATGATGAATTGTTCAGTGATGACACTGATGACTGGAGCGCTGTTCCAGCATTCTTACGAAGAGGAAAGAAATAAGTAGTAGGTAGTAAATAAAAATAGCATAATAGTTTTAGAGAAAAGCTATTATGCTATTTTTTGTTGTAAATTTGTTTTATGATAGAATATAATTTATGTACGATTTAATTATTTTAGGGGGTGGACCTGCTGGCTGTGCTGCCGCTGTGTATTCTGCTCGCAAACAACTCAAAACAGCAATTATTACGGCAGAATTTGGTGGTCAATCCACAGTATCCGAGACAATATACAACTGGATAGGTACTCCAGAAATAAGTGGTGCGGATTTAGGTACAAGTCTTAAAAAACATGTTGAATATTACAAAGGTGAATTCCTCGACATAATAGAGGGTGAAAAAATTGCAAAAATAACAAAATCTGACAATATTTTTACGGTAACAAGTGAAGGTGGTAAAGAATATACATCCAAATCAATACTTGTAGCTACAGGTAGTGGTCGTCGCAAACTCGAAGCTATAAATGCAGATAAATTTGAACACAAAGGTATCACTTACTGCGCATCTTGTGATGGGCCACTAT
Source organism: uncultured Candidatus Saccharibacteria bacterium (assembly GCA_964639185.1). GTDB lineage: Bacteria > Patescibacteriota > Minisyncoccia > Phycocordibacterales > UBA9973 > UBA8515. The sequence continues at coordinate 70,427 of CAZXCN010000002.1, forward strand.
TTTCAGGTCAGGATGTTGTAGTTATAGGTGGTGGTAATGCTGGATTTGAATCTGCTGCACAATTGTTAGCATATTGTAAAAGTGTTACTTTGATACACAGAAATAAAGAATTTAAGGCTGATGAAATTACTGTAAAGAAAGTAATGGCCAATCCAAAATTCAAAGTCATCACAGACGCAGAAACAATACGTATCGATGGTGAAATGTTTGTATCATCCTTAACATACAGAGACAGAATCACCGGTGATGAAAATGTATTACAAACAACAGGTGTCTTTGTAGAAATAGGTCAAATTCCAAATACAAGCTTTGTAAAAGGCCTAGTAGACATGAACCCTATAAATAACATCATTATCGATCCAACCACCCAAACATCCTCTATAGAGGGCTTGTGGGCCGCTGGTGACTGTACAGATGTGAAGTACCACCAGAACAACATAGCTGCAGGCGATGCTGTCCGCGCTCTTGAAGATATATATATCTGGATACACAGAAATTCATAATTTTAAAATAAAAAAAATGGACATACATGTATGTCCATTTTTGCTTTAGATTTTCTAATTTTCTACTTTTTAATTTTTTTAATCTTTGGCAATTCAGCCTGGTTTTTTTGATCGTCCCAATCATGGAAACTTCTACCCCCAAAATCATTGCGGAAAACATTATTTCCACGGCCACTGGGTCGGCCACTTTTTTCGAAATCATTGTCTCTACGTGCCATTTTTATGGTTTTTATTTTTTATAAATAATACCATATATGAAAAACATGTAAACCCCCTACACTCATGCATGAGTATAGGGGTAAGCCTCCACAAATTCTACCTCTTTACTATCTGCTCTAGCTTTTCAAGCTCTTCTATAGAATTTACCCCCAAAGCCTCCTCAGGGCTGATAGACACGCTAGCTATACTACCTTCATTTGCCGCTATTTGGACCAAATCAGTGAGATAATACTCACCTTGGGCATTTGTATTACCTATCTTATCCAAGCTCTCAAAAAGCCATTTTTTATCAAAGCAAAAATAGCATGGGTTTATCTCTGTTATTGTTTTTTGCTCATCTGTTGTGTCTTTGAATTCCACGCTCTTTTCGATTTCCCCATCAGGGCCACGAACAATACGACTGAAAGGTTTATAGAATACTTGATACCAATCATCAAAATTCGGTACTGTTACAGTAGCCATTGTTAATAGGCAGGCCTTTGCGTTATGTACATTATTCAAATTTGCAATCATAGCACCAGTTACTGCTGGAGCATCTCCGTACAAAACTATTATATTATCTATTTCTTCATCTATGCTATCTTTAGTTATTTTTACAGCATGGCCAGTACCCAACTGCTCATCTTGATATACATATTTTGCACGAACCCCTACATGATTCATTATTTCTTCCTTTTTGTAACCCACCACTACGATAGGCTTGGTTTGTATGCCACTATTTTGTACAGCATCTAATAAACAATCAATCATCGGTTTACCGTGGAAATGCACAAGTGCTTTTGGATGCTCTACATTCATTCTTTTACCTTTGCCTCCAGCAAGGATTATTATTTGAGTCTTTGAGTTCATAAAGATATGTTTGTTTTAAATTACCTACTTAGGCCGTATAATCTAACATTATAAACATTGTATGGTGATTCATAAGGTGGTTCACCGATAGTACATGTTGGAGTCGTCATAGGCATATTAAGGCCTAATATCCATTTACCTGAAGATGCTTGACCGTATGTGCGAGTACCTGATGGTATAACAAGCAATGATGACTGCCCAAATGTACCTGAAGTAGTAATATCACCCTGAGCTCCGAAACAATTGATAGTAGGAGTTGTAGGAGTAGATAATATTCGTCCACCAAATGGCCTATACACACTAAAATAAGCAAAACTAGTACTTGATATCAAGCTTGCACCCAGCAAAACAAGGGTAAAAACACCTGCTTCTAATATACTTTTTAGTTTATTTTTCATCCCTGTATTATACCAGAAATAGCGAATTAATAAAGGGGGGTAAACTTTCGTAAAGCAAGGTGGAGTATTTTTTAAATTGACTTTTATTGTTTTCAATGTTATGATTTTTAAAAAATAATATGGAAAAAATATCAAGAACCAGAGCATTTTTATTGCTCATTCCAGCTATCGCAGTAGCGATAATAGCATTTTTCTGCTTTTCAAAAGTAGGAATCTTACTACTCTTTTGCGCCACCGCGTATTCTGCAGTTATGTGGACAGTTGTGGGCTGGCCAAAAGGAATTCCTCGCAAAGCTCCATTAATAATGATTGTAGTTCATTTTATTGTTACTGTTATTTTATTTAGTGACAAACTACACAATTACCCAGTAGCAATTGATATTTCATCAATTATGACATTTTTGGTAATAATTGGAGTTTGGTTAAACCTTAGTCAAAAAAATACTTTAAATGAAATCCAAACACCAGTAGATATAATAGATATCTAAATCAATTTATTTAAATAAAATAGCAGTTTTCGATCGTATGATCAGAAGCTGCTATTTTTTTTGCGTGATATAGAGTTAAATAAATAACTCGTTGCAACTCACAAATTTTCCAGAGAACCGCGAGTACGCTTTCGGTCAGGGATATTTTACATGTCGTCACATGTAAAATTCCACGACCCTGACTCGTCTATTTTTTCTACTGAAAAAACATGACTCCGTCTTTCGATTCTCTGACGCACGTGACGCAGGTCACGTGCTTGGGGTCACAAATTAAAAAACCCTCTTTCGAGAGTTTTTTTTAATTTGTGACCCCACAGAGAATCGAACTCTGATTGACGGATTGAAAACCCGGTGTCCTAACCGTTAGACGATGGGGCCAATTAGGATTTTTGTAGTATAACATCTTTTAAAAAAAATGCAAAAAATTACAAGGTGCGCGATAGTGGATTCAAGACCAACACAAGGTGCGCGATAAGGGATTCGAACCCCTGGCCTTCCCCACGTCAAGGGGACGCTCTACCAACTGAGCTAACCGCGCATATTTAAATTTACTTTTCCCACCAAAACAGCATAACCGCGCATATTTTATTTCTCTAAAAAGCTTTTTACTATTTCTGTGGCATCGAGGACAGCTTTATTCAAATCGATATTTTCTACTACAGCATCACATTTATGTTCGTAAGTAAATTCCTCTTCGGCACGAGCTATACGCATATTGATCTTGTCTTCAGTTTCAGTACCTCGTGATACCAAACGCTCACGAATTAATTCCAATGGAGTTTTAATAAAAACAACCAATGCATCGTCGCCAAATATTTCCTTGATCCTCATTGCACCTTTTACATCTACATCGGACACAGGTATTTTACCTTCATTGTGAATACGTTCAAGCTCGCTCTTTAATGTGCCGTAATATGTATCAGTGTAAACCTCTTCCCATTCAACAAAGTCGCCTTTTGCAACACGTTCTTGGAAAACTTGGGGTGTTAGGAAATAATAATCCACTCCATCCTTCTCACCCCCACGTATTGAACGTGAAGTAGCGCTAGAATAAAATGACAAGTCATGTATCCAACCCATCACGCTACGAAGTACTGTAGTTTTACCACTACCTGATGGCCCACAAAAAACTATTATTTTATTTTTCCAATTATTATTCATTTATACAATACATACTACTAAAATATTGTATTTTTTGCTATAGTCATAAAATATGAAAATACTTGCAATAGAAACAAGTTGCGACGACACTGGCATAGCCATTGTAGACATAAATGATACATCTATTACAATACTCGCCAATATTGTAAACACGCAAACCATTCATGCAGGATACGGTGGTGTATTCCCTGCTATGGCGAAACGCGAACATATAGCCAATATACAAGGCGTGTACGAAGAAGCTTGTAATGTGGCCAATATCGACCCAGACAAACTAAATATAGATGCCATAGCTGTTACTGTTGGTCCTGGCCTCGAGCCTTCTTTATGGGTGGGTATTACATTTGCAAAAGAATTGAGTGAACGATTCAATACTCCCATTATTCCAGTAAATCATATGGAGGGGCATTTACTTTCAAGCTTACTTCCAGAATACAAAATTGGTAAAGAAGTTATTTTTAGGCAAATGCCTAAAAATGCTATTTCATTATTGGTATCTGGCGGTCACACACAGCTGGTGAACATAGGTGGTGTAGGTAATTATAAAATTATTGGCACTACCCTCGACGATGCTGTGGGTGAAGCATTCGATAAAGTTGCTCGTATGCTCGACTTGCCATACCCAGGTGGGCCAGCTATTTCAAAATTAGCAGAAGCATACAGAAGTAAAAATATTGAAACAGATTTAAATTTTCCCCGCCCAATGTTGCACTCCAAAGATTATAATTTCTCTTTTTCTGGATTGAAAACTTCTATCCTTTACCATATCCGCGACAACCCAATACAAAATGAAGATAATAAGATGGCTATAGCATGCGAGTTTGAAAATGCTGCAACAGAAGTAATACTAAAAAAGACAATCAAAGCTATCGAAGAATATGGCGCTACTCATTTACTACTTGGTGGTGGTGTTGCAGCTAATAAATATCTACAAGCTGAACTTGATCATGCCGGTAATAATAATGGATTTATTGTTTACCACCCTGTTCGCCAAATCACTGGCGACAATGCGCTCATGATAGCTATTGCTGGTTATTTCAACCCAAAAAATTCAAAAATTCCCAAAGGCTTAACAGCCGACGGAAATCTAAAGGTTTAATTTTGGAAATATACACAAAAATGCTATATTTTGTGTATGAATAATGACGATTTAAATATTGATCCAAGGCTTTTGAAGCCATACAACCCTATTGATACTGAGGATCGTATTTACAAACTGTGGGAGGATAGTGGGTTTTTTAATCCAGACAAATGCATAGATGCAGGCTTAGTTGATGATCAAGCAAAACCATTCTCTATAGTGCTACCCCCTCCAAATGTTACAGGTACACTTCACATAGGTCATGCATCTATGCTCGTAATCGAAGACATCATGGTTCGCTTTGCACGTATGCAAGGCCGGCCAACACTGTGGCTACCTGGTACTGATCATGCAGCTATCGCTACTCAAAGTAAAGTTGAAAAGATATTGGAAAAAGAAGAAGGCAAAAGAAAGTCCGACCTTGGCCGTGAAGAATTCCTCTCTCGTGTAAATAAATTTGCCCAAGAATCACACGATACTATCGTGAATCAGATGAAGAAGATGGGTGCAAGTGTAGACTGGTCACGTGAAGCATTTACACTTGATGATAAACGAAATATAGCTGTTCGTACTGCATTCAAACAAATGTATGATGATGGTCTGATATATCGTGGGCATCGCATTGTAAACTGGGATCCAAAAGGTCAGACTGTAATATCCGATGATGAAGTAGTGAGTGAAGAACGTAAAGCAAAATTATATACATTTAAATATTCAGCCGACTTCCCTATTTCTATCTCTACCACTCGCCCAGAGACAAAATTGGGTGATACAGCAGTAGCAGTTAATCCAACAGATGAAAGATACACTCAATATATTGGCCAAACATTTATAGTAGATGATTTCTGCGGAGAAAGATTGGAAATAAAAATCATTGCCGACGAACATGTAGAAAAAGAGTTTGGCACCGGAGCTCTAGGAGTGACCCCAGCTCACAGCCAGATCGATGCCGAGATGGCAACGCGTCATGGCTTGCCGACCAAGCAAGTTATCAATGAATTTGCCAAGATGATGGTAGGTAATGAATCTATTTTAGGTAAAAAAACAACAGAAGCCCGAACACAAGTTGTAGAATGGCTGAAAGAAAATAATTTATTAGAGGGCGAGGAGGAAATAAATCAAAATATCCCAACTGCTGAAAGAACAGGCGGTATCATAGAACCATTACCAAAATTACAATGGTTCATCAATGTAAATAAACCAATAGAATCTCGTGGTAAAAAAACATTAAAAGAACTCATGCTTGAACCAGTAAAAGCAGGCTCAATTGGCATTCTCCCCGACCGTTTTGAAAAAGTTTACTATAACTGGGTAGAAAATTTACGTGACTGGTGTATAAGTCGCCAGATATGGTACGGGCACAGGATTCCAGTTTGGTACCGTCTAACAAGCGGCACCTTAGATAAGGGTGGACTTGGAATGAAAGCTTTTGAAAATGGTTTGGCTGAAATGTACTGTGGTGTAAATCCACCAGAAGGAAAAATTAATGATCGTACTGATTATTTTGATGCAAATAGCTGGACTCAAGACGAAGACACTCTAGACACTTGGTTCTCTTCGGGTCTTTGGACTTTCTCAACTTTAGGGTGGCCTAATCTTGATTCATCTGATCTAAAGAAATATCACCCAACAACAGTTCTTGAAACTGGATACGATATTATATTCTTCTGGGTTGCACGCATGATCCTTATGTCACAATATTTAATAGGTGAAATACCTTTCGAAACAGTCTACTTGCATGGCCTTGTACGCGATGCTAAAGGTCGCAAGATGAGTAAATCCCTAGGTAATATTATTGACCCTATTGATATGATAAATAAGTATGGTGCAGATGCAGTTCGCATGTCATTGATCATCGGCACAGGACCAGGTAATGACAGTAAAATGTCCGAAGATAAAATTAAAGCTTACAAACATTTCGCAAATAAATTGTGGAATATTACACGATTCATAATGACCTATACCGAAGGTACACAATACGATGCAACATTTACAAACTTTACAGATGCAGATTTGGAATTAATAAAAGAACGTGATGAATTGATCAGTACAATCACAAAAGAAATATCTGAATACAAATTCTATTTGGCAGGTGACAAGATATATCAATACACATGGGCGCGACTTGCCGATGTAATACTCGAGGAAAGTCGCCCAATATTTACAAATGGTACAGATGAAGAAAAGGCTTCTCGAGCACAGTTCTTACTTTATACATTACAAAACATCATAAAAACATTGCATCCATTCATGCCATATGTTACCGAAGAATTATGGTCAATATTACCAGTTAAAAAATCAAACCTTTTAATGGTTGAGAGATGGCCGAGATAAGTATAAAAACTTTAGCATATGCCATACTAGGTGGTGTTATACCCTCGATATTTTGGCTATGGTTTTGGCTTCGTGAAGAAGACAAAAACAACAAAGAGCCTCGTGGATTAATCATACTTTCATTTATTACCGGAGCATTAGTAGTAATATTGGCTTTGGGTGTAGAGAGGCTGACTTCTAATTTTGTTGATCCTGGTAATATACGAGTAATATTATGGGCAGCTGTCGAAGAGATATTGAAATACGGGGCCGTAGCAGTAGTTATTATAGGTAGTAGTGCTATACGCAAACCTATCGACTACCCTATGTATTTTATTGCTGTTGCATTAGGTTTTGCAGCTTTGGAAAATGTATTATTTTTATTACAACCACTCACAACTGATGGCACAATAGTTGCGGCACTTACAGGAAATATGCGATTCTTGGGTTCGACACTTTTACATGCTATTGCAAGTGCATTGATAGGCTCAGCTATGGGTTTAGCATTTTACGAAGATTGGGTTTTACGAAATTTATATATATTTATCGGAGTTATTAGTGCTATCACCTTGCACTCATTGTTTAATTTATTTATAATGAAAGGAAGCGGTGAGAATTTTTTGCAGGTGTTTGGTTTTATCTGGATCATCGCGATTATAAATATACTTATTATGGAAAAGCTGAAGCGTATGGGTGGTGAAGTTATTGCTTAAGCAACAAAATTATTATGCTAAAAAAGAAATCATTTTTTGAACGTCTAACAGGTGGTATGCGTATGGCTGATGAAGAGGAAGAAGTGGTAACTGAGGCCGACACAAAACGTCCTCCTGTTATGCCATCTATGAATATAAAAGCTCCTGTCATAAAAGGCATAGAAGCTGAACAAGAAGTAGTCGAGGAAGAAGAAGATGCCCAGCTTACTGTTGATGTATATCAAACACCTAATGACATAATGGTGCAGACAATGGTAGCCGGAGTAGAACCTCAAAATCTATCTGTTACAATCACACATGAGATGGTAATGATCCGTGGTAAACGCGAAGCTCCTCGTGGTATCGATGATGACAAATACATAAATCGTGAATTATATTGGGGTGCATTTTCAAGAACTATCCAATTCCCTCAGGAAATAGAGCCCGATGAAGCAGAAGCTATCGAAAAGAATGGTTTGCTCACAATCAGACTTCCAAAGATCAACAAACAAAAACAAACAATTCTAAAAATTAAGTCATTCTAAAAATAAAAACTCCCATAAAGGGAGTTTTTATTTTTTATTTTTTTGTGCTCGGGGGCAGACTTGAACTGCCGACATCTCCCTCTTCAGGGGAGCGCTCTACCAACTGAGCTACCCGAGCAAATTGCTTAAAACCATCTATCTTTTATTTAAAGTGCGTGTCGCGTTATACCTACCAAAACAGCTACTTGAGCAAACATGAAAACCATCTATCTTTTATTTAAAGTGCGTGTCGCGTTATACCTACCAAAACAACTACCCGAACATGCTTTTTAAAAAAATTAATTCTGAATTTGATTCAACAAATCCTGAATATGCTTCAAATCAGGAACAGAGCTTCCAACTTTCTTAACACTATCTACACTTTCGCTCATAGACCCATAATAACCAAGCAATGAATCTAAATATGGTCTTATAAAATATACTGCTCCAAATGATATAGCAAGTATTACAAACCAATACAAAACACGGTATATTTGGGCCCATCTTTGCATCCGAAGCATCTTGCGAAGCATTTCATTATTTTCCTTCAATAAATGAAAGTTTTCTTCAAGCATCTTTTTTGCTTCAGGATCCATATCCAGATATTAGCATAAAAGTATATAAAAATAAAGGTGCTCTCGGCAGGAATCGAACCTACAATTACCCCTTAGGACGGGGCAGTTATATCCATTTAACTACGAGAGCATTTTATAAAAGCACCCTTTCGGGTGCTTTTATAATACGATATTTCGAGACAAATTGCTATTCTGTAATACCTAACAATTCCATTATTTTTGGCTTGTTGAAACCTACGATAAGGTCATTGTCGATTTGTATTACTGGCACACCCATTTGGCCAGATTTTTGTATCATTTCAGTACGCTTTGCAGGATCCTCTCCCACATTAAAATCTGTAAATTCTACATTTTTTTCTTTAAAGAAATCTTTTGCCATGTGGCAAAAATGACATGTTGGTGTGCTGTATATTGTTACTGTACTCATATTTATATATGGCCCGAAGGCATTAAATCTATTAAGTATGATGATTATATCACAAAAAACTGTTTAGCTAAAATCCTACTCTTCAAATACCCAGATATCCTTCTTTGCCTGTACCATATCTGTAAATTTACCCTTGAATTGTGTCGCTTTTACTTCCCTGTCATCTATCCAGTGATAATTACCACCAGGGGGCTTTTCCATTAAAATTCGATGATATTTAAAATCATGTTCTTTCAACCATGCTTCGGTCACCTCCCTATGTGACTCAAGTCGTGCTGTAAAAAAAGTAATTATATGCCCTTCATCGTACCATTTATTAATATGATTACGCGCTTCGGGAATCTCTTTTGCATCTTTCATCCTCCAAGGCTCCTCATTTGGTATATCATCGCATATAGTACCGTCTATATCTATCAAATAATTTTTAATATTATCTGGCAATTTTGCACTCGCTCGTGTTCCGTCTGGATTTGTAACTTCAATAAAATTCATAATATTTTTCTATTAATTGAATAAATTTTTCAAAAAACCAATAAATCCTTTACTGTTGTTTTTTGTGTTTATTTCGGGGTTTGCTATGTCAATATCCTTATTCTCATCTACTATCACTACCATCTTTTCACCTGGTTTAACCATCTGGTATTTATCACGAATAGCTTCTTCTGTACCTATTGTGCTATTTAATTTATCTATATTATTTTGCAAATTAGTTTCTCTCTCTGTTAGTGAATCTATTTGGGTGGCTATTGCATTCTTCTTTTTATTTGTTTCGTGTGATTTTTCCACCAAACCTATCATGTTATACATAAATACCAAAACAACACACAAGATAGAAAACAATACCAATGATGAGTATTTTATATTCTTCTTATTTTGTGGATTTTGCAAATCTTTCATATTTCTTGTATGATTATATCATGTTTTTTAACCCTAAACATCAACGCAAAATCAGAGTGTTTTTTGGTATAATTTCCATACTTGTTATCATAAGTATGATTATGCTTTACTCACCTGTGTTTCAATAATAAGGTAGATTAGCCTCATATTTTGGCTTAATCTTTATTGCGCATCATTTTCAAGAAGACATCATGAGGGATGTTTACTTTTCCTGCTGCTGCCATCTTCTTTTTACCTTTCTTTTGTTTTTCCCAAAGCTTTCTCTTTCGAGTTATGTCCCCACCATACATATGCTGAGTAACATCTTTACTGAAAGCTTTTACGCTTTCAGAAGCAATAATTCTACCTAGGGCTTTGCCTTGAATCTTGAAAGCAAACATTTGTCTTGGCATTACCTTTTGAAGTTTCTCAACTTGAGACCTAGCATCCTCATCTACACGACGACGCGATACTATCCTAGTAAATGCCACCATTGGTTCATCGGCTACCAATATATCAAGTCGCACAACATCTGCCTCGCGATATTCACCTATTTCATAAGATATAGATGCGTATCCAGAACTGAGGCTTTTTAACTCATCAAAAAAGTCTCGCATTAACTCACGCAAAGGCATTTCGATTGTTAATGCAGATCTATTATCACCAAAGTTTTCGGTTATGTTTACAGTAGCTTCGTGATCATACAAGAATGGCATTAATACGATAATATACTTTGTCGGTAATATTATCTTTACCTCTACCCATGGTTCAAATATTTTTACAATATTTCCATCATCTGGAAACATATGCGGTGAGTATACTACTTGTTCCTTTCCACCTTTTAATACTACTTTGTAGTTTATAGATGGCATAGTTACAACCAAATCCAGATCAAATTCCCTATTCAATCTTTCTGTAATTATTTCTAGATGCAACATACCCAAGAATCCACAACGAAAACCTCGGCCCAGTGACCCCGATGTTTCCTCCTCATGCGAAAATGATGAATCTGAAAGTCGCAATTTACCAAAAGCAGCTTTTAATTCAGGAAAATCATCTGCGCTTTCAGGATACACACTCGCCCATACAACAGGGCTCGGCTTCATATAACCAGGTAATGCAGGTGAAGGGTTCTTTGTATATGTGATAGTGTCACCGACTGATGCTATTCCAGGCTTTTTTATACCAGTAACAATATAGCCTATTTCACCTACACCTATTGTGTCTCTTGGAGTTTCTTCGGGTGAAAATGTTCCTACTTCAAGTGATATAAATTTTTCATTTGAAATATTAAATATCATCGATTCACCTTTTACAAAACTCCCATCCACAACACGTACATATACTATTACACCACGATGATTATCGTATTTAAAATCAAAAACAAGAGCTCGGTTTAAATTTTTATTATCAGCAGCTACAGATGAAGTAATAAAGTCATCTTTTCTGAATTCTGGTGAAGGAATTCTTTGCACTATCTGATCGAGTAATTCGGCAACCCCAGCACCTGTTTTACCAGATACTTCGAGTATTTCACTTGGGTCAATATTCAATAATAATGCCAATTCCATCTTTGTATCATCGATACGTGCAAGTGGCGAATCTATCTTCGATAATACAGGTATGATTACAAGCCCTGAATCACGTGCCATTTGTAAAGTAGTCATAGTTTGTGCTTGCACACCCTGAGTCGAGTCTACGAGCAGTATAGAGCCTTCTACGGCCTTTAGGGCACGTGATACCTCGTATGAAAAGTCGATATGCCCAGGTGTATCAATAAGGTTTAAAATATATTCTTCTTTCTTTTCCGCCTTACCACTTTTCCATTCCATTCTTACTGGTTGCATTTTAATTGTGATACCACGCTCACGCTCAAGCTCCATAGAGTCTAGAACCTGATCCTTCATTTTACGTGCCTCGATAGTACCTGTAACTTCCAGCATTCTGTCAGCCAAAGTACTCTTCCCATGGTCAATATGGGCTATAATACTGAAATTACGTATATTTTTTATCTCCATTATTCCCCTATCCTACCAGAAAAACCTTTAAATTAAAACCTCCTTAAGATAGGGGTTTAGTCCCTGTCTGGTAAATTATCTATGAGAATTTTATTTTCTACACACCATGGTGATTTATCAAATTCCTCGGGTTTAAGCCACACTCTGCCATGAACTTCATCATTTCCTTCGAAATCTTTTTCTTCCACTACTTCACATAAATAAAATGCCATATAACCTGTCGGGTATGGATAGTAAAAATTTTCTGGTTTTGGACTCGTAATTGTAACTTTTTTATACCCAACTAGTTTTACAATTTTAATATGTACGCCAGTTTCCTCAAACGTTTCTCTGATTACAGATTCTTCAATTGTCTCACCTTGATCTACATGACCACCCGGCACATCGAGCCTACGTGTTGGTCGCTCTCCCTCACGAAGTTCTGTTTGAAGAATTGCCCCATCTTTAAAAACAATTGAATACGCAGAAACACAATCTGGTATATTTGGAATTTCATCAGCTAAATAAGTTTCAACAATATTTTCTCCTGTTATCCAATCCAAATTATTTTCAGTATGAATAAGTTTTTGCATATTATTCTATAAATCCGCCAACTTGGTGATTCCAGAGGTTTGCATATTTACCGTTACTTTCTAATAATTCTTTGTGTGTACCTTGTTCTACTATATTACCTTCTTCAAGTACAATTATCCTATCCATTTTTTGTATAGTCGACAATCTGTGTGCAATAACAATAGTTGTTTTACCCTTCATTAATTCAGTAAAAGCTTCTTGGATATATTGCTCTGAAATACTATCTAGACTACTTGTTGCCTCATCAAGTATCAATATAGGTGCATCTTTTATCATTGCACGAGCAATAGCCACACGTTGGCGCTCACCGCCAGAAAGCTTCACTCCACGCTCACCCACATATGTATCGTATTTATATGGAAGCTTTGATATGAATTCATGCGCATGCGCCTTTTTTGCCACTTCTGCCACTTCCTCGTCAGTTGCATCTGATTTACCATATGCAATATTTTCCCGAATTGTGCGATGAAATAGTATTGATTCCTGTGGTACATATGATATAGCGGTACGCAAATCGTCTTGTGTTACATTGCGAATATCTTGGCCATCAATAGTAATACTACCAGCTGTTACATCCATGAATCTTAATATCAAATTCGTAATTGTTGATTTACCAGCACCTGAGTGCCCAACTATACCAATACGTTCACCAGGTTTTATATCTAGATTAAAATTATTTAAAACGGCTTGTCCATTTTTATAAACAAAATGTGCATCTTTGAATACAAGGTGTCCTTTTGTCATTGCTAATTTTTCAGGATTTTGTGGATCCAATATATCTGGTGTAACTTCAAATATATCAATAATTTCTTTCATATCAGCTGCACTTTTCATAAAGCGCATAAATACATTACTCAATGACCATAATTTTTCAAAAACCATAGCCATGTATATTTGTACTAAGACAACAGTTCCAGTTGATATCTTATTATCAATCCAAAATCTAATAAGAACATACAAAATAATACTTGAAGTTATAACAACCAAGAATGATTGTATCCATTCAATCTTTAGACCAAAAAACCAAGATTTTTTACTATTTTTATAAGCATTTTCTGTTATTTCGCCAAAAGATTCTGCTTCTCGTTTTTGAGCAGAAAATATTTTTAAAGCTAAAATATTACCAAACACATCAGCTAAACGCCCTCCTATTTTTGAATCTGAAGATGCTTCTAATATATCTAGCTTAATCTTTTTCTTTAAGAAAATTAATGTTATCGCAAAATAAACAAATGCAAAAATTAAAAAGATTAAAGCTATTTTTTTTGAAGTATTAAATAGAACAATAAACACAGCGATCAAGTAAACACTTGTACCAAAAAAATCATAAATCAATACGTCAGACATTGCTTCAAAAGACCCAACAAAACGTCTAGATTTTGTTACTAATGAACCTGAAAAAGTATTCGCGAAAAAAGATTGCGAATGTTTAGATATTTTATTAAAACAAAAATTTCGTAATTCCCTTTCTGCTCTCAAAAGAAAACTAAAATAAACCAATTTACCACTTCTGGATATGAAATAAATAAATACGCTTAAACCAATAAATATGTACACGAAATGCATTACTTCAACTGAAGCAATATTTCTTGATAGATCATTGCTAGAAAGTATATCTATAATCTTTTTTAAATAAATAGGCTTAATTATACTATCCAAAATAACCCTAATACCAAAAAGTATCATTGCACTGAAAAAAGCAAGTTTGTACTTGCGTATTTGGGGCCAAACGTATTTAAATATACCCTTAAATAACGGCATTTTGCTATTTTAACAGAAAAGTGTTGAAATTAAAAGGTTAAAGATCAGCCTGTTCAGGCACCGTAACAGGACGAGACCACAACTTTCTAGATAAAGCTGTCAGTATTTCATGGTATTCTTTATTTTTTAAAATATGAAGTATCGCAACACCAGCGGTGATACCTAAAATTCCAGAACATAAGCCCTGCAATAAAACACCCCAGAAAGTATACAAATTGAATACATCATCAAATATTCCAAGGAAAAAGTATGCCACTCCTCCCAACGCAATAGTAGCTGTTAAGCTTTGTAATATTGTTTTTCTTATACCTGTCTTTACTCCTTTAAAATTATCCCGATAGAACATGAATCCTATTAATAAAACGTTTATCAATGAACCCAATGCATACGCAAGTGGCAAAGCCAACATCTCGGTACCATTTACATCGCTCACACGTAATATAATTTCTAATATATTCTTGAATCCTGTAAAACCATACATCAATTGCAACATTGTATACCCAAGCACAACAACCATAATTGATGAAAACAAGTTTATATAGAGTGGTTTCTTTGTATTACCAGTAGCATAATAAGCACGTACTATTAACAACACTATACCCTGCGACGCTAGTGATATTACAAACAAAGCCAAAGCTGCAGCAGTTAGGCGTGTCTGGTCCCAAGTAAATGTACTGGAGCCCAATATAACACGTACTATTTGTGCTCGTAATACAGCAAATAATGCGGTTACAGGTAATGACCAAAATATTATTTGTTGCATACCTTTTGTGACATATGATTTAAAAGCAGATACATCTTTCTTTGCAAATGACTGCACCATCATTGGAAATAATGCTACTGAATACGATATACCTATAATACCAACAGGTACAGATTGTAAATTGTATGAAAATGTAAACAAAGATATAGATCCAGGCATTAATTTTGATGCCATTGATATTAGAGCAATGAATGCAATACTATTAAATGATAGTGTGAGCGTGCGAGGCAAAGAGACTTTTACTACTTTCAGAATTTCATTCCAATTTATATTTATATTAAATTTCGGCAAAAAACCTTGTTTTATAATTGTAGGTATTTGTATAGCTAAATGTAATACAGCCCCAATTACAACTCCAAAAGCCAAGCCGAGTGTTCCAAAGTATGGGTACAAGAATATTATACCCAAAATAATACCAACATTATAAAATACTGGTGACAATGAAAACACAAAGAACTTTTTATAAATTTGAGTAATTGTACCTAATAGATTTGAAATACCTATAAATATTGGTGACAATAACATTATGCGACTGGTCCGAATCAATGTATCGTGCGCTTCTTCGGGAAATCCTGGTGCTATTAGATTCGCAAGATATGGCAACAATACATAGACCAATAAACTCATAGCAACCATGCACAACATAAATGCAGAGAATATATTATTAAGAAATATCTTTGCTTTTTTATTGTCCTCCTCTTTATTCATTTTGCCAACAATAAATGGCATTATTACTGTTATAGAAGCCAATGATGCCATCGATACATAAAGAAAGTCAGGTATTCGAAACGCAGCATAATACACATCCAATGCAGTACCGGCTCCTACAATATGTGCGAGTAGCTTGTCACGAACAAGCCCAAGTATTTGTGAGAGAAAAGCAAATACTCCTAGCAACAAAGCGGCTTCATTTACACCATGAAATTCTTTATTCAGAAACGTCAAAATCTTTTTGACCATTTCTAATTATTTTTTCTTTTCTGGTAATGGAGCTTTTGTTTTATCTACCTCAGTTGTTGGGGCTACAGTAGTATTACTATCTTTTAGTGACTCGATAGCTTTATCTATATCTGTATTTTCAGGAATAACTTGTTTTAATAACTCAAGTTGTTTCTTTGCATCATCTACGCGACCCATTTTTTGATATGACAAGCTTAGGAAGTATCTAGCGTTCAAATTAGCATTGTCTAGAATTACAGAATTTTCAAAAGCGCTAACTGCTCCGCTGAAATTACTAGAATTGTATCGAATGATTCCTAATTTAAAGAATACACTAGAATCATTTGGTGCGTATACAGCTGCACGTTCAGCAAGCTTTACTGCTTCGCCTGAATTACCTTCATTGATTTCTATCTGAGCTAGGGTAAATATTGCGTCTATGTAATCAGGCTTCTTTTCCAATGCTTGATTTATCATTGCACGAGCACCTGTATTATTTTTATTTATAATTTCCAATTGAGCTTTTGACAAAAATACAGATATTGCATCTGGGGAATACGCTAATGCTTTATCGTATGCAATAACAGCATTGTCATATGAACCTTCAGAAATTCCCAAACTCAACAAAGATGTGTAAACATCGCCCAAGTTGATCCAATTTACATAGTATTTTGGATTTTCATCTATTGCTTGTTTAGATGCAACAATAGTTTGATTAACAAGATTCTGTAGGTTGCTCTTTAAAGCATCTTCTGGAATAGATTTATCTGAAATAATAGCACCCATTTGTGCAAGATATACCTGTGACAAATTCCTATAGAATACATCATTTTTATTGAAAGATATTGCTCTATTTAAATTTCTTTCAGATGTAGTTAGGCCAGCCAAGGTAGAATCTGATGACATAGATTTTGAATAATAAGACAAAGATGCAAATTTACCTGTATACATCAATATTGCGAACACGCTTGCTATCATAAGTATCACAAGAGAAAATATAGAGAAGAAACTAGCCCTAGGGTCACGCAAGAATGAACTATCGTAAAGAGGAATAATTTTTTTGTAAACAAGCACTCCAAGGAATAATCCAGTAAAGGCAAAAGCTAGCGTAAACAACATGAAATTTGCATTAGAAAGTATTATGTGAATCCAGAAATACAAAGACAGCATTAATGAACCAAATACAACATAATTCGAAGATGGGTTTCGAAGAGTAAATATAAAAGCATACAATCCTCTACGGATAAATGTCATAAAGAAGAGCAACCAGACAATTAGACCAAATACTCCTACTGTAGCAAATGCTGTGAATAAAGAACTGTATCCACTTGGAAAATCAACACTCCATGCTTGTGTATTCAATATACTTGTTGGCTTCCACATTGACCAATTAATCGGGAATGTATTTGGTCCAGTTCCTGTAAATGGGTTATGCATTACAGACTTTTTTGCAATACCAAAAGTAGAACTAACAGAAGGAGATATTTCTATATTTGAAATATTTAAATAATTTGGCAACAAATTACCTACAGAATTATTACCAACAATAAATACCAAACAAACAAGGACAGTAACAAAAGCCATAACAGGCAAACTTTTATCTTTAACAGGCATATTAGAATCTATAGGCATGTTGCTTGTTTGTGATCGGAATGAAGAAACACTATAAACAAATACAATCAGTACAAAGAAAGCTGTGACCATCCATACGAAGATATTATTAACTAATGCTAACATCAATAAACTCAACACTGTTAATATTGAAAGTAGGATTGTATTACGCTTGGAAAGATTATTGAATTCTATTGTAATAATAGATAATATAATTATTCCACCAAAAAATATTGCAAAATCACTCCATGTTCCAAAAAGGTTTCCAAATGGAATACTATTAAAAGCTCCAGGAATATATTTATTTAGGTTAATGATCATGGATAAAACTTCGATAATACCTATGATTGCTGCACCAGCGAACATAGACTTGAAGAAATATTTTATTCTTGTCTCTTGTTGGAAATATACAGATGTCAAGAATAATACAAGTCCAAATATAAGCATTGATACAAAAGTATCTATTTCAAAAGTTCTTCCAAATAATGACAGGTGTGAAGAGAAAGAAAATAGTGAGGATATTAGGTACACAACAGGTATAGCAAATGTGTATACTAGGAATCGGTCTTTTGGAATAGTGAACTTGCCATCTACGAATCTAGCAACCAGCCAGAAAAATAACGACACCATTACACCGATAGACACGATGAATCCCTTGCTAGATTCCAATGGTATGGCTGAATAAGGAACAAAGAAAAAGATCGATACGAAGAAGGTGATAATTAGTGACCAAAATGACAATCTATTCAGAATTGAGAGTTTATTATTTTCCATATTTTTTTAATAATTATTAATATTATATTTTTATATACGTTAATTATACCTAAATTAAATCTATAATGCTAGACTACAATATTCACAAGGCGCCCTTTTACGCAAATTACTCTTTTTATCTCATTACCTTCAATCCATTTTATCATTGATTCATTTGCAAGTGCCAAGGATTTCAAACTATCTTCGTCTATATTAGTAGGTACTTGTATTTCCGCACGAACCTTGCCATTTACTTGCAATACTATATTTACAGTATCTGACACTAGCTTGGCAGAATCATATTTAGGCCAAAGACTTTTATGAACAGAAGTATTCTCATCACACATATACCACAATTCCTCAGATATATGTGGGGCAAATGGTGCCAATATTTGCAGAAACATTTTAAAATCACTTATTGTGAGGTTTTTATTTTTCTCAAATTCATTTAAACATATCATAATAGATGATATAGCTGTATTGAAATTAAAACCCTCGATATCTTCCTCTACTTTTTTAATTGTTTTATGCAATACTATTTCAGAATCAGTATCTGTTGTTTCTGATTTAATTTCAATAATCTTGTCGGCAAATCTCCACAATCTTTCCAAGAATCGTGATGTACCCACTAGGCCATCATTATTCCAAGGGACTGTTCCTTCAAAAGGGCCTATGAACATTTCATACAGACGAAAAGCATCTGCCCCAAAACGTTCAACAACATCATCAGGGTTTACAATATTCCCCCATCGTTTTGACATTTTTCTACCATCTGATGCCAATATAAAGCCTAGAAATTCTAATCTTGGAAATGGTTCTTCTGTAGAAACTGAGCCTATGTCAAAAAGGAATTTGTGCCAAAAACGAGCATATATAAGGTGACGTGTAGCGTGGTCACCACCTACATACACATCTACCGGCATCCAAGATTTTTCCTTATCTTTACTTATCAAAGCTTCATTATTTTCGGGATCAATATAACGCAAGTAATACCATGAAGAACCAGCCCATTGTGGCATTGTATTTGTTTCCCTTTTACCTGGACCTTTACATTGCGGGCAATCAGTATTCACCCAATCCTGTATTGTTGCAAGTGGACTCTCGCCTGTTCCTGTAGGCTCGTATGATTCAACTTCAGGCAATACAACAGGTAACTGCTCGTCAGGTACGGCTACGGCGCCACACTTGTCACAATGTATTATCGGAATCGGCTCACCCCAATATCGCTGTCTAGAAAAAACCCAATCTTTGATTTTATAAGAAGTTTTTCTTTTTGCAAATCCTTCTTCGCAAAAATAATCTACCATTTCTTTTATTAAATTTTGATCAATCTCTTTACCTGTAAACTTTCCTGAATTTATAAGTACGCCAGTATTTTCATGTGCATTTATTGGTATATTTTTATCAGTACGCTCCATTACTTCTTTCAGTGGTATTTCATATTTAATAGCAAAATCATAATCACGTACATCGTGTGCTGAACAACGAATAATACCTGTACCGAAATCCATTAATGCAAAATTTGCCAACCACACAGGCATTTGAGTTTTATTAATAGGGTCAGTAACATATATTCCAGTAAAGATACCTTTCTTTTCCTTATCATTAAAACTTTTAACAGTTTTTTTATGATCTTCGATAAAAGCCTCGACTTCTTTTTTGTTATCAATATTTTTTATCAACTCTTGTACTATTGGATGCTCGGGTGCGATAACTAGATATGTATCAGCGTAAAGCCAAGCTGGATACGCACTAAAAGCGTCTAATACAATATCAGAATCTACAACTTTATGACTGATCAATACGCCCTCCTTTCTACCTATCCAATTTCTTTGAGCTTCTTTTACACCATCAGGCCATTTTGGTAATTTATCTAAATCAGCAAGCATACGGTCTGCATAATCTGTAATTTTAAGGACCCATTGTCGCATCGGCTTCTGTTCTACAGGCGTACTGCAACGCTCACAAGTACCATCAGTTTCAACATCTTCATTTGCAAGCCCTGTTTTACAAGACGAACACCAATTAATTGGCTCAAAGGATTCATAAGCTAACCCCTTTTTAAACATTTGTAAGAATATCCATTGAGTCCATTTATAAAATTTAGGATCTGTCGTATTCACTTCACGTGACCAATCATGATCAAAACCAATAATAGAAAGCTGTTCTTTGAATCGAGCTACATTCTTCTCTACAGACACTTTTGGATGAACTTTATTTTTAATTGCAAAATTCTCTGCTGGCAAGCCAAAAGCATCCCAACCCATCGGGTGTAATACATTAAAACCTGACATCCTTTTCATCCTAGAATATACGTCTGTTGCTATATAGCCACGTGGGTGACCAACATGCAACCCTTCACCAGATGGATAAGGAAACATATCTAATACATAATGTTTAGGTAAATTTGAATCTTCTTGAGTCTTGTATAAACCTTTAGCCTCCCAATCCTCTTGCCACTTCTTCTCTATTTGTTTATGATTGTATTCTTTTTTGCTATTCATAATTTAAGATATTATTTACTGAATTTCTTTACTGCCAACCATATCAATGTAACTAATGCTACTCCTAATATTATTACCTTGAGTAAATTATCTGCATTTGACCAATAACGTATTGATGCAATAATTATAGACAATACTCCGCCCCAAGAAAATGATAATGCCAGTATGCTCAAGTGTACAAACGCACCAGCGATTAATGCAAATACACCTAATACTACTAGTGTTATAAATACATTCTTCTCGTATACTTTTACCTGTGCGTTATATTCATTTTGTTTTGTAAAATTCTCATCACAGTAGCCTATCATCTTTGGCTTAGAAACTGTATCAGTAGACATGCTACCATTCCACTGTCCACCTACAGCTAGACAATCATCCTTATTATCTATAGTACCTGTAACTTGTGTTGGCTTTATAAAATCCTCATAATTTGGCTCGGAATATATTAGTGATATTGCATAATTAAAAAATAAATTCATTACTACAACAATAGCCACTATCACTGATGCATGTACAAATTTATTGTGCTCTTGTGTGTGATTTTTTATTTGTGTATTCATATGTCTTGAATAGTACCATAAAAATAGTGTATAATAAATAGCATATATTATGATCAGTCGCTCAAAGAAAATCATTAAAAAACAAAGTTCTATGGACTCTATTGAGCGCGTAGCTATTCATGCAACACGCTGGATAGGATCTACCCCGTCACTATTGGTACATACAGGGTTATTCCTCTTTGCCTTTCTTTTCTATTTCTGGGGTTTTAACATCAACACTGTACTATTGGTCCTAACTACTGTTGTATCACTCGAGGCTATATACTTATCAATATTTATCCAGATGAGTGTAAACAGGCAAGCCCGTCGCCTACATGCTGTGGCCCGTGATGTCGAAGATATTCAAGAAGACGTGGAAGAAATTCAAGAGGATGTGGAAGAAATTCAAGAGGATGTGGAGGGTATCGAGAAAGACGTGGATGAGATTCAAAAAGATGTGGACGAGATTCAAGAAGACGTGGAAGAAATTCAAGAAGAGGAAGATAAAGAAGAAAAAGGCTCAAATGGTAAAGTAGATGAAGTCACTCTAACACACATACAGATACTTCTTTCAGAACTTACAAAAGACATAAAAGATCTAAAAGATAAACAAAAATAAAACCCTACGAAATGTAGGGTTTTATTTTCTTATTACTACAGGCAAACCTCCTACGAGCGATATTATAGTCGAAGGTTTACCACTTCGGGTGCCGTAGCATACATATGCGTCTACATTGTCACCAAAATAAGCTTTGGCTTCACGCCTATTGCGTGCAGGCTCTTTACCTTGCGGGTTAGCGCTTGGTGCTACAAGCGGGCCGAGCTTCTTGATTAGTCCATACAGGTGGCCATTCTTCTTGCTTATTACCCGAAACGCTAGAGATTCTTTACCCCTATGCAGATATTTGAACTTTGCACTTGTGCAAGGTAATACGACGCTTGTCTTGGGTTGGAAAACTTCCTGATATTTCTCATATACAGACTTCTTGATACCGAATTGTGCAAGCTCCCTAACACTTGTTATAAGTATTATAAAAGGCTTGTCATCATCGCGACCCTTTATACTGTATATCCTCTCCACAGCCTTTTTATCATTAGCCTTGGTCAATATGCCATACAAAGTATCAGTCGGGACAACTACTATCCCACCACTTTGCAAAACTTTTTCAACTTTTACCCATTCACTTTTCATTTTTATACAATAGCATAAAAAATAGCGTTGATAAACTTTCAAGTTTATCAAC
Source organism: uncultured Candidatus Saccharibacteria bacterium (assembly GCA_964639185.1). Lineage (GTDB taxonomy): Bacteria > Patescibacteriota > Minisyncoccia > Phycocordibacterales > UBA9973 > UBA8515. Next base: position 93,238 of record CAZXCN010000002.1, read on the forward strand.
GCTATTTTATTAATAGGATAATCCTTTCATTATAAATGCAACAATTACAATAATTAAAGAAAAGATTATTAGAGAAAAAATAAATTTCCAGAAATCTTTTTTATGAGTATTCATGGGTCCGTAAGAAGACTCAATAATACTTATAAAATAATTTACCAAATTTGAACTTTGCTTCCAAATAAATTTAAGTAACTTTGGAACAAATTCCCCGAGGAACCATTTAAGGAATTTAAAGGTGTTTTCAATCAAACTGGAAAATACTTTTCCAAGAAGACTAGAACCACCTGAACTGCCAGATTTTGAATGCGCTGTCATATATGTATTTTTTATATTATACTACAAATTAGTATAATAGTCAATATATAGAAAAAACAGCTCTTATATTTGGTTTATCTTTGCCGCCACAATAAAGTCATTCTGTGATAGGCCTTGGATAGCGTGAGTTGTAAGGGTTATATTTACCTTACCCCAACCGAGTTCCATATCAGGGTGGTGGCCTTCACCCTCGGCTATATCCCCCACTTTGTTTACGAATTCCAAAGCCTCTTTAAAATTTTTGAATTTAAAATGTTTTGAGATACCTTTACTGTCTTCACTTATAACCCAATCCTTTACATGAAAGTCACGCATAGCCTCGGCATCAGCCTTGCTCATCGGGTCTACCCCACCCTCGCACGGTACACAATTCTGTTTAGTTAAATCTTCATTATTCATATTTCAATAATAACAAAAAACCGAGCACAATAGTAGTGCTCGGTTTTTTGTATAAATTTATTTAGAAGCTAAGTGTAAAGCCTCCAAAGAAGAATTTTATAACGATAATTATTAGTATTATACCTAGTATTAATCTGATCATATATTTATTGTACGCTAATAACAGATTAATACCTATTTACTTGGAAGCCTTGCTTCCAAGTAATCATATCTTGAATTCTATAACGTCTCCGTCTTTGACTATGTATTCCTTGCCTTCTGTACGAACTTTACCTTTTGCACGAGCTTCGCCATATGAACCAGCATCCAATAGATCCTTCCAGTACACCACTTCCGCACGAATGAATTTATCTTTAAAGTCTGTATGTATTGCCATACCTGCCACCGGCGCTGTAGAACCGTGCAGTATAGTCCATGCCCTTGTCTCCTCCACACCTGTTGTAAAGTATGTATCAAGACCCAATAGTTTATAACAACCCGATATAAGGTCATTGATACCATCATGTTCGCCACCAAGTTCCTTGCGGAACATATCTTTCTCTTCACCTTCGAAATCTTTCAACTCATCTTCGATCTTTGCATCTATCAATATAAACTGTGAACCACTTGCTAGCATCTCATCAGTCATCTCTTTGAAATATTCGGGGTTCGATTCATCTAGATTTTTGACCCCACCCTTTTTATTCAATCCATAAATCATCGGCTTGCTTGTTAGCAAATTCAATTGTTTTACTTTTTTACTTTCCTCTTCGGTGAATTCTAAACTATTTGCCAATTTGCCTTCCTCGAGCACTTTCTCGATCCTCTTCAAAACTGCTTCTTCTACTACCGCTTCCTTGTCGCCTTTCTTTACATCTTTTTGGATGTTGTTGAGTCTCTTTGTAACTGTTTCAAAATCCGCCAATATTAATTCCAAATTAATCACTGCAATATCTCGCATTGGGTCTACATTGCCGTATACGTGCGCTATCTCCTTATCGCCACCAGTAAGTGGGAAAAGGCGTACCATATGCAATATTGCATCTGTCTCGCGGATATTGGCTAGGAATTTATTACCCAAGCCTTCACCTTTACTAGCGCCCTCTACAAGCCCTGCAATGTCTACGAATTCAACCGCTGCGGGTATTGTACGCTTGGTCTGTGAAAATGTTGCAAGCTTGTACAAGCGATCATCCGGCACAGCAACAATACCGACTGATGGGTCGATAGTACAAAATGGATAATTCTCCGCCGGTACACCTTTCTTTGTAAGCGCGTTAAAAAGCGTCGATTTACCGACGTTCGGGAGGCCTACAATTCCTATTGAGAGGGCCACAGCTAGAAAATTCCCCCCTTATCTTGTAAGGAGTTTTTAGTTTTTAATTGAAAGTTCGGTAGACTTACCATGTGTATTATCTTAACCGATTTTTCCCAATTTTCAAAGTCTTAAGTTGTTCAGCCCTTCGCATTTTTCAGGCCTCATAGTGATCATATGAAATTTATTTTCCCAATGTAAGAGAGGAAAAATTGCTAGTTTTAGGGAATTATTTATTATAATTTAATATGGTGATATAATACCAGAATAGCTCCTTAACAAACTGGCAGAAAGAAAAACTCCTACCCCTTTTCATATGGATTAATCACTTAGATGGTTCCGGACAGAAACTTGATTTAAATAGGTTTTTGTCCGGGAACCCAATCTAAGGTCGATTTCCCCGTTAGAAGAAATAATCTTTAAAAAAAAATTAAATATATGCATCAAGCAAAATTTGAAATTTATAAAGATAGGTCAGGTGAATATCGTTGGCGCCTAAATGCTGGAAACGGCAAAATTATTGCTGATAGTGCTGAGGGTTATACTTCAGAACAATCTGCTGTAAGTGGTATCAATTTAGTTAAATCACTTGCACCTGGAGCTAAAGTCTATAGGTTAAATTATTAATCTTATATAGATTTTAGTAACTTTCTGTCAGTTTATTAAGGTGTTATACAAAAGATTCAAAGAATAACTTTTAATATAAACCTATTTCCTGATTAATTATCACACCAATAAATAAAACTAAGTTTTAAAATAATTATTTAAAACATTTATAAACTCCTTAGCATCTAAAAAGTAATTAGGGTAGGCCTTTTTTAATTCTTTATTTGTATCTGCTGACACAAGAACAATATCCTTATCCTCTTTATTAACTAGCATTCTTTCCTCTTGTTTTGAATATTCTGAGTTTGCCAACTCTTCCTGGTCTTTTTTATATGCTGTAATTTTTAATTCTTTTGTCGCAAGATCAAGATTAAGAAGATAGAAACCATAGTTTATCTTGCTGTTTTTTTCAAATTTCTCAATAATTTTATGAATTCTTGTCCATTCGTTCATTTTTTTAACAACTTTCAATTTTCCGGCTAATGATTGAATTTTTTCTTTTAATTTTTGTTGATCTTCTGGTGTATTAGGAATAATTGATGTACCCTCCATATTTGCAAATACGGAACTAGCTAATTTAAAAAATTCCATCCAATCTTTTTCTCCCTCATTTGATTTTATTGCTTGTCTTGTAAAGTGATCTACAGTTTCAACTGCAGTAGCCCAATAGTGCTGAAGTTTTGTTCTAATTTGTACTTCGATAAGTATGCCATTATACACTTCATTCTTATCACTAAAATATTTATAAACTAAGTGAAGACTTCTGTATCCATCAGGTTTAGGTGTCTGAATATAATCTTTTCTGTTTTTTAATTTATGATAAAGACCTCTATCACCCTTTTTATACATATCTGTCAATTTACTTAATTCAACCATACTGTTCACTACAGCTCTGCATCCACCAATATCTTGCATTTGAGACATCTGCATTGTGTTTGTTTGGCTTCTGTTAAGCTTTTTAAGAATTGAAGGGATGCGTTTAAGTCTGCGAACAACCAGTGCGCTTTGATCAACTTGTTTAGATAGACGACTTAATCTAATTGCGAAAACATGTAATGGAAAGCTATGGGAAGATCTCCAATTGCTTAAAATATCCATAGCTTGATTTTTTTGTTCAGGTGTAGTAATTTGCATAACCAAAGTTTGTCCAGCTTTGTTTATTTTACTTTTTGTATATTTTAATGTTGTCCAGTTCATAAAATTTATTTTTAATACATCTCTTACTTAATTTTATACACTCAAAATTAGTGTGTACCTCAAGAATCAAACTTATATTAATATATAGTTCAGGTAAGTATACTCTTAAAATAAAGAATAGTGCAAGATGGTTAAAGACATGCATTATTTTGAACACTCTAAAACAGAAATATTTTTATATGAATCGACAATCTTACGAAGAATTGGGAGCTTAAAATTACTGTTTTCATTCAATAAATCTAAAGTTGGTTCACCTATAACTGAAATAATTTCATTATCTTCTAAGTCACTAAACCAACGAATAACGTCAGGGTATGCGACCATAAACCAAGTGGGGTAACCTATGGGTTGATTTAAAGGAGATGCCATCCATTCAATCGTTTTAGTGCAGTAATCGCTAAGATCTTCTTGTTTGTTTATATTTAGTGTAGCTTTATAAATATTTATACTATTATTTTTCATTATATGCAGATTAGCTAAATATTTAATTTGATCAATATTATCTACCTCTAAAAATTGTTTTTCTGAATCATTCATAAATAATTATTCCACCCACATTCTAAACTGAGTAATAATATATCAATCGTATACCTCTCACGAATAAAATCAACTATGCTGCCTTTTTATGGAACTCTTTATAGATTTTGTCCCAGTCTTTTGGAATTCTTTTGTACATTTTAGGTAATGGGAGTGAAAATAGAAAAGGAACCTTACTTTCTTTGTATATAAAATGTCCCTTTGTATCCCAACGGACCCTATAGATAATGACATGCAAATAATATAGCAGAAATAACGCTTTTTTGAAAGAAAGTTATTTTTTTAAATATTTACAAAAATTTTCTTCATTAAAACTATAACCTTGCTCAATTTGTGCCCTATCAATACTGAAATATTCAGGCCGAATATATGCACCCATGTCTCCATAATAAGCCATTCCAGCATTGTCACTAACTCGTAAATATGAAATCCGTGGTGGCAAAGATGGAGAATCCTGCTCGTGAACAATTTTTACCCTCCCTTCGCACATGTATGTGGTTGTAATATTTGTTTCTGGCTGTGTTGATTTATCAGAAAATTGTATTTCGTATTTATCGACTGCACCATCAAAAGTAGTTTTATTATTTTTTTGATTATCTTTCAAAATCGACTCAGTTACAACTCCCCCATTCTTCAAAAAATCCAAATTAATCAAACCTTTTGTATATGTAAAATACCCACCACCTGCGAGGATTAAGATTATCACAATTGTGATTAGTGTTTTTTTCATAAATTAATTACACTCGCTCGGTGATTTCTTTGAGTTTGAGGAGGGCTTGGGGCCACATGCCTTCGAACATCTCTTTGAATTCTTCATTTACTATGTCCATATCTATATTCAATTCTGTGCCTCCATCTTTCTCGGTAAATGTATAATTTTCAAATCCAGGAGTCCATTTGCGAACTTCTTCGCTCTCTGTATCTTCGACACCGTCCATCACCAATCCAATGTGCTCGATAGAAAGGAATTCGTATTTACGATTCTCTTTTATACGGCTGACCATACCACCATCCTTCTTGCCAGATTCATCGGGCCCGAGGAAAAGCATCTTTGAGCCCTCGCTCCAATCCCCTTTGTAATACGAACCTGGGTGGAAAGATACGGTCCATTCCCTGTATGTAGAATCGCCGAGCATTGTATCCCAGACTTTCTCCTTGCTTGCATTTATCTGTATACTAAAATGTATTTTTTGCATATATATTAATTATTTTTGCATTAGTTGCATCAAAGGCATGAGGGCCTCGCGGTGTTTTGTGATTTCAGATTTATATTTACCCATAACCATAACCATCGCATATTGTTCTGAGAGTCCACCTTTAACTTTTACCTCTACTTCTTTTTGAATCTTTTCAAAAAGCTCTTTTACTTCTTTGTTTGATTCTAATGCTTTTAAACTTTCTGCTAATTGAGGATTTTCCTCTAGTTGTTTTGAAATAGCCTCGGCTTGTTCTTTGGAAACACCTTTCATCTGTAGGGCCTTCTTTGTAATAAATGATTTAAATGACATATTGTGGATTATAACAAAAAAAGTGCTATTATGCGAGTATTATAAATAGTATGAATAAACCAAAAATAATTGTAATACTAGGTCAAACATCTACCGGAAAGAGTGACTTTGCTGTGGAAATAGCAAAGATTGTAGGTGGCGAAGTAGTATCGGCCGATTCCCGCCAAGTATACAAAGGTATGGATTTAGGTACAGGCAAAATCACAAAGAAAGAGATGCGTGGTGTTCCCCACCACATGCTCGATGTGGCCAATCCAAAGAAAGTTTTTAACGTCAGTAACTATCAAAAACTAGCAAATAAAAAAATAAAGGAAATTATAAAGCGTGGAAATATTCCGATAATTTGTGGTGGTACAGGGTTCTATATCGATACTGTTGTGTCTGGGCAAATAATGCCTGAAGTACCACCAAATAAAAAGCTTCGTGAGATACTAGCAAAACGTGACAAAAAAGAATTATATTCCATGTTACTAAAGCTTGATAAAGTTCGCGCCGAGAGTATCGACAAGGATAACCCTGTTCGACTTATCCGCGCTATAGAGATCATCAGTGCCCTAGGCACTGTACCAGCTATTTCCACCAGTCCGACTGATGCGAAGTATGATGTATTAAAGATAGGCCTAACACTTCCAGATGAATTACTGAAAGAGAGGATCTATAACAGAATTATTAAACGCATAAAGAAAGGCATGATAAAAGAAGTGGAGAACCTGCACACAAAAGGGCTCACATGGAAACGTATGTATGATCTGGGTCTTGAATACAGGTACACAAGCGAGCTTCTACAGAACAAAATTACAAAGAGTGAAATGATAGATCAATTAAATACCGAGACATGGCACTATGCCAAAAGGCAAAAGACTTGGTTCAAACGTGACTCATCGACAATCTGGATCAACCCAATGAAAGTGACTGACCAAAAATTGGCAATCAAAAAAATTAAAGAGTTTTTAGACTAAAGACTTAAATCTTTGGTTAAAGGGTTTAGAATCTTCATTATTTCTTTATGGAGTTCTGGCTTGGCTACCACAAAGCCCTGCTTTTGGTCATTTATATTTACAATAGGTTCACCTAGTAAATTTGTAGTTACAAATCCACCTTCGTCAAAAATAAGTCGTAATGTTTGGAATTCATAATCACCGAAGAATGGCATAATAACAGCATCAATATTACCAGACGCAAGCAGTAATCCGGACATACCTATATGCACATATGAGAATTGAGCTTTATTTTTATTTAACTCAGTCCATACTTCAAACATATTCACAAATTTATATTTCATATTTACTGAGAATCCAATAAAAGAATTATTTACATGTTTGTGTCCAGATTGAAAACATGGTTCATTATTAAAAAGAATTCCCTTACCCTTCTCGGCAGTAACGACACGGTCAAGTATAGGGTCGTAAATAATGGATAGGATAGTCTCACCATCACAAACAAGTGATAGCATAAATGTAATCAGCGGGACACTTGTTATAAAAGCTTTGGTTCCGTCTATTGGGTCACATACCCATACATATTTAGAATTTTCTTCACCTACATACCCGCTCTCCTCACCATGCACAGCATGATCTGGAAAATTTTCTTTAACTTTCTGTATCAGTAAATCATTGATTCTATTATCATATTCTGTAATCAGGGAATTATCTTCTTTTGTAGCACGCTCTAGGTTCTTGTAAAATCCTTCACGGATTATATCCCCTGCTTCCTTTGTAAATTCCTCTGCAAATTTTTTGTATTCTGGATTCATATTTAATTATTATACCAGAATAATTCTTTTATTTCATTTGCTAAATTAGGTTATTTAGCTTAGACTGTCCGAAAAAGGAGAAAATCATGAGAAACAAGGAAGACGCATCCCAAGTACTGTTATTTTGCATTGGTGGAGGAATTAGTGTCAGCATATATTATCTTACTTTATATATTCTTACGAAGTATATAGACGTGTGGTATCCAATATCGGCATTTTTTGGCTCTATTTTAATGTATTCAATTAGTTTCTACTTTCAAAAGTTTTTGACATTCAAAAACAAAAGTAAAGACAAAATTTTCAAAGAAATTATTTTATATTTTAGTATGGCGGGAGTGTTTCTTGCTGCAAATATTATTCTTTTATATGTATTCGTTGAATATATACACTTGAAGTTATTTGTTGCTCAATTAATCCTCACAGTACTACTAAGTATTATAAGTTTCTTTACTACAAAGAAAATCTTTGTAAAACAATAATCCGCATACCATTTATCTTTTGATTTAAATGTATGCGGATTTTTTTACGGGTGATGTGGTTGGATGCTGGAAACAGTTTATTGATAAATAAGGGTTAATTCTAATGTTTCTTAGCAAAGAAAAGCTCATCTTTATAGACTACATCGTAACCATGCTCCACCAAATAGCAGCAGCGATCCAGATTTATGAGTGCTTCACATACTTCATTATCAACACTATCTTGAGCAATTTTCCTATATTCTTCAGGATTTGATAACTGCTTTACTGTGTTACTCCGAGGGTATACATTCATGGAATACACATCAGAAAAATAATCTCCTTGGTTGGCCTGTTTCTTTTTTTGAAATGACCAATTTTTATATCGAAAATACAAATTAAGTAGAGAATTCTTCTTTTTAATGAGTGTATTACCGCCAATATTATCAGGACAGCATATTCGACAAATCAATAATGGTGATTTCTCTCGTATTGCATAATCCATTATTGCGTCAGAAACAGAACCACATGCTCCAAAAAAGACTACTATTTCAGGCGTAATATTCAATTTTGAATCAAATATATTATCCTTTAGGAATTGATAATTTTTTGGCTCTTTTTTACCAATAAGTTTTTGAAAAAGATGCCAACGATTATTATATGTTTGATTTATATCAGTACCAATAACTTTTGAATCAGGAAGTATTTTAGCAATTTGGCGTGCTCGTTTCCCTGTATAACAAGCAGGGTTTATAATGACAGCATTTTCATTATTTAGTTTACGAATGCTCTTTTTTATAATTTGTATGAGGTATTTACTTCGTTCTCCTTTTTCAAATTTCCATATAAAAGAACCTCTTTTCATTTTACGCACAGGGAAATCAGGAAATTGATTATCCCACTTTTGAGATATTTCTTTTAAGCATTCTTCAACTATCTCATCATTAAAAGATGAGCCAGTTCGAAACTCGCTTAATAATTGTTGAGTGACCCTTTTTAATGTATCGAGAGTAAGCATGTATTTCTATTTTGTGTGTAGTGTGGTTCGCTGTTGGAACCGGGTTGTTAATAAATAAGAATATTTCCAACTCCCAAAATGATATCACACTATTCTTTTTAAAAGGTAATGTGCGTAAGCTGAAGAATTAATCATTTGTTTAAGGGTTTTATATCCCCCAATAGACGGTTCAAGTTCTTTCATTTTTAACCATGTTTCATTATCAGAACTAACATCTAAAGGAATTTTTCTTACATCCTTCGAGCTAAATATGATAACAATTTCTGTATCATTTATTATGTCATGCCATGCACCAACCTTTACGCTATTTACAAGTACTTTGATTGCTTCATCTAATTTAGACTTATCAATTCTAAAAAGAATTTTATTGGGTTCTTGAATTAGAAAACTAAGGGTTTCTATGTCTGATAGACCATTAGTAACAACATTTATATCATTACTCCAAACATCTTTTACATAACCATAGTAAAATGTGTTTTCCATATGCGGGCGGTGGAGGAATCGAACCCCCGCCAGATCTTTTGGAGAGATCTGTTCTACCACTAAACTAACCACCCATAACCTTATTTATACCTTTCCATGAACATTTTTGCAACTGATTGCATTTTTCTACCAATTACTACATCCTTATATCTTATTTGTATACAACCCTGATATCCTTCTTTTTTATATATACCATTAGTAGGTTTATTATAAGTTTTTAAAAATTGACTACTAGGGATACTAGTAATATCTGACCAATAGTTGGTTTGTGATTTTTCATTATGATAATCATGTAGATGCATTACAATTCTAAATTTACTTTCATCTAAATAAAAGCTTTTTCTAAATAAAAATAGAAAGTTTCTAATAAGATTCGGGTCTGAATTTGTAAATGTAACAGAATCATTGATTGATTTACTACCTTCACATTGATATATCATTACACAGAATAATAAAGTTATTTCTTTTGATAAATTTACTTTATTTAATACATCTTTAGCAAAATCATCAGCCACAACATTCTTCTGTCGAGTTTTTTCCTTAATAGTCTTCATGGATGCCAGTTGTCCATTTGTATAATTCTGGCGTAAACGGGCTTTAGCTTTTTCTGAAAGCTCTATACCTTGTATCCATTTTGAAATACTACTTTTAGAAACTCCAAGCATTTTATGAAGCTCCTTTACTGAATAACCTTTGAGTCTTAATTTTTTTGCTTTTAACTCTAATTCTTTTTTCATAAAAATAGAACCTATATATAAGGTTATATAGTATATTATAGTAAATTTATTAGGAAAAAGAAAATCCCCATATGGGGATTTTCTTTAAAAAGCTTATTTCTTTGCCTCCTTATGCTTTGTATTCTTCTTGCACCACTTACAATACTTCTTAAGCTCGATCTTGCGAGTTACGAGTTTCTTGTTTTTGCTTGACCAGTAGTTTATGCGTTTGCATGTTCCACAGGCTAATTTGAAAAGTCTATCTTGTGACATAATGAGCAATAGTACTATAAACCCATATAAAATGCAAATTATTCCTTACTATTTCACCACTCTCGGTAAAAGAGGGCTTAGGTGGGTTGTAACTTCATAATTAATAGTCCCCATACGTTCAGCTAGCTCTTCAGCTGTAATAGTGTCAGCATTCTGGCTACCTAGCAATACCACTTCATCCTCGGGTTTGACACCTGATATACCAGATATATCTACAACACACATATTCATTGCTACACGGCCCAATATTGGGGCCCTCTTGCCATGTATTAAGACATCACCGTTATTAGACATTGACCGCGCTAGCCCGTTTGAATAGCCTTGTGGTATGACAGCGACTTGTATATCCTTCTTTGCTATATATGTCAGTCCATACCCTACAGAGTGGCCCTTTGGCAAAGTCTTTACCTGCGCTATATGAGTTACATATTTCAAAACTGGTTTTAAAGAAATTTTCTTCTTCCACATATTTTGCAATTCAAAATTTGGCCACATACCGTACAATCCAATACCGATACGTACTATCGGATGCACACCTTTCCACTTTTCATAAGCCAAGACTCCAGATGTAGCTGATATATGTGTGTGAATATTGCCATATCCCGCATTTTGGAACTGGCGCACAACTTCTTCATACACAGCTATTTGCTTGCCTGCATGAGTAAAGTCGACAGTATCTTCGATATTAGCAAAGTGCGCATACATACCCTCGACTTTCAAATATTTTAAATTCTTTAATTCTTTAATAAATTTATCTACATCATTTGGCATGACACCTTCACGGCCCAAATGTGCATCGATAGCTATGTGGACCTTTTGTTTTTTACCTAATTTACTTGCGACTGTATTTACAAGCAACGCATGGTGCAAGTCAAATACCGCTAATATACACCCAAGCTCTATAGCATGTTTGATATCATTCTTAGCTACATAGCCCAATAGCAAGATAGGCTTCTTTGTAAATGTTCGCACCCGTTGCAACTCCTCAATACTATTTACCTGAAAATAATCTACATAAGAATTTAAAATCTTTGCTACTTCTGTATCACCATGACCGTATGCATTCGCTTTTATAACACCGGCTATTTTTATATTTTTACCAACTACAGCACGAAATTGCTTGATGTTGTGCACCAAATTATTTTTAGAAATTTCAATAAATGAAAGTGGTATTTTATTTTGCATTTTGAAGAATCATTCGGATTAATTCTGTAGGCTTTACACCAGAAGCTTCAAATAATTTTGGGTACATACTTATACTTGTATTTCCGGGGATGGTATTGATTTCATTTAAAACAAATACTCCATCATCTTGGAGAAAGAAGTCTATACGTGCAGTGCCAACAAGGCACACACCTTTGATTGTTCTTGCAACCATATCCATCAAATTTGCACGTTCTCCATCAGACAACTTTGTATCAACAACAAGCCCGGTAGAACTTTCTGTTGCATATTTTTCTTCATATGAATAAAAAGAATCTTTTGGTGGATTCACTTCACCTACAGCAGAGGCAATTATTGAAGTATTTTCATGATTAACAAGAACAGCAACTTCTATCTCCCTACCTTTTATTGCACCTTCAATTAAAACTTTTTTGTCTTCTTTACTAGCGATCTCAAGAGCATTAATAAAATCTTTTTCCTCTTTAACACACGAAACTCCCACCGAAGACCCTGAACGTGAAGGTTTGATAAATAAAACATTCCCTAATTTAGAAATTATAGAATTATAATCAGGATAAGGCTTGCCTGCATGCCAAATTTCCCAAGGCGCAACACTTACACCTTCCCTATTAGCTAACATTTTTGTTATATCTTTATCGAAAGTATTAAAAGCTGTTTCCATGCTTGGTCCAGCAAATGGCAATCCATAAACTCGGGCAAAGCCTTGCAAAGCTCCATCTTCACCAAAAGCACCATGAACAATAGGATATATTAATTGTATTTCAATATCTTCACCCACTTCACCAACAAGGAAAGATTTCAAGGATGACTTATTTACAAAACAAGGAATATTAAAAATTTTTATAACCTCAGACTCAACAGTAGGAATAGTCTGCAAGTTAGATTCTGGTTTGTACCAAAATCCATTCCTATCTATATATACAGGAATTGGATTATATTCATCACAAGGAAAATTATTAAAAACATTTGAACCCGAAACAATAGACACTTCATGTTCATTTGATTTACCTCCAAATAAAAATAATACATTTTTCATTGTGCGCCGGGAAGGATTCGAACCTTCGTAGCCCGAAGGCGACAGATTTACAGTCTGTTGTAATTGACCACTCTACCACCGACGCGTAGGATTATTATACATAAATTTACGCAAAAACAAAATTCCCCTAGGCCTTGCTTAGGGGAATTTTGTTTATTTAGCGTAAGGAGATGGCTTTGCAACACGAACAGTGGATTTGATCTTCTTCTTTTTCATCTCGATATTTAGCTCTTTATCTTTCATTGTTACATACACTACATCACCCTTCTTCACACCCTTGCCGATTATAAATGAAGCTACTGGGTTCAATATTTTATTTTGTATCAATCGGTTCAGTGGGCGGGCACCATAATGTGGGTCATAACCTTCTTTTGCTAAATATGCCAATGCTTCATCAGAAACTTCAAGCTCTATATCTTTAGTCAGCAACCTATCACGAACAACTTGTATTTTAATATCTACGATACTTCGAATTACACTTTCAGGTAATACATCGAATACAATTGTCTCATCGATACGATTTAGGAATTCTGGGCGGAAATGATCTTTCAAGCTTTTTAGAACTTTTTCTTTTGTTTGTTCATAATTCTGCTTTGTATCATTGTTCGAGAATCCAATAGACTCCATCTTGTCGATAAATTGTGAGCCCAAATTTGAAGTCATTATTATTATCGTATTTTTGAAATTCACAATACGACCCTTTGCATCAGTCATACGACCTTCGTCGAGGACTTGTAGAAGCACGTTAAATACTTCAGGGTGGGCTTTTTCCACTTCATCAAATAGTATTACAGAATATGGGCGGTGACGTACGGCCTCGGTCAATTGACCACTCTCCTCGTGACCTACATAGCCTGGTGGTGAACCCAATAGCTTGGAAACGCTATGGCGCTCCATATATTCGCTCATATCCACACGCACCAACGCCTTTTCATCATTGAACATGAATTGTGCGAGAGTCTTGGTTAGCTCTGTCTTACCGACACCAGTAGGGCCCAAAAATATAAATGAGCCAATAGGCTTGTTTGGATCCGAGATTCCAGCACGGCTACGTCGAACAACATCAGCTATCTTACCGAGAGCTTCATCTTGACCAACCACTCGCTTGCGTAGATCGTCCTCCATATGTGCCAATTTCTCTCTCTCTTCCTCGAGCATTTTTACAAGTGGAATTCCAGTCCATTGTGATACAACACTCGCGATATCCTCAGAAGTTATTTCTTCTTTTAATATGCGTCGAGATTTTTGTAATTTCTTTAATTTGGCAAGTTTTATATCTAGATCTTTTTTTAATCTTGGAATTTTGTCATAACGTATTTCAGCAGCTCGTGTTAAATCAGCACGCAATTCTGCATTCTCACCTTCCAGCCTCAAAGATTCGAGGTCCTTCTTTATACTTCGGATATCAACAACGACTTCCTTTTCATTTTTCCATTTCAATTCTAACTCGTGAGTCTTTTCTTTTAAGTTTGCTATTTCTTTATCAATATCTTTCAAACGAGATTTAGTATTTTGATTTTCTTTATTTGTACGTGAACCACTTGAAATCTCTTTTGTTAAAGCTTCCTTCTCTATTTCAAAACGCATTATTTTTCTATGAGCCTCTTCCAATGGGGCTGGCTTGTTCTCCAAAGCGATGCGTAATGCCGATGAAGCTTCGTCGATCAGATCAACAGCCTTGTCGGGCAGATAACGATTTGTGATATAACGAGTACTCAAATTCACAGCCGATATAATAGCATCATCAGTAATACGAACTCCATGGAACAATTCATATTTTTCTTTCAATCCACGTAATATCGCAATAGTATCCTCGGGACTTGGTTCCTCTACAAATACTGGCTGGAATCGACGAGCAAGGGCGGGATCCTTCTCTATATGTTTTTGATATTCTTTTAAAGTTGTTGCACCTATAGCGCGCAATTCCCCACGAGCAAGGGCAGGCTTTAACATATTTGAAGCATCAAGAGAACCTTCGGCACTACCTGCGCCGACTATTGTATGTATCTCATCTATGAAAAGTATAACTTTACCATCAGCTTTTTCCATTTCTTTCATTATTCCACGAAGCCTTTCTTCGAATTCACCGCGGTATTTTGTACCAGCCAATAATAAACCAAGGTCTAATGCTACTACTTCCTTGTCTTTTAAGGATTCAGTAACGTCACCTTTTGCTATTCTCTGGGCAAGGCCTTCTACAACAGCAGTTTTACCTGTACCTGCCTCACCTATTAGAATTGGGTTATTTTTTGTACGTCGTGAAAGAATTTGCATTATGCGCATTATTTCAGCATCGCGACCTATCACTGGGTCAAGCTTGTCTTCGCGCGCAAGCTTTGTCAGGCTACGAGTGTATTTTGTAAGCAACCTAGGCTTTTTACTAACAGTTGAATCTTCGGTATTTTCATTTTTAAATAAATCTAAAATACTTAGAACTCTTTCACGGTCTATCTTGAATCGGGCCAACAAATCATGAGCTTCACCTGGAACTTCTAACAATGAAAGAAATAAATGTTCGGTAGAAACAAATTCATCTTTTAAAGTTGCAGCAACTTTACTAGATTGCTCGATAACCTGAGCAAGATCTGGAGTTAGGTATATCTGATACGAAGGTGATACTGTATTCCTATTTTCTGGTGATTCAATACCATCGATAACGTTGTCAGAAAGTAACATTGTATCTATATCCATCTTTTCTAAAACAGATATGATCATTGAATCCTCTTGTATTAGAAGTGCTGTTAGTAAATGCATGCAATTTACATGATTTTGACCACGCTCAATAGCCAGCTCGTGAGCCTTGCGTATTGCTTCCTTTGCTTTAGTTGTAAAATTATTAAATGGTGGCATTGTATTGAAAATTATAAATTACAGATAAAAAATATTATAAACCAAATATACAATGTTTACTGAGTTGTGTCAACTTTAGTATCGTTCTCAGCACTTTCCTCTTTGCCTTCTGGAATTATCTTCAGTATAGTGAATCCATTATCGAATTTCTTTAGAATTTTAGCTTGGAAATAACTTGTACCTAGTTTTACAGTATAAGTTTCAAAGCTATTTGTAACACTACTATTTACCATTACTAACCCCGCCTCGGATATAATAATCCCCTGCCCTATAGCAACAGGTTCGGATTGTAAATTGTCAGGTGAATTTATTAAATCATATATATTAATAAGACCACTGTCGTCATTTAGAGATACTGAATTATTTGTACCCTGTGTAGTATCTTCTTCTGCAGGAGTTGAAACATTTTGTATGGTGCGTTCGATAATACGATTAATTGTTTGCGGAACTGTCTGGGGCATCTTTTGCATCAATGATACTGTTACAATACCAGTAGCAATAGATACAACAAAACATATAAGCAATGTTAGAAGTATTAATTGTTGTTTGTTTAAATCTTTTATATCCATATTGTCATTATAACACAAGATACTATCCTATTTCCACTTTTTATATCTAGACAATATATCACTCAAAATTTTTATTGTTTTATTCACATCACTTTTTTTAGTATGACGGCCTAGTGAGAATCGTATCGATTCCGAAGTAAATTTATCATTATCAATACTACGAATTGCATTTACAACGTGTGAATTACCGTCCTCTTCACTTTTACACGCACTTTTGTTCGACACTTCAACACCACGTGCATCAAGCTCGATAACAAGCAATTCATGCGAGATGCCTGCTATAGAAATATTTATATTGTTTGGCAATCGTGACACATTGTCGCCATTTATTTTTATTTCATATCCAACTTTTTTACTCAAATCCAATAATTCTGTAAAAAAATAATTCCTAATTTTCAATAGTCTTGCTGATTCTTTTGTTTTCATTTTTTCAGTTAACTCCAATGCGAAAGCCATACCTACAATACCAGCCACATTTTCAGTACCTGAACGTAAACCAAATTCTTGTCCACCACCTGCGTATATTGGTGATATATTTACTCCGCGCTTTTTGTACAATACCCCTACACCCTTTGGGCCATAGATCTTTGATCCATTGAATGACATCATATCTACACCCAGCCTATCCATATTGGCAGTATCTAGATAGTTCATCGCCTGACATGCATCAGTGTGAAGTATTGGGTAAATGTCCATTCCCGGCATGGACATTATGTTCTTTTTTATAATTCTTATAAATTTTGCAATTTCCTGTATTGGTTGAACAGTACCTATTTCATTGTTGGCATACATTACAGAAATTAGTATTGTGTTATCTTTAATTGCATCACGAATTTTTTTAGGATCCACTATTCCGTTCGCCTCCACTTCTACATAAGTAACTTCAGCTTTGCCACTTCTTTCCAGCATTTTGCAATTATCCAATACTGCTGAATGCTCTATATTTGTCGTCACTATATGAGGGATTATATCAGTATGTAGAAAGTGGTAATTAATAAGTCCAATTATTGCGAGAGCATCAGATTCTGTACCAGACCCTGTAAAAATTATTTCATCTGGATGCGCAAATAATAATTTTGATACTTTGGCACGAGCAAGCTCTATAGCTTTATGTGCCTTTACCCCACTTTTATGTATAGAACTGGGGTTACTAAAAACCTTGGTTAAATAAGGCAACATAGATTGCAAAACATGCTTGCAAAGTGGTGTAGTGCTGGCATTGTCCATATATATAGTTTTTCGTAAACTTATCATATACAAAATATACCATATATTGTAAAAAACGCTCTTTTGCTATATAATCTTCCAATATGAGTCTTGAACTATTAATATTCTTAATATTGGGAATTTTTGTACTATTACTAATAGTATTAATAATAAGGCTAGAAATGCGCTTTAAGCATTTATTGATGGGTACAGGTGCAAAAGACCTCGAAGGTGTCATGAATATACTCGGACATCATGTTGAAAATTTACAAAAAACTCAAACAGAAATAAATAATCATTTGGAAATAGTAGACAAGCGATTAAACAAAAGTATCCGCAATATTGAAACAATTCGCTTCAACCCGTTTCCTGATGCAGGCTCAAATCAAAGCTTTGCTATTTCTATGCTAAACGATGAAGGTAATGGTGTTGTCATATCGAGTTTGTATGCTCGTGACCGCATGAGTGTATTTGCAAAAGAAATAAAAAAAGGGATTTCTGATCACGAATTATCTGCCGAAGAATCCGAAGTATTAAAAAAGTCAAAATAAAAACGATTATATTACAAACCTCCCTTCAGACAAGAGGAGCAAATTACAATTATGGATAAATCAAAAGAACAACTAAATACACCACGCTCACCTGTTGTTGTTATAATGGGGCACGTTGACCATGGCAAAAGTACTTTATTGGATTACATCCGAAAGACAAATATTGTAGCAGGTGAAGCTGGTGGAATAACTCAACATATTTCAGCATATGAAGTAACTCATAAAGATGAAAATGGCGAAAACAGAAAGATCACATTCCTAGATACACCTGGCCATGAAGCCTTTTCCAAGATGCGTACTCGTGGGGCTAATACTGCCGATATCGCAATACTTGTTGTATCTGCCGAAGATGGAGTCAAAGCCCAGACGCAAGAAGCTTGGAATACTATTATTGAAAGTAAAATTCCATATATAGTAGCGATAAATAAAATAGATAGGCCAAATGCAAATATAGATAAAACAAAAATGGACCTAGTAGAAAAAGGTATCTACCTCGAAGGCCTAGGTGGTGATATACCATTTGTACCAATATCAGCAAAGGTGGGCACTGGTATCGATGAATTACTCGATATGATCTTACTAGTTGCAGATTTAACAGTATTTACTGGAACAAAGAATAAATTAGCTGAAGGTGTTATTATAGAAAGTCATCGTGACCCAAAACGAGGTATTTCAGCTACAGGTATAATAAAAGATGGAACAGTCATGAATGGCATGTTCGTCGTATCAGGCACAGCTATGGTAGCAACTCGAATTATGGAAAATTTCCTAGGTAAAAAAGTAAAAGAATTATCATTCTCATCACCTATTTGCCTTGTTGGTTTTGATAGTGTTCCAGAAGTTGGTAATAGTTTTAGAACTTTTGACAATAAAAAAGATGCTGAAAAATACATTAAAGAAGTAAAAGAAAATCAGAACAATGATTCTGCTATGTTCGAAACAAAAGCAGGAAAAGTAATTCCTATTATAATCAAAACAGATGTGTCCGGAACTATCGAAGCCTTGCAAAAAGAAATAGAAAAAATGAACACTGATGAGATAGCCTATCGGATAATAAGTAAGGGTGTTGGTAATATAGGTGAGAGCGATCTAAAGAGTGCTGGTATTGATGCTGAATGTGTTATTGTCGGGTTCAATGTAAAGCTCGAATCAAATGCAATGGACCTAAATGAAAGCTTGCATGTAAATGTCCAAACATTTGATATTATTTACAAACTAACCGACTACTTAAAAGAATTACTAGAAGATAGGCGCCCTCGCCACGAAACACTAGATGTTGTTGGTACAATAAAAATACTAAAGACATTTAGCACAACAAAGAATCTGCGCGTAGTAGGTGGCCGTGTGACATCTGGACGAGTTGCCGATAGTAGTACTGTACGCATAATGCGCAATGAAGAGGAAATAGGTCGCGGTAAAATAGTAGGATTGCAACAATCAAAAATAAAAGCAAAGGAAGTATTGGAGGGTATGGAATGTGGAATATCGGTAGAATCAAAAGTAGAAATACAAGGTGGTGATATATTAGAAGCTTTTAATATAGTAATAAAATAATATGCCTGAATATAGAAATGAAAAAATAACAAATCATATCCGAGAACTCGCAGCGACATTTATAGAGCGCGAAGGTGGCAACACATCGATGATTACAGTTACTCGTGTGATACTTGCCCCAGGCAACAAGCATGCCACAATAATGATATCTGTATTACCAAGGGAAAAGGAAAAGGCAGCTTTTGGATTCATAAAGCGCAACTTGGGTGATATGCGTAAATATGTTCAGAAAGGATTGAGGATCAACCCCATCCCCTACCTTGATGTAGAAATAGATGAGGGTGAAAAGAACAGACAAAGAGTAGATGAGTTATTGATGGAATAGTTGATAAAGATTTCTGCTTGCGGTATAGTTAAAAAACGTGTAATATAATGGCGTGGTGGCGAAGTGGTAACGCTTCGGTCTGCAAAACCGACATGCGCGGGTTCAATTCCCGCCCACGCCTCAGGTTTATAAAATAGATAATGCTGGAGTGGCGGAATTGGTATACGCGCTAGTCTTAGGAACTAGTACCGAAAGGTTTAGGAGTTCAAGTCTCCTCTCCAGCACATTTACAAAAGTAAAATTTTGTAAAAAAGTTTGAATAATTATATATGCCCTGTTACGCTGTTTTGGTAGATAACAGAGTATGTGGTAAATGGTTTATATAATTTACAATAATTATTATGCCCTGTTAGCTCAGCTGGTAGAGCAGCTCCCTCTTAAGGAGATGGTCGGGGGTTCGATTCCCTCACGGGGCACAAAGAAAAAGTGTGCTTTTTCTTTGTGATTTCAAAAAGTGAAAGAGTTCACTTTTTGAAAGAATCGAAAGACGGAGGCTGACGAGCCGAGTCGGGGTCGCGAAATTTTTTAACAAAAAAATATTTGTGACCGATTCCATCACATAATTTGCCCGAGTGGTGAAATTGGTAGACACGCAAGACTTAAAATTTTGTAGCCGC
>CAZXCN010000003.1:0-111161 GCA_964639185.1 uncultured Candidatus Saccharibacteria bacterium
GAGTGGGAACAAGAGAACCGCCAATCATCGGGAGTTTTCGCTCAAAATCTGCGTTCTTCTATTTCTGACATCAAAGCTAAAATTGACCGCCTTATGGACGGGTATCTTGATGGCGGTTTTGAGTTGTCGGAGTTTCAACAGAAAAAGAACGCTTTGATGTCTGAAAAGAAAACGCTTGAGGAAAAATTATCTGATTTTGAGCGAAAAGGAAATCATTGGCTCGAACTCGTGCGAAACTGGATTTTACAAGCCAACCAAGCACAAAATCTCGCTTCTTCAAAAAAGTTTGAGGAAATGAAAACTTTTTTGAAAACCATCGGCTCGAACCGCCATTTGCGCGCAAGCGCGCTCTCCGTGGATTTCAAAACGCCCTTTTCTTTTCTTGCCGAACTTCCCATTACCGCGCGGAGCGCGGACGCATTTTCGCGGGGAAATTCAATCGGGTGGACCCTACAGGACTCGAACCTGCCACCCCCTCATTGCAAATGAGGTGCTCTACCAGATGAGCTAAGGGCCCAATGTGTAATTTACCAAAAACATTCTATCTTAAAAACTTGCTTTCGCGAGGCGCTACAGATAGCTAAGGGCCCCAATGTGATTTACCGCTCTTATTCAATCATGAATCGAATATCCTATATATTACCTTATTTTAAAATTTTTGCAAATACTACTGTATTTCAGTTCTCCGGTATTATTTTAATTAGATAAAGAATGTTATAACCGTTGCAATAGCGGATATACCCATGATACATGTAATAGTCCAGCCTAATATATTTTTTATTTTAGTATTTTTATACTTACCCATTATTTTTTGCTTGCTACTTATGTGAACTATACATACAAGGATAATAGGTGCTACTATACCATTTGCTACAGCTGAATATATTAGAGTTTTAATAGGGTCAAGGCCAATAAAATTCATTAATATACCAGCTATGACAGATATGATAATTACTCCATAGAACGCATGAGCTTGATTGAGCTTCCTGTATAAACCCTCTTTCCATCCAAATGATTCAGATATTGCATAGGCAGCAGAGCCAGCTAATACTGGTATTGCTAGCATTCCTGTACCAATAATGCCAATAGCAAATAATAAATAAGCACCTTCGCCTGCAAGTGGGCGTAGGGCACGGGCTGCATCGGCAGCTGTTTCTATATTGGTTATGCCACTCTTGTATAGAGTAGCTGAACATACAGCAATAATAAAGAACATAACAAGGTTCGAAAGAAACATACCACTCCATACATCGATACGCATAGCACGAATCTCGGCATCATTGGTGCCACGGCGTGAGTGAGCAGTGGTCTTACCTTGAGATATTTCTTCCTCTACTTCTTGTGATGTTTGCCAGAAGAATAAGTAAGGGGATATAGTAGTACCAAGTATGCCGGTGATAAGCATTAGTTGATCTTGCGAGAAATTAATTTGAGGTATAAAAGTTTTTATAGCTAGATCGTGCCAATCCATTTTTACCAAGAATCCAGTAACAATATATGCCAATAGAGTCATTGCAAGCCATCTGAGATATCTGGCATATTTTTTATAAGAGATAAATATTTGAAGTAATAATCCTACAATACCCATACCAATTATTAAATAATTAAATTGTAATCCTGGGTGTATTAGTTGTATTGCTTTTGCCATCGCACCTAAATCAGCTCCAATATTGAAAGTATTGGCAATGAGTAATAGCATGGTGCAAAAGTAAAGAATTTTACGGGAATAATTACTTTTGATATTTGAGGCAAGACCTCGGCCAGTAACAAGGGCTATGCGAGCGCACATTTCTTGAATAGTTGCCATAAGAGGGAATGTCCAAGCAGACAGCCATATAAGCCCATTTCCATATTGTGCACCTGTTTGTGAATAGGTCGCGATACCTGATGGGTCATCATCGGCTGCACCTGTTATGAGCCCTGGGCCTAGTATTTTGCTATATTCTTTACTTTTATTGATGATCTTTTCTGTGCCTATAGTATCTGCTATTGACTCTGTCATGTGAATACTGATATCTACTGTTTTTTCGATAACTTTCGCAGGGGCTTTGGCTATATCTTCAATAATATTTTTTGACATAATTTATGCTTACTATTATATCATTTTGCTTGTTTGACAGGAAGCCTTATTAGAGTATACTCATAAAAAAACTAATTGATATTTATTATGACTAGCAAACCAGAAAACCAACCGATGACCTTGAATCGTGTCAGGACACCAAAAGACCTTATGGCTTATTTGAATGAACAAAAAGCTGAGCTCGGAAGTACACTGATAGGAACTTTTCTCAGGGCTCAAAAACCAAAGAACAATTTTTATATTGTTTCCGTATCTACCGGTATCCCTCTTTCCATTCTACAGAAAATATCTTCATTATTGGAGAATATTAATCCTGGTGATGATCTTAGTGATTTTAGTCACATTGAATTTCAGCATGGTGCAATGACTCATTTGATTGTGAAAAATAGTACAAAAAAGAGAGATGAGATGGAGCACATGCAATCATCTACCGGAGGAGCTCAG
This sequence comes from uncultured Candidatus Saccharibacteria bacterium, assembly GCA_964639185.1. GTDB lineage: Bacteria > Patescibacteriota > Minisyncoccia > Phycocordibacterales > UBA9973 > UBA8515. Next base: position 2,525 of record CAZXCN010000003.1, read on the forward strand.
TCAGAATCTATTGAAGATATGGGCAATGTTCGTGTTATTTATTTTCCATTAAATGGCAATTTACCACCAGCCGTTGATTGTCCGGTTTACAAATTCCTTTAACTTTTGAATAAAGCGAAGACTATTTTATTAGAACAGGCATGTGTAACATGTCTGTTTTTTTATTTATATATGGTAAAATTATAATACATGTCATTTGCGAAGCCGAATAAGATTCAAATAATAAAATACGCTCCACCACCACCCGACTTGCCAGTGCTGGGTAATGTTGATGCATCCGAAGTTTCATTTATTGGACGTACAAATTATGTAGCTTCATTAGAAGAAAAGAAATTTATTTTCGGTATAAAGCGTGTAGATCGTAGGCGTCATTTATATATTATAGGGAAGAGTGGTGTGGGTAAAAGTAAGATTCAGGAATTGATGGTCCGTCAAGACATTGCTTATGGTCATGGTGTGTGTGTTATTGATCCTCACGGTGAATTTATAGATGATATTTTGGAATTTATTCCAGAAGAGCGTGTGAATGATGTTTGTATTATAGATCCGAGTGATATAGATTATCCGGCATCATTTAATCCTATTGCTAATGTTGATCCTACATTTAAACATCAACTGACCCAAGGTTTGATTGAAGTTCTAAAGAAACAATTCGGTGCGAACTGGACTCCACGTTTAGAGCACGTATTTCGTTTTACTACACTTGCATTGCTCGACTATCCATATGCTACTATGCGTGGAATGATATCAATGCTTACTGATAGAAACTATCGTCAGAAAGTTGTGGAATATATAGAAGATGATATGGTAAAAAGATTCTGGGCTATAGAATTTGCCGACTGGTCAGAAAAATTTGATACTGATGCGATTATTCCGCTTGTTAACAAGCTCGGGCAATTTCTATCTGATCCAATGCTTCGAAATATATTCGGTCAACAAGGTAATAAGATTGATATAGAAAAGTTAATGAACGATCAAAAGATACTGCTCATCAATCTATCTAAAGGAAAAATTGGAGAAGAGAATTCATCATTCTTTGGATCCATGTTTTTGACAAAAATAAAACAGGCAGGTATGGCTCGTGCAAAAATGGAAGCAAAAGACCGTAAAGACTTCTATCTTTATGTGGACGAGTTCCAAAATGTGGTGACTGATACTTTTGAAAACCTTTTATCCGAAGCTCGTAAATATGCCATAAATCTTACTATGGCCCACCAGTATGTAGGACAGATTCCTCCAAAAGTAGAAGCTGCAGTGCTTGGTAACGTGGGTTCAATTATTTCATTTCGTGTAGGAGGTGATGATGCTGTAAAGTTAAAACCTGAATTTGCACCTATATTTGATGTAAAAGATATGATAAATCTGGGTGTTGCAGAATTCTATATAAAAATGACAATTGATGGAGAGAGCTATGACCCATTTTCTGCTGAGACATTGCGCGTCCTTCCACCAACTCATCGTTCATTTAGGAAAGAAATCATCGATGCTTCTCGTAGGCAATATGCTATTACAGCTGAAGATGCACAAAGATTGATTGCTGAGGAAGAATCAACCATTGTTCGATCTGCTCAAGAAAAAGCAGCTATTACGGGAGGTAAGGGGTATGGTAGTGATGATAATCTTGAAAAGCCAAAAGTTGAGGAAAAAGCCAGCGAACCACTGATTTAATATATGTAAAATGTTTAAAATGTATAATAAATAAAAAATGCTTTTACCCTAAGGTAAAAGCATTTTTAGTTTTTTTGAATAATTCTCTCCATAGATAATACTGAATTATTAATCCATATATTATCAGTACTTCAGATAATAAGACATCCTTTATTTGCCATGATTTAGCAACTACTAAGTAGTAAATGTTCATAGCGATAAATCCAAGATTTGGTATTATATACCACGGTTCTGGATTTGCTTTGGTTTCTTTGATTAATGGTATACCAGCAATAAATTGTGCGGCGCAAAAACCAATGAGACTTAGTTTTGGATTATCTAACCCTAGCCATAAAAAAGTACATACAGGTACTGCTATTATGATAGTAGTTTCTGTTTTACCCCATTTGATATTAGATTTTAATAAAAGTAATGTTAAAACCATAGCTATACCACCAATAGAAAACGCTTTAAGTGCATCAGCACTGTCACCTTGTTGGCTTTCAGTAGTATAGTATTGAGCTATATCAAGTATAGTCCATAGTGTCCAAGTGAGGGTATTTTGCCCCACAGCTTTCTCTCTTATAGTCAATATTAATAGTGAACCATAAGAGTATAATGCAATCCAAATTATTAAGTCCATATCTCTTCTTTTTCTTATTTTTACAGTATTATAGAACATATGTCAAATAATGATTTTTTGTGTATAATTAAATATATGGAAACTAGAGATTGCCAAAACTGCAAAAAAAACTTCGTTATACATACTGATGATTTTGGGTTTTATCAACAAATGAAAATACCAGCACCAACTTGGTGTCCTGAATGCAGGATGATTCGGCGGCTTACATTTCGAAATGAACGTAATTTATTTCGTAGAAAAGATGCATATACAGAGGAGGATTCATTTTCAGGCTTCCCAGCAGAAGCAAATTTAAATACATATGAAAATAATTATTGGCATAGTGATAAATGGGATCCTATGGAATACGGTGTAGATTACGATTTCTCTAAACCATTTTTTCATCAATTTCAAGAATTATTTTCTCGTGTACCATTACCAGCAAAATCTTCGGCTGGGTTTATGATTAATTCAGATTATTGTAATGAGGCAGGTAGGCTACGAAATGCATATCTTTGTTTCGATTCAGATTTTGTTGAAAATTCTGCTTATTTAGTTAAAGCGACAAATATAAAAGATTCTTTCGATTCACATGAGGTAATAGACGATGAATTGTGTTATGAAGACGTGATGGTATATAAATCTTACAGAACATCGTATTCTTTGGATTGTGAAAGTTGCGTTGATGTTTGGTTCAGTAAAGGTCTTCGAGGTTGTACTGATTGTTTTGGTTGTGTGAATTTAAAAGGTAAGTCCTATTATTTTTTTAATGAACCATTTTCAAAACAAGAATATGATAAAAAAATAAATGAATTAAATTTAGGATCTCGTGAATCAATTAAAAAATTACGAGTTAGGGTTTTAAAGTTTTGGCAAAAATTCCCAGTAAAATATTATCACGGAATACGAAATCTAAATTGTACAGGTGACAGAATTAGCGATTCAAAAAATGTATTAGATTCAATTTCAATACAAGATGGTGAAAATATGCGTTATATTCAGATTAGCGTTCTCAAAGCGGCGAATTCATATGATTGTGTACAATTATTTATGGGAGTAGAAAATGCTTATGAATGCGTAACTTGTGGAGAAGGCGCATATAATTTAAAATTCTGTTTTAATTGTTGGGGTGAATCACGGGACTTGGAATATTGTAGTTATTGCGTGGGGGCTGTTGATTGTTTTGGTTGCATTAGTCTTTCAAAGAAGAAATATTGTATTTTTAATAAACAATACACAAAAGAAGAATATTTTATATTGCGCGATAAAATTATGAAGCATATGAATGAGATGCCATATTATGACACTTTGGGTAGAGAGTATAAATATGGTGAATTCTTTCCATCCGATTTTTCACCGCTTGCGTATAATGAAAGTTTAGCACAAGACTATTTACCACTTAATTCAGAGCTCGCCACAGAAAAGGGATTTTTGTGGCGTGAACCAAATATACGTGAATTTCAAACTACAATTCAAGGTACAGATTTGCCAGATTCAATCAGTGATGTAAAAGATGAGATTACGAAGGAAGTTATTGCTTGTGAGGTGTGTAAACGCGCATACAGAATAATACCAATTGAGTTGCAATTCTATAGACGTATGGGATTACCTGTGTCTAATACATGCCACAACTGTCGTTTTATTGAAAGATTGAAATTTATTAATCCACCACAACTTTGGCATAGGTCTTGTATGAAAGAAGGTTGTAAAAATGAATTTGAAACAAGTTATTCACCAGAAAGACCAGAAATTATTTATTGCGAAAGTTGTTATCAGAATGAAATAATTTAAGCCAGCGAACCACTGATTTAAGATTATTTGATATTGCTTTTTCCTATGTTTGTGCTATAATATAAAAGAACTTTAATATGTAAAAAAATGAATTGGATTCAAACTCAAGACGGTGTAATTATTGCTGGATGTATTTTATGGGCTTATTGTATTTGTATGAAATTGTATACAAGATCAATAGTAAATAAATTACGAGAGGTTAATTAACATCACGTAAAAAAAATGAAAATGAGCAGATTATTATCTGCTCATTTTTTTTATTATAAATAATCATTTATACCAAATATTATAATAATTCCTTTTTTATTTATAAAAATAAGGTATAATATATCCAAGATATGGAGCAACCAATCCCGTACAACAAAGATATAACATATTTTGGCAAAACTAACTTTCGTAATCATGCGCAAGTTTTCGGCATAAAAAGAAAGGACCGTCGCCAGCATATGTATGTGCTTGGTAAATCAGGTACTGGTAAATCTGTGTTGCTATCTAACCTCATAGTTCAGAATATTCAAAATGGTGAAGGTGTCTGTGTTGTTGACCCTCACGGTGAATTAGTCGAGGAAATATTACAACTTATTCCACCGCATCGTGTTAAGGACGTCATATATTTCAATCCAGCAGATACTGACTATCACGTGGGTTTCAATGTATTGCAACTCGACGACCCTAAATACAAACACCTCGTAGCTTCAGGCTTGATGGGGATTTTTACTAAAATATGGGCTAATGCATGGAGTAGTCGTATGGAATACATCCTCAATAATGCTATCTTGGCATTGCTCGATACACCGGGTACAACGCTCCTGGGTATTCCGCGTATGCTCGTAGATAAAGATTATAGGCAGATGATCATCGGTAATTTAAAGGACCCAGTGGTCAAAGCTTTTTGGATTCATGAATATGAGCAGTGGCGTGATCAGTTCCGTAACGAAGCTATTGCCCCGATTCAAAATAAAGTTGGGCAATTCCTTTCGACTTCAATTATTCGTAATGTTGTTGGTCAGCCAAAAAGTACAATCGATATTTTTGAAATAATGAATACCGGTAAGATATTTCTAGTCAATGTTTCTAAGGGGCGTATTGGTGAAGATAATTCAGCATTGCTCGGAGGAATGCTTATTACTAAAATCCAACTAGCAGCGATGGAACGTGTGCGTATTCCTGAGGATGAACGTAAAGACTTTTACCTATACGTAGATGAATTTCAGAACTTTGCTACGGATTCATTTGCCAATATTCTATCTGAAGCTCGTAAATACCGCTTGAACCTTATTATAGCTCACCAATATACTGCCCAGCTGGAAAACAAGGATGGAAGTAAAGTTCGTGATGCAGTGTTTGGTAACGTTGGTACCATGATCATCTTTCGTGTGGGTGCCGACGATGCTGACTTTTTAGAAAAGGAATTCGAGCCTGAATTCATGGCTCAGGATTTAGTAAATTTACCGAACTACCATGTCTATTTAAAATTAATGATCGATGGTGTTACTAGTCGACCATTTTCAGCCAGTACGTTACCACCAATAAATGTAGATATTGAAGCAAATGTGAGAGAAAAAATCATTGAATCATCTCGTCGATTGTATACAAAGAAGCGTGAAGACGTTGAAGATGAGATCCTACGATGGAGTGGCATGTTGCAATCTGACGGGACTAACGGGTCAGGTTCTTCAGATGGTAAATTTCCCGCGGATTGTAATGAGTGTAAAAAGAATATTATGGTACCGTTCGAGCCAATTCCTGGTAAGCCTATATATTGTAAAGATTGTTTAACAAAAATAAAAGCAGGTGAATTGAAGCCTGCGCACGGATTTATAACACCAAAAGCTGTACGTCAGGAGGCTGCTGCTTCAGCACCACTTGCAGCATTAGGTATAGAATTTACTAGTGATGGTAAAAAATTTACAGGCTCTTTTGCTAAAGATGTACCGTCACCAAATACTGGGCCTGAGGCTGTAAAAAATACTCAAACAAATAATTATAAAACTCCTAATAATTTTAATAAAAATCCAATAACTAAATCTTTTCCAAAAACAAAATCAGCCCCTTCACCGTTATTGAAAGATTTATTACAAAAAATAACTAATGAAAAAGATGTAAATAAAGATACTAAGAATATGCCTGTGATAGAGGTCAAAAAGGTTGTGCCACCACCTATGTCATTAGCTGATCTTAAAAAGCCTGATGTTGCAAATAAGAATGAAGATAAAAATACAAAGCCATCTTATATACAACAAACTAAAGAGGCGACACCCGATAAAATAAATTCTTTAAAAGATATGTTGGCAAATTTATCTGTAAATAATAAAATTTCTGAGCCAGACAAAAAGCTAGATACAAAAATTGAAGAAAAAACACCTACCCCAGAAGTTAAAGATTTACCTATAATTATCAAACCTACACCACCTATTGTCCAGAAGCCTGTTGTACAAGTACAAACGCCTATTAAGCCTGAGATACCTTCGCCAGCACCAATTTCAGTGCCTACGCCACCACCTAAACAGCCTGAAAAAAAATCCGATGACAATAATTCAAATTGGCAAAAAAGAGTCGCAAATAAAGAGGTTCCTGAAGAAGTATTACGTAAAGTATTGGAATAAAATGAACAATATATTTAAAGGCATTATCATATTATTTTTAATTACATTCACGCATTCCGCATATGCTGTTTTGGAAATTAATGAAGTAATGTACGATGCCCCAGGTGGTGATACTGATTTGGAGTGGATAGAAATATATAACCCTGATGCAAATGCTGTAGATGTATCTGCTGTGTCTCTTGCTGATTATGATACTGCTTGGCATTATCATACTGTTACACCTTATGCTGGTAATTTTATTCCAGCAGGTGGCTATGCGTTGGTGTTACGTACCTCATCTTCGACTATTCCAGATACTTTTAAATCTAAGTGGCCTAATTATAATGGCCTTATGTTTCGTGCTAGTTTTAATCTAGGTAATGAAAGTGGACAGCTCGCACTTAGTAGTGACAAAAAGTCAATTTATAGTGAAGTGTCTTATACATCAAGCTTAGGTTCTGCGGGTGACGGTAATTCTTTGCAATTAATAGATGGCTCATTTGTATCACAAGTTCCAACACCTGGGTCAGTAAATCAATATTTAGAGAGTAATACAAATAAAAATGATGAAGCAAATATCAATGATCAGGATTCTGATAGTACAAATTCTGTAATTAATAAAAATACAAATAAAACTTATGATAATTTTTTGGTAAAAATAATAGCCCCAAGTATTGTAACTACAAAAATAGATTTCAAGGTCACAGCTCAGATTTTAGGCCGTAAAAGGGAAGTTGTAGATTCAGGGCGTTATGTTTGGAGCTTTGGTGACGGCAAGTCCTTTCAGGAAGCTTTCCATAAACCATTTCAGTATTCATATGCTAACAAGGGGCAATATGTACTTACCTTGTCTTATTATGAATCTGTTTTAAGTGCCGAACCTATTGCAAAAGAGCACGTAATAATAACAGTAATAGACCCAGAAGTATTGATATCTAGTATTGGAAATTATTTGGACCCATATTTTGAGATTACAAATAAATCTCAACGCGAGATAGATCTATCTTTCTGGATAGTTAAATCAAATACAAAGTCATTTACAATGCCAGAAGGTATGAGTATATTGCCAGGTAAAAGTATCCGATTCTCTTCTTCTGTTACAAATTTTGATACTAACGATATAAATAATTTATCTGTATTTGTTCCAAATGGATCTATCGTAGCTACATATCCAGATAATCATTTAGATAATAAAAATACAGGTTATAGTAAAATCTTAAATAATACAAGTAATATAATATCAAATACAAAAAATAATAAAAATAATGATGTTGAAGCTATAGATTTAAATTCAAATACCGCTTCGGTTGCAAATTCTAAATTTAATAACAGTAAAAGTATTTTTGGTCTTGGGTTCTTGATAGCGCTAGGTTCTATTGCAATCATATCTATACGTAAAAAGCCCTCCGATAGAGAGCTTGATGCTATAAGTGCTTCTGATATGAATATTATTGAGTAGATTTTACTGGTACTATTGTAGGTATTTTGTCAGTATTTTTTATATCAGTTGGTGTTGTGTTTGCATTTGGGTTTGATATTTCATTGATAGACTCTGATTCCTTTTTTATTTTGGATATAATATTCGTAACAGCTACTGAGCTTACTGACTTTTCTAAAACCATAGGCTCTTTTGGTTCTTTGCCTGCAGGTATCTTGGCTGTTGTAAGCGATTCACTAGTAATAGGAATCACGCCTGTATTTGTAGTAGGTAAAGTATTCAGGTCATCTGCTGGTGTTTTTGTACTAGTGTCCTCAATTTTCTTTAATTCTATTTTTTGAATAGCATCTTTTGCTTCTTGTTTTACATCTTCTATTTCTACTAATTTCTGTAAGTCTTGATCATGACTTGCAATGATTGTATTTAAGGCTTCTGCTGTTTTGGTTAATTCGTCTGGATTCTCTTTTGCTAATATCTGTACATCTTCATCTATTTTTGCAATGTGTTTTTCTATTGCACGTTCTGCAATAGCTGCTGTCTCTGTCGTGAGTTTATCAGTAGCTGCTAATTGTTTTACTTCGTTGATACGTTCTGCTACACGATTCTGTTGCCACATTATTTTTTCAGTAGGGGATGTGATAAGTATACCTTGTACCTCTTCGTTGATTATTTTGAATTGCCAAAGTTTATCACCAGGTAGTGCGTCTGTTGCATTGTATGATATGGTTCCACCTGAAGCTATTATAAACATAATAGAACATAATGTTACCAGTAATGGATTCCAAAAATGACGATAAGGGCTCTTTATATATGATCCTTGGCGTATATCATGAATATTTATAAATGAAATAATATTAGAGCGCATAAAAGAATGTTCGGATTCTGTCATTCGAATATTAGATGCATTCTTCAATTGTTTTTCTAAATTTTCCATAATATTAATTAGCTAATTGTTTTATTTTTTCGAGTCCTCGGTGAATTCGTACGGATATGTTATTTTCAGATTCACCTAGTGTTATTGATATTTCTTTTATAGACAAGTCGTTCATATAGCGTAGTGTTATGACTTCTTTGTATTTATGCTCAAGACTGTCTACATGTTTCCACAAGCTTTCACCCATGAGTGCATCTTCAAAATCTTTCCTATCATCATGACCTGTATCAAATCCATTCTCCATCAAGCTATCTAATGACTCAGATTTTTTCTTGCGATATGAATCTATTATTAGATTACTCAGGGTCCTATATAGAAAAGCTTTTAAATTGTCTACTTCTTTATCACTTTGTAAATATTCCCAGACTTTAGTAAAAGCATCCTGGGTCAGATCTAAAGCAAGCTCGCGATTCGATGTTTTGTATAAAGCGTAACGAAAAAGTCCGTCACTATGAGCATCATATACATCTAGAAATGCGTCTTTGTTTTTATTATTAGTCCTCATATAGTATGACGTATGCTTAGAAAATTTCTTACACCATTTAATTATAACATTATATTATAAGCTCGAAAACCCCTTATACTAGGTATTAGCCTAAGATAAGGGTTATTTTATGTTTTTTGGTATAATGTTTATCATGATAAAAATAGATGAAAAAAGAGTAGTAATAGTTGGTGCAGGATTCGCTGGTATACGAGCAGCATTAGACCTCGAAAAAAGGAATCTACCTCACGTAAAGATAACCCTAATTACGAATAAACACCATTTTGAATATTATCCGAAAATATACCATGTGGTTACTGGGGAAAGTCCGCTTGAAGTGTGCATCAGACTGGATGAAATATTTAATGGTAAAAACATCGACCTTGTAATAGATGAAGTTGTGAGTATTGATACAATAAATAAGAAAGTTATAGGTAAGAGTGAATCTGTATATGCATATTCTGACCTTGTTATGGCTCTTGGTAGCGAAACATCTTATTTTGGTATAGAGGGTGTGGCCGAGCGAGCATATGGATTTAGATCTATCCAAGAAGCATTGAAATTAAAAGCCCATCTTCATAAAATGTTCGATGCTTATTTGGCTTCAGAAAAAGACGATCTTGTATCACGCCTGCATGTTGTTGTAGTGGGTGGAGGTCCATCAGGTATAGAATTTGCTGGGGAGTTAACTATGTATATGCAATTATTGGCAAAACGTCATGGCATAGATAATGATTTTATAACAATCGACGTTGTAGAGGCGTCACAAAGGTTGGTTTCAGCATTACCAGAGTCTGCATCAAAAAGGATAAATAAACGACTACATCATCTTGGGGTAAACGTTTTTTTGAATCGCAGTGTAGTAAAGGAGGATGTTGATGAGATACAGATGAAAGATATGTCTATGAAAACAAATACTATCGTCTGGACAGCAGGTTCACGACCAAATCATTTTTATGCTGGAGTGAAAGGCATAGAACTTCATCGCAGTGGGCGTGTAATAGTAAACGAATATATGCAAGCAATGAATTTACCAAATATATACATATTGGGTGATGGAGCTTTGACTAAATATTCAGGTTTAGCTCAAACTGCTATATACGATGGTAAATATATTGCGAATTATTTATATAGGGAATATACAGGGCTTTCAAAAAAGAAATACAATCCAAAAAAAGTATCATATGCTGTTCCTGTTGGTAAATACTGGGCAGCTGTATCAGTGGGGCCTTTGAAAATATATGGATTTCTTGCTTGGGTATTAAGACAATTGATCGACTTGGATTTCTTTATGAGTATATTACCGTTTAGGAAAGCTTTGCGTGTATTTCGATCTGAAACTCATCTTTGTGAATCTTGCGAAACTTGCGATGCATTAATAAATCAATAAAACCAATAAAAAAACTGGAGGCTAAAACCTCCAGTTTTTTTATTTTAATATTTTTATACTCGCTCCGATTAAGTTCAGGCGTTCGGCTATTTCTTCGTAGCCACGATTTATCATATATACATTACGCAATATTGATGTGCCTTCGGCACCGAGCATCGATATAAGTATGGCCATAGATGGGCGTAATGCTGGTGGGCATACTATCTGAGCTGATTTTAATTCAGTGCCTCCTTGTATATATAATCGATGAGGGTCAGCTAGTGTAACATTTGCTCCAAGTTGATTCATCGCTGTAAAATATATAGCACGATTCTCATATACCCAGTCATGTATCATTGTTTGACCTTTTGCACATATGGCTATTGGTACAAAGAATGGAAGGTTGTCCATATTTATCCCTGGATATGGATTAGCATGTATCTTATCATCCAAAGCTACAAGGCTAGAAGGGTAGATAGTTATATCTACAAGCTTTGTTCTGTTATTTTCAGAAAGATATTCTTTTGTAATTTTGTATTTCAATTTCATGTGGCGTAATTTTTCTAATTCCAATGAAAGGAAATCTATAGGTGCACGGGTTATTGTTAATTCAGAGTTGGTTACTACAGCTGCTGCTATGAACATCATACTTTCAATAGGGTCCTCACTGTTGTGATATTCAACATTCATATTAATATCCTCTACTCCATGTACTGTCAGAGTACTAGTACCTATACCGTCTATTTTTACACCAAGTTTCTCCAGAAAGAAACATATTTCCTGTACCATATAATTTGCACTAGCGAAATTGATTACAGTTTTACCTGGTATCTTACTAGCTGTTGTTAAGACATTTTCACATGCAGTGTCACCAGCCTCATACATTACTAGGCTTGTTGCTTTTGGGTTTTTAGAAGTAATAATATAATTTTCATTTGTAGTTTTGATTTTTATTCCTAAATCTTCCAGTGCATATATATGTGCTGCTATTGTGCGCTTACCGAGCTTGCATCCAGATGCATGTGGTAAAGAAAATGTAGGTAGTAAATGTACTAATGGGCCAATAAGCATGATTATTGATCGAGTACGGATAGCAGACTCTACATTTATATTGTCTAGATTAAATTTCTTCGGAGGTGTTATCTCGACAGTATTTTGTGCGGTCCATACAACTTTAACTCCAATACTTTCTAATATTTCTATGACCCGATATACCTCTTCGATACGAGCAATGCCATGCAATGTTGTTTTACCTCGGTTCAATAATGATGCACACAATAGACCTACTGATCCATTCTTTGAATAGTTGGTTTTTATGCTACCTTGTAATTTTCTACCACCCTCTATCTGAAAGTCTATAGAATTATTTATTGAAACTATCTGATGGCCTAATACATCACCTATTTTACTAAGTATATCGGTGCTAAAATTCTGTTCACCCTTTTCCATACGAGCAACAGCGCTTTGTGAAGTACCTAATGCTTTGGCAAAAGCGCCTTGTGTCAGACCTTTGTGTTCGCGTAATTCTTTTATAAAATAAGCTATTTTTTGCTGATCGGATTGTTTTTTCATAATTGGCATTATATATCATATATGATATAATTGCAATATGGACAAGTTTATAGACATATCACTGTATACAACATTCAAGCTCGCTTCATATGCGGGGGAACTTGTGGTTTTTAAAGGTGGTGATGTAAAAAATATTATAGGTTCTATAAATAAAGATAATAATAAAATTTTTGTGCTAGGTGGTGGGTCCAATATTATATTGCCGAATGATATGACAAATTTTAGTATTTTAAAAATAGAAAATAAAGGCATTGAAAAATTAAATGACCCCGAAGGAAAGAATACTTCCAACGGGGCAGGAGATGATGTTTTTATTAGAGTTGCTGCAGGAGAGGTGTGGGATGATGTGGTGCAGTATGCTGTTGATAATAATTATTCAGGTATTGAAGCTTTGTCGGCGATCCCTGGAACAGCAGGCGCTACACCTGTACAAAATGTAGGTGCTTATGGGCAGGAAATCAAAGATGTATTGGTATCTATCGATGCATATGACACACAAGCTGGCGAGATGGTTAGTATTACAAATACCGAATGCGAATTTAGTTATCGTATGAGTCGGTTTAAAAAGGACTGGAAGGGTAGATACATAATTACACATATAATACTAAAGCTTTCAAAGAATCAACCAAAATTACCAGACTACCCAGGTGTAAAAAAATATTTTGAAAACAAAATACTCAGCCAGCCGTCCGACGGCTATCTGGGTCCTAGCTTGCAGGAAATTCGTGATGCTATTATTGAAATACGCTGGTCAAAATTACCAAAACCTGAAGAAATTCCTAATTGTGGATCATTCTTTGAGAATCCGATAGTAGATAAAAGTATTGCGGATAAAATAAAACAAGATTATCCGAACATGCCAACATTTCACGTCTCCGCTAGGAAAGACCTAGCGGAAGAGTTAGTAAAGATACCTGCTGGCTGGCTGATAGAAAATTCCGGACTCAAAGGCGCAGATTTTGGTACTGTAGGTACTTATGAAAAGAATGCTCTGGTATTGATAAACCTAGGCTCTGCAACTCAGGATGATGTAATCAGTGCTCGTGATCAGATAATCAGTGCTGTTTATGAAAAGTTTGGAATAACTCTTGAATCGGAACCGGAGATAGTTAAATAAAGATGGCTTGGCCACGAATACACTCCGGCACAATAATAAAATCCCCTATTTATAGGGGATTTTATTATTGTGCCGGAGAAGGGACTTGAACCCTTAACCCTTGCGAGACACGATTTTGAGTCGTGCGCGTATACCAATTCCGCCACTCCGGCGAGTAAGGATAGTATACTAAAATATGGCAAAAAATCAATTTTTGGTTATGTAAAATTTTTATGTTAAAATATCCTCATGTCACAATTATACAGTAACTCAATATTTTGGATTGATGTAGATAAGATCAAGCCAAACCCATATCAGCCACGCCGTGAATTCGATGAAGCTCGATTAAAAGATTTATCCAGTTCTATTCGCCAATATGGTATCCTTCAACCTCTAACAGTATCACGTAATGAAGTTATAAAAGATGATGGGGGAATTGCTGTTGAATATGAATTAATAGCCGGTGAGCGCCGACTACGTGCTTCAAAGTTGGCTGGATTGCGTGAAGTACCTGTAGTAATACGTGTCGGGGATGATAGTATGGCTAAATTGGAACTTGCTATTATAGAGAATTTACAACGCGAAGATTTGAATGCTGTTGAGCGCGCTCGTGCATTTATGAAACTTGCTGAAGAATTCAAATTTACTCATGCACAAATAGGTTTAAAAGTAGGCAAGAGTCGTGAATATGTTTCTAATACTTTGCGCTTGCTAGCTTTACCTCAAGAAGTTCTGGATGCCCTATCACAAGGCAAAATTACAGAAGGTCATACTCGTCCAATACTTATGCTTTCTGATAGACCTGAAGAGCAGATGGTTCTATTTAAAGAGATAATGTTTAAAAAGATCAATGTTCGTGATGCTGAAAAAATGGCACGTCGTGTTGCAACTGATCGAGTTCGCAAGAAGGAATACATGCCAGATCCAGAAATGTCTGCTATAGAGGAACGTCTTCAAGAGACTCTGGGTACTCGTGTACATATCGAACGTGGAGAAGTTGGCGGTCAGATCACTATTGATTTCTTTTCTAACGAAGACCTAGAAACTATATTAGAAATAATAAAGACAAATAATGTTGCTGAAAAACATGCAATGTTAAAGAAGTATGAAGCTAGTCAAATGACTGCAAATACAGAAAAACCAATAGAGTCAAAGGAAGATATTTTCGACAATGCACCTATCGATGACCGTACTAAAGATGAAATCCAAAAATCTGAAGAAGAAGCTGACCTATATAATATAAGTAAATTCTCTTTATAAAATTTAGAATCCAGTATAAGAACGCAAGCGTGATAGTAGACTATTTTCTTTTAGGTAAGCATTAATATACTTTTTAGCCATACTTGTTTTTACATTATCGATCCACTTGCTGGATGGATTAGACTTTTTATTTACTACTATTTCCACGATGTCATTATTGTGAAGTTTAGTGAATAGTGTGGTCATCTTGCTATTTATCTTTGCGCTTTGGGCATGATTACCAATATCTGAGTGTATTGCATAAGCAAAGTCGATAACTGTTGAGTCTTCTGGTAGATCTACGACATCACCTTTTGGTGTTAGGACGAATATTCTATCTTTAAAAAGATCCATCTTTAGATGCTCTAAGAACTTTTCAGGATTTATCTTCTTTTCCTCCAATCCCTTCAATTCTTCTAGCCATTCAAGATTCTTTGAGCTAGGAGTGTTGTCATCAGTAGAAGCTTTTTTATTTCTTCTATTACTTTCTTCTTTATATATAAAATGTGCTGCAACACCATAGGCAGCTTCAGCATGCATTTCTGTGGTGCGTATTTGGATCTCGACTATACCACCATTACCTGTAAAGATTGTAGTGTGTAGACTTCGATAACCATTTGGCTTTGGCATGGCTATATAGTCTTTTATGCGCCCTGGCATTGGTCGCCACAGCATATGTATGAGCCCAAGTGTTCGATAACAATCCTCGATGTCTTTTACTATTACTCGTATGGCAACAATATCATATATTTTATCGATATCCATTTCATAGCGCTTTAATTTCTGCCATAGACTATATTTATGTTTCTCTCGTTCATCTATCTCAATGAATTTTATATTATTCTTTTCCAATTCTTCTTTTAAGGTTTCTGATACTATCTCTAACTCTTCATTGTTTGAAGTAGACTTTTCTTTTAAAAGATCTTCAACTTTTGCATAATCTTCTGGAAATACATAAGGGAAAGCTGCGTCTTCAAGAGCACCTTTTAACTTACCCATACCGATACGATCAGCAAGGCGGGCATGTATTTGGATAGTTTCGAGTGCTATGCGATAACGTTTGTCTTCGCGTACGTGTTGGAGTGTTCGGACATTGTGTAGTCTGTCTGCAAGCTTGATAATCAATACTCGCAAATCTTCGGCCACAGCCATGAAGAATTTACGTAGACTTTCAACATGACGTTCTGCTCCACGGTATTTTAATTTACCCAGTTTAGTAACACCTTTTACTAGACGAACTATTTCTTCACCAAACTTTTTTTGCATCTCTTCTTCGGGGATTTCTGTATCTTCGAGTGTATCGTGTAGTAGGCCTGCTACTATAGTACTAGCATCCATACCTAAGCCCGCCAATATTTTGGCAGTTTCAAATACATGTATAAAGTAAGGTTCACCACTATTACGCAGTTGACCTTCGTGGGCACTCATAGCAAAATCGTAAGCTTTCTGTATCAAGACTTTGTCAGCCTTGTTTAGCTTGTGAGCTTGTTCAAATATTTCATTGATATCTGGCATATATTAAGTATACATCATTGATAAAATATCGGAAATAAATTATTTCTTGTTGTTTACTAGATTGTCGTCTAATTTATGAGGGTTGTGATTTTTACACATTTTATTTGAACAGCGTTCGGGTATTGTTTTAGTACCTTCCATCATTAATGATTGGCAATATTGGCATATATTGCCTGTCGGTTTTGCTTTAATTGCATTTTTACAGTCTGGGTAATTTGAACAGGAATAGAATATTCCAAATCTTCCTCGGCGTTCCATCATTTTTCCAGCATTACAAACAGGGCAAGTGACTGTAGTCATTTTCTTTTTTAATTCCTCCTCATCTTCTTCTATGTATTTACATTTTGGATATCTTGAGCAAGATATAAATGACCCAAATTTACCTTCGCGTAATACTAGGCGACCGAGTTCAACTACCTTTGTGCTCTTCCTCTTTTTTCTACCATTTTTATCAAGGCCAGAATCTTCTACAGCCGTTCCACATTTGGGGCATGGTCTACCTAAATCTTTTGGCCCTTCCAATTCCTTACCTTCTAGATTGCGAGCACCAATACAATCGGGATATTTTTCACATGAATAGAATTTACCATTACGAGCAAGCTTTACTATCATGGGGCCATTACACTTTGGGCATAGCATATCATCGGGTGCATCACCCATATTTGTTGCTTTGGCTAATTTATCTTTCTCTTTCAATTCTTTTTGGAAAGGTAAGTAGAAATCTTTTAAAGTTTTTTCGTATTCACGATCACCGTTGGAAATATCATCGAGCTTGTCCTCCATATCGGCGGTAAATGTATCTGATATATATTCAGCAAAGTTGTCTTCTAAGAAGCTTGATACAACATCACCAGTGTCAGTGGGGAATAGTGTGCGACCTTCTTTGTTTACATATCCGCGTTCTTCTATAGTACGCATAATAGATGCGTATGTAGATGGGCGCCCGATACCACGTGCTTCGAGTTCTTTGACCAATCCAGCTTCAGTGTATCTGCCGGGTGGTACAGTTGCCTTTTCGATATCTTTTAATTCAAGCAATTTTAATTCTTGCCCAATTTCCATTTCAGGTAGTTCTACATCTTCACCACGAGCATCGGTGTCGACTGCAAGCCATCCAGGAAATAATACACGGGAACCATTGGCAGTAAAGTCAGGGATAGAGCCTGCCTTTATATTTGCTACTATCTTTGTTTTCATTAATTTTGCATCTGCCATTTGGCTTGATACAACTCTGTCCCATATTAATTTGTATAACCTCTTTTGTTCTTCATTGTTACCTGCATTCATTGATTCAAAATGTGTTGGACGGATAGCTTCGTGAGCTTCTTGGGCATTCTTTGATTTGGTTTTGTATGTATGAGCTTCAGCATAATCTTTGCCGTATTTCTTTGTTACTACTTCCAAGATTTGCTTTGTTGCTACGGCTGATATATTTGTACTGTCTGTACGCATGTATGTAATATGTCCGGCTTCATACAATTTCTGTGCGACTTGCATAGTGCGTGAAGGGGAGAATCCAAGGCGTGATGACGCTACCTGTTGCAGTGTACTTGTTGTAAATGGTGCACGGGGTGAACGCTTCTGCTCACTCGCTTTCAAGTCAGTGATGTACCACTTATTTGTATTGCCAAGTTCTAGTATATTGTCGACAACTTTTTTATCGCGAGGTTCGTCCACGCATGATAATAATAATTTATCTTTTTTATTTGTTTCAAATAATCCTTCTAGTATCCAATATTGTTCGGGTATAAATGCACGTATCTCGCGTTCACGCTCCATAATTATACGAAGTGCAGGGGACTGTACTCGGCCAGCACTCAGACCATAGCGTACCTTTTTCCATATTATTCCAGACAAATCATAACCTACCAGACGATCCAATATGCGTCGGGCCTCTTGGGCGCGACGCAGATTTGTATCGATTTTCCTCGGGCTTTTCAAAGCCTCCTCTACTGCTTCCTTTGTTATTTCGTGGAAAGTCACTCTTTGAATAGGGGCTTTGACTTTTTTATCTTCTTTTAGTAACTCCTCAATATGCCAGGCGATGGCTTCACCTTCACGGTCCGGGTCGGTTGCAAGCATTATTTCTTTTGCTTTTTCAGCTAGGTGTTGTAATTCATTTACAACTTTTTCTTTACCTTTTGATATTTCATAATGCGGAATAAAGCCACCGGGTATGTCGATAGCTTTTTTATTAGATTTTGGTAAATCACGCACATGACCCACAGATGCACGTACTGTATATGCACCATCGAGGTATTTTTCAATAGTCTTTGCTTTGCTTGGTGATTCAACAATCAGTAATTTCATAAACAACAGTATTACACGAAAGTAAATATTTTTGCAAATTTTGATATAAAAATATTTTTTATATCCTTTTTATTTCCCCGTATTCTTCTTTTATTAAATCTTTGATTTCCATTATTGAAAGTAGGGCGCCGGCGCGGGAGGTATCCATACCACTTGCACGGATCAATTCATCGCGCTCCATCGGCTCGATGAGTAGATTTATTATTATCATTTCGTCTTTTCCGCAGTCGGCGTATTTTTGTTTGTCGGTCTGCATGGGCTTTTCTATATCAAATCCAAGTGCATCGAGTAATTCGTCAGTATTGGTAATAGGTGTGGCGCCTTGGCGAATGAGGTTATTAGTACCTTTGGAATTTGGTGACAATGCCGACCCAGGCACTACTAATACATCGCGATTGTAATCCACTGCCATGCGTGCAGTAATTAATGTGCCAGATTTTTCCTGAGCTTCGATTATTAATACAGCACGAGATATCCCAGCCATTAATCGGTTGCGTTGGGGGAATGAATATAGTTGCGACTTTTCATCTGGTAACATTTCAGATATTAGGCATCCACCTGCATCTACTATTTCTTGGGCAAGTTTTATATTGGACCGTGGGTATAAAGCATTGTTGTCGAGCCCCGACCCAGGCATAGAAAGGGTAATGAGTCCTGCACGTAATGCAGCACGGTGGGCTATAGTGTCGATACCAAGTGCCAAGCCCGATACTATTACAACAGGGTAGCCTTTTAATCCAGCGATTAATTTCTCGCATATTTCTTTACCATACGAGGTAAAGTTGCGTGAGCCAACAACGGCTAGATACACATAATCTTGCGGAGGTAATTCACCCCTACGGAAAAGTTGTTTAGGAGGTTGTGGAATCTCGAGTAGTGGCTTTGGAAACTCTTCAATTTTTAGTTTGACGATATCTTCCATATTATTTACGTTTCGCAAGTATATTAAAATTTTCTTCGCTTATCCCTCTTCGCTCGTTCCTCGCTACGGCGCGCCCACACCTACTCAGAAAATTTTAATATACTTGCTTCACTATTTGTTTATTATACCATTTTTGGTTATACTAGCTGTATGTTAGACATTAAATTCATCAGGGAAAATACCGATATAGTAAAAGCAGGCATAAAGAATAAAAATTCAGATATAGATATTGATTTATTGATAAAACTTGACGATAGGCGTCTGGCTGTATTAAAGATGACCGAGGATCTACGTGCCGAGCAGAATAGGATGAATGCTTCTATTTCAATAGAAAAAGATTCTTCAAAAAGGGAACAGATGATAGAGGAAATGCGTTTGGTAAAAGACGATTTTAAAAAAGGGGAAGAAGAGCTTCGTGAGGTGATGTCACAATGGCAAGGATTAATGTTGAAAATACCAAATATCCCATCTGTAGATACACCTGTGGCTCCTGATGAGAGTGGTAATATGGTTATAAGGCAATGGGGAGAAAAGCCACAATTTAATTTTACACCAAAGGAGCATTTTGAAATTGGTAAAAAATTAGGCTTGATAGATACTGAAACAGCAGCCGAAGTAGCATCCTCACGATTTTCATATTTAAAAGGTGATCTTGTTATGATGCAATTTGCACTCATTCAAATGTGTTTAGGTATTTTAACTAATAAGGAAACATTACAAAAAATTGCTGATGAAGCTGGTATATCTATTAGCGTAGACAGCTTTATGCCTGTGATACCACCAGTATTTATTCGCCCGATAGTTCAGGTAAAGATGGCGCGCATGATGGCACCAGAGGATCATTATATGTTTCCTGATGATGATTTGATGCTTATTGGTAGTGCCGAACACACACTTGGTTCTATGCATATGAATAAAATATTTGAAGAAAATGAATTGCCAATACGTTATGCTGGATACTCTACAGCTTTTAGACGTGAGGCTGGTACTGCTGGCAAGGATACAAATGGAATATTACGTCAGCATCAATTCGATAAATTAGAGATGGAAGTTTTTTCATTACCAGAGAATTCTATCCAGGAGCACAATTTCCTAGTAGCTATTCAGGAGCATGTTTTGAAAACTTTAAATCTACCTTATCAAGTTGTGTCTGTTTGTACTGGTGATATGGGCTTTCCTGACACAAGGCAAATAGATATTGAAACTTGGATGCCAGGCCAAAATATATATAGGGAAACTCATAGTGCTGATGCAACTGGTGGATTCCAAGCTCGTAGATTAAATACTCGTGTACGTCGTGCCGATGGTAGGATCGAGCCCGTACATATGACCGATGCTACTGTTGTAGCTATTGGCCGAACTTTGATAGGTATAATCGAGAATTATCAGCAAGAAGATGGCAGTATTCGTGTACCGGAAGCTTTGCAAAAATATTTAGGTAAAGATTTTATTAAATAATAGAATAAGTTATTCATGGCAAAAGCTAATAGCTCACTTGTTACATCTCCACGCATAACAGAGATCAAGCGTAGAAAAAAGAAGCGAATACGATTTGCTATTATTTTTTATACCATATCAATTATTATAGTTTTTGTTGGTTTAGGATTCTTGTCTCGATTACCAAAAATAAGGATAACAAATATTGAAGTAAATGGTACACATATAGTAGACAGTACTCAAGTTATTGAAAATATAAAAGGTCATATAAGTGGCCGATATATTTATATGTTTGATCGTAATAATGCTTTCCTGTATCCAAAAAGAAATATTGAGCAGGATCTTGTCCATAAATTTCCTAGGATTAATAGCATTGATATTTCTTTGAAAGGTTTTAATACTATAATAGTCACAATCGATGAGCGTACTGGATCATATTTATGGTGTGGCGCTAACATCCCAGCAGTTATAACTGAATCTGGGGACAATTGTTATTTTATAAATTCAAATGGTGAAGTATTCGACAAAGCCCCGTATTTTTCAGGTAGTGTGTATTTTAAATTTTATGTACCAATAGATGGCATGGAGGACCCATTGAATAAAATAATTTTAAATACAGAAACATTGCAGAAAGTTATAGCATTTGTCGATGGGTTAGAAGCTTTGGGTTTCGATACTGTATCTGTGGTTATGGCTGACCCAGAGGCTTTTGCTTTTCACTTGGACCGCAAAGGTAATACAGCCGAGCCTGTGATTTATTTCAATAAAGAAAATGACTTAAATAAAATATTTGAAAATTTAGCATCGGCGATGAGTAAAGATGAATTTAAAGATAATATAAATTCCAAATATAATAATTTAGATTATATTGATTTACGTTTTAATAATAAAGTCTTATATAAATTCCGCAATGAATAATTTTTGGGAAAAATTGCCTAAGCCTTTTTTTGCTCTTGCACCAATGGCCGATGTTACAGATGCTGCCTTTAGGCGTATCATTACCAAATGCTCTCGTCATGGAGAAGTCGGTGGTGGGCCTGATGTTTTTTGGACAGAATTTGTATCAGCAGATGGGCTGATGAGCGCAGGTAGGGAAGTTCTAAAAAGGGATTTGGAATACAGTGTGGAAGAGAGCCCGATAGTGGCTCAATTATTTTCCTCGCATCCTGATCGCATGCGTGGTGCTGCTAAATTGTGTGCAGAATTAGGCTTTGATGGTATTGATATTAATATGGGGTGCCCTGATCGTAGTATCGAGAAGCAGGGCGCCGGTGCATGCATGATAAAGACTCCAGATATAGCAGGCCAAATAATTCAAGCTGTAAAAGATGGTATCAAAGATGCAGGACGCGATATACCAGTATCTGTAAAAACTCGTGTTGGTTACAACACAGTACAAATCAATGAATGGATCCCTTTTCTTCTGTCACAAGACATTGCTACGTTGACTGTGCATGCTCGTACTCGTAAAGAAATGTCCAAGGTTCCTGCACGCTGGGAACATATAAGTGAAGTGGTGAAAATCCGTGACCGCATGGGTGTAAAAACAAAAATTATTGGTAATGGTGATGTGGTAGATATTGCGCATGGGTATACACTTGCAGAGCAAACTGGGTGTGATGGCATAATGATCGGTCGTGCAGTATTTGGTAATCCGTGGATATTTGACCATGATAGAGTGGTTATAAAAAGACCAAAGAAAATGAATTTATTTTTGGCGAAAATCTTATCACGTAAAATGATGAAGAAATTGCAAGGCGCCGACCGCTATACAGTTTCCGAAGTTCCAATAAAAGAAAAATTGCAAACTCTAGTAGAGCATACAAAATTGTACGATGAATTGCTTGGTGATATTAAAAGCTTCTCGATCATGAAGAAGCACTACAAGGCATATGTGAATGGTTTCGAAGGGGCTAAAGAATTAAGAGTTAAATTAATGGAAACAAATTCATCAAAAGAAGTAGAGGGTATAATAAACGATTTTTTAAAATTTAATTATAAATAAAAAAAACCGACATTTTTATTTAATATCGGTTTTTTTTGTTTTTTACTTTTTTATAAAGCTTCTTTTTTGTTTCGTATTTTATTGTAAAGTCTTTTTAAAAAACTTGGTTCCTCTGTGTCTTCATTTATTTCCTCTTCTTTAGATTTTATTTTTGGAGGGTTTTTGTGCGATAAATGATAGTCATTTTCTTCTTTTGGTGGTGAGTAAACTCCATTTACCCCTTCCACAAATTTTTCTTTTTTCATGAGTTTACTATTTTTATATATGGTGACATATTAAGATTATATGTCAATCTTATAAATCGTAAATGATAGAGAGTGGTATATTGTGCCAGTATTATTTTATTTGCTATACTAAACATATGAAAAAGGAAAAAGATTCAAAAACAATGTCTCATATTGCTTTATATCGTAAATATAGACCAAAGGATTTTACCGAAGTTATAGGTCAGGACCATATAGTAAAGGCTATAGAAGGTGCTTTGAAGTCTGGCAAGGTTTCGCATGCTTATTTATTGTCAGGGCCACGTGGTACAGGCAAGACAACAATCGCTCGTATTATCGCCAATGCATTAGGCACATCAGCAAGTGACATATACGAGATGGATGGTGCTTCAAATCGTAAAATCGAGGATGCCCGTGATATAAAAGAAAATGTTCGAACATTACCTTTTGATTCTAAATACAAAGTTTATATACTCGACGAAGTTCACATGCTAACAAAAGAAGCATGGAATGCACTACTCAAGACTATTGAAGAGCCACCCGAGCATGCCATATTTATCCTAGCAACAACCGAGATAGAGAAAGTGCCTGAAACAATAGTCTCACGCTGTCAGACATTTGTATTCAAGAAGCCGACCGATACAATACTTGCAAACGTGGTTACAAATATAGGGAAGAATGAAGGATATACGATTATGGAAGGTGGTGCTGAATTAATAGCACTATTAGGTGATGGGTCATTCCGAGATACTATTTCTACTTTAGATAAAGTTGTATCTTTTGCAAAAACAAACAAGATCACTTTGCAAGATATTGTGGAGGTGACAGGTGCACCAGAGGTGAGCTTGGTAAAGGATTTTATAACTTCATTAGCCGAATCAGATATTGAAAAAGGTTATGCCACAATACACCAAGCTGTCGAGCAAAATATCGAAATGAAAATTTACATAAAAATGATATTATCGATGCTACGTCATGCATTGATGTTGCGCTATGCGCCGAGCATGAAGTCTAAGATATCAGATTCTTTATCTGAAGTTGATATGGAATTTTTAGTAGACATAGTGTCAAAGAAGCCTGAGCATATTTCGTCTAGAACTTTATTGATATTGCTTGATTCATATCAATCATTGCGATATTCATTTATATCTGAACTTCCACTCGAGCTTGCCCTTGTGAATATCTTAAACAATGAAAAATAAAAATTCTAATATATATGATGTAATCATTATGGGTGGTGGAGCTTCAGGCATGATGGCTGGTGCTGTGGCTTCATCATTGGGTAAGAGTGTTTTAATAATAGAAAAGAATCGAGGCCTAGGTGAGAAGTTGAAAATCACTGGTGGAGGCAGGTGTAATATTACTAATGCTGAAGAGGATTTGCGTGTTTTGATGAAGTTCTATGGCAAAGCCGAGCCATTCCTATATTCTGCATTTGCTCGTTTTGATAATAAAGATACTTTTAAATATTTTACTGATCGTGGTTTGCCTCTTGTGGTTCAAGCACGCAAGCGCGCATTTCCACATACTGAAAAAGCTTCTGATGTATACAATGTATTGAAGAAGGAGCTAGAAAAAGGGGGAGTGGAAACAATACTAGGTGCAAGTGTATTAAGTATTGATGCTGATGGTAATAAAATAAAAAGTATAAATACAATAAAAGGTAGCTATGTTGCCAAATCATATATATTGGCAACAGGTGGTATGTCGCACCCAGAAACTGGCGCAACAGGGGACGGATTTACATTTCTAAAACAACTTGGGCATTCTATAAAAGAACCAACACCTTCGATAGTACCACTTGAGGTGTCTGACAAATGGGTGCACGAACTCGCTGGAGTATCTTTGTCATTTATGAAGATAACATTTTTTATGGAGGACAAAAAAGCTTTTAGTAAAACGGGTAAAGTTTTGTTTACTCATTTTGGGCTTTCTGGTCCATTGATATTGAATTCGGCAAGTAAAGTTGGTGACTTGTTGCAAAGTGGCCGTGTCACTGCATTTATCGATGCCTACCCAGATACAAACCACGGAGCACTTGCTGATAAAATAATAAAGATATTTGATGCAAATAAAAATAAATCTTTAAAAACTGTTTTCAAAGATATAGTTCCTGAAGGAACAGCGAAAGCTTTGCAGAAAGTTTTCCCTAATATCGATTTCGAGACCAAAGTACACAGTGTTACAAAAGATATGCGCAAAGATATTGTTCATAAATTAAAAGCACTGCCTATTAATATTACGAACCTTATGGGTTACGATCGTGCTGTGGTGGCTGATGGTGGTGTGTATTTAAAAGAGGTGGACATGAGAACAATGCAATCCCAACTTTATGACAATTTATACATCACTGGTGACTTGTTGAATATTAACCGCCCTTCGGGTGGATACGGCCTTCAGCTGTGTTGGACTACTGGATTTATTGCTGGAACGGAAGCTTAGCTTGAAAAATAGTCATTTTTAAGGTATTCTGTTAGTGTTTATATATTGGGATATCGTCTAATGGTAGGACAGGGGCCTTTGAAGCCCTTAATCGAGGTTCGAATCCTTGTATCCCAGCAAAAAATGCTATAATTACTTTATGTCAATATCAAATTTTGAAAACCGATTCTTCTTTATATTATCTGGGATAATATTGGTTGTAGCTTTATTAATCATCAAGCCATTCTTTTCAGTATTGGTTATTAGTATCGCAATGGCTGTTATATTTGAACCTGTGCATAGGTGGCTACGTAGCAATGTGTGTGGTGGAATAAATTGGCTGTCGGCATTACTTAGTGTAATTATCGGTCTTGTTATTATTGTTACGCCTATGGTTTTTATTGGTAAAACACTTTTTAATGAATCTCAGAATTTATACCAAGTAGTAAATAATGATGGGGATACTAGCTATGTAAAATCTATATCTGATTCTATCAATGGTTTTTTGCCAAAGAATTTCAAAATCCCTGATACTGAGATCAAAACATTGGTTGCTAAATTTTCAGATAGTATCGGATCAATGTTTACAAAGACTATATCAACTTTATTCTCATTCTTGTTAGTGATTATTGCTTTCTTCTATTTCTTGAAAGACGGTAAGCAATTTAGCGATTCATTAGTAAGCCTAAGTCCACTTTCTGATTCACACAATAGAGCTTTATTGAAAAAAGTACAAATTGTTATCAATGGTGTTTTGAAAGGATATTTCCTTGTGGGCCTTGTGCAGGGTGCATTGCTCGGACTTGGATTTTGGATATTTGGAGTCCCTTCACCAGTATTGTGGGGTACTATGGCAGCATTTGCATCTCTCGTACCAACTATCGGAACAGCTTTTGTATCTTTGCCTGGTATTATTTATTTATTTATTACAGGGGCGACTAATCCAGCTATTGGTCTGATTATATGGTCAGTATTAATAGTAGGTTTGGTAGATAATTTGCTCAATCCACTAGTAGTAGGTAAAAAGATTAATGTTCCACCATTATTTATTTTATTCTCTGTATTAGGTGGAATATCATTATTTGGAATTATCGGTGTACTGATTGGACCTATTGTTGTTGGTTTGTTGTATGAATTAGTAACACTGTATCGCGAGAAATTTTCTGCATAAATAAAATGCTTGAAACTACACAAAAAAAATTATCTACTGTATTGCAAGGTGTAGAAATATATAAAACAATCGGTGATATCGATGTGTTAGTTAATAGTGTGTCGCTTGATTCACGTAATATGATTGTGGGTGCATTGTATGTAGCTATTGTTGGGCATGTTACTGACGGACATTTGTATATCAATGATTGTATTGCCAAGGGGGCAAAGGTAATAGTTCACGAAAGTGATGTCCAAGATATAAAAGAAGGTGTGACATATGTACAAGTTGCCGACAGTCACAAGGCAGTGGGGCAGATAGCTTGTAACTTTTACGACAATCCATCTACCAAGTTTAAACTAGTAGGTATTACAGGTACTAATGGTAAAACGACTACAACAACACTGCTTTATAATTTATTCCAAAAGCTCGGATTTAATGTGGGTATGATAGGTACTGTTGTGAACAAGATCAATGATGATTCACTCGAAGCAGTACGCACTACACCTGATGCTGTTACTCTACAGAAACTTTTTGCCAGTATGGTAGATGCACGTTGCGAATATGTATTTATGGAAGTTTCCTCACACGCAGTTAATGAGGGTCGCTTGCAAAATGTATCTTTCGCCGGAGGGGTATTTACAAACCTGACTCATGACCACTTGGACTATCATGGAACTTTTGAAAATTATCGTGACGCAAAGAAAGAATTCTTTACCATGTTACCTGCAAATGCTTTTGCTATTACTAATAGTGATGATGCTAATGGTATATATATGGTGGATAACACCAAGGCTTCGACTTTTACATACGGGTTCCGTAATCCAGCAGACTTTAGTCAAAAGTTAGTGAGTAAATTAGTAGGGGAATTCAATGCTTATAATATACTTGCTGTATACACAACAGCCATTACTTTAAAGCAAGATCCTGCTGTAGTAAAAGAATTTATAAAGTTTATCGATGGTGCCCCCGGACGCTTTGAATCATTTACTAGTCCGATTGGTACAGTAGGTATTGTAGACTATGCTCATACACCCGATGCAGTGGAGAATGTTTTGAATACTGTCCGCGCTATGTCAGGTGGCCAGGTGATCACTGTTATTGGTTGTGGTGGTGACAGGGATAAAACAAAGAGGCCTACAATGGCACGTATAGCATATGATATGAGCGATATTGTGATACTAACTTCTGATAACCCAAGGAGTGAAAAGCCGGAGGATGTAATAAATGAAATGCAGGGTGGTATTGCAGATATTGATAACAATAAATTGTATACTATAGTAGATAGGCGCGATGCTATTGCGAAGGCGTGTGATATTGCAAAACAAGGCGACTATATAGTGGTGTTGGGTAAAGGCCACGAGGATTACCAAGAGGTAAATGGTGTTAAAACACATTTCTCTGATATGGAAGAGTTAAAGAAATTTATAAAATAGTGTATATTTTTAAAGTGATTGATTACAAAAAATATTTCAAAGGTAAGAAGATAACCATCATGGGGTTGGGGGTTCTTGGGCGTGGACTTGGCTATACCAAGTTCTTGGCAGAATGCGGCGCTGAATTGATAGTGACAGATATGAAGACAAAGGAACAATTGGCAAGTTCTATAAAAGAACTTAAAAAATATAAAAATATTGAATGGGTATTAGGTGAACATAGAATGCAGGATTTCAAGAACGTAGACATGGTTATAAAGAATCCGGGGATTCCTGCTGGCTCTATTTATATAAAAGAAGCTCGCAAGAATAAGATCCCTGTAGAGATGGATGCATCGCTTTTTGCAAAGCTTGCACCCGAGGTAACACTCGTAGGTGTGACAGGTACTAGGGGCAAGACTATGACTACGATGCTAATATACGAAATACTTAAGAGTGCAAAAAAGCGAGTTTTTTTGGGTGGTAATATTCGTGGTATTGCAACACTGCCACTACTTGCAAAAGTGAAGAAGGGTGACTTGGTGGTGATGGAGCTCGACTCTTGGCAATGTGCTGGATTCGGTGAAGCCAAAATTTCCCCACATATTGCTGTATTCACTACATTTATGCGTGACCATATGAACTATTACGCTGGTAGTATGAAGAAATATTTTGTAGACAAGGCCAATATCTTTAAATATCAAAAGAAGGGTGACATGCTAATAATACGACCCGAGATGAAGAAGCTAATTCCAAAAGGTGCAGCTTGTAAATTAGTGGTGGCTAATAGCAAGAACGTTGCCGATGTGGATTTCACAATTCCTGGAACTCACCAACTTGCAAACTTGGCTTGTGCTGTTGAGGCAGTGAAAGCTTTGGGTGTATCAGATACAATAATCAAGAAAGCCGTGAAAAATTTCAAAGGAGTAGAAGGGCGTCTTCAATATATGAAGACTGTAAAAGGGGTAAAGATCTACAACGATAACAATGCCACAACTCCAGAGGCAACAATGGTGGGTATCGAAGCATTATCTTTCAAAAAGAATATTGTATTGATATGTGGTGGTAGTGATAAGAATATAGAAACAAAGTCACTTGTGAATGCAATAAATAAATATACAAAGGCCGTGGTATTGTTGCCTGGAAGTGGAACAGATAAATTGGTAAGTAGTATGCAGAAAGTAGTGAGTAGTAAGGGAAATACAGAATTAATAAATGCGAAGGATCTGAAAGATGCGGTGGGGAAGGCGGTGAAGAGTGCAGTGAAGGGGGATACAATATTATTCTCGCCAGCATTTGCATCGTTTGGAATGTTTACGAATGAATATGACCGCAACGACCAATTTGTAAAGATAATAAAAGGGTTGAAATAAATATATGCTTCCGGAATATTTAAATTTTTTAACACCTATCGTTGCTATTATTGCTAGCTATTTATATATAAAAAGTATAGTAAAAGGCGACACAATTCCCAACAAGGTTGGATGGTTTATTTGGTTATTAGCACCACTAGTTTCGTCCTTTATAATTTTGCAAAATGGTGGAGGATTTTCTGCTATACCGGTTTTTATGTCTTGGATTATTCCACTTATTGTCCTGATTGCATCATACAAGATTAAAACAAAAATAAAAATAAATAAGTTAGATATTGTATGTTTTATAAGTGCACTCATTGCTATGTATTTTTGGCTCATTGCTAAAAATATTTATAATGCAACTGTATTTGCAATAATTGCAGATGGGTTCGGTTTTATACCAACTATTTATAAAACTATAAAAAACCCAGGAACCGAAAAACCTTGGCCGTATATCGCTGGAATTTTTAATGCGAGCATTGCTATCCTAACACTGCATAATTTTGCATTTCATTTATTTGCTTTCCCTTTTTATTTATTGATTGGTAATGTTATATTGATTAGTGTGATATATTTTACTAATTTTAAGAGAGTTGAATAACATGGAAGATAAAATATTAAAATTTAAAGATATTGTAATAAAAAACTTCTCCAGAGAAGATTTTCAATATCATGAATGGATGGGGGAATATCATCTTGAAATTGTAGAGAGGATTGCAATGGAACTTTGTGATTTTTATACAGTAGCAGATAGAAACATCGTGCAAGCAATGGTGTGGTTCCATGATTTCGGTAAACCTTTTAATGAAGAAAGAGAAAGAGAAATAACTCTTGAAAAAGGGCCGGAAGCCATGCTTAATTGTGGATTTTCAAAGGATTTCATTGATAAGGTTATTGAGTATTGGAAGTTAATGGAATCGAAAAATGAAATAGATATAAAAGATACACCGATAGAAGTACAAATAGTGTCTTCATCAGATGGAGCTTCGCATTTTGTAGGGGTTTTCTACCCTAGTTATTTTGGAGATGGTAATGATTTTAAGAATACACAAAAAAATCTTCAAAAAAAGATTGAACAAGATTGGAATAGAAAAATGGTTTTACCTGAGATACGTAACGCTTTTGAAGGTAGATACAAAAAGGCTAAAGAATTATTAGGAGAATTTCCAGATAATTTTTTAAAATAATAATATGAAAATATATATAATAAGACATGGGCAGACAGAATTTAATAAGGCTGGGTTGATTAATGGGAATATTGATTCTGATCTAACTGAAACTGGTATAGAGCAAGCAAAACTTGCGGCTGATTTTATACCAAAAACTATAAAGCGTATGTATGTATCTTCGCTTGGTAGGGCAAAAAAGACAGCTGAAATTTTAAATGAATATTTAAATGCTTCATTAAGTTTTCATGATGAATTAAAAGAAGTACACTTTGGTAAATTGGAAGGTACACCTTTTTTGGAAGAATATAAGAAGAGACACAGAATGCTAGATTATGATTGGGGTTCATATGGAGGTGAAGATTTTAATAAAGTTAAATCTAGAGTTTTAAAAGTTTTGGAAAAAATTAAAGAGGAAAATGAGGATGGCGAGGCTCTAATTGTTGCCCACGGTGGTATTATTAGGTTAATGCACTTCCTTGAATTTGGAGATGAATTAAAGGAAATAGAAAATACCTCTTTACATAGCTTTGATTTAGATAAAATTTTAAAATAATATGAAAAAGAAAACTCAAATATTAATGGTCCATGGTGGAATGACTTTCAGGAATAGAAAGGATTATTTATCTTGGCTAAAAGATAGGTCAATAACTTTTGGCGCAAAGAAGCGTTGGACTACTGATTATATGGATGAAAAACTAGGAAAGGATTTTGAAATTATAAGGCCACGAATGCCTCTACCGGAAAATGCTATGTATGAGGACTGGAAAATTCATTTTGAGAAATTTATACCTTATTTAAAGAATAATGTTATTCTGATTGGCGGTTCACTTGGTGGAATATTCCTTGCAAAATATCTATCAGAGAATAAGTTTCCAAAGAAAATACTTTCTACATATCTTGTTTGCCCACCCTTTGATGATACATGCTTTACCGAGGATTTGGTTGGGGGTTTTAAATTAAAATCAAACCTATCACTCTTGGAGCAAAATTCTAAAAATCTTACACTAATGTTCTCAGAAGATGATGACGATGTTCCAGTAGATCATGCTGAAAAATACAGAGCCAAGTTGCCGAATGCAAAGATTATCATATACAAGAGCAAAAATGGCCATTTTGATGTATCAACATTCCCAGAAATAGTAAAAATGATTAAAGAAGATATTAAATAATATGAAAATAATCTTAGCATCAGATACTAGTTTTTTAATTAAATACGGATATAAATTAACCAATATTCCAAAAGATGAAATAAATATTGGTTATATTTATACTGCTTCGAAAGGTGCAAGAGATCAACAATTTTTTATGGATGTTGAAAATGAAATTAAAAATGCTGGATTTAATTTTACTAAATACGATATAGAAGGAAAATCTTGTAAGGAGATTGAAGATTTTTTTAGTGATAAAAATATAATTCAGGTTGATGGTGGAAATACCTTTTATCTTTTAAATTCCATTAGAAATAGTGGGTTTTATGAATTTTTAAAAAATGAATTAAATAAAGGTAAAATATTTATTGGTACAAGTGCTGGTGCTTATGTAATGTGTCCAACAATTGAAGTAGCAGACTGGAACCCAAATGGTAAAAGCAGATTTGGAATTACAGATTTTACTGCGCTTAATTATGTACCTTTTGTATTAAAAGTACATTATAAAGATGATCAAGAAGAAAGAATTAAAGAAAAAATGAAATCATTAAAATACCAGCTGAGAATATTACGTGATGGACAAGGTATAATAGTAGAAGATGGAATTTATAAATTTGTCGGTGATGGTGAAGAGGTAATTTTAAAATAATATGGACTTAGATTTAAATAAAATTAAAAATATACACTTTATCGGGATCGGGGGGATTGGGATCTCGGCTATTGCGCGTATGATGTTGGCGGATGGCAAGAGTGTTAATGGTCAGGACATGCAGGATTCCGATATAATTGCGGATCTTATGAGCGCTGGGGCTGATATAACAATAGGGCAGAAATATGAGGATATTCCAAAGGGGACCGAGCTTGTGGTCTACACAATTGCTATCGAGTACTATGATCCGGAATTATTTAAAAAGTTACAAGAGCAAAATGACTTTGCTATTCGCTCATACCCACAGATGCTACACCTAGTGACTGATCATAAATACACTATTGCTGTGGCAGGAACTCATGGCAAGACCACAACCACAGCCATGATAGGCTATGCATTGCGTGGGATAGGCAAGGACCCAAGTATGATAGTGGGGAGTTTAATTCAAGACCCTTCGAATACCTCAGGGCAGGCACGTACTAATTACTGGGCGGGCAAGAGTGACTTGTTCGTAGTAGAGGCGTGCGAATATCGCCGTTCATTTTTAAATATCAAACCCAACATTCTTGTTATTACAAATATTGATGCAGATCATCTTGATTATTATAAAGACATTGCTGACATACAGAGCGCTTTTCATGAATTGGTTATGAGTGTGCCTGAAAATGGATATATTATATGTAATCCAAATGATGATAAAGTGGCAAGTGTTCTAGTAGATATTACTGCGCAGATTATTGACTATACAAAATTATTTGATAACAATTTAAAATTACAAATCCCTGGGCTTCATAATAAATACAATGCGGCTTGTGCACTGGCTGTGATAGAAGCTCTAAAATTTAATAAGGATGAGGCGGTAAATATATTGGCAGACTTCCCTGGGACTTGGAGACGTTTCGAATACAAGGGGTTACTATCAAGCGGTACGAAAGTCTACGATGATTATGCCCACCACCCAACCGAGGTAAAGGCAAGCCTCCAAGGATTCCGTGAATTGTATCCATCAAGTAGTGGATATAAAGTTACAGTAGTTTTCCAGCCACATTTGTTCAGTAGAACTAAATCATTGCTCGACGAATTTGCACACAGCTTCGCTGAAGCTGACAATGTATTGATATTGCCTATATACTATGCACGCGAGGAGGATGACGGCACAGTTAGTGCCCACACACTTGCCGAAGCTATCGGTGGTGGTGCATTAGGATACGATGATTTTCAGGAAGCTGAAAAATATATTCAAAATATGAATCTGAGTGATAAAGATATTATAGTTACC
Source organism: uncultured Candidatus Saccharibacteria bacterium (assembly GCA_964639185.1). Lineage (GTDB taxonomy): Bacteria > Patescibacteriota > Minisyncoccia > Phycocordibacterales > UBA9973 > UBA8515. The sequence goes on from CAZXCN010000003.1 coordinate 36,301, forward strand.
ATGGGTGCAGGTGAAGCATTTAAAGTGGGTGATACTTTGCTTGGTAAATAATTATTTCTTATATTTACTTGTTGTTGGTATAATATAATATATGAAAAAATATTTTGTATTTATAATTTTTATCTTATCGATATTTGTTTCCTTTTTTGCATCTGAGCATATTGCTTTTGCTGCAGGAAATAATTCAGGATTCATCGATACTTCTATATGGTATTCACCAAATGATTTTTCTGAAGGTGATACTATTCAAATACATACAGCCGTGTGGAATGGTGAAAGTTATAGTATAAATGCAAAGGTAGAATTCTTGGATGTAAATACAATATTGGGGTCACGTGATGTGACAATAGCAAAGAATACTTTGCAAGATGTATCTATATCTTGGAAAGTAACAGCAGGGGATCACAAGATTTCTACACGCATATCACAAGCTCAGTCTGTTATTAATGGTGTTAAATCAAATATAACAATAATTAACAAAGAGGAGGCAGCCAAGGACTTTTCAGTTACAAAGAAGTTGGCAATAAACAAAGATGGAGAAACTGAAATAATTCCAACAATAACTGATAAGGTAAATGAAGTTTTGCCACAAAGCATGGCTGTTCCTGTTGTAAAAACGGTAGGTAATATCGACAGTTTTCGTCAAGATATTAATGGAACACTTTCTGATTTTAAATCTGACACAGTGGAAAGACTTGAATTATTGAACAACCCAAAGCCTGTTGCAAAAACTGATTCAAAATCAAATACAGTTGAAGCTCAAGAAAAACCAAAGCCAATGTCAGGTATCGATAAGCCAGTAGCTTATGTAGAATTATTTTTACTAACTGTTGCACTATTTATATTCCATAATAGTATTGTTTTTTATTCGTTACTTGCATTTCTCTTATTCATAATATTACGCTTCCTGTATCGTAAAATGCGCAGATAATTGTATTTGTAGAAGATTGCAAACTAGCCTATAATAGCTTCTATGAGCATTACTTTGAAGCGTATAATTATAGGCATCTTTATATTTTTATGTATATTTTGGGCTCCTTGGTGGGTCACTATTTTTATTGCATCAGCTGGGATATTTTTATTCAATAATTATATTGAATTTATATTTACAGGATTGATTATGTATTCTGTTTACGGGGCAGGTAGCATGGGCATACTTGGGTCTACATTATATTTGCCAGTTGTATTAGTGGGTATATATCTAACACTTTCATTTATCAAGAAGTATATAATAATTTACAATAAATAATGTTTAAAAAAAGACGAAAAAGGAAATACTATGATGTGCACCCAGATGAAATATTTCTGGATTCTAAAAATTTACCAGAATTCAATACACAACAATTCGAAGGTCGTTTAGAAAAAGCAATTCCAAAAAGATCTTTATTCTACCTCGGGGGATTCTTTTTTCTTATTGGGTTGATATTCATATATCAATTAGGCACATTGCAAGTATTAAAAGGTACATATTATTTTAAGAAAAGTGAGAACAATACTCTCTCGCAAGAACCTATATTTTCTGACCGTGGCTTGATACTCGACAGGAATCAGGTCAAATTGGCATGGAATGTGTGGACAGAAGACAATACCGATAGATTCGACATACCTGTACGTGCGTATATATCTGAAGGCGGGTTTGGGCATTTGTTGGGTTATGTGTCTTATCCACAAAAGGATTCATCGGGTAATTATTGGCAAAGTTCATTTATAGGTAAAGACGGCACGGAAAAAGTTTATGATGAAAAATTAAAAGGTGAAAATGGTGTACGTATTACTGAGGTAGATGTGAAGAATACAATACAATCTGAAAATATTATTACGCCACCAAAACATGGTGACAATATTATATTATCTATAGACAAAGGAATACAAAGCCAAATGTATAAATCTATTGTAGATATGTCAAAAAATGTTGGATTCTCTGGAGGGGCTGGTGCTGTTATGGACCTGGCTACAGGTGAATTGTTGGCTATTACTAGCTACCCGGAATATAACCCAAACATACTTTCCAAAGGTAGCGACACTGCTGTAATCAAAGGGTATCTAACTGATAAAAGGAAAGTATTTCTAAATCGTGCTATTGGTGGATTGTATGCACCTGGTTCTATTGTAAAACCTTTTGTTGGATATGCAGCGCTTGTCGAAGGTGTTATAACACCTTCGAAAAATATTCTTTCAAATGGAAAATTGGAAATACAAAATCCATATTTCAAAGATCAGAAAACTGTTTTCAATGACCATGGAGTTTTCGGTTATGTAAATATGAGCAAAGCAATAGCTGTATCTTCTGACGTTTACTTTTACCAGATAGGTGGTGGGTATATGGATCAAAAAGGCCTTGGTATTGTGAATATAGATAAATATATAAAAATTTTCGGTATTACTAATAAAACAGGTATTGATTTGTTGGGCGAAAAGGAGGGTAATATTCCTACGCCTGAATGGAAAGCTAAAACTTTCAAAGGTGATGCTTGGCGGGTTGGTGACACATACAACACAGCTATTGGTCAATATGGTTTACAAGTAACGCTGATGCAAATGGTGCGAGCTGTTTCTGCTATCGCCACAATGGGTACTATGCCTACACCACATATTCGATTCCGTGATGATGCTATGGAGTCAAAAGTTGAAAAGATAGATGTAGATAAAGATATGATGAAAGTTATTCAATCCGGAATGCGTGAAGCTGTATTGACTGGCACAGCAACATCGCTCAATATTCCAGGTGTTGCTGTCGCTGCAAAATCCGGTACTGCCCAAATCGGAGTAGGCAATACAAATACAAATTCGTGGATTATTGGATACTTCCCATATGAAAATCCAAAATACGCTTTTGCTGTTCTGATGGAGCGTGGTCCAAAAGAAGCTTCGGGTAATGCTACGCGTGTAATGAGTGAAGTTGTCGATTATATGAAAATTTCTACTCCACAATATTTACAATAGCTTGCCTTATTTAGTGAAAATCTATATAATTGTTTCTTATATAAAGTAATCGAGTGTTTGGCGTTAGAGCCTTATACTATATACAGAATGGATACAGAATACATAACAGAAGAGAAGAAAAAAGCCCTCATTGAAGAGGTTAATTTTTTAAAGAGTAATCGTCGCAAGGAAATCTTGGAAGCACTTGAGTATGCTAAAAGCCTAGGTGATTTGTCTGAAAATGCTGAATACCACCAAGCTCGCGAAGATCAAGGTAAATTAGAAGACCGCATCAATCAGATAGAATACATGTTGCAATCTGCAATAGTGGTAAAGAAGCATCACAGTACAAAAGTAGAAATAGGTACAACTGTAAAGGTAAAGAAAGAGGGTTTAAAAGACTCTATTATTTATAATATTGTTGGTGCCGAGGAAGCTGACATGCTTGAAAATAAAATATCAAATCGCTCACCATTAGGATCTGCATTGTATGGTAAAGTAAAAGGCGACACTGTATCTATCACAACTCCAAAGGGGCTGGTCAAATACACCATTGTTGAGATACAATAGTACTATATGGCATCAATTGAAGAATTAAAACAAGTTCGTATAGATAAATTGAATAAATTAAAGGCATCTGGTATGAATCCATATCCGGAAAGTGTTTTGCGTGACTATTCACTTGAATATGTAAAAAATAATTTTGAAACTTTAGAAAAAGAGGCAAAGGAAATATCATTAGCCGGCCGAGTAATGGTGACTCGTGGTCAGGGTGCAATATTATTTATTGTTCTTCAAGATGGCGCCACAAAATTTCAATCAGTATTAAAGAAGGATGAATTAAGCGAAGATGTTTTTAATTTATTTGTAGACACAGTAGATTCTGGTGATTTTATTTCTGTTACTGGATCATTGTTTGTCACAGCACGTGGCGAGCAGAGTATCCTGATAAAGAATTGGTGTATGGCAACAAAATCACTATTACCACTACCTGACAAGTGGCATGGTCTTCAGGATGTAGAGGAAACATATCGTAAAAGATATCTAGATATTATTATGGATCCTGAAGTTTATAACCGTTTCGCTACACGGTCACGCGTTGTCACAGCAGTGCGTTCTTATTTAAATAATAAAAATTTTATGGAAGTGGAAACTCCAATACTTCAGAATCAAGCAGGTGGTGCTATGGCAAAAGTTTTTGAAACGCATCACAATGATTTTGATATACCTATGGTTATGCGTATAGCACTTGAATTAGAGCACAAGATACTCGTGGCTGCAGGATATGAGCGCGTGTATGAAATAGGCAAGAATTTCCGCAATGAAGGTTCGGACCCAACTCATATTCAAGAATTTACAATGCTTGAGTGGTATGCCGCATATCAAACACTAGAGACAAACATCGCTTGGACTGAGGAAATGATAAAATCTATTGCTTTAGAGGTAACAGGCAAGAGTATTTTTACTGTATACGACAAAGAGGGTAATTCTACTGAAGTTGATTTTAGTAAAGCATGGCCACAAATATCATTTAAAGATTTAGTAATGGAAAATACAGGTATAGATATTACAACTATTTCTACAGATGATGCACGCAAAGAAGCTATAAAGTGGGGTATGCCTGAGGATGAAGCTAGTAAAACTGGCCGAGGTAATCTACTCGACTATATTTATAAAAAGTCTTCACGTGCAAAGATAATCAATCCTACATTTATTATGAATTTTCCTGGTGACTTGAAGCCACTTGCTCAGCAGAATGATGATGGTACTGCGTGTGTGGCACAGCTGGTGATAGCTGGTGCTGAGATAACAAATCAGTATGCTGAGTTAGTAAACCCAATACAGGAACGTGAATTATTAGAAGCTCAAGCAAGTGCAAAGAAAGGTGGCGATGATGAAGCTATGGATGTAGACGAGAGGTTCTTGCAAGCTATGGAGCATGGTATGCCACCAATGACAGGATTCGGTATGGGTATAGATAGGTTAGTAGCAATACTAACTGAGCAGAAGAACTTGCGTGATGTAATATTCTTCCCAATACTACGACCAAAGCAAGACGAATAAAATTTTTATAAATTATACAAAAAAGAAAACCCACAACATTATGTGTTGTGGGTTTTTTTTAGAATGATTTTTTGATACTTTCGCTACAATTAATTAGCTTCCAAAAATGGTTAAATTATCAGTTTTAACTGGATGATCTAAAGATTTTAGGAATAATTTTAATCTTCCAAATGACATCATCTGGATTTTTAAAGCTCTTAAGGGGTCTTTGGCCCTTCGTTCTGCTGCTTTTTTAGCAATTTTTTCTTTAGTCATAACTATATTATTTATTTAAATACAATGATACAACAAGGATATAAATATGTCCACTTTTTAAAATAATATGTAGTTATCCACATAATAGTGTGGGATAGTGGTTTGTATTGTGGGATAAAGTGGAGTATAATTAAATGCAGTGGGATAAAGTGGGTTAAATTAATTATTATGCTTATCGGTGAATACACACATACTCTAGATGAAAAGAACAGGCTTTCACTTCCTGTAAAATTCCGAAAAGAAATAGGGAAGAGTATTGTAGTTGCACCAGGCTTGGATAATTGTATTTCATTATTTACCGAAAAGGAGTGGAGCAAGATATCCGACAAGCTAGCTGACAGCTCTATGTTGCAAGCAGACAATCGTAACTTTTCCCGTTTTATGTTCGGACAAGCTGTGAGTACTGATGTAGATGCAAGTGGCCGTATATTGATTCCTGAACATTTGCGCCGTCGTTCAAAGCTTGGTTCCAAAGTAGTTGTTATCGGAGTTCAGAATCGTGCTGAAATATGGAATGAAACTGCATGGAATACGTACAAGAAGTCAATCGACACACAGGCCGACGCCCTCGCTGATAAATTGGGCAGTATTGGAGTTCTTTAATATGAAGCATATACCGGTTTTACTTTCAGAGTCAGTTGATGCATTGAACCTCGCAAGTGGTGACATAATGCTCGACGGTACACTTGGTGGCGGAGGCCATACATATGAGGTGGTAAAACGCTTTGGGTCAGGGGTAAAAATTATTGGCCTTGATCTAGATGCAGATGCCATAGGCCGTGCAAATGAAAAGTTGGTAGATACTGATCATGACACAAAGTTTATTGTTGCAAACTTCCAAGACGCAAGTAAGGTCCTCGAAGGTTTGAATATTGATCATGTGGATGCTGTACTTCTGGATTTGGGCATAAGCTCGTTTCAGTTGGAAGTTGCAGGGCGTGGATTCTCCTTTATGCGAGACGAACCATTGCAAATGACAATGAAGAAGGACCCAAGTGATACTGATGTTACAGCTTCCGATATTGTAAATACTTGGAAAGAAGAAACGATCGCAGACATTATCTACGGATTTGGCGAGGAGCGATATTCCAGGAAGATAGCAAAAGCAATAGTTGAAGCTCGACAAGTAAAGCCATTTACAACCACAAAGGAACTTGCCGATGTATTGGAACAAGCAGTAGGTAAAGCTTATCGCCGTATGAAGATCCACCCAGCGACAAAGACATTTCAAGCTTTGCGTATCGCAGTGAATATGGAACTGACAAGTATAGAAAATGCAATTCCTGAAATATTTGAAAAATTGCATGCAGGCGGGCGTATGGCGATCATATCATTTCACAGTTTAGAGGACCGGATAGTAAAGAGGGCATTTAGGGATTTGGTTGGCAGTGGTATGGCCTTGGCTATAACCAAAAAGCCCATAATACCAAGTGCTAATGAATTGCAAGACAACCCCCGAGCTCGAAGTTCCAAGTTAAGAGTAATAGAGAAAGTAAACAAATAGGTAAATTTAAATAATAATGAAAATCAAAAATATAAAACAACAAATACCAAGTGACGATAATTCAAGGAAACAGATGTTTCGTATACTTGTCGGCTCATTAGGAGCATTGTGTTTGTGTTATGTTTATTTGATCGGATCTATTACTTTCAATGTATTGGCTCGTAAATCATTGGAAACAAATGCTCGTGTAGTATCAAGCAATGTATCACAACTTGAACTGCAATATATTGCATTATCAAATTCTATTGATGCACAATATGGTACAGATAATGGCTTTGTAGAAGCAAAAGGAACTTTGTTTGCAAGTCGTGATTCTGCAAAAGTTGCTATGAAATAATATATGGATTTATCATCGTTCCACTCACGCATAAGGATATTGGCCACATGCGTTTTTTTATTTGCATGTATTTTGATTTTGAAACTTTTTTATATTTCGGTAATTCACCAGAATGAATATAGCGAACGTGCCGATAGGCAATATGCAACACCTTCTGGTGACATGTTCAATCGTGGTGATATATTTATGACCAAACGCGATGGTACCATTGTATCCGGAGGTACTGTTATATCTGGATTCAAAGTTGCTATTAATAATAATAAAATAACAACAAGCCCTGAGGCCCTATATAATTCTTTGAGTCCGTACTTGGTAATATCTCGTGATGAATTTATTACAAAGGCTTCAAAAACAGGCGATCCTTATGAGGAGATAATATTTAAATTAACAAAAGAACAGGCCGATGAGATATCTGCACTGAGTTTGCCTGGAGTTTCGATATATAAACAAAAATGGCGATTTTATCCAGGGGGTTCTATGGCTGCGCATGCTTTAGGCTTTGTTTCGTTCAAAGGCGACAAACGTGTGGGTCAATACGGATTGGAAAAGTTTTATAATAGTACATTGTCAAAGCCAGATGATGGTGTGTATGTAAACTTTTTTGCTGAAGTATTTTCTAATATTGGTAAAAGCTTTTCTAACGTACGTGAAGGTGACGTTGTAACAACTATTGAACCTGTTACTCAAAATATATTGGATAAAGAATTGAATGATGCTATGGATAAATGGCATGGAGACACAATGGGTGGAATAATCATGGACCCAAATACTGGTGAGATATATGCCATGTCGGGTTTGCCTGATTTTGATCTGAATGATTTTGGTAAAGTAAAGGATCCTCGTTTGTACGGTAACCCAATTGTTGAGAGTGTTTTTGAATTCGGATCAGTTATAAAGCCATTGGTTATAGCAGCAGCGTTAGATAAAGGTGTTATTACTCCGGAAACAACTTATCTAGACAAGGGTTCGGTAGTTGTAAATAAAAAAGAAATATTTAATTTCGATAAAAAAGCTCGTGGCCAAGCAACTATGCAAACTGTGTTAGATCAATCATTGAATACAGGAATGGTGTTTGTAGAGAATAAGCTTGGGCATGAATCATTTCGTAATTATATGAAAGCGTACGGTATAGGTGAGAAGACAGGCATCGACTTGCCAAACGAAACTTCGGGTTTGATTAATAACCTCGATAGTACTCGTGATATTGAATATGCTACTGCATCGTTTGGTCAGGGTATCGCACTAACACCTATTGAGGCTATACGAGCATTTGCTGTACTTGCAAATGGTGGTAACCTAGTTACACCACACTTTGGTAAAGAGCTTAAATACGCTGACGGAACTTCGAAAAAATTAGAATTTCCAATTACTAAAACAGGTCTTTTGAGTAAAGAAGCTACGAATACATTGTCACGCATGTTGGTACATGTATTCGATACATCGTATGGTGGTGGTGCATACAAATTCGAGCATTATACTGTTGCCACAAAGACCGGTACAGCGCAAGTGGCGCGTGATGATGGAAAAGGTTATTATGAAGATCAGCATATGCATTCATTCTTTGGATATTTCCCAGCATACGAACCAAGATTCGTCGTATTCTTGTTTATAAAGAATCCAAAAGGTGTACAATATGCAGCCCAGTCACTGATACCACCATTTGTAAATATTACAAAATTCCTGCTTAATTATTATAATGTTCCACCAGATAGATAATATAAAAATCATGAAAAAAAAATTTAGAAAGATAGTAATTCGTATTCTTACTTGGCAAGCCAAGATAGTATTGAAGCGTTATAATCCAAAAATAGTAGCTATTACTGGATCAGTAGGCAAGACTTCAACAAAAGATGCTGTATATACAGTATTGTCACAATTTTATACTGTACGTAAAAGTCAAAAGAGTTTTAATGGTGAAATAGGTTTGCCTCTTACTATACTCGGTTTTCCAAATGGCTGGAATAATCCAATTATTTGGATGGATAATGTTATCCGAGGATTCGCACTTTTATTGTGGAAGCATGATTTCCCCGAGTATCTTGTTTTGGAAATAGGTGCGGGTAAACCAAATGATATTATTAGTGTGTCCAAGTGGCTCAAGTCTGACTTTGTTATTTTTACACGTTTTCCAGATATGCCAGTACATGTTGAATTCTTTAAAGACAAGAATCATGTAATAGAAGAAAAGACTTCATTGGCCTATACATTGAAGCCTAATGGTGTGTTGATACTAAATCATGATGACAAGGAAGTTTATAAAATTCACCACAAGGTAAAGAACCGGTCTATTTCATTTGGGTTCGATGAACATGCTACTTATCGTGCTACATATCCAACAGTAGCTACGCATAGTGCAGGAACTGCATCGGTAACACTTGGTATGAATTTTAAATTGGAACACGGGGGCAATACATTCCCTGTAGCTATGGATCATATTATCGGTATGAATCATGTTTATTCAGGTCTTGCTGCTATTGCTTGTGCCGTGGAAAGTGGTGCCGACATATTGGCATCAGTAAATGCTATTGCTGAATACAGGACACCACCAGGCCGACTTTCAATAATCGAAGGTATGAACAATAGTGTGATTATCGATGACACTTACAATGCATCACCAACCGCTACTGAATCTGCATTAGAGGTGCTGGGGTCTGTCGAAGGCAAGAGGAAGATAGCAGTATTGGGCGACATGCTCGAGCTAGGCAAGATGACTGAGGAAGCTCATAAAGATATTGGTGTCAAAGTTTGCAATGTTGCTGATATATTGATAGTAGTTGGTCCACGTTCTAGATTTATTGCTCAGGGTGCAAATGAAAATGGGTTCCCAATAAAAGAAACATATGCATTTGAAAGTTCAGAAACTTGTGGCAAATTCCTGTCTGCTATGATCGAACCTTCTGACGTAATTCTTCTGAAAGGTTCCCAAGGTACTCGTATGGAGCGTGCCGTGGCGATGATAATGGCACACCCAGAAGATGCCCCGAATTTATTATGCCGGCAGGAAAAGGAATGGCTGAAGAGGTAGTATTGTAAAATTCTTCATTTGTTAAATTCATAATCATGTGGTATATTAATAAAAAAATATATTATGGCATATAGATTAAAAGAATTAAAAATCGAGTCTTCTAAGTACAAGTTAGAAGCTAATGATGAAGAAAAAAAAGCCTTAAATCAAATAGGGATGTGCGAAAAGAATAAAAATAAACCGCATATTATCTCTAATCATTATTGGGTAAGAGAAAAAGACGCTATGTGTAATTGTTTAAATTGTGACCTCTCCTTTTTAAAAGGTCATCTCTATTTAATACCACAAGGTGTGATTTTAATTGAAGAAGAAAATAGGAGAAAATTTATTAAGAAAAAGACTAGTCCTGAGCTTAATTCTAATTCTAATTCTGAGACTAAAATTAATTCTAATTCTAATTCTAATTCTAATTTTAATTCTGAGATTAAGGTTAAACCTTATTTTAAAATGCACTTTGGCTCAAATTAAAAATTGAATTTTATTATTATAAAACAGCGAATGAAAATTTGCTGTTTTTTTATGGGGGGCCTACAGGGAACATGAGTACATTTATCGCCGACTACATCGGCAGGTACTTTTCCGGTCGTAAACGACACGGAAAAGTCTTTCGATTCTCTGACGCTAGCAAAGCAGTTTGCTCGCTTAGGGTCACGCAATAAAAAAGGCCCGACAAAGTCGAGCTCTTTTTTATACGCGTGAGGGTTTAACAGATAGAACCCCCCCCAAGGTTCATTGCCCAGTAAGGCTTTTTTATATGTTCATAATATATACTATTTAACTTTCTCGTGCATAGCTTGTTTCTCTTTTTGTTTTGCAACTTCAAGCAAATATTTTAATCCTTCATTGGAATTAAATTTATTTTGTATCTCTAATTTGAAATATCGAAAAATCATTACAACGAATGTAGTGAAAAAAAGTATGATAAAAATATTATATAAATAACCATGTGGTACGTTTCTGTCTATTATATTAGCAACGAGGTTTCCTGAAATACCCAGTATTATTCCTAGAAATAAAAGCCAATATGATTCTCTCTTTTCTTCGATTTCTTTAACAACAGTTTCGAATTTTGTAATTTCTTTTTGTAAAGTATCAGTCATATTTTTGATAAAGACATCTTTGTCTTTATCAGGAATAGCATTCCATGTAGAAATACCCACTGTTTCAATTATTTTTTCTCTAATTTGATATTCTCGTTTTACGCTGTTTTCCATGATTAAAGTATTATAATACAAAAAGTGACAAAAGTGACATTATTTTAAATAATAAGAAAATTACTCTCAAAAGTGTCTGATTTACCTGTCAAATAGGATCTAAAAATGCTAAAATGGCTATTATGTGGCATAAATATTTATACATAATACAAAATCCAGATCCTCAGACGTGTCTCGCAGGTCTCGTTTGTGCCAATGATACTTTTATTGCCATATACGGGGTCATATTCACTATTGTAATTTCCTTGGGTGTATATATTTATGGTCTACAAAACAGAGAAGAGAAAATAACCCTACTTAAAAGTACAGATATTAAAGGTATCATAGAAAACTCTCTTGGTTTTTTTGCATTTACTTTTTTTGCATTACCCAACCCCGTCTATGAAATTTTTAACTTTATATTTTTAGGATGGATTCTTCTGAGACTGCTAGGTGCTTTTAAGGAAGTCTTTAAATTTAATGAGAGCGAATTGTCGGGAGAAAGAGCTGTGAAGAAGTTCAAGGAAGGTGTGATTCGTGAGAAGCTTATCCAATTTGAGGATTTAAAGAAAAAGAATGAGTTACTGAATGAAGAACTTGAGAAGAAAAGGGGTGAGGAAATAGAAAGATTCCTCTTCAGTGAAAACAATGAGTCTTATCACCTTATTCGCGCTCAAAGTTCCGGGTATATTACAGATATTGATCTCAATATCTTATTTGCGAATGAAGACAGTAAAGATTCTTTGGGAAATTATTCATACTATATTCCGTATCACATTTCACACGGTGCTCCAATAGATTTCGATACAGTGATTCTCGGTGTAAAAAAAGATGGAGATAAGAAAATCGATGAAGACAGAGAAGACAGACTGCGGTCTTTCATATCTGTCAGTGATGAATATGAAAATCCGACCTCTTACATTGAAGCCGAAACAAGGAATTATTACCCACAAATGATCTCCTTGATAAAGCTTGAAGATTCAAAAAGTCTTGAATTGAAACTTAAAGAATTTTCTAGCTTCGTTGATCATTTCACAAACAAGTCAGATTCGTACGTAGATATTATCCAATTTATTAATGATGATATTATCTTTACCTTGCAAAAATACGCATTCAAGCAAGGAAACGTTGATTGTATAAGAAAGGTGGTGTCGTTCTCTCTCGGATATATTTATCAGGCGTTAGACAAGAAATCAACGAAGACATTTAATATCTTTTTTAGAAACTTCGGGCATGCCTATTATGAAGCGTTCAGTCTCAATAAAAAAGAAAGGGATGAATTCTTTGATATTTATTTCAGATGGCTTAACGAAGTTGCTAAGTATTCATTAAAATCCAGAATCAAAAAGGATGATGATTATTCGGAGTTTGTTACTACTTTTCTATCTGGAGTTAACGGATGGTTAAAAATTGCTTTTGACCGCAAAGACATTGATGTTTTCGAGAAAACACTGTCATTCTTAAATAACTCTCTTTCCCGTGAGACGTATGAGCACGATAAGGATGATGCACTTGATGAGGCTGTTCTCACCAAGAAAGCTGTACTGTTTGGTTTTACTGCGTGGGTGTATAAATATTTTCCGGCAAGAAAGGGCGATGACTTTTACCGCAATGCACTGTCCAAACTACTGTCAGCCTTGGCTAAGGATCCAATCCGTCACTACGCAAACAATCAAGATGATTTGAATTATTATTTGAGTATTTACTTAAAGAGTGCGGAACTCTCAGAAAGCAAGGGTTCTTTTGGATGGGATAGTTGGGATATGCCCGAGGGAACAGTTTCTACGGTTACAATACGTCATGATATTAAGAATCTGCTAACAGATCGTATTCTTAATATTGTATTAGCTAACCCCACTCTAGCCGTTGATATAAAAGATAAAAATTATAACGACGAACTTTCTCTTGTAAAACAAGGCAACCAGCAGTTCGATGTTCTTCTAAATAAGACCAAAGACTTTTTTGTCTCTACGGAAAAACTAACAGATGAACAATTTGATACCGCAAAAACTAAATTTTATGAAGTCTTCTCAAAGATCGCTGAAAAATACGAATCCGATGTTAGGAGTAAGCTTATTCAGCAGTCAATTGATGATGAAAAATTTAATGAATTTGCAAAACAGAATTTTGAGTCATATAAAAAGTCGCGAGTTTTGTACGGTATTCAAAAGTTTATAAAAGATAGTACAAAGAGGAGCGATGGTTTTGGATATAACACCCTCTTATCCAAAGAACAGTTTGTTAAAGAGACCAATGTTCACTATTCAAACGGAGACCAGTTTGGTGAAGATCTTGCTAGGTCAGAAGACAACAAGATTCTTGAATCCATCTACAAGAAAGTAGAAAAGACCCCTCTTATTAGTAGAGAAAATATTGGTAAGAACATATATCCCGAGAGTGATACAACAGCCATCATCTTGTGGCTAAACGGCTACTTGAGTATCGAATCATATTCTCCTAACGATTTTGTTCCTTATTGGCAGGAAGTAGATTCCAGAAAAGATAAAGGTCCCTATTATCAAGGAACTATTAAGGGTGTTCCCGTGTATATCATTTATAAGTTCCAAGATCAGAAGTCATATCCAGACTCCATGTTTATTTTTAAATCGGGGTCATTCTCTGCTCATGAATTTGAAATAGAGAAGGATACTGAGTTAGATGAGGCAAACACAAAATGGTCAAACGATGAAGAAAGTTGTTTAACTTTATCCATAACTAACCTCTCAAGTCTTGATGAGGCTCGTAAAAAGATAGTTGAAAATTGGATCAAGAATGATCCTGATAGCGTAAAAGATAAAGACGCAAAAATTGAAGAGATTAAAACAGATGTGATCTTTAAATTCTATAAAGGACTGGGAGTTGAAGATTTAGTTATTGATGGTAAAAAAATTAAGATTTTCCGCATTAAGAGAAGTTGGATTAAGTAAGTTCACAGGTACCAAAATAGCCCTTTAAGGGCTATTTTGGTACGCTTCTCGTGCCGCGCTCTTGAAGGTGACCCTACAGGGAACCGCGAGTACGCTTTCGGTCACGAGTCTTTTCTTGGTAGAAAAGCTCGCGACCCCGACTCGGCTCGACAGCCTCCGTCTTTCGATTCTTTTTAAACATAGATTTAGCTATGTTTAAAAATCACAAAATTTGTCCTGCGGAAAATTTTGTGACCCTACAGGGAATCGAACCCTGATTCCATCCTTGAGAAGGATGTGTCCTAACCGTTAGACGATAGGGCCATATGAGATTTAAAATACCACATTTTGTATATTTTTCAAAGTTGAATAGAAGTATATTTTGCCGATTTGACTCATTTGCACTCAAATGGTATTCTGAGTGCAAACAAAAAAATAAAAATAAAAATTATGAAAGAAGTTTCAGCAGACCCTAACATCCTCATAATCGGAGGCAGTACTTGTAATGATGGCATAGCTGTCGAAATTGCAGGAATTTTAGGAACAGATTTGTTTCCATGTGATATTGGAAAATTCGCAAACGGAGAACCTGACATTGATTTAAAAAAAAGTGTCAGAGGTAAAACAGTATTTTTTATCCAACGTTCATTAACTGGAAATGGTGAAATGGGTTCTGGTATGATGGAAACCCGCACTGTTGCAGATGCGTTGTTGAGGGCTAAGGTAGGTAGAATGATACTCATACAATTAAATTTTCCCATGTCTAGACAAGACAGAAGAGAATTTAATGTTAAATCAAAAAGTTTGAAACCTAAAAGACGCCCCATCAGTGCAAGAGTAGCTGCAGATTTCTACACAGAATGTGGATTTGAAGATGTTGTAACTATACATTTGCATTCTGCCCAAATTGAAGGATTCTTCGATGCTAGAAAGTGTGGTATTGATAATATCAATCCCGCATCTGTTTTTATAGATTATTTGCATGAAGAAGGAATTTTGAATGGAGAAAATAGTGACCTCATGCTGGTATCTCCTGATGTTGGGGGTGCTACATTTGTTTCTTTGATCTCAGACATTTTAAACTTACCTCCTTATGCAATTATTGATAAACGCAGAACGGGTCCTGGTAAAAGCAAAGCCATGAACATAATTGGTAGTGTGAAAGGTAAGAGGTGTATTTTGTGGGACGATATGGTGGATTCTGGTGGAACTGCCGTTGAAGCTGCTGAAAAGGTTTTGGATGAAGGAGCAAAAGAGGTAATGCTAATTGCTACTCACCCAGTGCTTACAGGTGAAGCCGTTAAAAATTTACTAAATTCAAAATTTAGTAAAGCTATCTTCACAAACACACTTCCTATTCCAGTAGAATTAAAAAATAGTCCAAAGATTGTTCAGCTATCTATTGGTCCAATGGTAGCAAGAATTATTGCAAATATTTACAATGATGAATCGTTAGAAGAAATTGTGAATATTAATACAGAATTTTTACAATCTAAAACTGCTACACAATCATGAAAAATTTATTTTTTAACAACGATCCTCGTGAATACGGGGAAGACGATGACGAAGAAGAAGACGAAGACGGTAACTATTCAAATTATTCAGAAGATTCTGAAGCTAATGAATCTGCTACTGATCTAAGAGGGAAGTAAAATTCTCACAAACACAATTCTAAAATCCTACAGACGTTTAACCAACGTTTGTGGGATTTTTTTTATACCTAAATATAGGGTTGACCCCGTTAGAAGCAGGTCGCCCCAAGGTGATCGTAGCACTCCCGTACTCAGGAAGGTGGCTACTAACGATATTGACAAATATGCTTAAAAGGTATATAATATATAAACTATGAAAAAAGGAGTATTAATAATTTCAATATTTATTTTATCAATAAGTTTTGGGCTGACAGCTTTCCCTCAGTCAGCAAATGCTGTGTGGGGTCTAAATGTTGGTTTGGGTTTTGGTAATGGTGGTTATGATAATTATGGTGGAGGCTACTCCTCATATGGTAACAATTATGGCAATAGTCCTTATGGCTATGGCTACAATGCGCCTTACAACGGAACTTGGGGTAATAATGCTTATACTAATCCATACGGTAGTTATTATGGTAACTACGGTAACAACAATAATGCAAGGCTTAATGTAGGTATTAACTTTGGTTTCAATAATTATGGTGCTAACACTTATGGTGGATACGGAGGTTACTCATGTATGCCAACAAACATCTGGGGTTGCTAAATTTAAAATAAACAAAAATCACTTGGAAGTCAGACTTCCAAGTGATTTTTGTTTATTAATCTTCGTTTATTTTTTCTAGCAACATTGGCTCGAGCTCTATACTCTCGCCAGTGATCTTCATAATATCTTTATCTACTTTTTTGAATTCTTTTTGGCTGGCTTGGTAGTGGTTGATAACTGTACCAATAGAATTACCAAGCTTGTTGTGATATTCCTCATACGATTTTAAATGTTTAGTCAATTCACCAACACGCTTTACTATATCTTTTGCACTCTCTTCTATCTGCATAGCTTTGAGGCCTTGGAGTACTGTTTGCAAATAAGCTAGGAATGAAGTAGGGGATACAATAATGACTTTGTATTTACTTGCAGCACGCTGAATCAGGTTTTCGTTGTCTTCATTCAGCCCTCCTATTTTATTTATAAGCAAGTCATAATATATGGCTTCGTGAGGGATGAACATAAAGGCAAAGTCCATTGTGTTTTGATCGGGTTGGATATATTTACTTGTCTCGCTTATTCGCATTTTCAAATCATTTACAAAAGTTTTCTCTAATCTTTCTTTTTCAGATTTATCATTTGTTTCTACCATGCGATTATAATTCTCGAGCGAGAATTTAGAATCAATAGGAATGATTTTGTCTTTTACAAATACTACAGCATCGACAATAGTACCATCGGGGAATCCGTATTGCATTTCATAGCTTCCAGGTGGCATGACATTTTTTAATAAAGTTTCCAAATAATATTCACCGAGCACACCACGCTGTTTTGGGTTCTTCAATATGTCTTGCAAGCTCTTGAGCTGGTCGGCAAAAGATACAACTTGTTTATTTGTCTCATCGAGGCGTGTAATCTTCTCTGTGATGTCACCTATAATGCGAGATGTTTCGCTTGATTGATAGCGCATAGTCTCATTTACCTGTTTACTTGATTCATGGAGCTTGTTGTCCAGAGTCCGAGTCATCTCATTCATTTGCGCTAGAATCAATTTTAGCCCTGTATCATCAGCTTGCGTATCCTTTTTACTACGAGTAAAAAAGTAACCTACTACAAGCCCAGCTAGTACTGCAATTATTATAAATAAAATATTTGTCATATGTGTATTTTAGCATAAACCTAAAAATGAACCTTATTTTCTAAACCTTTACAAAACCAATTTAGTATGTTAATTTAAAGAAAAATATTTAAAAATAAAATATCATGAACAAAAGATCCTTATTGCTCAAAAATTCTAGTGTAGAGATTAACAACACTGAAAAATTTGGATTGCTTCAATTTTTGCAATCCATCACTAACTCCATTCCCATGCCACGTCTTTGGTTGCCTAATAATGATTACGATTATATGGGTTCCTTTCAGATCAAAGAAAAAATCGAAAAAAATGGCTTAAATTTTTTATCAAACATTGAAATAGACTACGTAACTCTCTTGCAAAGACAAGAATTTATTAAATGGTTCTTTGGTAACAAGGAATTCATTAACTTCCTTTTGACTACAACTGTGCCGGTAAAAAAAAGTAGCGGTAATCGTTACTCTGATGTTACCGATGTTTTGGCAATGCGTCGTTATCTGTCGAATCTTTTAAAGTATCTAGAGGAACATCCTTATAGTGCTTCTTTTGCAAAAAAAGTGAAAAAAGAGTTATCTGATTTCAGGCAGATTGATTCCTTGGTAAGCTCATGTCACTCAATTACACTACAGGGAGTATGTTCTTTTACTCCAGAAAATCATTCCAGGAAATTTTTTCTTAATACGAAAAATTTGGAGTTAAAATTGGTTGGAAAAAATAAAAAGTACATACTAACTATTATTGACTTTTTAGAGGGAAATGTTGATTCTATGAAATGTTGTTTAGAACAAAAAGGTGGAGATTCAAAAATGCCATATGATATTTGCGAAGCGATTTTTTATGCAATTTTTACTTTATATAATGATGATATTAAAAAAATATCAGAAAATAAGAAGGGTAACGTGCATATAAAGCTTGAATTTTCAGACATTCAATTAAGAAGTGTGCAATGTATGTTGTCAGTACAAGGATTCGGTAAAAAGCATGTATTGTATCCTGTGAAAGTCGATCCGACGAGTAACAGTTACGAAACTGTTGAATTCCATGTTCTGCCAGAAAATGATTCTATTACAAAACACAGAATACTCACTAAAGTTTTACCTATTCAAAAATTGATGGATCTTCCTGGAAAAGAATCAGCAGGCTTATCAAACGGGTTCATTAATAAAATGACGAATACGGTAAGTGAATTTTTTCGACAATCTGATTCTTTTAAGGAATTGATTTTTTTGGCCAGCATTGCTCACTACTATCATAAATCTGGTAAAGTTTTTGTTTTCCCTAAAATTCTTCCAAAAGAAGAAATGAAGCTGAAATCAATAGCAAGTATCAATCCTTTGTTTATTGATGCAAAAAAATCGGTGCCAAATAATGTAATGTTGAATAGAAAGATATTGGCGAATGTGATTTATGGTGCAAATACTGGAGGAAAGACAGGTTATGTAAATATGTTTATTTTAAATCAAATTTTGACTCAAACAGGATTACCTATTTTTGCCAAAAATGCCGAAATTTCCATGAAGGACAATATTCTCCTTCATTATCCTGAAGGTGCAGAAATAAGCCCAAATGAATCAAGGTTTGATGCTGAGCTATCTCGATTGGAAACGCTATTAAAGCAGTCTACTAAATATAGCCTCATAGTATTTGATGAAGCTTTTACAGGGACAGAGGCAGAAGTCGGTTCTTCTCAGTTGCAGGATGTGATTTTTGTGTTGAAGACATTGGGATGCCATTTTATGGTAACTACTCATTTTCATGGATTAATTGATTTCATTGATAAAATGGAATCTTTAGAAAATAAACATTTTAAATTGCCCAATCCTAACGGCGTCAAAAAATTTAATTATAAAATCCAACCTAATGGATCAACTCAATCTTTTGGCCTTGATGTTATTCGTAGAAAAAAATTAGATCTTGAGTCAATGTTGAAATTAGTAGAAAAGAAAACTACTTAAAAGTAAATATACTTTATTCTTGAAACAAAAAATCGCTCAAAGTCTTGAAAAAACTTGAGCGATTTTTTTATTTTTTAATGCAACATTCCTAAATAATGTTTTAATGTATATATCCAATCTTCGTCATCGGGGCTTTGTTCCAACTTTTGATTCAATAACCATTGTAAATATCCTGAATCTATTTTGGATACTTCCTCAATACTCTTGCCCTTGTGTTTACCAAAATTAAAGTCACGCATTAGTGACGGGTGTGATGACATTTCAAGCATCTTTGTTATGGCTTTATCCTCGCTACCTTCTTGGTCGACAGCTTTTTTATACAGTCTTTCAAACAATTTCTCTAGTACACGTACATCACCGAGTGCATCATGAGCTTGGGCATCTACTTCTATTTCCAGCAAGTAACGCAAGTACTGTAAACCGTATTGGCTGATCTTGCCTTCTTTATCGAGCCCCCGTGCACATCGTAATGTACATATAAAATTCTTCGGATAAATATCTTCTTTGTGCATCATGCCTAAGTCAAACTTGGCATTGTGAGCAATAAATATAGAATCATTATCTTCAAGTAAATCTTTCATCGGCTGGTAATCTCTGCTTTCTTTAAAGCTTGGCTTGTCAGCTACATGTTTGTTTGTGATGTGTGTTATTGCACTTGCTTCGGGTGGAATAGGTATCGCAGGCTTGTACAATTCGCAGAATTCGGTTCCGTCGAGTTTATATGCTATCTGACACAATACATCAGATGGTGTATTGCCTGTTGTCTCAGTATCTATAAATATAAGTTTTTTCATTTTCTTATTGTATCATATTTGCTATAATAAAATCATGTTACATGAACAAATAAAAGGTGGAATAAAGGAAGCAATGATGGCTCGCGACGCAGTGCGCCTCGAAGTATTACGAGGTCTGTCTGCTGCTTTTACAAATGAACTTGTTGCTACAGGACATACTCCTCAGGAGATGCTCAATGATGAACAAGCCCTAGCTGTTATTATTCGTACAGCAAAACAACGCAAAGATTCAATCGAGCAATTCACAAAAGGTGGCCGTATGGATTTAGCACAAGAGGATCAGGCCCAATTAGCAGTATTGGAAGTATATTTACCGAGGATGATGGAGCGTAGCGAAGTAGAGGACATAGCTCGTGCAAAGCAAATAGAGCTCGGATTCACAGACCCTGCTAAAAAAGGAATGTTTATGGCAACCTTGATGAAGGACCTAAAAGGTAAAGCCGATGGAAATGTAGTAAAAGAAGTCGTCGATTCATTATTTAATTAATTTTTTTAAAAAAATATTATGAGGATTATTTTACATTGGATTATTCTTTCTGTTGCAGTGTGGGGTACGACTAAGGTTATGCCTGGCATTACTGTTAACCCTGTATGGGTAGCAGCAGTAGTAGGTGCTTGTCTAACACTATTCAATATGTTTCTAAAGCCGGTTATAAATGTACTAACATTGCCTTTGAATCTACTGACACTCGGGTTCTTTTCATTAATCGTAAATGGTTTTATATTTTGGTACCTTAGTACAATATTAAAAGGTTTTACTATTACTAGCTTTACAGCAGCATTTGTGGGGGCATTGGTAGTGTCACTCTTGAATTGGTTGATCACAAAAGTATTTCGATTTGACCTATAATACATGTTAAGCATTCACTTTATTAGTCATTTTGTAGAGAACCACGCCATAGTGGCTTATATTCTAATATTTCTAGGAGTACTTATTGAGGGTGAGATCATTGTTATATTGGCAGGTATATTTGCTTATCTAGGTTCATTGAATGTTGTTTTTTCTGGAGTAGCAATTTTTCTGGGTGGAGCAATAAAATCTATGATTGGTTACTCGTTAGGGTATTATTTGCAAAAGCATCATTCGCATAGAATCTTTTTAAGAAAGATCGAAAAGCGTATTACCTACTTTTTACCACGCTTTACTAACAAGCCTTTTTGGTCTATATTTATATCACGATTCTTTATTCTAGGGTTGAACTGGTTTACCCTTATATTCTCAGGATATAAGAGGGTAAATATAAAGACATATCTCAAAGCCGAGATTTGCTCCCTTATTGTGTGGATGACAGCCATGTTCTCACTAGGTTATTCGTTCAGCTACGCAGCTCTTAATGTTAGTCGAGATATACGTAAATTTTTTGGATTCCTGATTCTATTTTTTATACTATTTTTCTTTGTTAGAAAGTTAATAGCATTTATTATAGAAATAAATAGTAAGTTGGATATTGATTCAAATTAAATAAAATGAAATTTTTTAATAAAAAGAAAATATTAGTAACACACAACAGTACATTTCATGCTGATGATGTTTTTGCTACAGCAGTACTATCAATACTTTTTAAAGACAATGTTCGTATTATTCGTACTCGTGACGAAGCTTTGATAAAGAGTGCCGATGTAGTGTACGATGTAGGTGGTGAAGATGACCCAGATCATGACAGGTTTGATCATCATCAAATAGGTGGTGCAGGCAAGAGGGCAAATGGAATACCTTATGCAGCTTTTGGTTTAGTATGGAAGAAATATGGCGAGCATTTATGTGGCAGTAAAGCTTGTGCTGATAGGGTAGATGAGAGGTTGGTGCAGCCTATCGATGCAAATGACAATGGTATGGATTTGTTTAGTGATACTGCAATTACTGCACCATATTTAATACAAAATGCTTTTTATTCTTTTAGACCTAGCTGGAAGGAGGAACAAGATTATGATTCAGCTTTTATCAAAGTAGTAAAGATAGCAAAACAGATTCTAGAGAGGGAGATAATAAAAACACGCGATGCACTCGATGGGCAGAGCTTGGTGTACGAAGCTTACCAGAAATGCGATGATAAGAGGTTGCTAATACTTGATACCAAGCTCCCTTGGGAGGAAGTTGCTACATCGTATGGGGAACCACTATTAGTTGTTGCTCCACGACCTGATGGTAAATGGAAAGCCGAAGCCGTATTTATCAAGTCAGGTTCTATTGAACGCAAGATTAAATTACCGGAAAGTTGGGCTGGACTTCGTGATGAATCATTGGCCAAGGTAACTGGGGTACCGGATTCAGTATTTTGCCACAATGGGCGGTTTATGGTAGTGGCTATGAGTAAAGAAGGCGCAATCCAATTAGCAAAGCAGGCTTTAGCAATTAATAAATAAAGAATTAAATTTTATGTTAATAGATGAAATAAAAATAAATGCAAAGGCTGGTCGTGGTGGTGACGGGGTAGTACGATGGCGTCAGGAAAAATTCGTAGATAAAGGTGGTCCAAATGGTGGCGACGGTGGGCATGGTGGTGATGTGTACGCATTAGGTGTACAAGACATAAACTTGCTTGCTAAATATAAACACAAGAAAAAATTCGAAGCCGAGGACGGCAAGGAGGGTGCTGGTGGAAGCAGGCATGGTAAAAGTGGCGAGGATTTAATAATTGAATTTCCAATAGGTTCTATTATTACCAATATTGCAAGTGGTGATTTTGTGTCATTGGAAACTGAAGGGCAAAAGGAATTATTGCTCCGAGGTGGCCAAGGTGGGTTCGGTAATGAAAGATTCAAGAGTTCAATAAACACTACTCCGACAAAAGCTACCAAAGGTATATTTGGCGAGGAAGGTAATTTCCAAATAGAATTGCATTTGTTTGCAGACGTTGGATTGATAGGTTTACCAAATGCTGGCAAGAGTTCATTGTTGAATTCATTAACAAATGCTAATGCAAAAATCGGGGCTTATCAATTTACTACTTTGGATCCAAACTTGGGCGAATTCCATAAATTTATACTTGCTGATATTCCTGGGCTTATCGAAGGTGCAAGTGAGGGTAAAGGTCTAGGTATCAAATTCCTAAAGCATATTACTCGTACCAAAATGTTGGCACACTTGGTAAGCTTTGAAAATGCAGACATGATGAAAGTATACAAAGAGATACGTCATGAATTAGAAAATTATGATAAAGAATTGGCTGAAAAAGATGAAATTATTATTTTAACAAAGACCGATGTTGTAACTGACCCAAAGGTTATTGAAAAAGCAAAGAAGGAATTTGCAAAATTAAAAAAGCCGGTATTTGTATTGTCATTGTTTGATGATGCGATGGTAAAACAATTCAGCGACGATTTTATAAAACTTTTACGAGTAAAATAATTTATTTATAAAATGGAACAGAAAAAATATTACACAACAATAGGGCTCGAAATCCATGCTGAATTAAAAACTAATTCAAAGATGTTTTGTGGTTGCAAAAACAATGTTGACATACTCGACGAGGGTGTAGAATACAAGCCCAATGTTTATATCTGCCCTGTGTGTATGGCACACCCAGGTACATTGCCAATGCCGAACAAGGAGGCTATAAAAAGTGTAATAAAAGTAGGTTTGGCACTCGGTGGCGATATTGCTGATTTTACTGAATTTGATCGCAAGAATTATTTCTATCCAGATATTCCAAAAGCATATCAGATATCACAGTTAAAATACCCGATAGTTCGAGGTGGAAATTTAGCAGGGGTTGCTATCACTCGCGTACATTTAGAGGAGGATACAGCAACATCATCACACTCTGTCGATGGGTCACTTGTTGATTTTAATCGCGCTGGTGTACCGTTGATGGAATTAGTTACCGAGCCTGTAATACATAACATAAATAAAATAAGTGAATTTGCCAGTGGCTTGCAGACACTACTGCGCTACCTGAAAGTTTCCGAAGCAAATATGGAAATGGGCCAAATGCGTGTTGAAGTAAATATTTCTGTACATCCTGAGGAAGGTAAATTTGGTATACCAGTAGAAGTGAAGAATATTGCATCATTCCGTTCGGCTGAAAGGGCAGCACTATATGAACAGAAGCGCATGATCGACCTATGGGAGTCTGGTAAGCAAAGTGAAATAGTAAAAGAAACTCGTGGTTGGAACGAAGACAAGCAAGCTACATTTAGCCAGCGCACAAAAGAGAACGCCGAGGATTATCGTTATTTCCCCGACCCAGATATTTCGAAATTATATTTAAGCAAGCTTTTTGATATTGAAAAAATCCGAAGTGAACTTCCTGAGCTTCCTGAAGCAAAGCGTGTACGGTATCAGAATGATTTTGGAATCAAAGATGAAGATATAGAAACATATATAATAGACCAAGATCTTGGTATATGGTTTGAAAGTGTGGCAAGTATTCTAAATGATAAAAATAAAGTAAAGACTGCTTCAAATTATATTACATCAGACTATATAGGATTAAAGAAATCAAATGACAGTATCAAGCTTCCAAGCTCTGAGAATTTTGCCGAGCTTGTAAATATGGTTGCAGATGGGCAAGTGTCTTCACGCGGAGCAAAAGATATATTGGCTATGATTGTAGTTGAAGATGCCAGCCCTATGAAAATAGCAACTGAGAAAGATTTGATACAGAAGAATGATGAGGGTGCATTGAAAGAAATATGTCAGAAGGTGATAGACGCCAATCCCGATGTTGTTGCTTCATACAAAGCCGGCAAGGAGCCTGTATTAATGGCATTGGTGGGCCAAGTAATGAAAGAGTCAAAAGGATCTGCGAACCCGCAACTAGTTCAGAAAGTATTAAAGGAGTTAATCTAAATATATGGAAGATAAAATAAAACCAGGGCAAATATATAAACACTACAAAGGTGATACTTATAAAATTATTACTTTAGCAAAACATTCTGAGACTCGTGAATGGATGGTGGTTTATGAAAGACAAACAGATATAGTTCATAATGGGTGGAAAATGCAAGTTCGCCCACTCGATATGTTCATGGAAGACGTAGATGTCTCAGAATATAATTACAAAGGCCCCCGTTTCCAATACATAGAAGGATAAAGAAAGACCCGAGTTAACCTCGGGTCTTTTTGTTGCTAGTAGATTTTTCAAAAATGTCTTTCGACAGGCAATGAATATTGATAGCATTTGAAAACATACAAAAATGTAATCATTGTTTTCAAGTAGAATGTAAGCTAATAATACATCTGCTATTATATTTACATACCAACCGAATTTTTTATTCCTTGCTATTAATAAACTACCTATAAGAAAGAAGCTTGAAGAAATTGTTTCCTGTATTTTGCTATTCCCAATAAAAAAATAAATAAATATGACTACACATGCTATGAATGCCATACTGTTGTCAGTTTTAGTTATTATCTTTATTCCACGTTTCCATTTGTGGAAACCATAAATGGCAAAAGGTATGTTGATAATTTCTACTATACCTAAAATATAGTGTTTACTAATAAAAAAGAAAAAAATTCCAGCAAGAATGGATGCCAAAATGGCAAGTATCCAACCAGATGACTTTTCCTTTGCGAGCTTGTGCTCACTCAGTACTGCTACAAGGGCTACTACTAGCTCGAACCCTTGGATGGCTAAGTCACTGTCTCTCATAAAATGGAACTTTTATGTTCATATATATTATATACCTATATAAATAAAAAAGCCCTTTTTGTTTGTGTCTATTATTGGTATAATTGACCTATGAAATTATTTAACAAAAAATCGTCTTCTGACGGAAAGAAAATTAAAGTAGCTATTAATGGTTTTGGTCGTATCGGTCGTGCTTTTTACCGTATTGCTTGGGATAATCCAAATATTGATGTAGTGGCTATCAATGACCTTGGTTCTATGGAGTCACTCGCATATCTATTACAATACGACTCTGTTTATCGTGAGAAATTATTTATCGTAAAAGGAACAGCTAATGCAAATGGTATTGGTGGCACTCTCAATGTTGTTGGGGCAAATGGTAGGAATGAGGTGTTGCAAGTATTGGCCGAGAAAGAACCAGGTAAGTTACCATGGAAAGATATGGATGTAGATGTGGTGGTGGAATCTACTGGCTTCTTTACTACATACGACAAAGCCAATGCTCATATTACAGCTGGTGCAAAGAAGGTGGTAATATCTGCCCCTGCAAAAATGGGCGAAGATACAAGCATAATTGGCGAGACAATAGTATTGGGTATCAACGAAGATAAATTTGGTACATGTGATGTGACAAGCAATGCCAGCTGTACTACAAATGGTGCAAGCCCAGTGATAGCGATACTTGATAAAGCTATTGGTATAGATAAAGCCATGCTTTCTACAACACATGCATATACTGGTACTCAGGCATTGGTTGACGGTCCAAGTAAGAAAGATTTCCGCGAAGGTCGTGGAGCTGCGCAGAATATTGTGCCATCTTCAACTGGAGCAGCATTAGCTGTCGCACAAGTGTATCCAAAACTAAAAGGTAAATTTGACGGTATATCACTCCGTGTACCAGTACCAGCAGGTTCTATTGTAGATATTACATTTATCGCATCACGCGCAACAACTGCCGAAGAAGTGAATAAGATACTGACTGATGCATCACAGACACAAGAATGGCAGAACTTGATTCAGGTAACCAATGAGCCAGTTGTCTCTACAGATATATTGGGTGCAAAAGTTCCATGTATTGCCGACCTCGCACTGACACGTGTAGTGGATGGTAACTTGGTAAAAGTCATGGCTTGGTATGATAACGAGATGGGGTATACGCATACACTTGTAGACCATGTAATCAAAACTGGGAAGACTATAAAATAATATTATGAAAATATATATAGGGACAGATCATGCGGGGTTTGAGTTGAAGAATAAATTAAAAGTATTCTTAGGTACTTTGAATAGTTCTGGCTACGAGGTGGTAGATATGGGGGCAAATAGTTACAACGAAGTTGATGATTATCCAGACTTTATCCGCCCTGTGGCCGAGGCTGTGGTGACCGACGAATTGTCTATCGAGGCGAAAGTTAAATCATTTGGTATAATCCTTGGAGGAAGTGGCAATGGTGAGGCTATGTGTGCCAACAGGCTAGACGGTGCCCGTGCAGCTGTATACCATGGAGGCAATTTAGATATTGTAAAGTTTGCTCGTGCACATAACAATGCCAATATATTATCTCTAGGTGCACGCTATGTCAGTGAGGAGGAGGCCATGTATGCTGTACGTGTATTTATCGATACAGCATTTACTGGTGAGGCTCGTCATATACGAAGACTAAATAAATTTTAAAAAAATGAGTAAAATAATCCCAGCTTTAATGCCAGATAACTTTATAGATATGCGTCACAAGATGGGGCAGATTCTTGGTGCCGTGCCTGTAGTACAGCTTGATATTATGGATGGCAGATTCGTGCATGATCGTACTTTCCCATTCAACAGTGGTGACGAAGTAGATATGGCAAAATTAGAGAGCGAGGATGGTGGTATGCCGTATTGGCAAGATGTTGATGTTGAATTGGATCTGATGGTCCGCTATGCACATAAATCATTCGATAGATTCATGGCTTTTGCTCCAAAGAGGATTATCTATCATATTGAAGCTGAAGCTACAAATGAAAAAGAAATGGAAGAATTCAAGGAATACTTGGAAGCTATCGATATGTATACTCGCGAGAGTGTTGAATTTGGTATAGCTATTGGTAACGATACTCCTATTGAAAATATTTACCCACTTATACCATTCATATCATTTATACAATGCATGGGTATCGCCAATATTGGTTATCAAGGTGAAGCTTTTGACGAGAGGGTAATAGATAGGATAAAAACTTTAAAGGAGAAATTTCCTGATATAGAAATAAGTGTAGATGGTTCAGTAAATGAAGATACTATTGAAAGGCTTATCGATGTAGGAGTAGACAGGTTCGTGATAGGTAGCGCCATATTTTCTGATATGGATCCACGTGGCAAGATAAAGGAATTCCAAAATATGTTATAATTAAATTTATAAATGGAAGAATTAAATTCTGAAAAATTAAAATTTTTACGTATCAAAGCGACAGAAATTCGTGAGAGTATTATAAGTATGTTGCTAGAAGCAAAAAGTGGGCATACTGCTGGACCTCTTGGTATGACTGATATTTTTACACTGCTTTATTTTCATGCCATGCATCATGACCCAAAGAATACAAATATGAAAGACCGTGATAGGCTTGTTCTTTCGAATGGTCATATATGTCCAGTACTATATGCTACTATGGCGCATCGAGGGTATTTCCCAATAGAGGAATTGAAAACTTTGCGTAAATTTGGAAGTCGACTACAGGGTCACCCGCATCGTGAATTTATGCCATGGCTCGATACTTCATCGGGCCCACTTGGTTCAGGATTATCCCAAGCAGTAGGTATGGCTATAGCCGACAGGATGGATAATGGTTTAAATGCTCATACTATAATATATGCAATGCTTTCCGACGGTGAACACGACGAAGGTAATTTATGGGAGGCAGTAATACTTGGTGCAAAAGAAAAATTGGGCAATTTAATAGCAATCATCGATCGTAATAATATTCAGATCGATGGATATACTGAGGATGTTATGCCATTAGGTGACTTGGCAAAGAAATATAATCAATTTGGCTGGCACGTTCAGGAGATCAATGGCCATAATATGGAAGACATAAATAATGCTATTAATACTGCAAAGGCTGTGCGTGACAAGCCGTCGGTAATAGTTGCCCGTACTATCCCCGGTAAAGGAGTAAAGGAATTTGAATATGATTTCCATTGGCACGGCGTAGCTCCGGATCGTGAACAAGCCAATATGGCACTTGCTGAATTACGAACATTACAAGGTCAGATAGAAAGCGAACACCAATAGTTCAATAAAAATTCACTACAAGTAATTTATGTTAAATCAATCATTAAAATTAAATACAAAGATGTGGAATGAAGATGTTGAGCAGATTCCAATACGCAAAGGTTTTGGCCAAGGTTTGTTGCAGGCAGGTGAGATAGATGCAAATGTTGTCGCACTTTGTGCTGACTTGACCGAGAGTACTCAAATGCATTTCTTTAAAGAGAGGTTCCCTGAAAGATTCGTGCAGATAGGTGTTGCTGAGCAAAATTTAGTAACAGTAGCAAGTGGTATGTCGGCCCTCGGCAAGATTCCATTTGTATCTTCATATGCCATGTTTAGCCCAGGCCGTAATTGGGAACAGATCCGGACAACTGTCGCATATAATAACAGGAAGGTAGTAATAGTAGGTTCACATGCTGGTATATCAGTAGGGCCTGATGGAGGAACTCATCAAGCTATCGAGGACATAGCTATTATGCGTGTAATGCCAAATATGATTGTGATATCACCTTGTGATGCTATTGAAGCTCGCAAAGCAACATTGGCATTAGCTAAGAATACCGAGCCTGCATATTTGCGCCTCGCTCGTGAAAAAACTCCAATAATAACAACAGAAGATACACCTTTTGAAATAGGAAAGGCCGAGACAATATTTATACCTGAAGTTGGTTTGGCTCAAGTTGGTATCATTGCTACAGGTGCGCTTGTATACAAAGCATTATTGGCAGCAAGGCAATTAGAAAATGAGGGCGTAAAAGTAAAAGTGATGAACATAGCAACTATCAAGCCTCTTGATCATGAAGCAATAATTGCATTAGCAAAAGAAACAAAAAAGATTGTAACAGTCGAGGAGCATCAGATAGCTGGAGGGCTCGGTAGTGCTGTGGCAGAATGTCTAGCCGAGAACTATCCAGTAAAGATGAAGTTCATCGGTGTACATGATAAATTTGGTCAGTCTGGAACTCCAGATGAACTTTTGAAACATTACAATATGGACACTGTTGATATCGTAGAAGCTTGTAAAAGTTTATTGTAGTATCTATACAAAAAATAAAATTTAAATATAAAAATAAAAAAGAGCAGTCTGGAAGACTACTCTTTTCTTTAATTGTTTGTGTAAAATTAGGCAAGGATAGAAATACCTTCGAGTTTTTTCTCAAGCCGAGTAGCTTTTCGATTTAGGGCTTTAAAGGTTTTTTCCAAGAAATTCCACAATGAGCCTGGCTGTGTTCTTGTTTTCCAATATGCTTCGCATATACGGTTGATTTGTCGAATTTTTTCACTGATAAATGTGTAATCATTCGATAAATTTGTAAATTCTTTGATGTAACTAGGCTCCTTAGGTGCAACAGGATTAAAATCTGTTTTCATGATTTTTTTTGTTAAGTGGGACAATTGTTTAAAGAATTATAAACAATTACACATTGTGTGTCAACATGGTTTAATTTAGTCTTATCTTATAAGATTATTTAGTTTATCTTACTTATTTTATAATCTTCTGGGGCATTAGCTAGGTGTTCCTCGAGCTTGTCACGGAAAAGTAGTCCTGCCTGAGCACCAACTTTCTGGACCACTGACATAGAGTTGATAGGTGCCCAAGTCATAGCCTCAGCCAAACTCTTGCCCATGCAAAGAACTGCTGTGATCGTAGATGAGAATGCATCACCAGCACCTGTACGTTCAACAGGGTCATGTGGGTATACAGGCATAAAGAATGCGTCAGTTCCATCGTATGCATATGCACCCTTGATACCATCGGTCATGATTATTATATTTGGACCCAGATCTTTTAACCCTTGCATGAGTTTGATCTTGTCATGGCCATTTGGAATATCTAATATTCTCTCGGCTTCTTCTACATTACAGAAGAAGATTTCAGTATTCTTGTAGATATCTTTTAATATTTCAGTACCAAGCTTCATCTGAAATGTTCCAGGTTGGAATGCTAATTTTACATTTGGATGTTCGTTTAGGTATTGAGCTATTTGCTTGTGGTATTCGGTAGAATTAGAAGCCATTGAAGATAGATATATCCACTTTGGTTCAGGCATGTTCATAGGGAAGGCGTACGGGTACTCTTCGTGTTTTACAAGTATTGTGCGTTCTACATCGTACCAAAGTACGTAGTGGAAGTTCGACTTCATGCCTTCGACAGTTGTGACATAGTCAGTTATGATGTTGTTCTTTTTTAATTCAGCTACATTGTTTACACCTATTTCGTCGCTACCTATATATGTCATGAGGGCAGTGTTCAGGCCAAGGCGTGAAGCAGACACAGCAGCATTTGGGCTATTGCCGACAGCTACACATAATTCAGCAGATTCATAAGGTACTTTATCGCCAAAGCGGAGTGATAATTTGCAGTGTTCTTGGTCTAGATCGCAAGTAGCTTCTGCATCCTTTAGTCTAATAAATGGCTCGGTGACTATGTCACCAATTGCTAAAAAGTCAATTTGTTTTTCCATAGGTACAGTATAACATAGTGTGATATAATTTTGGAATGAACAAAGAAATACTTATAAATACAGTTAGTAAATTAGTAGCGGAACCAAAAGGAATCTTGGCTATAGATGAAAGTATGCCTACTTGTAATAATCGATTCGAAAAATTGGGAATTCCTACAAATGAAGATAAGCGTAGAGATTATCGTGATTTATTAGTTTCTACTCCAGGTATTGAAGAATATATATCTGGATACATTACATTTGATGAAACAATGCGTCAAACTACTCATGACGGCATTACATTTCCAGATGTATTGATTAACAAAGGTATCGAAGTAGGTATTAAGCTCGATGAAGGAACTATCGATTTTGGAGATAAGGGCGAAAAAGTAACTAAAGGACTTGATAATTTATCAATACGTATTCCTGATTACAAAGATATGGGTGCAAGTTTTGCAAAGTGGCGTGCTGTTATAAATATTGGTGAGGGGTTGCCAACTAGTGAGGCTTTGTATGCAAATGCACAAGCACTAGCGAAGTATGCAAAGATTTGTCAGGATAATGATATCGTGCCGATAGTAGAGCCTGAAGTTTTGATTAACGGTACTCACACCATGGAGCGTTGTTATGAAGTTACAGCTCAGAACTTGGATATTCTTTTTATTGAATTAAATAATGAAGGTGTATACATGCCAGGGGTAATACTGAAGACAAGCATGATACTGCCAGGTAAGGATAGTGGTATTGTTGCTACACCTGAGCAAGTAGCCGAGATGACAATCAAATGTCTACGTGAACATGTGCCAGCAGATATTGGTGGTATTGTGTTCCTGTCTGGTGGTCAGAGTGACGAGGATGCAGTGTTGAATCTAAATGCAATGAAGAAGGATGCTGACTTGCCTTGGTTCCTGACATTTTCATACGGACGTGCTATTCAGAATAATGCATTACAAGCATGGGCGAAGAATCCTGAGGATATAGCAGGTGCGCAGAATGCATTACTGGAAAGTGCTCGTGCAAATAGCTTGGCATCTGTTGGTAAATATGAACAAAAATAATTCTAATATTAAATAATTAAATTTAATGATATTATCAAACGAGTTAAAAAAAATAATAAAGGGTGATGTAGACGATACTGTCGATACACGTACCAAGTATTCACATGACGCGAGTTTACTCGAAGTCATGCCCGAAGTTGTTGTGTACCCAAAGGATTCTATAGATGTTTGCTCGATCGTAAAGTGGGTAAATGAAAATAAAGATAAATATCCAAATCTATCTATCACAGCACGCTCTGCCGGTACATGTATGTCTGGTGGTGCAATAGGTGAGTCTATTATTATGGACTTTACTCGTTATATGAATACTATTGAAAGCGTAAATAAAGTTACACCTTTTAATATTGTTCCGAAATATCCAAATGCACATGAGGTAGAGGTGGCAGGTCAGGCGACTGTTATGCCAGGGTGTTATTATCGTGACTTTGAAAAGGTGACATTGGAGAACGGTTTAATACTGCCTTGCTACACCGCTTCTAAAAGTATTAATGCTGTGGGTGGTATGGTAGGCAATAATTCTGCGGGTGAGAAGACTTTGCAATATGGTAAAACTGAAGATTATATAAAAGAGTTAAGTGTAGTTTTTGCTGATGGGTATGAATATATTGTAAAACCTTTAAATAAAAAAGAATTATATGCAAAGATAGCCCAGACTGATTTTGAAGGTAAAGTATACAAAGATATATTTAACATGATAAAAGAGAATTCTATAACTTTGCGTAATGCAAAGCCAAATGT
Organism: uncultured Candidatus Saccharibacteria bacterium; assembly: GCA_964639185.1. Classification (GTDB taxonomy): domain Bacteria; phylum Patescibacteriota; class Minisyncoccia; order Phycocordibacterales; family UBA9973; genus UBA8515. Next base: position 69,630 of record CAZXCN010000003.1, read on the forward strand.
TAGCAAGAATTCTGCTGGATATTATTTATGGAATGTTATGAGTCCTGAACCTACCGCAGGGTATGGTGACGAGCCTATGTTTGACTTAACCAAGTTGATCGTTGGATCACAAGGTACACTCGGTATTGTTACTCGTATTACTTTCCACCTTACTGCAGTAAAATCAGCTTCAAAGCTCGTTGTCTTATTTATGAAAGACCTAACAAAGCTTGGCGATGTTGTAGATGCAATATTACCATTTCAGCCTGAGAGTATCGAGAGCTACGACGACGCCACTATGAAGCTCGCTGTGAAATTCTTCCCTGACTTTTACAAAAAGAAGGGTGCATGGGGAATGATCAAATTCATGTGGAGCTTTTGGCCAGAAGTATTTATGATGTTTTCTGGTGGAATACCAAAATTAATATTGCTTGTTGAATTTGCTGGTGACAGTGAAGTTGTTATCGATAAACAAGCAAAAGATTTCGCAAAAGAAATAAATAAATTTGGCTTCCCGACACGTGTTACTAATAGTAGTTCTGAGAGTGAAAAATATTGGGACATAAGGCGTGAGAGTTTTGCTCTATTGCGCAAGCATGTCAAAGACAAGCACACAGCACCATTTATCGATGACATAGTTGTGACTCCACAATTACTTCCTAAATTTCTACCAGAATTAAATTCAATTTTAAAAACATATCCAATAACTTATACCATAGCTGGTCATGCAGGAAATGGTAACTTTCATATTATTCCATTGATGGATTTTTCTGATCCAAAGACAGCCGACATAATAATCGAGCTTTCAGCTAAAGTTTATGATTTGGTTATTAAATACAAAGGGTCTACAACAGCTGAGCATAACGATGGTATTATTCGTACTCCATTCTTGAATCAGATGTTCGGTGATAATGTTACAAAACTTTTTGCCGATACAAAGAATTTATTTGATGCAAAAAATATTCTAAATCCAGGTAAAAAGGTTGCATTGGGTAATGGGGGTGCTGGAACTATTGAATACATACGCTCACATATCATTAAAGAAGCTCACGAACATAGCCATAAAATATAAATTTTGACAAAACTCATCCCCACAGGTCCGACCTGTGTGGGTATACAGGGGAGGAGTTTGCCTAAATATGGTTTTTATGCTAAAGTTGGACCTATGAATAAATTAACCGCAACAAAGCGAAGTAAGGCTGAAAAGCTTGTGACTGTACGAAATAACGGTATGGTTCCTGCTGTAGTCTATGGCGCTCACGTGGAGAATACTATAATCTCTGTGCCGAGCGTTGATTTTATAAAAGTTTTTAGGGTGGCTGGTGAATCAAGTCCTGTACAATTAGCTATTGATGGTATCAATGTTGATGTACTTATTCACGATGTGCAGATAGATCCTTTAAAGGGTTTTCCATTGCATATAGATTTCCTTGCTGTAGATATGAACAAGGAAGTAACAGTTTCTATACCACTTGAATTTACAGGTGTTGCCCCTTCTGAAAAAGCTGGATTAGGATCACTTGTAAAAGTTCTGCATGAAGTAGAAGTTAGTGCACTTCCAAAAGATTTGCCACATACTATAGTTGTAGATATATCAACACTCGTAACACTTGATGATCAGATACATGTGTCTAACATTGTTTTACCAAAAGGTGTAAAGATGTTAACCAGTGCTGAAGAAGTAGTTGCATTAGTTGCTGTAGCAAAGGAAGAAGTAGAACAAGCTCCTGTAGATCTATCTGCTATTGAAGTAGAAAAGAAGGGTAAGAAGGAGAGTACTGAAGAAACAGAAAAGTAATACATTGTATAACATAAAAAACTGCACGAAAGTGCAGTTTTTTATGTTATAATAGAACAATGCGACTAAATAAAAATTTTGTCATTAGTATTTTATTTTCTATTTTTTGCTTGTTAGTTTCTGCGCATGTATCATTTGCCGACCAATTGCAGGATGCTCAAGCCGATAAAGCTCGTCTACAACAAGAATTATCTAAGCTTGAAACAGAAATAGCGCAAAAACAAAAAGAACTAGATAGCCAAAAAGGGCAATCTGTTTCTTTGTCGCGTGATATTACAATACTTACAACCCAGATCAGTAAAGCAAAGCTTGATATTAAATCTAGGAATCTGACTATAACTAAATTGGGTGGAGAAATAAATCAAAAAAATACAGCAATTCGTTCACTAACCGAAAAAATAGAATTAGAAAAGGAATCTCTAGCACAATTATTGCGTAAAAATAGGGAAATAGACGATATGTCTATAATGGAATTAATGTTATCAAAGAAAAGTCTAAGCGAGGCTTATGGGGATGTCGATGCATTTGCATCTTTGAGTAAATCTATAAAAAATTCTGTAAATAGCATACAAGGTATTCGAACTGAAACAGAGGTGGAGAAGAAATCACTTGAAGTAAAGAAAAATCAGGAGATAGATACAAAAGTTGCGTTAGAAAATGCAAAAAAAGAAGTTGAAAAAAATGAAGCAAATAAAAAACAACTTCTATCAATAAGTAAAAATAAAGAGTCTGAGTACAATAAATTATTGGCAGAGAAAGCGAAGCGCCGTGCAGAAATATTGGCAGTACTATTTAATTTGCGTGATACTGGGGCTATTCCATTCGGTAGAGCTTTAGAATATGCGACTTCTGCAAGTAAAATCACTGGTGTGCGTATTGCTTTTATCCTTGCAATTATTACACAAGAAAGTAATCTAGGTACTGACCAAGGATCTTGCTATCTAACAAATCAAGAAACAGGTGCTGGTGTAAGTTCACGAAGTGGTAAAGTTTTTCCAAATGTAATGAAGCCAACGCGTGACGTAAAGCCATTTATCGAAATTACTACTGGTGCAGGGCGTGACCCAGCTAAAACTCTTGTTTCTTGTCCAATAGCATCAGCCGGAACTTCGAGTTGGGGTGGGGCTATGGGGCCTGCTCAATTTATACCTTCTACTTGGATGGGTATGAAGAAGAAGATATCTGCCGCTCTTGGAAAGACAAATCCAGACCCTTGGAATGCATCAGATGCATTTATGGCTTCAGCACTATTCCTTAAAGATTTAGGTGGTGTAAATGGTAGTTATACTGCAGAAATAAAGGCTGCTTGTAAATATTATGGTACTGGTGGCACTGCTTGTGCATATGGAAAACAAGTTATGGCAAAGGCTACAAAGATTCAAACAACCATGATTGATCCATTGCAAAACTAATAAACCTATGCTATTATGGCATTTATATGAAAAAGGAAATTCACCCAAAATATAATACAGCCTCAGAGGTAACTTGCGCATGCGGAGCTTCATTTGCTCTAGGTTCTACAATGGACAAGATTAATGTTGAAATATGTAGTCAATGTCACCCATTCTATACAGGTAATGAAAAGGTTCTAGATACTGCAGGACGTGTTGACCGCTTCAAGAAGCGTGCAGCTGCAAGTGCAAAAACAAAGAAATAGATATAAAAATCCTAAACTAGCTCTCCCCAGAGGGTACGGAAATTTTTTGGTAAAAATTTCCTGAAGTTTGATCGCCGTCGCGCTCAAAACCCCCTCTGGAAAGACTAGTTTAGGATTTTTTTTGTTATAATATTAAAATTATGGAAAATATTGAAGAACTAAAAAAGAATCACAAAACAAGTTATCTCGCTACACAATACGAGCATCTTTGTCGTGAGGAGGATAAGGTTATGACTATGATAAATGAAGATGAAAGCATGCGTGAACTTGCCGAGGAAGAATTGCAAAATATTAAATTTCAAAAAGAGGGGATCGAGAGGCAAGTAGAAGAAATATTAAAATCAGAACGTGAGGAAGAGGAATTTCCAAATGAAATTGTTTTAGAGGTTCGTGCTGGTGCGGGGGGTGACGAAGCATCGCTTTTTGCATGGGAATTGGCACGTATGTATGAGCGTTATGCTGAGGATAAAGGCTGGAGTTGGAAAACTTTAAATGAATCTGAAAATAATGTTGGTGGATACAAAGAGGCTTCGTTTGAAGTTCGTGGCCGTGATGTATACCGTGAATTACGATACGAGACAGGTGTGCACCGTGTACAAAGAATTCCTGCTACTGAGAAAAATGGGCGCATACATACATCTACTGCATCAGTCGCTGTTTTGCCGATGAAGAAGAAGGTGACTATTGAAGTTAACCCTGCTGATATTGATATGGAATATTCACGTTCCGGTGGTGCTGGCGGGCAAAATGTGAATAAAGTTGAAACAGCAGTACGACTAATACACAAGCCAACAGGTATCGATGTCCGATCGACTTCTGAGCGCACACAGCTTGGTAATAGAGAAAAAGCAATGGGTATATTATTGTCTAAATTACAAATGGCAAAAGACGAAGAAGATGCAAAGAAGTATTCTGCTGATCGAAAGAATCAGATAGGTACAGCCGACAGAAGTGAAAAGATTCGAACATACAATTTCCCTCAGGATCGTGTGACTGATCACCGAATTCGCCAATCTTGGTCCAATATCCCAGGCATAATGGAAGGTAACATAGTAAAGATAGTAGAAGCCCTTTCATCTGGAGTCGTTGGCGAAGCAGACGAGGAATAAATTCATTATAATATTGTAATAATAAAGATGTGTATTTTGTGCATATAATTGATTTCCACTACTTGCCACCTTTTGCTTAAAATGATATATTAATCCTCAGTAGTTTGCTAAGTTGTTTTGGTGTTTATTTCATTTTCGTTGTGTTAAACATTGAGAGTGTAAATGAAAATCGGCATGAGCGATTACATTTATAAATTTATTTCCTTTGAATTTCAGTATGTAAGTACTGTAAGGAGAAGTATATTGTCATTATGGCAAAGAAATTATATGTTGGTGGTCTTCCTTACAAGACAACTAACGACGAGCTAAAAGCTCACTTTGAGGGTGCAGGTTCAGTTGAATCAGCAACAATTATCATGGATAAGATGACAGGCCGATCAAAAGGTTTTGGATTCGTAGAAATGACAAATGATGAAGATGCTGACAAAGCTATCTCAATGTTTAACGGTCAAGATTTCGATGGTCGAAATCTAACTGTCAACGAAGCTCGCCCAATGGCACCACGTGCTTAATTAGGTTTGTTTACAAAAAGCCCATGGTTTACCCTTGGGCTTTTTGTTTGCCAAAAAGGGTTATTTTTGCTATATTTTATGTGCCTATAATGTAAATTAATGGGTTGTTATTTTATTTAGTAATATCTTGAGCGTGTAGTTCAGTGGTAGAACGCTGTCCTGATATAACGGGTACAATATAAATGGTTCGCTCGTTCAAAATAAAAGAGTTAATAATTCTTTGCGTGCGCGTATAGTTCAGTGGTAGAACGCTGTCCTGATAAGACAGAGGCCCTTGGTTCGATTCCAAGTACGCGCACGCAGGGCGGTATACTCTTTTACTTTGCAACTCGCTGCCATTTATAAGACAGAGGCCTTTGATCTATATAAATCAATTTTATGGAAGAAAACAATAAAAAAACATCTAAATGGATGATAGGTACAATCTTGTTTATGAAGGTATCTGTTTGGATCGTGGGCCCTATATTAATTGCTCTGTTTGTAGGTAAATACATGGATGCGAAATATAATACAGAGCCATGGATATTTATATGGGCGATGGTTATTGCATTTATTACCTCAATGATAGCCATAACAAAAGTTGCTTTAAAGTATATTAAGAAAGTTGATGTAAAAAAATAATATGTCACAAATAGAAAATACAATAGAAGGTACTCATGAAAATAATACAGATATTACTGTAGGCGGTACAGAACATGCAGTTTCAACTGAAAGTCATTCTTCTGAGCTTGTACCACACGAAGCTGGTCTGTATGCAGAAGAGATAGGTCATATAGGTAACTTCCCAATAACAAATGCATTGTTTACAGGGTGGTTGTCTGTTGGAGTAATACTTTTTATTGCGATTATTATAAGAATAAAAATGAAAGAAATACCAAAAGGTATTCAGAACTTCTTTGAATACGTTGTAGATGGTGCAATGTCACTTGCTGATCAGGTGACAGGTGACAGAAAAGTTACTGAGAAGGCTTTCCCTTTCATATTTCCAATATTTATGTTTGTGTTAATAAATAATTGGTTTGGTATTATGCCATTGGGTGGGTTTGGTATTATTCATGTTACTGAACATGGTAATGCATTTATACCTCTTATACGTAGTGCCACAGCAGATATCAATGGCACACTCGCACTGGCGATATTCTCAGTTATAGGAGCCAATATCTTTGGAGCAATATTTATTGGTATATGGAAAATGTTCAATAAATATGTTAATCTAAAAGCACTCGGTGGCATTGTTACGAAGGTAAGAAAAGACCCAATGGTTCTTCTAACAGCCCCGATTATGGTATTCGTAAGTGCATTGGAGATAGTGGGTGAGATAGCAAAGGTTGCATCATTATCATTTCGTTTATTTGGTAATGTGTTTGCAGGTGAAGTGTTACTTGCATCTATGGCAGCATTAATATCGTATCTCTTACCAACACCATTTCTAATACTTGAAGTTTTCGTAGGAATAATTCAAGCCTTTATATTTGCAATACTTACATTAGTGTATTATACAATCGCAGCACAAGACCATGATCATGATGAGGAGCACGAGCACAAACCCCATCATGACAAGGAATTGAGTGCTGAGTAGTTTATTTAGAGGTCAAAACATTATTAGTTTAATAAAAATATTTTCATGGAAACAACACAACATATTCCAGAGATAGCAAAAGCTATAGCTATAGCTGTGGGTACAATTACTCCAGCATTGGCTATTGGTCTTATTGGTTCAAAGGCGATGGAAGCTATTGGCCGTAACCCAGAAGCTGCAAACAAAGTTTTCGTACCTATGCTTATTGCTTGTGCTTTCGCAGAAGCGATAGCTATTTACGCTCTTGTTATTGCATTCTCAATCAAATAGTTCGCTATTTGTAACTGGCCACTTTACTCTATCAAGTTGGCTGGTGACAAGGAGCGAATGAAGATTAACTTTTATAATTTAATTTTTTACAAACATGGATTCATTTATTAACGCATTTCATATAGACTGGAAGATAATCATAGCTCAGGCTGTGAATTTTGTGGTTGTGTTGTTGGTATTACATTTTATACTTATCAAACCTTTAAAGAAGGTGATGGCAGAACGTTCAAAGAAGATTGAACAGGGTGTCGAAGATGCAAAGTGTAATGCTGAGGCATTAAAAATCACAAAAGAAGAATGTACTAAAATGATAGCCGAGGCAAAGTCTGAAGCTAATAAGATATTTCAAGAGGGTAAACATGATGCGGAGGCAAAAAAGGCTGAAATGTTGGAGCTTGCTAAAGTTGATGTAGAGAATTTGATAATAAATGGCAAGAAAAGTCTTGAGCGTGAAAAAGTTCAAATGGTGGAAGATGCAAGGCGTGAAATTGTGTCACTTGTTGTTGCTGCAACCGAGAAATTATTGAATGATGAATCTGACGCAAAGCTTGATGCTAAGTTAACAAAACGTATAAGTAAGATGTAATTCTATGATAAAAGCCCGAACACAAGACATAGCATATGCAATACACGAAGCAACCAAAGGCAAAAAAGGTGCCGAGCTAAATGCTGTACTTGAAAATGTGGCAAAATTTTTAGATAAAAATAAACTTTTAAATAAAAAAGAAGAAATAATAAAAAAAATAGAAATCTTGAAAGATCAAGAGGACGGAACGATAAGAGTAAGTTTGCAAAGTAAAAATAAATTAAAAAAGGAGAGCATTGCAAATATACTTCACTTTCTAAAGCATTATTACAAAGCTCATGATGCTGAAATAGAGGAAACGATAAAAGAAGATCTGATAGGAGGGGTAAAAATACAAATAGGTAATGACATTATAGATATGACGCTGAGTAATCAGATCAAGCAATTACAAAATCATTTATTACAAAATTAACTCACACAAATATGACAAAAAATAACATTGTAGAAAATTTAAGAAAACAAATAGAAAAATTCGGTACTGATATCAAAGTGGAAAAGATAGGCCATGTTGTTGAAGTATTTGATGGTATTGCCCGTGTGTCAGGACTTGCTGACGTAAAAGTTTCTGAAATGGTTAATTTTGCTGGTGGTGAAGTGGGTGTAGCTTTGAACTTGGAAGAGGAATTTGTGGGTGTGATTATCTTGTCAGACTTTTCAAATATCAAGGAAGGTGATGAAGTTCGAACAACAAATAAAATCCTCGAAGTTCCTGTATCTGATGCCCTTGTTGGCCGTGTAGTAAATGCTCTAGGTGAGGCTATCGATGGTAAAGGCGCAATAAAAGCAACATCATACAATCCTATAGAAAAGGTAGCTCCAGGTGTAGTAACTCGCCAAAGTGTGGACCAGCCAGTACAAACAGGTATCAAAGCTATTGATGCGATCATCCCGATCGGTCGTGGTCAGCGCGAGCTCATCATTGGTGACCGTCAGACAGGTAAGACTGCTATTGCTATCGATGCAATCCTAAACCAAAAGGGTCAAAACATGATTTGTGTTTACGTATCTATTGGTCAAAAAGATTCTAAACTTCGCAAGCTTCAATCACGTCTTGAGGAAGGTGGTGCTATGGATTATACAATCATCGTTTCTGCAGGTGCGTCTGAGCCTACTTCTTTGTCATATATTGCACCATATACAGGTGTAGCTATTGCTGAATACTTTATGGACAAAGGTCAAGATGTATTAATCATTTATGATGATCTTTCAAAGCATGCAGTAGCGTATCGTGAAATTTCTCTTCTACTTCGACGCCCACCAGGACGTGAAGCTTACCCTGGAGACGTGTTCTACTTGCACTCACGTTTATTGGAGCGTGCATGTCGTAGAAATAAAGAATATGGTGGTGGATCTATCACAGCATTGCCTATTATTGAAACTCAAGCTGGAGATATCTCAGCATATATTCCAACCAACGTTATCTCAATTACTGATGGACAAATTTTCTTGGAAACAGATCTATTCTATAAAGGTGTTCGCCCAGCGGTGAATGTTGGATTCTCTGTGTCACGTGTGGGTTCATCTGCTCAGATCAAAGCTATGAAGAAAGTGGCCGGAACATTGAAATTGGATTTGGCTCAATTCCGTGAATTGGAAGCTTTTGCGCAATTCGGATCTGACCTTGATGATGCAACCAAGCGCCAATTGGAGCGTGGTAAGAGGGCAGTGGAAGTATTGAAACAACCTCAGTACGCACCAGTCGTAGTGCAACACCAAGTAGCTGTTATGTATGCTCTAGTAAAAGGCTATATGGATGATGTGTCATTGGATATGATCAAGAAGTTCGAAACAGAATTGGTAGAATACACAGAACGTGCAGTACCAAACTTCTTCAAAGAAATAGTGGAAAAAGGTATGTATAGCGAAGAAAGTGAAGAAGCTTTCAAAAATGCATTAACAGAATTTAAGCTTTCATTTTTGAAATAAGAAATAAAACTGAATTATTATGGCATCAGGTAAAGAAATTAAAAACAGAATAAAGAGTGTTAAGAACACAAAAAAGATCACCAAGGCGATGGAGCTTGTTGCAGCTAGCAAGATGAAGCGTGCGGTTTCTTCTACATTGGCATCTCGTTTGTATGCTGAATATTCTTGGGAGATTCTGACTTCTATAGCCAACAGTAGTGAAGAAATATCACACCCACTTTTTGTACAAAGAGAAGTTAAAAATATTTTATTAGTTTTGATAACTTCTAACCGTGGACTCTGTGGTGCCTACAATGCTCAAGTTATAAAGAAAACATTAGCATTATTACGTACAGAAAATAGTGATATAAATATTGATATTATTACAATCGGTCGCAAGGGTGACACAGCAATGCGCCGTATCGGTCGCAATGTTATAGCAAGCTTTACTGAGATACCAGACAATGTCACACTATCGGATACGAGGCCTATATCATCGATGGCACTCGGTGAGTTCAAGAGTGGTAGATATGACAAGGTTTTAATAGCATATACTGATTTTATATCAGCCTTATCTCAACAGCCAAATATTAAACAAATTCTACCTATATCAAAAGAGTCAGTAAAAGAATTAATAAATACTTTAGGTGAAAATAAAGAAGTAGATAATATAAAAGAAAATAAAAAAAGCGATACATATTTATTTGAAGGAGACAGGGAAGTATTGCTGGATACATTGGCCGAAAAGATATCTCAAATGCAGATATATCAGATGCTTCTCGAGTCTAATGCTTCTGAGCAAAGTTCCAGAATGGTCGCTATGAAGAATGCAAGTGAAGCCGCTGGAGAAATGATAGATGATTTGACACTGGTATTCAACAAAGCCCGCCAAGCGTCGATCACGCAGGAAATATCAGAAATTAGTGCCGGTATGGTAAGTATAAGTTAAATAAATATTATTAAAATTATTATAAAATCAATTATGAAAACAACAGGTATAATCAAAAAAATAATCGGGCCGGTCGTAGATATAGAATTTACAGGTAAATTACCTGAAATATATAATGCTGTTTCTGTGACAACAGCTGATGGTAAAATTATTGTTTTGGAAGTCGAACAACATATCGGTAGTAATATGGTGCGAACTGTAGCGATGGATTCTACTGACGGGCTTTCTCGTGGAATGAGTGTTGCTGACACAGGTGCACCTATATCTGTTCCTGTTGGTAAAGATACACTAGGACGCATGTTCAATGTTCTAGGTGATAAAATCGATGAGGGCGATACTGTTGCCCGTACAAATGTACTACCTATTCACCGCAAAGCCCCAGACTTTACACAACAAGCAACAAAAGTTGAAATACTTGAGACTGGTATCAAAGTTATCGACCTTATCTGTCCAGTTCTAAAAGGTGGAAAAGTTGGATTGTTCGGTGGTGCTGGTGTGGGTAAGACTGTTGTTATCCAAGAATTGATTCATAATATAGCAAGTAATCACGGAGGATATTCTGTATTTGCTGGTGTGGGTGAACGTACTCGTGAAGGTAATGACCTGTACCATGAAATGAAAGAATCTGGAGTTCTACCAAAAGTTGCCATGGTGTTCGGACAAATGAATGAACCACCAGGAGCACGTCTTCGTGTAGCACTATCCGGCCTTACTATGGCTGAACACTTCCGTGACCAAGAGGGTAAGGATGTTCTATTCTTCGTGGACAACATATTCCGTTTTACTCAGGCAGGTTCTGAAGTGTCTGCATTGCTTGGCCGTATCCCATCTGCTGTGGGTTACCAGCCAACATTGGCATCAGAAATGGGAGCCATGCAAGAGCGTATTACTTCAACTGAAAAGGGTTCAGTTACATCTGTCCAAGCTGTGTATGTGCCAGCTGACGACCTTACTGACCCAGCTCCAGCTACAACATTTGCTCACCTAGACTCTACTGTGGTGCTAAACCGTTCACTATCTGAACTTGGTATTTACCCAGCTGTGGACCCATTGGATTCTACATCTACAATCTTGGATCCAAATATCGTAGGTAAGGAACACTACGAAGTTGCTCGTGAAGTTCAACGTGTATTGCAACGCTATAAGGATTTGCAAGATATTATTGCAATCTTGGGTATGGAAGAATTGTCTGAAGCTGATAAAGAGTTGGTAACTCGCGCTCGTAAAGTACAAAAATTCTTGTCACAACCATTCTTCGTTGCTGAGCAATTCACAGGTGCACCAGGTCAATACGTACCTCTTGCTGAAACTATCCGTTCATTCAAAGAAATATTGGAAGGCAAGCATGATGATAAATCAGAAAGTGAGTTTTATATGAAGGGGGCACTATAAGATTTTTGAAATTAACTTCTCTCACAGGACACGCGTAAAATCTTGCTAGATTTTCTGCTCTGCTCGGCCTCAGTCAGGCCTGCGCAAGTTCCTGCTCAAGAATTAATTTCAAAAATCTTATTAAAATAAATAAAATTATGAAAAAAATATTATTAAAAATAGTCACACCAGAAAAGTTGATCCTCGAGGAAGAAGTGGACCAGGTTACTTTCCCTACATCTGTAGGTGAATTAACTATACTTCCTAAGCATATACCTATTGTAGTGTCATTAGCATCGGGTGATGTTGTAGCAAAGGTAGGCAATGAGTATATCCCTATGGCTGTATCAGGTGGATTTACTGAAGTAAAGAATGATGAATCTGGTAATACTGTGGTGGCAATACTTGCTGACTTTGCGGAGCATGTAGCAGATATTACAGATGATGTTATTAGTCAGGCTCGTGCTCGTTCTGAAGAGTTGAGGAAATTGGCTGAAGACAAGGGGACCGTCGACTTTGAGCATTTTGCAACAGAACTTGAGAGGTCACTAACTCGTGTAAAAATAGCTGATAAGTGGAGGTCTAAAAAATATAGAAAATAAAAAAAGGGTAACACATTTTTATTGTAGTTACCCTTTTTTGTTAGTTTCTTTCTTCTAAATATTCCAAAGAATGTTCTGGACCATTTTTAAATTTTACAATGGTTGTTAATAGATTTTGTCTTTCCGCGAAATCTGGAATAGACTCTCTTCCTTCTGTAGAAAGCCAGTCAGTTGCTTCTTGTTTAGAATTGAATATAGAAGTTTTAATAGGTATCCCGTCTTCGGTTAAATAGAAAATTTGACAACCCCAAGGATCTTTGTCTTCAGGATGTTCAAGCACACAAGGAAAACCTAATTCAGTCGCTTTATCTAAATCAATACAATCATAATATTCTTGTAGAAGATTTTCAATAAAATCAATTTCTTCCAATAATATTTTTTCATAAGACATAGAATTTATTGTAAAAAACAGATTGGGCATTTTTGAACGTATTATTTTTTCTAAAAGTATAATCGCGTTTTTTAAAGTAATTTTATCTGCCTCAAGTAATTCAATAATATTTTCGTAAACAATCTTTTTATGATTGTACAATCTACTTCTGTAGCCACTGGTTTTTGAAAAAATTCTACACCCGATAACTGGGTCTTCTTCTAAATCAAATAATGTATCCATATTTCTAAGATTTTTTATTACTGTATACCTTATATACTCTTTTGGCAATAGAGTAACTTTTTGCTATAATCTTCCGTATGAAGGACAAGTATCAAATATTGCTTTATTACAAATACGCTAGAATAGATGACCCTAAAATGCTTCGGGATATGCAATTTCATATGTGTCAGGAGTTGGGGATGCGTGGGCGTATTATTGTTGCTCAAGAGGGCATAAATGGCACTGTAGAGGGTACAAAGGAGGCTTGTCAGGAATATATGGCTATGATGAAGCAAGATGCTAGGTTTGCCGATATACACTGGAAGATAAGTGACGGTACTTCTGATGGAACTGCTTTTCCTAGGCTTTCAGTAAAGACTCGCAAGGAAATAGTCTCATTGCATTTAGGTGATGAAGAGGATATTGACCCAAATCAACTAACAGGCGTGCATTTAAAGCCTGAGGAATTGAGGCAATGGTACCAAAATGGCGAGGAATTTCATATTGTAGATATGCGTAATGAATACGAACTTCGCGTTGGTAAATTCGAAGGTACTGTATTCCCTGAACTTGATAATTTCCGTGACTTGAAAAAGAATCTAAAAAAGATAGAAAATTTAAAAGGCAAAAAAGTTCTAACAGTTTGTACTGGAGGTGTAAGGTGTGAAAAGGCCTCAGGTTTATTATTACGCGAAGGATTCACTGATGTTTATCAGCTAGATGGGGGCATGGTAAGTTATATGGAAAAATATCCCGGACAGGATTTCAAAGGTAGCCTTTATGTATTCGACAAGCGTAATGTTATGAATTTCGATGATCCAAAAAAACATGAAATTATTGGGCGTTGCGCCAAGTGTGATGCACCAAGTGAGCATTATGTAAATTGTGCTAATCTTATGTGTCATGACCATTTCATCTGTTGCGAGGGTTGTCTTGAAGAGCCAATAGGTGATCATAAATCCGGAGGGGTAGCATACTGTGACTGGAAATGTGACCTAAAATGGAAGTTATATACATTCCAAAAAAATCTATTTAAAAAATTCGCCCGATAAATAATGCAAGATTTTACTAAAAAGGAATTAGCTTTATTTAAAAAGTTGAATACTCCGGCCAAGGTGCAGGATTTTATCAATAATATTCCTTTTAATTTTGAACACAATAAAATAGACACTATCAAATCCCCATTACGTGTTCTACGTGAGGGTAACATGCATTGTATAGAGGGTGCAATATTTTCAGCATATGTTTTATCTTTGCATGGATACAAGCCTAAGCTCGTGCATTTAAAAACGACATCTGATGATCTGGATCATGTTATTACAGTATTCAAACTTGATGGCTTGTGGGGTGCAATTTCCAAGACTAATCATTCAGTGCTCCGCTATCGTGACCCAATATATAAAAACATTCGCGAATTAGTAATGTCTTATTTTCATGAATATTTTTTAGATAATGGTAAAAAAACCTTGCGTCAATATTCTGTACCATTAGATTTGAATATTTTTGAAGAGGGTTGGGAAGTTAAAATGGAGGATTTGTGGGGTATAGACGAAGAGCTTGATAAGATAAAGCATTATGACATATTCCCTAATAAATCGTTAAAAAACATAAGAAAAGCTGAACAAATCGAAATCCAAGCTGGGAAATCTACAGAATATTAGCTTGGGTAATATATTGACTTTTTGCTAAAATTAATGTATTTTATTTAAAAATTAAAGAAATATGCAACAGGTAAAAAAACACCCAGATCTTGATAAAATTTTCAAGGCAGAATTGGAAACGCGTAGAAACACTCAAAATGAAAAAGTAGAATTCTTGTACTATGGAAAACTTTTTGAATCCAGAATAGACGGACTTTTACAAAAAATTAGACCATTTGTTGCTCGAAAATATTCATTAAATGATGATTGGTCAGAAATAGGAATAGGTATTGTTTCTGAGGATGGATATTATGGATTTTGGTCTTTTCATGATTTTGGTCTTGGTATCAAATGTTCATCTTTTGAAAAGCTTAAAAAATCTCTGGATACATTATCCTTGGTTCAAAATATTGAAGACTCAACTCTTGCCCATTGTTTTTATGTAGAAACAGGGGAAATGACATTTAATAAAATTACAGGGACTTTTAAAGGCAAAAAGATTTTTAAGGATCTAGAAGAGTCTAAGACGACAGAAAAACCTAAAAAATCCTCATTGATAAGGAATTTACTAATTTTTGTTACTATAAGTATAATATTATATTTAATTTTTGGATAATAATACTTAATAATTAAAACACCATCAAAGCAAATTTGCTTTGATGGTGTTTATTTTTTTTGTATAAATTTATATTTTAATGCTATGGAGTTGGTGTATTTTTGATAATTAAACGACTACGTAAAGCCTATAAAATAGAACTAAAGACAGGAAATTTTGCTGATTGGAAAAAGGGGGTAAAGGGGGTATAATAAGTGTATTAAAAGTTTAATATAAAGAATTTATTTTATATGACAGCACATACTGCAATTGTATTTTTAGGACGTATTTTGTTTGGCTTGTATTTCATGTACAGTGGCTACAATCATTTTAAGAATCTAAAGCATACTTCAGAATATGCAAAGATGAAGGGCATACCAATGCCTCGTGAAGCAACACTCCTCACAGGAGCTTTGATGATATTAGGTGGGGCTGGATTCTTTTTGAATATTGCTATCGGTGCCTCTGCTGTATTATTGCTTGTATTTATGGTACCTACTACATTTATGATGCATCAATTCTGGAAGATAAAGGACCCTGCACATCAAATGGGTGAAAAGATAAATTTCTCAAAGAATCTAGCACTCATAGGTGCATTATTAATGTTGATGTACATGTAATTTATATTTAAAATAAGTAAACATCTTTCGTAAATTAAATATGAATACAGAATCAGGAACACTTTATATTGTTGCAACTCCAATAGGTAATATGGAGGATATAACATATCGTGCTGTTAGAATACTTTCCGAAGTTGATACTATTTTATGTGAAGATACGCGAACTACAGGTAAATTGTTGGCTCGTTACAATATAAAAAATAAGACAATGAGTTATCATGCTCATAGCTCAAAAGGAAAGGAAAATGTAATAATAAAAATGTTGAGCGAGGGTAAAAATCTAGCTCTGGTTTCTGATGCTGGTACACCATGCATATCTGACCCGGGTGTTATGTTGGTTGCTCAGGTGCGTAGTGAATTTGGTGATAATGCAAAAGTAGTACCTATACCAGGTGCTTCGGCACTAGTCTCTGCCTTGTCTGCTTCGGGTGTTTCTGTAGCCTCTTTTACATTCCTAGGTTTTTTGCCTCATAAGAAGGGTAGGGAGACTTTATTTAAGGAAATAGCTGTCATGGATACACCTGTAGCTTTTTATGAATCTTCACATAGAATAATAAAAACATTAATATCTCTTGTTGAGCATTGTCCCGAAAAGAATGTAGTCATAGCACGTGAGATAACAAAGATGTTCGAGCAATTTATAATAGGGAAGCCTGATCAAGTTCTGGAACAAATACAATCAGATGTCAACAAGCAAAAAGGTGAGTTCGTGGTCATTGTAGAGTCAAAGTAAATAATATATAATTAAAACATGAAAAAAGAAAGAATATTGTTTTTTATTGGTTTGTGGGTGATGGTATTACCATACTTAGCTTTCCCAACTTTTACTAGAAATATTTTATTTGTTGTAACTGGATTAATTATAATATATTTCTCATATGTATTACGCAAAAAGTTTAAAGAGGAAGCTCTGGCTAATAAGAAAGACGATAATAATAAAATGAATACTTTTGTAGATAATATAGGTAATACAGCTTAAAAATAATGGGTAAAAATAATTTTAAAACTTTTTTATTTACAGTGGTTATCCTGGGTGGAGCCACTGGGGTTTATTTTGTTTTGCCATATATTTTTACAAAATCATATTCTATTAATGACGCAAATTCGCAAGTTGATGAGAAGGGTTCACCCGAGGCTCAGCTATTAGGGGCAAGTACAAATACCTCGCAAATACCAGTACCAGGCCAAGCTCTGCCTTCTGGTATCGCTGTAACACATATAAGTACACCAGAAGCAGTAAAGGCTATCTATATATCTGCATGGGTTGCAGGTTCGGACAAATTACGTGATAAAATTGTGGATCTTATTGATACTACCGAAATAAATACTGTTGTTATCGATGTAAAAGATTCTACTGGTAAAATAAGCTTTCCTGTTGATGATCCTGTTCTTGCTCAATTTGGCTCTACTGAAAAGCGCATAAGAGATGTAAAGAATTTTATTGATATTCTTCACAAGAAAAATATTTATGTAATAGGGCGCATATCAGTATTTCAAGACCCATATATGACAAGTCATAATAAAGATTGGGCTGTTACAAAGAAGAGCGACGGGCAAGTATGGAAGGATCGTAAAGGTTTATCATTTTTAGATCCAGCAAAACGTGAGGTGTGGGATTATACATTATTAATAATAAAAGATGCATATTCTCAAGGTTTTGATGAACTAAATTTAGATTATATTCGATACCCATCTGATGGAAATATAAAAGACATAAACTACCACTTGGCCGAAGGCAGGACACGTGCCGATAATATAAAAGATTTCTTTGAATATATAAATCGTGAATCAAAGAAAGATAATAATATAATTCTTTCTGCTGATTTATTTGGTTTAACTACTGTTACAACTTCCAGTACCGATGATTTGGGTATCGGTCAAATACTTGAAAATGCTTTGATGCATTTTGATTATGTAGCACCTATGGTGTATCCATCACATTATGCTAGTGGTTGGGGTAACTTTAAAAATCCATCAATTCACCCATATGATGTTGTAAAAATATCTATGGACAGTGCTGTTGCGAAGGCTAAAGCTATAAATGTATCGCCAAATAAGTTGCGTCCATGGTTGCAAGATTTCGATCTAGGTGCAAAATATACGGCTGATATGGTACGTGCCCAGATAAAAGCTACAAATGATGCAGGCTTGAATTCGTGGATGCTCTGGGATCCAGCAAATACTTATACCATAGCAGCACTTGAAATTAATTAAATTAATTGTAATACTATAAATAGTAAAGTATGAATAAATACAAGAAATTATTATACATTCTATACTCAATAATTATTATTGGAGGTTGTTTTGCTTCAGGATTTTATTTCGGATATTCACGTCGTCCAGAGGTAGATAAAGTGGCTGGAGTTATTAATAAAGAAACACAAATAAATACTGATGCAGATTTCGCACCCTTTTGGAAAGCTTGGAATATAATAAATAGTAAATCTATATATGCGAATAAGGTTTCAGAACAGGATCGCGTGTGGGGTGCAGTAGAAGGGTTGGCAGCATCATTTGGTGATCCGTATACAGTATTTTTCCCACCAGAAGCAAATAAGGAATTTAGTCAAACTATTCATGGCGCATTTGGTGGTATAGGAGCTGAAATAGGTATAAAAAATAAAATTTTAACTATTATTTCACCCATGAAAAATACTCCTTCCTTTAATGCAGGAATAAAAACAGGTGATAAAATAGTTAAAATTGATAAAATAGATGCTACTAATATGACAGTAGATAAAGCTATCGAGTTGATCCGTGGTGAGAAGGGTACAGTAGTAAGCTTAACAATAATACGTGAAGGGGAGCGAGTAACAAGAAGCTTTGATATCGTCCGTGACACTATAGAGATACCTACTACTGAAACAGAAATACGTGATGATGTATTTATAATACGATTCTTCACATTTTCTGAGAATTCTGACAGAGCTTTCCAGGAGGCACTGCTAAAGTTCAAGGAATCAGGCCACAACAAGCTTATTGTTGATTTGCGTGGTAACCCTGGTGGATACATGGATTCAGCCGTAAATATCGCAAGCTTCTTCCTTGATCAAGGTAAAGTAGTAGTTAGTGAGGATTTTGGAGGTACAAAGAAGCCTGTTGTTTATCGTAGTCATGGACCAAAAATGTTTGATAATAATTTAAAATTATTGATACTGGTAGACGGAGGTTCAGCTTCAGCATCTGAAATATTGGCTGGCGCTTTACAAGAAAATAAAGTTGCGCAATTGGTAGGTACTCAAACATTTGGCAAAGGATCAGTGCAGGAGGTGGTAAATATTACAGACGACACATCATTAAAAGTGACTATTGCAAAATGGTTTACTCCAAATGGTGTTTCTATATCCGAACAAGGTCTGACTCCTGATTTTATCGTTCCATATTCTTTGAAAGATTTCGAGGAAAATAATGACCCACAATTAGATAAAGCTTTAGAAATAATTAAAAAATAATTAATTAAAAAAAATAATGAAAGTAATTTTATTAAAAGACATACCAAAAGTAGGGCAACGTCATGACGTAAAGGATTTTGCTGATGGATATGCTCAGAACGTATTAATCAATAAAGGTTTAGCTATGCGTGCTACAGAAGTCGAGCTTGCAAGGCTAGAAGAAAGAAAAGCTCAAGCTAAAATCAAATCCGAGGCTGAAGATAAAATCTTTGAAGAAAATCTTCGTTTATTAAATGAAAAATTCATAACTATTAAAGTAAAAACAAATTCTCAAGGCTCTTTATTCAAAGCTATATCAACTTCGGACATAGCGCAAGCCATCAAAGAATGCACCGGTATGGTAATAGATAAAGATAATTTAGAAATAGAGGGTGTAATAAAAGAAGTAGGGAACTATCTTGTAATTATTAAGAATAATAAAAAGAATGGTAGGGTGAATATAAATGTTGAAAGCCTATAAAAAATACCCCCATAATTATGGGGGTATTTTTTATGTAGTTTAAGCTATTACGTTTACTACTTTCTTTACTGTTGTCTTTCCGTTAAAGCCTTGCTTTCTCTTTGAACCAAATTTTACGATACCTGGTTTTAGTGCAAATAATGTATGATCCTTACCCATGCTTACATTTGTGCCTGCTAGGATCTTTGTACCACGTTGACGAATAATGATAGAGCCTGCTTTCGCATTTTCTCCAGCATAAAGCTTCGTACCTAGGTACTTTGGATTTGAATCATTTAAGTTTTTCGCCGAACCGCCGGCTTTCTTATGTGCCATAGTGTTTTGTTATTATTAGCTAAAATTCCAAAAAATGAAGTACTAGCTAATATACCTTTTATTATTTATAATACAAGCATGAGTATACATGATTTTGCTAATAAAATCAAGGGCCTAAAAGCTGTAGGGAAGGAGGACCTTTATAGTGTAATTATCCTTATAATAGTAGCATTTGGGGCTTTTTATCTAGGTAAAATATCAAATATAAAATTAGACAACAATAGTGTAGAGATTGTCAATACTAAAATAGGTGAGGGAATAGTGTATATTAAATAAACATAAATGAAGCACATATTTAGAGTTACAATCATTATTGCAATAATCCTAACTTTTCCTCTTTGGAGGAATAATGTTATTTCTGTATACAATGAAGTTTATTCATATGTATCTGGATCCAAAGAACAAATTAAACCCGAAGATAATGAAAAATTAGAGGAAAATTTATCCACGGATAATATTCTTGAAAATAAAATAAATGTTGATAATATTGACACACCTGGTGCATTAAGAGTTATTGACTCAATTTTACATTTCCAGAATACTAGATTATCTATAAAAGGTATCATTGAATCAACTAATAAGGAGCGAGCATCATTTAATTTGCCACCACTGATTGAGAATACTAGATTAAACAATTCTGCATTATCAAAGGTTGTTGATATGTTCGATAATGAATATTTTGAACACATATCACCATCTGGTGTAGGAGTGGCTGACTTGGCAACAGACTATGGCTATGAATACATCATTATAGGTGAAAATTTGGCCTTAGGAGGCTTTAAAGACGATCAGACTGTAGTTACTGCATGGATGAATAGCCCTGGGCACAGAGCAAATATTTTAAATGATAGGTATACTGAAATAGGTGTCAGCGTTGGCCGAGGAGTCTTTAATGGGCAAGAAGTTTGGATAGCTGTACAACATTTCGGATTACCAAAATCTGCTTGTCCTGTTATTGATACACTTTTAAAATCATCTATTGAATCACTACAAGAAAAAGTAAAATCTACACAGAAGGAATTAGATATTCTAAAGATAAAGGTGGATTCTGAATCTACTGAATTTTCAGCTAAATCTGAATTAATAAATCAGTACAATAATCTGGTAAATACATATAATTCAATGATAGAAAAAGTGAAGGTGAGTGTAAGTAAGTACAATACTCAAGTACGTACATTTAATAAGTGCGTACAAGGATAATATAATACTATAAAGCAGTACTAAGTAGGGTAAGTAAACAGCATAAGGCTTTATTCATAGCCTTATTTATTTTATATAGCAATGTCGCACAATATATCTTTTACGACATTGGGTATACTAATAAAGCTTTAGAATACAAGGCTTTATTTAATTAACTATATTTTGTAATTTATTAAATATTATTATATTACTTTGTGCTTGTGTAATATTGTATTAGATTATGCCACCAATCCCCCACAATGCTTTTGTAGGCAATTTAAATATAATAAATATCACAATATACATCTATTTATATATACCCCGAAAATCACAAATTTTGACTCCCCTATTTTATATTGACATATTTGACATATATGTGTTCTTATATGTAATAATAAAAACCCTACATAACGTAGGGTTTTTATTATTATTTAATTAGCTTTGCCACCAGTGAGTAGTAACTTTTCCGCTTGGAGTTGGGTGATAGATACATTTGTACCAGATATCACATAATTAAAGAATGCACGAGCTGCTATGTGACCATCTTCATACCAAACTATACCCGAATTATTATTTGTAATTTGTAAATCTGTTACATAGAATTTACCACCAGATACAGCTTTTATATTAGACAATTCATTCAAGTGTATATTTAGATATTTTCTCAACAATTCATCGTTTGGATTTTTTGTTTGAACTTGGTTTTGGATAATCGGTGATCCTATAATTGATTTTTGTGTATCTGTATCTTTTGTTGCATTATTTTCTACCTCAGGTATTTCTTGGATACTTGGTGATATGACACCAGTTTTAATTGATCCAATATAGAATTGATTGTTGTCTGATGTTATCCAAGTTTCTTTATTGTCTAATAATTCAACTTTAGACAAGTTTGTACTAAGGCCTTTGAATACATTTTCAACCCCTGTCTTCATATCCAATAATATCAAATTATTTTTGTTTTCTTTCGGGTTTTTAATATTAGAAGATTTCCTGACATACAATAAGGTGTTTTCATCTACTATTTGTACACTTTCTCGAGATATAGTGAATCCGTCTGCTGGTTTTTGAAATACTATTTCATTGATTATATTGCCACTTGAATTATATATACGCGCTATGTCTAAATAACCTTCTTTACTTGTTGAGTATATACTGCCTACAGTTGCCAATATTCCGAATTTTGTATCTGTTTCTATACCACTCATTCCAGATGTGTCGCCTATATCAATTATTTTATTTAATGAAAGGTCCATCATGTAGTCATGCGAGTTGTCATCGTGTCCTGCATTTATGCGTATGATTTTATCAGGAACAATCCACTCTACGTATTTTATTTCTTGTATTGGAACTTGTGTTGGCAAATCAACAAAAGAATTATTGGTAATATCCCATATTGTTAGATTGCGAGCATTTTCACCATTAGCGAGTTTGACTCCAGTGTCTCTGTATCCTAATACATGAATATTGTCGGATTTCCAAGCAAAAGCTCCGTCGAATATGGAGCTTGATATTTTACTAATAATACCGTTATCTGTGTGTAATAATTGTATACCAGACATAGTATGCATTATGTATAGTTTGCCATCAGGTGAAATATTGCCACTGTGTATATTGCCACCTAGGTCCATTTTATATTCATGACCTGTAGTAAAATCATATACTACAGTATTGTTTTCATTTACAAGTGTTAGGGTATTATTGTTTACCCAATTTGATGCAATATTACCATCGAGTTTTTGTATTGCACCAGATTCAAGATTTGCTAAATATGTTTGTGAATTTGGATTATTTTTATTGGTAGCACTAAATACAAGCTTGGATCCGTCTGGTGTTGTGGTAAAGAATTCATTGTATAGATCAATACCTAAACCTAAATTGTAAGCTTGATTTACAAAAATAGGAGCTTTTGTATTGATTTGTACACTGTGAATTGATGTTTTTGATTGAGGATTTTTATTTTTAAATACACCTAAAGCGGTCATCAGGGCTAATATTATCAATACAAGTAATACAATCAATCCAAACCCTCTAGGTCTTGGGAATCTTGATCCAGGAGGAGCTTTGTAGTCTGTTTCGTCGTGTATCTGGTGATCACGCCTTTCTCTTTCGTTTATTTTTTCTTCACCATAGTCGTCGAAATCTTTTGCTTGAAATTCACTTAGATCAATATCTTTTGGTATAAATTGTGTTTCTATTTCTTTCATATTATTTATTTATTTTATTATTTTAGTAACTAAATTCTCGAATGGTTTTATCATTATTATAAAAATTACAGCAATGATCAGGTTGAATGCTAAGTGTCCGATTGCTACTTGCTGAGCAGTAGATATATCTAAATTTGTGATAATACGGCTAAAGTAGCCTATGATAGGTATAAACAATAATACTCCTATGAAATTAAACAAAAAATGCGCTACGGCTACCCTTTTGCCATTTTTACCCACAACAAGTGATGCTATCAATGCTGTAGTGGTTGTACCAATATTTGCACCGAGAATAATACCAAAGGATTGTTCAAATCCTAATAAGCCGGAAGCTGCAAATATAACTACAATACTGGTTGTGACTGAACTTGATTGAAATATATTGGATATTATAAAACCGATAAGTATAGCTGTAAATAAATTTGAAGTATATGATATTAGTGATATAACTCCAGGGCTATTTTGTAATGGTGTTACCAATACAGACATTAGGAACAATGATGAAAATATTAAACCAAAATAAAATATAGATTTACCAAGATATTGGTATTTACCGCGAAACTTCATAAGAAAGAACCCAATAATGAGTATATAAGGGGCAATATTTAGTATTTTAAATGCTACCAATTGAGTCGTTATTGTTGTGCCAATATTTGTGCCTATGATAACACCCAAGCTATTACTAAAGCTCAATAATCCAGCATCTACCAAGCTGACAAGCATAACAATAACAGCAGTACTGGATTGTATAATCGATGTTACTCCTGTGCCCATAAATACTCCGCGTATAGGCGTTGCAGTAAAGTGACCGAGTGCTCTTTTGAATTTTTCTCCAGCTAGGCGTTGTATTTGGTGAGTAAATTTTTCAATAGCGAATAGAAATACAAAAACTACTCCTATAATAGATATAAAAATATTAAGCTCAGATATTTGCATGGTTTAATTATAACAAAATAATATAACTATCTCTACTATTTTTATACCCTTTGACACTTTATTTAATAAGTATAAAATATTGTTTATGGATGAAGATATAGATATAATACAAGATACAGATACCAATAGTGGCGATGGCAATTGCCCGCGCTGTGGTTTACGTACTTATGAAGAGGTGTGCCCAGTGTGCCAGACTCCCCTTGCAATAAAGAAAGATGAAAAGGAGGAAGAGGATGAATATTATGAACGTCGTCGTGAACGTAGATAAAAAACACCCCTATGGGGTGTTTTTTAATATTTACGGATAACTCCTTTTATGATTGCTCGAATCTGTAGGTCATTTTCAGGGTAGATAGGTTTGAAATTTTTATTGGCAGGTTCCAGCCATACTTTACTTCCCTCTTTGCGAAAATATTTCATAGTATATTCACCATCGACTTCAGCTATAACTATCTGCCCGTCGCGTGCATGTTCTGTGCGCTCAGCGATAACCATGTCACCATCAGCTATATGTGCATCGATCATCGAATCACCATCAACTTCTAGTAAATAAGTGGATTCCTTTTTCTGGATAAGAAAGTTATTGAGGTTGATTGTTGTTTCTAGAACATCTTCGCTTGGTGATGGAAAACCAGCTTTTACGAGTCCGAGTATGGGAACCTCGCTAAGTATATTCGTGGGGATCAATCGGCCTAGCTTGTCTTTGTCTACGAGCCCTGCGTCCATTAATTTATCTACAAGGCGAGATACTGCATTCTTTGATTTGAATCCAAATATTTGCATCATCTCGGTATATGTAGGCATCCTATTGTATGAGTCGTAAAATGAGGAAAGCTTGTTTTTGTATTCGTGAGAGTTCATGTTTATTTATTATGCATGCATCAAGAATGATGCAAATATTTTATTTATAAATGTATTCCTGTTGTGTTGGCGGATCTTTTTAAGAATGATCTTGTGTTCCTTGGCCTCTTTTGAATAAACTTCACCAGATATTATTCGTAGGTCGATTTCTTTGTTGAGCTTATGAAGTTCTCTTTGAAGTATTTTAATGTATTGTTCTCGTGTCATATATTTTATATTTATGAATCATTACTAATTGAAATGACTGTACATATATTATATGTGAACGCTCGTACACATGCAAGCTTTCTTTTACAAAAATCTGTGGATAACTTTAGATGCAAATAAATTAATAATAATTAAATTGATTTATCTTTATCAAAAATGATTACGTATTTATTTTGTTTAAATTTTTTCCAAAAAATATTTCCCCATACTACTAGCAATGCTGAATAGTTGATTATCATATACCAGATATTGCTCCAGCGAATTCCATGTGTAAATTTCCAATCAGATATAGGGAAAAGAACTGGTGTAAGGAAGAAACCTCCTGCATGTGATGGCATGTCTATAAGTATATGCAATGCCCAACCCAATAATTCCCAACGTGGACGCTTTGATATAGCCCAGACAATCATAAATACTGTTGCCCATATTACTAGGCTGTGACTGTAATTATATAATTCATAGGATAAACCAAAGCTATTTGGCATTCCGTGATGTGATAATTGAGAGAAAGATATTTCACCTGTGATTAATCCAAATAAAGATATAATCATCGGTATTCCGAATGCAAAAAAATCAGGAAAAACTCCAAAGAATGCTGTCCATCCTACATGGAACATTTTTGGTTTACCTTTTTTAATACGAGCTTTGTTGCCTACTCTTGCCCCGTAATTTGTCCATAATGTGTGTGCTAATATATCCATCCGAATATTATATCATACATAACAAAACCCCAGATAGCCGTCCGACGGCTATCTGGGGTTTTGTGGTTGAAATTTAAATTAATTTATTTAGACTTCTTCTTTGCAACTGGCTTCTTTGCTGCAACTTTCTTAGTTGGAGCTTTTGTTACCACTTTCTTTGCAACAACTTTGATAGTTTTCTTCGCAACAGGAGCTTTCTTTGCTTCTACTTTAACTTCTGGTGCTGCTTTTGCAACAGGTTTTGAAGAACCTTCGATAGCACTGATAAGACGATCGATTTTTGTATTTAGTTCTGATAGTTGCTTCATAACACCGTCATTGTTAGCTTGCGGTGCAGGGCGAGAGAATTCTACGCGAGGAGCTGGACGATCAAAGTTCTTCTTTGGACCACGGTCGTTGTAGTCACCACGAGCTTTACGATCTACGCCTTCACGCTTGCTACCGAAACAATCGTTACAGTAGATAGGCTTGTCATTAGATGGACGAAAAGGAACTTCACATCCATTACCACAGTCACTACATACAGCCTTGTGCATGTCAGGGCGTGGACCACGATCTCCACCACGGTTACCACCACCGAATCCACCTTTGTTAAAACTTGGCTTGCCACCACGGTCGCCACCTCTGAACCCACCTCTGTTACCACCCCCTTGGAAATTTCCCATATAATTTTTTATATTAATTAGCTACACACCTATTTCGAATAGGTTTTTATATTGTTATACTTATACTATAACACTTTTTTATTAAAAAAGCAAGTATAATTGATTTTGTATCTATATACCAGATACTCCAAATAACTTACCAATACCAAATGTAATAACCATGGCTAGCGCCCCACCGAGTACTACGCGTATTGTTGCTTTCATTTTATTTGCCCCACCTGCATGTGCACTAACTGCCCCTGTGATAATAAGTGCTAAGATTACTGAAATAAAAGTAAAAAGAATCTGCCATTTTGCTGGTGCTATTATGATGGCAATTATAGGTATGATAGCTCCAGATAAAAATGCTGCTCCGGATGCGTATGCTGCATGCATTGGATTGGTCAGATCATTTGGGTCAATGTGTAATTCAGCATCCATGTGTGCGGCAAATGCATCTTTTGTAGTTAATTCTTTTGCTACTACTTCAGCTGTTGTACGAGATAAACCTTTACCCTGATATATAACCACTAGCTCTTCGAGTTCTTGTTCGGGCATATTTTCTAATTCGTATTTTTCCTTTGCCATTAGGGCCTTCTCGGTATCGCGCTGGGTACTTACCGATACATACTCGCCTACTGCCATCGACAATGCGCCTGCTACTAATGCAGCAACTCCAGCTGTTAATATAAATTTAGTATCGCTAGATGCACCAGCCACACCGACTATCACCGATGATACTGATACTATTCCATCATTAGCACCTAATACTGCTGCACGAAGCCAATTAAGCTTTGAACTTCCTAAATTGGTATCTAATTGCAAATGAGTTAATGGGTCGCGTAATTTATTCATATGTATATTATAGCATTTTAATAATCAAATATTATTTTGTATTGTATGCCCAATGTAGCAATGCTTGGCGCTGGCGAGGCCTGCAATGCATGTCGCCAGGCCGACAGTTAGCATTGATCTGGCCTAGGTGTCTGCGGATAGCTTTCCACCTTTTGATCTGCCTCGTGTCTTCCTTTGGAATTCGGCGCCCCATGTAATATCGACAATACCATTGGAACCAACCCCGAGGATCGTCCTTGTATATCCAATGTTTTACTTTCCACTCGGATAGAGACTGGCTGGCATTTACTGCAAAATAATTTAATTTTGGATCCCTCTTATTACCTTCTGCAAATTTTGCTCGAGTGAACCAATCTTTTGGAAATTCTTTTACACAATCACGCATGTATATACCACCAAAGATACCCATAGCAAGCATCTGCTTTGGAGTAACATTGGGTCTAAATTCTGGGTCGAAATTTTTACCTACAGGTTCAGTCAGGAAATATTCGTAACCCTTTTGCATTTTGTCATTTACCACGACTTTTTTATTTTGCTTCATTTTGTTTTATAACTTTTTATTAATTCTAATTTCTGCATACGGTTCAATTTTTTTATATTTGCTTCAGCTACCGATGCACGGGACCTGTCTTTAAATTTTTTTGCATACACGAGCTTTACAGGCCTACGAGCCGATGTGTATTTGGCACCAAGTTTACTTGTATTGTGTTCCCCTACACGCCTATTTAAATCGGTCGTAATGCCCGTATAGAGTGTTTTATCCGCACATTGGAGTATGTATAGGTGGTACATATTATTTCAAATAACTATCAAAGTATATGGCGTGGCAGGTATAGCCACCGGGATTTTTTTGTAAAAAATCTTGATGATAATCCTCGGCGATCCAAAACTTTGTAAATGGTTCAAGTGTGGTTACCACTGGCATACTCCACCGGCCGGAATCGTTGACTATTTTTATAAAATCTTGCGCTTGTTTTAATTCATCTTCGTTTTGGTAAAATATCGCACTTCGATATGAAGTGCCTATGTCATTACCCTGCTGGTTGAGTGTGGTTGGGTTGTGTATCTGAAAGAAGAAGTCGAGTAACTTCCAAAAGCTGGTTTGCGTATCGTCGTATTCAATCTCAAGTGCTTCGGCATGGCCAAGATGGTTCTCATATGTTGGATTCTCATTTTCACTACCCGTATACCCTGCAACAATATTCAAAACACCAGGTTGAGTACGCATCAACTCCTCGAGCCCCCAGAAGCACCCTCCCGCTAAATATGCTTTGTTAATCATATAATAATTATATCATTTTTATTGATACTTTTATTTCATCACCGGGGTAGATATCTTCGACTTTCAATACCTTTTTATTTATACATATTAGATATTCCACTTGCTTAGACTTTTTATTTACTGTATGTGGGAAGAGTGATGTATTCCATATTGTATGCCCCACTTTTACCTGCACTTTTACAAAGCCTTTTGTGTAAACTTTGCGAATACTTTCCGAAATCTTTTTATCCAGCGTTACAAAATGCCAGCCTGCATCGCCAGGCCACCGCCACACCTTTGCATTGATTGTAAGATCTTTCTTCACCTATTTCTCGCCTTTTAAAATTATTTTAGATTCAAATCCACCTTTTTCTTGTAACTTTTTCAACCTTACTTCTTCAACATTTATAAATTCTGGCAACTTTTTGATTGCTTCGATTACTTCTATTATATCTGCTAGTTCTTCTGCATTATTATCTGTATTGAATTCGGATACTTCCTCATTTAACTTTTTAAATAATTCCAAAATATATTCCTGATCATTAGCAATTCTTTTTTCATATTTTATACCTTTTGAATCTAAATATTCTGGTATTTTATCTCGTACAAGTTTATTGTATTGCATATTTTTATTTCACTATGTACCAAACCAGCATTGCTAAACTTCCCCACCAGCCAATGTCTGAAATTATTAGGCTTATCACTATTTTGTTTTGCAGTGTTTGTGGTAACAATTCTTTTTCTTTACCTTCACTTTCTCTTTTTAATAAAAATGGGCTAACATAAAACGACAAGAATATTCCATTTAGAATCAAAACCAAGGCTATAATTGCATGATACAAAGGTGTACCAGCTAATGGCGCATTGCGGTAAAAAATAAACCCACCAATAATCGCAAGTATGGTACCAGCCCAGATCATGGGCTTTGTCACCTTGTGGGTGCGTATTGTGGCTTCGGTCCAATAGCTTGATTTACGCCCTAGGAACCCATGAATGTCGATAACACTCACCGCACCAAGGCCGATAATAAAACCAGCGATCATTAGGAATAGTCCAATAAAATCAAATATAATCATTTTTAGTGTAGTTTATGATATGAACGATAAGATACGAATAATACCAACATGGCTATCACTGGTATAATCAAAAACATAGATACACCCATAACGAAATACATACTGAAGAACGCTGCGATGAAGTCGAATGCAAACCCTGCATAAGCCCACTCTTTTATTTTCTTTGGAAATTGTGGTGCTACAAGTACTATTGAACCCAATGCTTTTGCAAACACCAACATACCTACAAAGTATATAGGGTAACCTAGTGATGTTATGCCCTCGTGTATTGTCCCGTTGAAATAAGAAATAACCTCCATTACACCCTGTGTAATAAATATTAATAAAGTTGAAGCCCAAAACATTATTTTGTATTTTTTCATAATAATTATTATAACACATACAAAAAGCCCGAGCGTACGCTCGGGCTTTTTGTATTAAATTTTATCTTGCTCAATTAGTACCCTTTTTATATTGAATCGCATACTTAGCAAGCGTCCAATCATCGCACCTTCGATGAAGCTAAATGTAAATGCTGTCAGCATCATACCCTTGAACCAGTGTGCAAATATCCAAGATCGCCCAATCGAAACTAAAATATAAAGGGTCAGTACAATTCCTCCAATCAAATCCAGTCTACCTACGACAACCTTCTTTTCTTTGCTCCACTCAATAGTAAAAATTCTTCCTGCGATAAACCCAATAAATATTCCAGCCACAATACCTACGATTATCCACAATAAGTTTATATTGCTTATGAATATTTCATATACGAGCACCCCCGTCATTATCGTCAAAATAATAGCGAACATTATCATTCGCCTTACCAATTTCTTATCAATATGTTTTTTTATCTCCGGCTCCATCATATAATTTTTATTGATTTACTGCTTCCCTTCTATAAATCTTAATGATACTGAATTTACACAATGACGAATGTTTTTGTCTGTTAACATTTCACCTTCAAATACATGACCCAAATGCCCACCACAATTGGCACAAGTTATTTCAGTTCTTGATCCATCGGCATCTAGTGTACGCTTTACCGCACCAGATATTTCATTATCAAAACTCGGCCAGCCACAAGTGCTTTCAAATTTGTCATCTGAATTATACAGTGGAGCATTGCATTGTCGGCATACATACACACCATGAGCCTTATTATTAATATACTCACCCGTAAAAGGCGCCTCGGTGCCTTTGTCGATTATTATCTTCTTCTCTTCCTCTGTAAGTTTGTTTAATTTCATTTTATATAAACCTTATTAGTATTACATTAATGACAGCCATAGCAAGCATCAATAAGGCTGGTACAGTGCGAATAAATGGGTCCTTTACTTTGATATGCATAGACACTGCGCCCAGCATTAGTAATACTAATAATGCCGATGCTGGGTACACTACCACTGGTACCCAAAAGCCTACAATCATAAGTGTTGCGATCAACATCTTGCCCGCACCCACCAAATACATAAACCATTTTGGCAGACTATACGTTGCGAATTCGTCGGCCATGTTGCTTGCCCCACCTCCACGATATTTTGTAGGCTTGTTGAATCGTACGAGCCATACATTGACCAGACCAAAAGCAATAACTATTTGAAAAATATAAACAATATACATAGGCATTATTTGTGACATAAATTTAAGATTTAATTTTAATATGTAAATTATACCACCAATTAGAGAAATTATAGATCTTGTTATATAATGCCTTCATGAATAACGAAGAAGATGAAGATTTAGTAATACAACGTGATGCCAATGGCAATATACTGGCCAATGGTGACAGTATTACATTAATAAAGGATTTAAAATTAAAAGGTAGTAGTACTGTTATCAAAAAAGGCGCAAAGGCCAAGAATATTCGCCTAACCGATGAAGAGGGTGAGATAGAATGCAACATAGACGGCATGCGTGGCATAGTTTTAAAAACCGAATTTATTAAAAAAGCCTAATCAATTGATTAGGCTTTTTTGTATTACTTTTTATTCCTCCAACGTGGGGCGAAGCGGATCATGTATGTATACATTTTTGCTTTGAACCACCCTAGCCCATTTTTGCGCATGTTTTGGTAAACAATTTTTTGGAATTCTTCTAAGTTACCCTCGTAACATAGCTTGCCGTCTTTGTAGCACAGACTGCAATATATATCGCTCTCTCTTACCCCTGTATCCTTATTAAAAGGCATTAAACAACTTTGACACCCCGGACATTTTTTATTTTGTTCCATAGTAAAAATATTTTACCACAAATTTATGGAACCATAAAAATAATTAATCCCGAGACCCAAAAAGCTATTACATGGAACCAAGGGTGTGATTTATTATAATCACCAAACTTGAAACCATAAATAAAAAATACAATAGTAAGTGCCAACATTACAGTCAAAGACATTTGGTACATAGCCGGGACTTTATAGAAAATATAATAATACATACCACAATAAGAACCAATACCTACAACCCAATCAAGTGCTCTAAAAAATGGGAACATTTTTGACCCCCGATTATATATTTTAAGATAGTGATACA
Source organism: uncultured Candidatus Saccharibacteria bacterium (assembly GCA_964639185.1). Taxonomy (GTDB): domain Bacteria; phylum Patescibacteriota; class Minisyncoccia; order Phycocordibacterales; family UBA9973; genus UBA8515. Next base: position 102,061 of record CAZXCN010000003.1, read on the forward strand.
TTGGTGACGCAACACATAGACCTAAACAAAAAGCCAAATAAACCCACTCACCTTTTGCGTATGCGATTATTGTTGGCACTAATAAAAAAATATTTGAAGTTAAAATTTTGGGCATTAAAATATTTATCTAACAACACTAGAAGTATCAATTTTTATTGCTAAAAACTTTTTCCATTTTTTTATAATAACAAGATTTCTTATTATAAAGAAAAAATAAACCAAAACTCCAGCTATTATTAGTGCACTACTACCAATTTCAGTATAAAAACCGCTCATACCAGCCGAAAAAATTGATCTTAAAAATAAACTATCAAAAAAGAAAGTTATTTTGTCAGGGAAACTTAAAACTTCGCTTGGTATAAACAAGCTTAGCAATATTAAGCAAAAACCAGCTATGTATAAATAAGTACCTAATCTTTTTTTAAAAAACAAAAGGGCTGATGAAATTAATATGATTAGTGCAACAATTCCATAATATAATGCCTGAATTATTGCGGTTTTTAACTCGGTCAAATCTAGCCCATTATTTACACAATTCCCACCAAAATCCCAATTACATGGATTATTAAAAATGTAATTAGAAACTAGGTAATATTTTACTGACAAAATTATGCCAACAATACCCGCAATCATTAAAAAAACTGCGTTTCTTTTATGATTAAAAGTTTTTACAACGCTGGGCAAGCCAGATTGTAATTTATTTGTAACATTATTATCATTATTATTTTCCATACAAATACTATACCACACCTTTATACTTCAAAACCACCTTCCTCTTACCCTCTTCCATTCGTTCAATTGCATAGCGCAAGGTTGTGCGGGGTAGGTTTTTATAATTTTTTATTAAAAAGTCTTCGCAAGTTTTTGCATCTCTCTTCCACACTTCGCGCAGGGCCCAGCCCACGGCTTTGTGCATTAGGTCCTCTTTGTCGGCCAAAAGCTTTTTGGCAATACGTAGCGTTGGCCCATATACGCCGTATTTAATACTAGCCATTGTGGCAATTATAGCCACGCGCCGGTACCACATATTTTTCGATACTACTAATTCATCTAACACATTTTTGCTAGCAAGCCCGCTATACACCGCCATACCCAATATTCTACTGGCCGATAGGTCGACCAAATCCCAATTGTTTACCCTTTTTAAATTCTTTAAATAAAAGTTAAGCACCTTGCGCTGTGCCCCTTCATCAATCGCCCGTTCGTATTGTTTAACCAATATCAAAACCCCCGAGAGCCTTACCTCGTGTATTGGTGAATTCAAAGACTCCCCAATATCGGCAAATCCAAGGTGCGCAAATTTACCAACCACCTTGCGCGCATCGGGATTGCTAACACCCATAAATTTATCGCCCTCGCCATATTGCCCCACCCTAGTTTTAAAAACCGAATTTATTTAAAAAGCCTAATCAATTGATTAGGCTTTTTAATATTACTTCCAACAGATATATGATTTTTCGCCAAGTGTTTCCTCAAGGTATTTTTCGACTTCACTAATTCCACCTATTTCATCTATCAAACCCACCTCTTTAGCTCTTTGGCCTAACATAGTTGACCCATCAGCTATTTGCCTTACTTTTTCAAGGGGCATCTTTCTGTTTTTTGAAATTGACTCTATGAAATTTTCATAAATAATTTTAAGATCACGCATTAATAAAATCTTTTCCTCGTCGGTTATTGGTTTGCTTGGGTTGCCAGTATCTTTAAATTTACCTGTTGTTAATGGTATATATTCATAACCATCTTTTTTATTTTTATTTACATCTTGCATGTATGACATGGTTACACCGATACTGCCAATGTCTGAATTTTTTGATGCAAAGATTTTATCAGCCCCGCTGATGGCCCAATATGCAGCCGATGCCCCCGTTTGTCGTATAAAAGCAATGACAGGTTTCTCATTCTTCTCTATGGCATTTGATATTTCTTCTCCAGCTATTGGAGAACCTCCTCCTGAGTCTACTTCAATGACAATTGCTTTTACATTTGGGTCTTCGTTTGCTTGGTTGATTGTCCATAAAATATCTTCGCTAGATACCGAATCGTAATTAAAGTCAGCATCGCCCTCGGCATGTTTGGGAATATAGGTCATTACTTCTCCATGTAAGTTAATACCAACAATTGAACAATCACTATTTTCCATGTCGTCAGAATTGTTAGTACCAATATCACTAGAATCTCCAAGCACGCTTAAATTAAACTTGTCATAGGCAACATGGCTTGCAACACTTAAACCAAAGAAAAGCACCAAAACACCAAGACCCAAAAATAACTTTCGGTGTTTTTGAAAGAATCTTATAGTTCTTCTGTCCTCATAGCTAAGCTGATCCATATATGGATAGTTTAACAGATTTAGGGATGTTGGGCTAATGTCGAATAACTAGGACTGTCCTAGCTATTCATAAATTTATCACCCTCGTCATATTGCCCTACCTCAGTTTTAAAAAACCATTCGTTAGACTTTTGCCGTTTAGCGCTGGCGTACTTTTTTAATTCGTTATAAATTTCGGACATAAGTTTATTTTTTATAAACCACAAAATAAGGTAATTCGTCTATACCAACATAATTAAACATTTTATAATTTGCACGGCGGGCAGTTGGTGAAAGCTTGTGCATTTTTAAATTCTTTTTGGGTATAAAAGGATAAAAACGAATTTCTTGATGATCACCCGATTTGTCGCTCCAAATAAAATTGGTTATTAGTGGTGGCGTTATAAACCCTGATTTTAAAACCTTTTCCATAATGTCCCAACCTGCACCAAAAATTTCCTTCTTGGGTTTTGATCGATTAGTTTTGACTTGCGCACGAAAACTGCATCCAATGCATTGAACATCATACAAAGGATAATTAGGTGGCAAAATCATTAACTTTTTACCGCAGTTAGGACAAGGAACCTTCTCCACAACATCTAATTCTCCACTATCACCTGATTGTTTATTTTTTGACATAAAATTTATCTATTAGTGAATAGTCTCACAACTTCATCAAAGTCCTTAGTTTTGTTTTTCTCCCATTCTTCTTGTTTTATATACAATGCCTTATAAATAACCTTACTTTGACGAGAATTTACATCTTCACACCACTTCTGCAATCTTTCAAATTTTAATTTGTCATTTTCTTCTTCTCGTCCTTTTGTTTCAATAATATAAACAGTCTTTTCGTCTTTTTTTACAAAGAAATCTGGATAATAAGTTGCAATAAATCCTTCTGAATTTTTATATTCAATTCTAAGGGCACTCGCCTCTTTATTTTGGAAATTTTTAGCAAAAGAAATTACATCATCACAATTTTCAAGAAAATCTGAAAATTCTAATTCAAAATCACTGTCTCCAACAATTTTATTAAAAACAGATTTTTTAGGTATTAAATATGATTTATCATTCACCACAAAAGGTCTAGCCTCGCTAATTTTTATATAATTCTTAATTTCAGTATCACCTCTATCTTCTACAGTTAAATCATTTATGGCTTTTTTAAATGAATCTTTAATTAATTTTATATATTCAACTTCTGACAAATTTCTTAATAAATTAAGATCAGACAAGCTTACAGTCTCATCAAACATATTGTTCTGTACAAATTCACGAACTTTACCAAATAAAATATCATAACAACCAAACAAACGCATTTCTCTCATAACAGCTTGAGCGAAGAAACCTACAACACTTTGATAATCTGGATCAATATCACCTGACAGTATTGTTGTATGGTGAGTTTGCTCTCCTACTACATCTTTAAAGACAATTTCTCTTTTCTCCTCCTCAGAGAACTTCTTTACTTTAACTTTGGGATTTCCAAACGATGATACATCTAGGTTTGCAAGATTTTTATATTCTCGTTGAATTCTAGGTGACATTACAGGAATCTCAATATCAAGTTTTTCAATATCCTTTTTTGGATTATCTTTATCAATTTCAATAACCATTGGGGAAATAGGTTTCGCTCCTGCACCCATTGATTTTTTCTCAAGAATGACACCTTCGCCTTTAATACTCTCAACGAAATCCATAAAAGCAGGAGTACCGATAACACTCACATATTCATCTACATCATCTCTTCCAAAAAACATTCTTCGGAGACCTCTTCCAAGTGTTTGTTCTGGAAGAATTTTAGAATCCGATGCATAAGGTCTTAAGCCAACAATCGTGGTCACATTTCTTACATCCCAACCTTCCTTAAGCATCATTACCGAAATAACTACTTTAAAAGGACTCTCCCAGCTATCTATCTCATTTGCTTGCTTTCGGAGTAATTCCAATTCTTCTTTATTTTTTCCAGAAACTGCTTCTGAAATTTCACCACTTTTATTTGTATGGATTGTCAAAACAGCACCTTTTAATTCCTTGAAATTAGATTCCATGTATTCGGCAACTTCATCACAATTCTTTGTATCATCAGTCATAATAAAAAGAATAGATTTTTTACCCATCGGCTTTAATGTGTCATAAGTTTTTTGCCATTCTTCAATACCAAGATTTATATAATCTCTATATTTTTCACTAAATAATGTACTCTGATTTTCTTTAAGTTTCCCACGACTCGCCGCGTCTGGAACAACCGGATTTTTTACCACTCTTTGGTGAATAGCTTCTACAAGAGGATAATCAGAAATTGTCTGCACAAAGATAGAGCCATCACTCTTTTTAGGCGTAGCCGTCAGATCGAGTTGTAGGGACAATTTTGTGCCTTTTTGTTTTAAACGATTATCAATATCAGCAATAGATTTAACCCATGCAGATTTATCATCATGTAAATGGTGAGCCTCATCATTTATTACAATAATTTCATCTATATCTCTGACAATCATTCCAAGATCAACAGTAGAATCATTTGTTTTTGTAACTGGCTTATCTCCCAAAAAATATTTAGATGTATCTTTATCTTCAAAACTTGAGTCTTTTATATCACCCTCAAAAACTCGGTGAATATTGGTCAAAAATATGTTTCCAGTTTCTGAAACATTGCGCAAATCATCTTGTAAATGTAATGTTATTTGAAAATCGTCTTGCCAATTTTGCCCTCGATATCCATTATCTGGCAAAATTGGATCTTCGTGGAATATTTTTAATCCTTGAAAATCATTCTTAATTCTTTCAAAAACAATAACATTAGGGGTTATTAAAAGAAAATTCTTTGCTAAACCTGAATCAATCTCGTATTTTTTATGAAAATATGCCCATGCAATTAATAAACTCATTACTTTAGTTTTACCTGCACCAGTAGCCATCTTTATTACAAAGCGGAGCCACTCCTCGGTAAACATTTGCGCACTCAATACACCTGTCGAGTTGTATCGTATCAAATCATATTTATCTTTTACTTTTGCTATTTCATACAACCAAACAACAGTTTCTAATGCTTCTCTTTGTGCAAAATAATATCTGAAATTATAAGAAGAACCATCGCTATTATAAATAATATGGTCCTCTTTAAACCAATAATTCAAAAGTGATTTTGAAGTCTCACTTGCGCCTTCATAATTTTTACTTCTCCATTCATTTACATGTTTTCGTAAATCAGCAACAAGAGGAGGAATGAGTTTATCAAATCCTTTCTCTCGTAAATCTTCATCAGCAGGAAACCACCGAATATTCGGGTCAAGTATCTTGTATGGGTCTTTTGGGAAATCTTTATGTAGTGCCATATAAATTTAAGAACTATACTTCATTAATAAATAAAAAAGTAATATTAAAATTCCTAAAATCATTATTCTTATATCTTTATAGAATCTAGACCATTTTAAGTCATATGTTTTCGAAGAAAGTATTGAGATTAATAGAGCAAAAAAACCTAATACCAACGCCATACCAACCATCAGTAAAAGTATTTGCCTAAAAGGCAATGAACTAAGTGCAATATTTATGTTAATAAATACAAATGATAAAATTGCAGCAAAGAAACCCAATATTTCTATAATTTTGTTTCTTTCTTTAGCGATGATTTCTCTTGCTATATCGCTTATTGAATTAATTTTAGTATTAATAACTTCATGATCAGAGACCCTGTCTGAAAGACTTATAATTATATTATTAAATACAAAATCAGTATTAGGATTTGTGATAGTTCTACGCATTTTTACTAAAACTTCTTTAGCTCGTTCGATATCTCTTTTTGATAAAAGTAAATCGAAGTATTTTTTACATTTATTAAAATAGTTTGATTTGAATTCATAATTATTTTGATCCATTTTATATGCCAAGAATGCTTCTTGAATGGCTGAATCAAAATTATTATTTTTTTCTAAGTAATGTGAATAAGTATGATGAAATTCTGGATTTGTAGAATATTTATTTTTTAAACTTTTAATAGTTGAACCTATGTAATCAGTACCCTCATCAAAATAATTCCATAGTATTTCGGAATAAATAAATTCAACTTCCTCAGTATTTTCAGGACTTTCTTTTAAGTACAACTCTAAAGCGTTAATAAGAGGTCCAGCGTCCTTATTTATAAATTTTCTACCAAATGAATAAACTTCATTTCGCCACTCAATTTTCCAATTTTCAGCACTATAACGGCCAATTTTCAAATCTTTTATGTAAACGATAAATTTTTTAAGTGCCTCATCAAATTTATCAGAATCAATTAGAGATGATATTTCTTTTAAATTATCTAAATATTTTTGTTCCCAGGTCATACAATTCTTATATTTTAACTTCTATTACCTTAGTTGTATCATTCCCAAAAATGTCGACCACTTTTACGGCAACTTTATAATCGCCCTTAGGAAGTTCTTTTGGGGCAGATTTAAACTCTAGATTTCTATTTTTCTTTGTTCGAAAACTCTGCCATTCATTATCGAATATATAATCCCCAGTCCATACTTCTTCATATTCAAATAAATCTTGGTCTTTTCCTTTTTCAAAAAGATTATCGCCGTGAGTCTTCGGTACTCTGATTACCTCTTTTCGATCTGCAAAGTTATAATCTACTGCCCAATAATCAACCCAGTCACTCCATTTTTTAGTAAGGACTTCTCTTGAAACAATTTCAGTATCTTTATCTTTGGTAACCTTTAATACTTGCCCATTTTCAATAATGACTTTTGATCTTCCACCTTTTAATTCTTCTTCAATTGCTCCATTGTCTTGATTATAAAAAACAGAAAAGTCAGTAAGTTCAATTGAAAGTTCTTTTATATTGCCCCTGCCGGATATAATTGGTTTTGCTTCAATAAAAGCAACATCATAAAAATTTACTTGCCCTCTTTCTATTGCTCTTTTATCAAATACTTCTTTTGGAATAATTTTAAAAGATACATCTATTCCTTCATCTTTGTAATCTTCAAAACTCATGCCCATTTCATAATCAAAACCAAGAACATCGACTTTTGTAAGTCCTTTTTCTTTACACTCCAAAACTATTTCTTGAATAAATTTTGACGACACGGGAAGATTTATTGGGCCTACAGCCACCAATCTATCCCTCTTTTTCCCAACAACATGGACAAAAGATTCTATTGGCTCCGCTTTATATGCAGTGAGAATGAGTTTTATAAATTCTTTTTCTTTTCGTTCTGCTTGTTTAGATTTTTCTTCAGCTCGCAAATCATCATTTATATTCAAAAAGCTTTCTCTTTCATATTTACCAACATTTAATATTTCAAAAGCACGGAAATTTGTACCCGCCTTCTTTAATTCTCTCTGAACGCCGATCATTCTTTTACGAGTAGTATGCACCCCAAACTTACCTAGGTCAGTCCCAATCCATTTTCTACCAAGTTTTTCCGCCGTAGCTAAAGTTGTTCCTGAACCACAGAAGAAATCTGCGATTAAATCTCCTTCATTTGAAGATGCTTCTATTATTCTAGATAAAAGCGCTTCTGCTTTTTGAGTAGGATAATTTATATTTTCTGGAGATTTTGGGTCTACTTTTTTCACATACCAAACAGACCCAATCACAGAACCTTTTACTTCAAAAATTACATCGTCTGATTTTGGTTGTCTGCCAGTATCTTTTACAAATTTATCAAGATATGTCTTGAAGCGTATATCATCTTTCGGATAATTATTTCCATAGATTTTATTTTCAATAAGATATTTTTCCCATCTTTTAGCATTAACTTGGTCTTCAGAATTATCTTCGTACAATCTATGGAAGGTTGCGTTCTCCGTTTTCTTATAATAAAGAATTGAATTATGTCTTCGGGGAAAATAATTTTTTGGCTCTACCCAAGAACCTTGGTATTCCCATATTATTTCATCTTGAAAGTTATCTTTCCCAAAAACTTCATCTAGTATTAATCGCATATAACTATTAACTCGCCAATCGCAATGAACATAGATACTTCCATCTTCAGACAAAAGTTCGTACATTAGCTTTAGTCGTTCGTAAATCATCGCAATAAAACTATCCGCCCCCTTACCCCAAGTATCACGGTAAGCAATTTCTTCAATAACTGAAGGTTTTTTTGTAAAACTTTCTCCATCTTCGCCTTCACCAATAGTTATATCCATAGAAAAATCTGCTCCTACGTCAAAAGGAGGGTCTATGTAAATAAGCTTTAGACCGCCTTGGGCTTCAATTTCTTTTCGCATTGGACCATTTTTGAGAGACGAAAGAATTAGTTTGTTATCTCCCCAAATAAGTTTATTTGTCCAACCAGTTATTTGTTTACCAGATGTGTCAAAAAGAGTACCGCCATCACCAAACTCTTTACCTTCTCGTGGTTCATCAATCTGTTCGATTACTTGGAAAGGAAGAACAACGTTTGTCACTTCATTAGTCTTTCCATTCCAAACAAGCTCAACCTCTCGGTCATCTTTAAATAGTAAAAAACGATACTTTTCTGGTAGAGGCTTCCCCGCTTCTAAAAATTTTATAATATCTCTTTTTTCATTATCTGAAAGCTTTAACATAAATCAATTCTACCACAAAAATACAGAGTTAGTTACCCAAGCTCTTTTAAAAGGCCATTTATGTCGAGAGGCTCGGTGACCATTTCTACCATGCCGTCGTTGGTTACCTTCCAATCCTTTTTGGGTCTGTCGGCGTAGATTTCGACACCGTTATTGTCGGGGTCGCGCAGGTATATCGCCTCGGAAACGCCATGGTCGGCGGTGCCGTCTATGGGGTAATTGTTGTCTATCAAATGCTTCA
>CAZXCN010000004.1:0-64678 GCA_964639185.1 uncultured Candidatus Saccharibacteria bacterium
CATAGCAAAAGATTATGACATCATAGGACCAATACGCAATTATCACCATAACCCTTGTAAAAGAGATGATGTTAGGCACCTTGCTGACCTGTGTCAAACTAATTGTATTTTATTTAAAAAAGACAAAATAAATCTTCAAAAATCAGTTTTTAAAATATCAGATCTCAACCCTTCCTTTGTATTTAAATATATAAAATACCAAATAAAAAAACTTTTAGGAAAAGTTCCACTCAGTGAATTCGCACAAAAAATATATGGTTCATACCCCTTGTATAGATTTAAGACATTGGACTTTTTTGACCAAGTCATGTTTGATATGATACGAAATGGGGCTAGGATTTATCATTTATCAGAAAATGAAGTCGGTGGTTGTGATAAATACGGCAAAAGAGACAATAAATTTACAAATATCAACAACTTCCCTACCCCTTATAAAATAGACTTTGGTAACAAGCTCGTACACTTTTCCTGCGTAGGGTCAGGTATGAACTTTTACAATAATCGTGAAGCTGTAAAAAATGTCAGTGAATCTTATGTGCATTGCGCACTCGATAGATATGCTTTGTTTTGCAAGATATTCTACAATAAGGATATCCCGGGTATACCACTGGATAAATATCAAGATATTATAAATATAAAAAATTGGTACTAATATGATAGATGTAATAATCCCAACATACAATAATGGTAAATACCTAAAAGAAGCTTTAGAGTCAGTAAGTAAACAAACTTTAGCTGTAAATAAAGTATTTGTTGTTGATGACGGATCAACAGATAACACGGCCCAGGTTATTGCCTCTTGCAAAGAACTACTTAACATAGATATTGTATATATAAAACAAAACAATGCTGGCCCAAACAGTGCTCGTAATAATGGCCTTAGTCATTCAGAAGCAGATTATATAGCATTCTTGGACGCAGATGACGTATGGGTAAGTAATAAGCTAGCAAAACAAATGGCGGTATTTAATAATAGCCCATTTGATAACTTGGGGCTTGTATATGGTAGATATGACACTATTGATGAGAACGGTGGACCTAGTACAGAAAAAGTTTTAAATATTGATAACAATTACAGAGGGAACGCCTACTCAGCATTACTGAAAGCAAACAAAATACTAGGTAGTGCTAGTTGTGTTTTAATCAAAAAGGATGTGTTTGATCATGTGGGAACTTTTGATGAAAGTTTACGCTATGCTGAAGACTGGGAAATGTGGCTCAGAATATCAAAGAAGTACAATATAGACTATGCAGATGAAGTACTAGTTCATATACGAAGACACCCTCTAAATAATAGCAAGAGCCGGACGAAGCAAATTGTAGGGCTTTTTAAATTTTATAAAAAATTATTATACCAGACAAAGAATCCTATACTAGTAAGCAGTTTAATAATAAAAAGATTTTTTTAATTATTTATGACGAAAGAAAAAGTAAGTATAATAATGCCAGTTTATAATGCGAGTTTGTATTTAGATGAAACTATACAAAGTATACTGAATCAAACATATACAAATTTTGAATTGATAATCATCAACGATAGCTCTACAGATAATTCGGTGGATATTATAAATACTTGGATTAAAAAAGATAAAAGAATTACACTGATCAATAATAAATATAATAAAGGTATCCATGGAGCATCAAACACTGGTCTAGATATAGCTCAGGGTGCGTACATAGCCAAAGCAGATTCAGATGATATTCAAAGGCCATATAGGCTTGAAACTCAAGTTAATTTCTTAACAAAGAATAAGAACATAGGCATAGTGGGGGGAGGTTACGAACTTTTTGGCAATAATTATGATGGTATCAAAATATTTCACCCAAGTAATAGCTTGCGCCTAGCTTGGAGGTTTATTAGTGACATATATTTCTGTAACCCGAGTGTCATGTTTAGGAAAGAAATATTAAATACTGTCCCCCACTACCCAGAAGTGCCTTGTGAAGATTTTGCTTTCTTGGCAAAAGCTATTAAAAAACATGCTGGCTTCAATATACACAAAATACTTTTAGATTATAGACAGCATGGATCGAATTATTCAAACACAGCAAAAGAAAACATAGATAAAAGTGTTTATACTATATTCGAAGATAATTACAAATACTATACGGGCTCACTTAATGATTCCGAAATGTTTTATAAATTCCACTCAAAAAAAGAATTGGAATTGCGAAATGTTTATAAGATTGCAACTATTAGTTTAAAAATAATAAAAAAGCTAGTAAACCAATACCCATCGGGTAATACAATTACAAAATATATCTACCTATTGAGTCTTGTTAAGATAGAAATAATTAAAACATTAGCACGTACATATATAAAGAAAATTATAAATTAATGTTCTTTATAGAATTTTATAATCTTGTTTAATGAAAATTTAATTGGAAGCTTTAAGAATATCCCATAAACTATATATCGAGCATATGCTCGAAGAAGTGCGCCATAGTACCCCTTGTAAGACTTCTTGTACTTCTTCAAATGGCCTATGATTTTATGAAAGATCTCTACCCTGTTTACTGCACTTAGACTACTATTGCGCATAGTGTACCTAACACTATAAGTAGGTAGATTAGCGAGCTTGCCTATTGTGCCCAGCTTCAACCATAGATCATAGTCTTCGAAATGCTTCTCGGCAATATTCTCGCTATACCCACCAAACTGCATAACTGAAACTTTGCGGAACATTACACTGGAATGCACAAAACAATTCTTGCCCAATAAACGCTTTTGTATAGCTTCGTTTGTAGTTGGTACTAAATACTTAAAAAGTTCATTATTATCCTCATCGACAATTATAACCCCTGTGCCTACTAAAACATGATCGGTATTGGTATCCAAGAATTCAACTTGCTTCTGTAATTTATCAGGGTCAAACCACATATCATCGTCATCAATACGGGCAATATATTCACCTTTGGCCACGTTTAGGCCATTATTCAATGTCTTCTGGATACCTGAATTTACATCGTTCTTTATATACCTGATCCTACTGTCATTTTGGGCCATATTAGCCACAATAAAGGCTATATTGTCGGTAGAACCATCATCTACCACGATAAGCTCCCAATCCTTGTAGGATTGGCTTATAACGCTTTCTATGGACCTATTTATCCATTGTGCGCCGTTATATGTGGGTAATATTATAGATACTAATTTATTCATATTATATAGTTATCCAGTCTTCTAATATTAGGTCACCCATATCGGTATTAGGGTCTTTTGTCCATATCTTTGGGGCCACCACCTTCTTGTTTTTGTTTTCCGAAAGCCAAACTCCCCACCAAGAGAAAGTACTATTGGGTATAATAAAATTCTTGCCTGCGCTCATAAGATACATATGACCCTCACCCCTTTCTCCACAATACTCTTCAGTAACAAAAAATGTTGGATAGTTGAAATTCATATTATCCTTGCACCATTGTATATCGTCAGAAAATATAAAAATTTTTCCTATATTCACTTGCTTCTCTAATATAGATATGGCCTTATTATAATAATCCGGTGGTAATACATCGTGATCACGGTTCCCCACAAAGTCGCCTCGTCGAACATGTATACACAAAGATTCGTGACTCATAATATCCTGATACAATTCTTGTATAGCAGGTGCGGGCTGATTACGCAAAGTAAAGTCTTGTCTAATTATATCTTCATACCCAATAAAATATTTTGGTGACTGAAAAAAACCATCTATATAAGAGTTCTTATCCAATGACAACATGTAGGGGTTAAATCTTTGAGTGTATAGTTCCTGAGCTTTGTGTTTGAACACACGACGCCGAACAGCATCTATCAGTACCATTAATTTACCCTTGCCGTACATTCTATACAAAAGTGGTATTTCAGATTTCTTTGCAATACGACCCTTTATATTGAAAACTTCCAAGTCATAATCACGAATAGCAAAATTACTTTTAAACATTCGTGGACTCTTGTCTTCGTATGCTTCGATGTTGAATGCAAGCTCCGTATTGTTCTTTATAGATAAAATGCGCCCCAATGCGTATTGGAACATCTGATTACCTAAACCACCTTTTAACCTAACTACTATCATTGCCTTAGCCCTTGGTTATCTTTATACCATTGATATGTTAGTTGTATTCCTTTCTCAAGCGAGATTGTATGATTGAACCCCAAATCGTGCAACTTAGATACATCCATAACCTTCCTTGGAGTACCGTCGGGTTTAGATGAATCCCACACAATATCACCTGCATACCCCACAATCTTTTTTACCATTTCTGTTAATTCCCGGATAGTTACATCCTCGCCTGTACCAATATTAATAATTTCTGGATCATTATAATTATTCATTAGAAATATACATGCAGATGCCAAGTCATCTACATGAAGGAACTCGCGCATAGGGGTGCCTGTTCCCCATGCTACAACTTCTTTGGTATTATTTATTTTTGCTTCATGGAATTTACGAATAAGCGCAGGCATCACATGCGATGTTTCTAAATTAAAATTATCATTTTCACCATACAAATTGGCTGGCATAACACTTATAGTAGACATGCCATACTGTTTAGTGTAAGACTGACACATTATAATACCTGCTATCTTTGCTATTGCGTACGGCCTACTTGTGGGCTCAAGTTCGCTTGTTAATAAACACTCTTCTTTCATTGGTTGCGGTGCAAGCTTTGGATAAATACAAGAACTGCCAAGAAACAATAACTTCTTCACATTATTTTTATAGGACTGATCTATAACATTAGTTTGTATTTGTAAGTTTTGTCTTATAAAGTCAGCGGGTTGTGTATTGTTGGCATTGATTCCACCAACCTTTGCCGCAGCTAGAAATACATATTCAGGCTTTTCAGAAATAAAAAAGTTTTTAACAGCGTCTTCGGAAGTTAAGTCCAGCTCGGCATGTGTCCTGACTACTATGTTTGTATAACCTGCGGTTTGCAAACCACGCATTATTGCAGAACCTGCAAGCCCCCTGTGCCCTGCTACATATATCTTTGAATCCTTGTTCATATTATTTTATATAATCGCTACTTTTAAAACCACGTTCTTCGAACTCTTCCTTCATCATTAGGTCAACGAGGTCTTTGAATTTTACCTTTGTATTCCAGTTCAATTTATTTTTAGCTTTACTTGGGTCACCCAATAACAAGTCAACTTCGCTTGGTCTGTAATACTGCTCGTCGATATTTATAATATCTTTACCTGTTGCCTCGTCTGTACCCACTTCAGCAAGCCCAAATCCACTCCAGTTTATCTTGTACCCAATAAGTGATGAAGCATACTCGACGAATTCGCGTACAGAGTGTGTCTCGCCTGTGGCTATTACATAGTCATCCGGAGTATCCTGCTGAAGCATGAGCCACATCGCCTCTACATAATCATGGGCATAACCCCAGTCGCGCTTTGCATCGAGATTACCTAGAAATATCTTATCCTTCTTGCCGAGCTTTATATCGACTAAGCCCTCTACTATCTTCTTTGTAACAAATGTCCTACCACGGCGAGGTGACTCGTGGTTGAAAAGTATGCCGTTGCAGACAAACATATCATATGATTCGCGGTAGTTTACACAAATATGATGCGAGAAGACTTTCGCACATCCGTAGGGACTTGCTGGGTTAAAAGGAGTTGTTTCTTTCTGGGGAGTTTCCAGGACTTTGCCAAACATCTCAGAAGACCCTGCTTGGTAAAAGCGTATTGGCAAGCCACTTTCCTTCACTGCATCAAGCAACCGCAAGGTTCCCAGTGCATCTATATCGGCTGTGTATTCGGGTATATCAAAGCTGACACGCACATGACTCTGCGCACCCAGATTGTAGACTTCATCGGGCTGAGCCTTCTTTATTATATTGTGTAGACTATATGAATCAGAAAGATCACCATAGTGGAGTATTAGATTGCGATTGTCTACATGTGGATCCTGATATATTTTATCTAAACGTGCTGTATTAAAGCTCGATGAGCGCCTGATAACCCCGTGGACTTCATAACCTTTTGCAAGCAAAAACTCGGCTAGATATGATCCATCCTGCCCTGTGATACCTATTATTAGTGCTTTCTTTTTATTTTCCATATATTATGTAATGTTATTATATATTTTCAATTCTTTTAAACCTTGTTCAATATTTATCTTTGGCTCCCAATTCAATAAATCTTTTGCTTTATTTATGTCAGCCTTCGTAACACGAGGCTCTACCCGTGGAGCGATATATTCTACCTTGCCACCGATAAGATCTGCGATTTTATTTATAGAATAAGTTTCATTGGTGCCAATATTTATCACTTCACCGTGGCCAACATTGCTACTCTCCATAGCCAATATGTTGGCACTAACCACATCGTGGACATTTATAAAGCTTCGGATCTGCTCACCGTCGCCTGTGATAGTCAGTGTCTGGCCCTTTTTATACATACCAATAAACTTGGCAATAACACTAGGGTATGCCCCACCCACACTTTGCCTTGGTCCATATACATTGAAATATCTCAAGGAAACAGTCTCTAGATTGTACACTTTTGAATACAAAGTGCAATAAACCTCACCCATGTATTTATGAGCCCCATATGGTGAAAGTGGAGAAGCTGTCATGGACTCTACATAAGGCACCACCTCCTGATCACCATAGGCTGCAGATGAGGCAGCGAACATTAATCTGCGTACCTTGGCAAGTCGTGATGCTTCTAATACATTTAGTAGTCCTGTAACATTTATATCATGAGTTTCGATCGGATTCTCCAAAGAATATTGGACTTGTGGCATTGCCGCTTCGTGGAATACATAGGTGGCACCATTAAATATATCTTTGATATCTTGGAAGTTGCGTATATCCGCCTTGTGGAAAGTCGCCTTTGGGTTGATATTGTTCATGTCACCATATGACATATTGTCTATGATGTGCACATCATACCCAAGCTCTACAAGGGCGTCCACAATATGTGACCCTATAAACCCTGCTCCTCCTGTAACGATTGTTTTAGTCATATTAATTGTATTTAAAATCTATTATATTCTTCTGGGCTTTGCCTGCAATCTCGTTGAATAATTTCTGATTACCTAATGCTTGAGCATACTTCATAAATAATGTATATGACCCTGGTAAATGAGGCGCAACTTCGATAGCCTTCCTATACGCCTCCTCGGTACCAATAAAGTCCCCAGACCAGACTTTAGCCTGAGCTATCCCCCAATACACATTTGGATTATTAGGTGCTAACTTCTGAGCTTTATCCAGAGTATCGAGCAATTTGGCTTTCAACTCTGGTGTATATGGTCTTTCAGTAAAGTAAGTCAGTGTGTTCTGTAAATATATCATTGTTATGTATAACCTATAATCTGTTTTGTTCTCTTCGGAAACCTTATCGAGATAGCTCAACAAAGCAGTAACATCATTAATGGCATAAGGTAGAATTTGTTTATTACTTTTTATTGCTTGAGCATTGGATAAATAGTTACGATACGAATCATAAGACAAGCTACTTGCATCCCATTGTTCCCCAACACGTGGAGAACCTAAAAGCTTTGTATAGCTTTCTGATCTAGTATTTATCGGCATAGAAAATACATCGGAGAAAACACGCGCCTTACGAGCAGGTATTATACTGAAATATATCCATACCGGAAAGAAAAATATGATTAATAAAGTTAATAAAAGATACTTATTAGAATGTTTTAACTTATCATGATCAGCTTTGCCAACAGAAAGTATAATCCCGGCAAATATAAATAGTGCCAAATATGACAAAGTGGAATCAAAAGTAAATAAATTGTTTATTATATAAGCAAAGACTAATCCTATTAGTACAGAAGCCTGTATACGATTGAACTTTTTATCTATATAAGACATATATATACCGTACAGAAGTGCCAAGATAAACAAACCGTACAACACAACAGCTGGGTAACCACCAGAAACACCTGTGTCATAATACATATTGTGCGCCTTATCCGCCCACCCTTCCATACTATTTTGGGTTAATAAAACATCTGGATTAAAATGCTTTTGAAAAGCTATTGAGTAGTTCTCAGGCCCATACCCTACCAAAGGGTGCTCATGCATAGCCTTTTGTGCTGTATCCCAGAATATAAAACGGCTTCCACGAGCTTCTTGAGCAAACTTATTGTGTAGACTTGTCCCAGGTGTGACCAATTGCATCCAAGCAACAACAAACACTACAAGGCCAATAAATACAAAAGATAGACTTAGATACTTATATTGCTTTTTGTTGGAAAGAAACATGTATCCCAAAAAGGCAACAATAGCACCTGACACAACAGCAAGTATAGTACCACGAGCACTACCTAGCAAACCATGCCCATTAAACAAACCATATATATTCAAAAACAAAGGTGACAACACAATAATAATTATAGTGATCCAGGAAAAATATTTTATAAATTTATTATTTTTAATAAAAATAATAAATAAAGCCGCCGCTATAGAAAACAACAAGAATGTGGCTGTGAGGGTCGAGTTCCCTGCCAATCCACCACCGTTGTCATTTATAACAGAACTTAGTGAGGTTCTGAACCCATCTGTACCTAACCAGACACTTACAGCTAACACAAAAGAACTTGCCACAAGCCATTTGAAAAGATTGTTAATATAAACTAATCCATACTTGGCCGTAATAGATGCGACAACAACAGCTAGGGCGAGGCAGTGATATAAAGTGAGTAGACCAGTTCCACGACCTAATGCGCCCCAGAAAGACAAGCTAGGGTTATAGGCAGTTAGGCTCGACAATGTTAACCATGCGACAAAACCAAAAAGTGGAATAAAGTATATTAAAGTCTTCTTTGATAGCCTATATTTTGAATCAGTGCAGGCAGTATAAACCCAAACAAAAAATAATATCTCTATGAGACCATACATAAAGAAAGTCTTCGAAGTTATATAAGCATAGAGTCTATTTTGCCAATAAAGAAGTGGTGTGAGGAAAACGAGGGCAAAAGACGCATATTGTAGTATTTTATCCTTTATATTCATAGATATATTATACCAGAAAAACCAAAAAGCCACCCATAAGGGTGGCTTTTTGGTTAACTTAACTTTTTACAAAGCTCAAGCTTCTTTAACTAATATTATTAGTTATCGATACGCTCGTAACCTGTTCTGAAGTCAGTTTGTGGTAGAAGATTACTGATTGCATTACCAGCACTCAAAGCAGCATTTGTCCAAGTCTGGATTTGATCCAAACGAACACGGTATGAAGCACCGTATACTGCTGGGTTTGTAGCATTAACAGTCAAAGTAAAGTTCTTTGTTGTACCATCATCTAGACGGAACCCGTTTGTCTCGATAGTAGCATTTGATGTACTAAGAGCAAGAGAGTTTGTAAATGATGTGTAAACAGCTGTAGTTGGAGCTGAAGAGTTTTCAAACACTACGTTGAATGCATTTGTAGATGTCATTGAAGAGTTTGAAACCTGTGCAGACTGACCCAAGTATAGTGTGTTACCAAATGCAGTAACTGCAACTGGGATAGTATAAGTAACTGAAGTTACGTTACCGTTTGTGTCAGTTGTACGTGTTGTAGATGGAGTACCCATTACAACGTTAGCACCTGTTGAGCGGAAAGTAATAGCGTTACCTGTAGCAGAACCAGAACGGTCACCTGCAACAACTTGGTCATTGTTTGTATCTTCGATATCAAGAGCACCAGCTGCACTACCTGTTGTAGTTACTAGACCTGATGTGATTGAAGCTGTAAGAGTGTCTCCTTCAGCAAAACCAGTGTCGATATCATTGATATCAGCATAGATTGTACCTGTTAAAGTAGAACCATCTGAGATTTCAAGATTCAAGTCATTGAAACTAACTGTAGCTGTAGCTGTGTTAGATGTTGAAACTGATTCGTTGAATGTCTCACCATTTATCTTCAAAGTTACATTTGAAGTCATTTGATCTAGGTCAGAAGCTGATGTACCTGTACCTGTGAACAATACTGGGATTTGATCAACATACATCTTTGAACCTTGAGCCTTGATTGTAAATTTCAAAAGCTCAACTTGATTTGTATCGTTTGTTGTAGAAACTTTTACTGTCTTTGAAGTAACTGTATCAGAAGCTAGGTTAACCTTTGCTTCAACATCATTTGTACTTGAAAGAGTATCAAATATTGCTGTGTTTGAGATAGAACCTGTTGAATCTGTAAGAACTGCACCTGCAGCATCTTGGTAACGTGTACTTGAAAGAGTAACTGTCCAAATGTTGTTTGATGAACCAGTGTTACCAGAATCGATATCACCTACTGCATCAACAGCAACATAGAATTTACCAACTTTGTCAGCCTTTACTATTGCATTAGCTAAAGAAATTGACTTTGAGTAAGTACCTGAAGTTTCTGAGAAGTCATCAGTTGAAGCTGAGCCTACCTTTACATCGTTGTACCAGATTGATACAGACTCTGCATAACGGTCTAGCTTACTTGAACCTGAACCACTATTTACAAATGAAACTTTCATTAATGTAACAGCTAGGTCTGAGTTATTGTCAGCCTCTACTTCAATACCAAGAACCTTTGCATTTGTATCACCTTCACCAATCTTTGTGTTTGATGTAGGAGTTGAAAGCTTAGTAATATCTGCACTACCTGCACCACCTGAAAGACTACCTGTTGTAGTAGTAGTTGTTGTAGTAGTTGTTGTAGTTGTTGTATTAGCCTTTGCCATTGACATTGCGCCAAAAGCACCATCAGCTGTTAAACCGTTTGCTGACTGCCAAGCCATAACCTTTGCCTTTGTCATTGGACCAAATTTTCCATCAGCTGTTATGCCTAGGAATTTTTGAAGATCCATAACTGCAGCACCTGTACTACCTAACTTTAGAGTTGTTGAACCGAAGTTGTAAGTTGTACCTGTTGTTGTTGAACCTGTTGTACTTGAACCACCTACATTTGCCATGATCCACTGTGCAGTGAAGCCTTTTGCAATGTACGCATCAAGTTCTGCCATTGTAAGAGCACTAGCTGTGTTAACAGCAACTGCACCAAACAAAGCAAGAGCAACAACAAATCCACCGATTTTTGCACTCTTTGATTGTATAAATTTTAACATAATTGTTTAACTAAATATTTATAAAGTTACGCTAGCTTCGACGAGGGTCGGATAATTCCAGACTCCTACACTAGCACCGTATAAACATTTTCTTCGATACACCTTATAAGGATGTATCGTTTGCCCGAACTTTTTCATCTTTCATACTTCTCTATCAAAGTAGTATTAACATGATCAAGACGAGCGTGACTAAATCAGAATATTTATATATTTTATTACATCGAGCTCTATCACAAGATGAGATAAAAGATTTAAATAAACTGAGTAAGTTTCGAAAAAAGGCCTTGTTCCGACGCTATGTCGGTAACGCCATATATACTATATATAGTACACATGACAGACCAATTGAAACGAATAATAATTGTAAACATTGATTACTGCTTACCGTTGAGACGGCGCATGTAATACTTTTGGAAACAATTTGGCTGTATTTTGATTCGGTATCAATAAAATACAGTATTCTATTTTCAATGATCCCCCGCGCCTGTAAACAGTGCGAGTACCTATCTGAAATTCCTTATAAATAAGTAATACAGACAGATGTTACATGATAGCATAATATACAAAAATATACCAGTGCTAGCACGTTTAAACATTATACACTACAAACATAAATAAATCATATATTCAATAGTGTGGATATCTTTAAATTAATACAGTTCTCCAAAGATTTTGAATCTAAGGAAACAACTAATACATAACACAACGATATCTATTTACTATGACGGAGGAATAGGGCTTTTATTACAAAACGTGATATCTAGACCAACGCTTTTCACCTGATTTACGTATTTGTCCTTTTTGGACTAAATCATTGAGTTCTCTTTGAATTGTCTTTTCAGAGCAATCTATAAAAGACGAAGATATGTCTTTTATACTAACCCCTGTTTGTCCGTTTGGTGAATTTTTTTTAGAGTTTATTAATTCAATTATTTTAGATTTTCTATCAGACTTTTCTTCTTTACTAAAAGACTTTTGCAAGAATGAATTCGTTACTTCTGTTTTATTTTTATGAGACAAAATCTCATGTTTTTTTGTAAAAGACATTATTTGCTTATTGTCCTTTACTTGTCCTTTACTATCAGAAGCTTCTAATTCTTTGTACCAAAAAGGTTTTGCTAATGATGCTGATTCAGCATACACAGGAAGTGGTGTGGAAAGCGATTCTTTGTTGATTGTAAATTGTGGAACAGAGCTATTTATAAATGCTGAATTCTCTGATATTGAAGCTTGATTTTTGTCCTGATATTTAAGTAGTTCTTTACTCAATATATCGAACTCAGATTTAAGAATATTAGTATTCATCTCTGACACAAAACCGATAATAGATGCTATCTCAACAAAGGATATAATTTCATTAATTTTAAACACACAAGATGATACAGAAAAATGTTTATCAGTAGCTCGCATGCTAGTAAATTTGTGTATGTCTGATAGTAGGTCTACTCCCAATGATCGCATTTTTAATTTTAGCGCTTCATCGGATTCCATACAGTCAGTAACCATATACAAAGCAGTAACCAACTTTTGTGTCTTTTTAGTAGCAAACTCTGAAAAAGCATTATTTAATAAGGGTTCTTTATTAATGTCCGTTTGGTTAAAGGTCTTATTGTCTGTTTGATTTTGTATGTCTTTTTCGTAATTCATAATTTGTCTTTTAGTAGATTTTATTAAATTGCTTGACCATTATATAACGGACATGAGACATAATGCAAGGGTTTTCTTGTAAAGAAATTATTGTGTCAGCCATGTGAAATTATTTCATTTTGAGCATGATAAATTCTTACTACTTTCTAATTAATTCATGATATAATTAACAAATATTATGACAAAAAAAGTTGTTGAAGATGATGAAGATTTTGACGAAGAGGAACCACGCAAATCCACTCGTAAAAATAAAAAATCAGTTAATAAAAAAAGCAAAAAAAAGGTAGAGCTAAAGGAAGAAACAAGGCATAGTATTATCGGTGTCAGCTTCTTTGTTTTGGGTGTGTTTATTGTTATGTCTTTCTTCCAATCTGCAGGTGTAGCTGGTAGCTTTTTTTCCAAAATATTTAATTCATTTTTTGGTGTTGGGTACTACTTCTTGCCTATATTGCTCGGTGTTGTAGGGATATCATTTATGCGTACAGGTCGCCCACAAGTAGCCCGCTTGCATGCAATAACCGGAGCATTAGTACTATTATCTTCCCTCGCTATTATGGACCTAGCAATGAATGGAACAGGTGCTTCTGAAAATATATCTATGGGTGGATATCTAGGTAGCTTGTTTGCATATCCATTTGTAAAACTTTTTGGAATTTACGCCAGCTTTTTATTCCTCGGTGCAATACTTATAGTTTCATTAATCGTATTATTTGATAACAAGCCAAATCTACTAGGATTCTGGAATAGTATAAAAAATGTACTTTCTAGTAAATTAAATTTCTCTCTATTTAAATCTAATAAAAATGATGACACTTATGAGGAATACAATTACGAAGAAGAATCAATAGAATCAGAACCTGTAAAAGTTCCTGAAGTACAGACAATGAATAATGATGTGGTAGAAGAAAACGAAGAAGAAGAATTTATTCCAAAAAAGAGAAAAATATCCGGCGCTTATGTCCCTCCCCCATTATCATTACTAGAACGCGACAAAGGTAAACCAAATGTAGGTGACATTAAATCTAACATGAATATCATTCAGCGGACTCTTGCGAACTTTGGTATTCAAGTCGAGATGGATGAAGTAACCATAGGCCCTACAGTTACTCGATACGCATTGAAACCTGCACAAGGTATGAAATTATCACGTATTGTTGGTTTACAAAATGACCTAGCCTTGGCTCTTGCTGCACACCCTATCCGTATCGAAGCTCCTATTCCTGGTAAATCACTAGTAGGTATCGAGATCCCAAACAAAGTAAAATCAACAGTGGGTCTTGCAACATTGCTTGCTGATGAGAAATTCCAACAAGCTTCCAAGCCTCTAACAGTAGCTCTCGGTAAAGGGTTGTCTGGACGTGCATACTTTGGCAACTTGGCGAAAATGCCTCATGCACTAATAGCAGGAGCAACAGGATCAGGTAAATCAGTAACTATCCACTCAGTTATCACCTCACTCCTTTATCGAAATGGCCCCGAAGAAATGCGCATGATCATGGTGGATCCAAAACGTGTAGAACTTACCCTTTATAATAAAATTCCACACCTATTAACACCTGTTATAACAGATGCCAAAAAATGTATCTTGGCGCTTAAATGGGCAGCAAAAGAAATGGATCGTCGTTATGACATGCTAGAGAGCGAAGCTGTGCGCGATATTGAGAGTTATCACAATACAATTCTTCCAAAGAAAAAGAATATAGAAGAGAGCGACAAGATGCCTTATATAGTTATTATCATTGATGAATTAGCTGATATTATGCAATCTTACCCAAGGGAATTAGAGAGTGCTATCGTTCGCCTAGCCCAGATGTCACGTGCTGTGGGTATTCACCTTATTCTTTCTACTCAACGCCCATCGGTCAATGTCATCACAGGGCTTATCAAAGCCAATGTTCCTACTCGTGTAGCTTTACAGGTTTCCTCACAGATCGATTCACGTACAATATTAGATGCTGCTGGTGCTGAGAAGCTCCTAGGTGCAGGAGATATGTTGTATGCTTCAGGTGAGATGAGCCAACCAGAACGCCTACAAAGTGCATTTATATCTGAAGACGAAGTAAAGAAAGTGGTACAATACTTAAAGAGAGCTTATCAAGACGAACTTCCTGATGAAATAGATCTTTCTGGTACTGTAGATAGTGGTAGTGGATTGTTCAATGCAAGCATGGATGACAATAACGATGATGACCTATACGAAGATGCTCGTATAACAGTTATCGAATCAGGAAAAGCGAGTACTTCATACTTGCAACGCAAGCTTGGTGTTGGATACGCTCGTGCTGCAAAATTAATAGACATGCTCGAAGATCGTGGAATAGTAGGTCCAGGAAATGGATCCAAGCCTCGTGACGTATTAGAAAAACCAATAAATAACCCAGCTTCAATGGAATAATATTATGAAAAAGTGGCTAAATACAAAAAGTATAGCATTCTGGACACGAGCTTCTTTATCTGTATTGTTATTTACATTTATTAGCACATATACATTTGTACAGATGCGTGAAATATTCTATGGTGTCGATATCAAAGCAAATATTAGTGACTATATAGAGAGTACTCACATATCACAAATATCTGGGCAAGCCAAGAATGCTATATATCTAACAATCAACGGCAGAGAGATCTCGGTAGATAAAAATGGTTCATTTACAGAGAACATGGCTCTCCCCTACGGATTCTCGATTATTACCCTAGTAGCAAAAGATCAATTTGGAAAAATAATAGAAAAAACCATGGAAGTATATACAACGAAAGAAAGATCTGTTGCTTATCAAGTAAAGAACAAAGATTTATAATTTATTATTAATAATATAGACATAGTCTAAAATTTATATGCAGAAAAAAGCAAAAAAAGGGACAAAAGAAATAGGAGCTGGGATCGAAGATACAATCCGCTCTATTCAAACAAAATTTGGTGAGGGTGCAATCATGAAGCTCGGAGATTCACCAAAAGTAGATATTGATGTTATTCCTACTGGATCGATCGGTCTTGATATGGCTCTTGGTGTCGGTGGAGTACCACGTGGACGTATCCTTGAAATATTTGGACCAGAATCAAGTGGTAAGACTACCCTTGCCCTTCACATAGTAGCTGAAGCTCAAAAGAAAGGTGGGGTTTGTGCTTATATCGACGCAGAACATGCTATGGATCCAGAATACGCAAAGAAGTTAGGTGTAAATATAAAAGAATTATTAATATCACAGCCAGATACAGGTGAACAAGGTTTAGAAATCACAGAATCACTAGTTCGCTCTGGTAAAATAGACGTTGTTGTTATCGACTCTGTTGCTGCCCTTACTCCAAAAGATGAAATAGAGGGTGATATGGGTCAAAGTCATATGGGTAAACAAGCTAGATTAATGTCCCAAGCTCTTCGCAAATTGACAGCTATTGTGGCACGATCCAACACAGTAGTTATATTTATAAACCAGATTCGCATGCAAATAGGTGTCATGTTTGGTAATCCTGAGACTACTCCAGGTGGTAAGGCTCTTAAATTCTATACATCTGTTCGCCTAGACATACGCCGTATTGCCCAGATAAAAAAGGGTGAAGAAATAGTAGGTAGCCGTACACGAGTAAAAGTTGTAAAAAACAAAGTAGCAGCCCCATTCAAGCAAACAGAGTTCGATATATTATACGGCGAAGGTATTTCCCGCGAAGGTGAAATCATGGCTCTTGGTGAAAAGCTCGGCATTATAGACAAGTCTGGTGCCTCATATTCAATGAAAGACAAAGAAGGTAACAAAGTGCCTATGGGACGTGGATATGATGCAACACGCACATGGCTAAAGGAAAACAAAAAGGTTGCTGATGCAATACTAAAAGAAGTCCGTTCCCGCTTTGGTGAAATACAGACAGTTGCCGCTAGTGAGGAATAAATATTTAAAAAAGTATTTCAATACTATGAAATACTTTTTGTGCTTGCCTATAAATTATAAATTTGTTATAAAAAGCTTATGTTAGAATATTCAGAAATAAAGGAAAAGAAGGTAATAATATACGAGGATGAGCCTTGTGAGGTACTTGAGAGTCATGTAGCCCGTACACAACAGCGTAAACCTCAGAATCAGGTGAAATTAAAGAGCCTTATTACTGGACGCACTGTAAATACGACTTTCCATGCTTCAGACAAAGCTCATGAAGCTGATGTAAACAAGAAGGAGGTCAAGTTTTTATTTGCAAACAAAGGCGAATACTGGTTCTGCGACCCTACCAATCCAAAGGACCGATTCCAGCTTTCCGATATTGTACTAGGTAGTTCTACTAAATTTCTAAAGCCAAATGAATTAGTTACTGCTCTTGTTTGGGACAATGATGGCGAGGATCAGATCATAAGTATTAAACTTCCAGTAAAAATGGAATTTATAATCAAAGAGGCACCTCCCTCAATCAAAGGCAACACTGCAAATGGTGGGGGTAAAGTTGTAGTATTGGAAAATGGAATTAATTTAAATGTCCCCTTCTTCCTAAATACTGGAGACAAGATTCGTATAAATACAGAAACCGGCGACTACGTAGAAAGAGTAACTGAATAAAATATAAATTAAAAATTCCCTAGGCCTTGCCTAGGGAATTTTTAATATCTAATCTTGATTTTTAATAAACTCTTTTAATATCTTGTAAAATGTTTCCAAACTTTTTATATCAACCCATTCTTTATCACTTCCTATACCTCCGCCAATAGGACCAAATTCGATTCCAGCACAACCCACCTTAGAAAAGTGGTTTACATCAGATGTCCCGTGAGCACCACGCACAACCACATTACTCCCTGTAATATTTTTAGTGATTTTCTGTAAATCAATTAAATATTTATCACTTTTATCCGTAAAAACAGCTGGCTCATTTACTAAAACTTCTAGCTTGAAACCCCTAGGAAGTATATCTTTAATATTTTTAAGGATAGTCTTACTATCTTCTGAAATATATCTTATATCTAAGGACACTTTACAATCATCAGGAATTTTATTAAAAGCTAAATTACTTGTTTCTATTTTACTTAAATTTATTGTTGTTACCCATTTTTCAGATATAGGTATCGGAAAATTATTTTTTAAAACAGAAAGAAATTCATTCATTTTCCAAATTGCATTTTCCCCTTTCCATGGATATGCTCCGTGTGCTGTTAGACCTTTTGTGGAAATGTTTAATTTTAATACTCCTTTTGCTTTATGAACGATATCAAAATTAGTAGGCTCACCCGCAAGTACAAAATCCGCACGGATACCTTTTTCTACTTGATATTTTGTACCATTAAATCCTC
The DNA here is from genome assembly GCA_964639185.1 of uncultured Candidatus Saccharibacteria bacterium. Classification (GTDB taxonomy): domain Bacteria; phylum Patescibacteriota; class Minisyncoccia; order Phycocordibacterales; family UBA9973; genus UBA8515. Next base: position 17,954 of record CAZXCN010000004.1, read on the forward strand.
CTATTTCTTCATCTGTAACCAATTGTAAACCCAAAGGATAATCTACTTTAGTCGCCATATCTTTAAAAGCAAATATCATACATGCAGTATTTGCTTTCATATCCATAGAACCAGCACCATATAGCTTGTTGCCAATTATCCTTGGTGTATATTGTGTATCTTTTGCTGGTATAACATCCAAGTGAGCATTTAATAAAATTTTAAACTTCTTTGGTCTCTTTTCAGATTTATAAACTAATGCACTTTTAACACCATCTCTTTCAAATCTTTCTATTGTAAAATCTTTTAATTCAAGAAGTGCCAACTCTAAAACATCCCCCAAAGCTTTTGGGTTTCCTTCAACAGACTTTATAAAAATAAACTTTTTTGATAAAGATAAAATATTTTTTAACATAAATTTTAAATAAAAAACCATATATATTACTAAAAAATAACATATATGGTTTTGATTGTATCATACTTTTAAACTATCTCTCCAAAAACTGCTTGCCAATTCCCGTGCAGACGGCCTGATTTTACCTCATTGGAATCATATGGCAAAAACTCTCTGTGTCCACCCATCCAAACAGATATTCCATCAATATTTCCAAAGAATACCCTATCAATATATGCATACCTCAAACTGTCTTGTGCAATATTGTAAACAGTGGGTGGCTCACGTTCAATTTGAACAATATGTGGTCCACGATTTTTCAAACCATTCTTAACTTTCTTGCGAAAATCTCCATCTGTTAAACGTCCTCTAACATGCCCGTAACATCCGTATGTACCTTGTGCTGGCTTTACTCGAATTGATATCTTACCAGACAATACATCTTGAAAACAAATTTTATGATTTTCTAAATAAAGAACAAATTCTTTTGCATTAAAATCATCAAATGTTTGTAGCAGGAAACCCATAGACATACTAGGCATATACCATTTTGCGTCATTTATACGACGCAAATCATGTGAATGCCACTCTGGATTATCAATATTAAGAGTAATACTATTCTCTTTAATAATTTTCCGAAGATGCGGGATTGATAAAAGAGGATGTTCTACCGTGATACCTGGGTGCTTCAGCTTTTCTACAGGATCAGACGCTCGAACATACAATAAATAACCGCATTCGCCATTATTTGATGATAAATAATCAACAAATTCATTCGGTCCAAAGAAGTTATCAAATCCCGAAAGTTCAAAAATTTCTTTCTCACACAATAGCTCATCAATATTTTTACCAAATTCTGAAGCTTTCATTGAGTCATACTTGTCTTGGGTAACTGCCAAAAGAGCAATGGGCATTCCAAATTTATTACGTAAAGAATTTAGCATGGATTCAGTTTGTTCCCCATAAAAGGACTTAACCCCATTATTCTCATACACAGAACGTAATATTTGGTACAAAGCCCAACTATTCTCCATCTCAAAAATTCTTCCTCGAAGAATTCTCTTCACTTCCCCCACTTGCATGTTCTGCAATTCAAATATCAAGATATCTGTTAAGCCACACATGTCTATTTGAACAATCTGATTAACAGGATTACCGTCTATAAAACAGTATCGATAATCTGTTGACCATTCACGATTTGCTTCTACAAGATTAGTAAAAGCTTTATTAGATTCATCGTATAGATCACGAAGAGCTTCTACTACAACTTTAGGATACCTGATTTGAAAATCAGGAAATACTTGTGACGGTGATAAAGAAGACTTTGTTTCTTTAAGTACCACATTTGAATTTACTTTTTGCATTTTATTTTTATTTAATTGGTTGGTCGGGGCTTCTAGAATTACCCCGTACAACCAATCAAATATTTTATAAAGAACAATTATTTTGCATAAAACAAAACCCCTCCAATAATTTGGAGGGGTTTATAATCGAGAAATTTTTACAATAAATCAACGACAAGCCTCTCCAAACTATTTATGTTTGAATGCCAGAAACTATATCGTGTAAATTTATTACTCATAAATCCATCATATAATACTCATTTTAAAAGTCAAGCAATACACAAAATTCCCTAGGCAAGACCTAGGGAATTTTGTGTATTTAGCTTATTTTGCTACGAATGGTAGAAGGCCCATGAAGCGAGCGCGCTTGATAGCTTCAGATAGCTTGCGCTGGTTCTTTGCTGTCACGTTTGTACGACGGCGTGCCATCATACGAGCGTTTGGAGCAAGGAAACGACGAAGTAATTCTATGTCCTTGTAGTCAATATGCTTTATATTGTTTGAAGAAAAATAATCTTGTTTCATAATTTTATAATTTAAACTGTTAATTGTTTAGAACGGGATATCCTCAGAAGTTATGTCATCTTGTGGGTAGTCGATAGTATCCAAACCACTGTCATCAGATTGTGGAGCTGTCTGCTTTGGGGTAGAACCTTGTGAACCACCTGAGCCACCTGCATTACCGAACTGTACACGATCTGCAACTACTTCTGTACGGTACTTCTTTGTACCTGTAGCCTGATCATCCCAACTACGTGTCTGCATACGGCCTTCTACCAATAGGTTGCTACCCTTCTTCATATACTGGGCAACTGTTTCAGCTTGGCGACCAAATACAACAACATTATGATAATCAGCAGCTTCCTGTTTTACACCATTCTGGTCCTTCCAGACACGGTTAGTAGCAACTGAAAAACTGCACACTTTGATACCTGAAGGGAGAGTTTTCAACTCTGGATCGCGAGTTAGGTTCCCTATTATTAATGCTTTATTTAGATACATATAGGTTTATTAGATTAAACTACTAATAACTTTATTCTAACACAAGAGCGTCAATATCCTTATCGATAGTCTCCTCATCGATAGGCTCTGCTAGCTTTGCTTCAGCTGCTGCAGAAGGACGACGCTTTGAAGCATCTTTTGTGTAAGTACGCTTTGTAGACATTGTACTTTCGCGAACAGTCTTGATCATAAGATATCTTATTACAGATTCGTTCTTATCAAGATTTGCTTTTACTGTCAAAGCATTCTCAGTTGGAAGTTCAAATTTTACCCAGCCAAAATAGCCTGTAGTAAATTTATTCTTCTTGTTTGCAATGTTACGTGACATCTCATATGCAAGTTCCATCATCTTTGGATACTCATCTGAAATGAATTGTGCACCATTAAGAGATAGCATATCCTTTAAAGATGTAACTTCACCCCCAACATTTTCTTCCGCAATAGTAGGTACCAATAGGTAGCCGACTTCATATACGGTCATTTTTGATTCTTTTTCCATAAAAATACGTTAATTTTAATTTTAATAATACTTCTCGCTACGGACCTAAGTGATACGCTTTCAGTAGCGCATCAAACGAGACTTGGTTATATTAGCAGAAATAAGCCATTTTGTCTACATGTTAAAAGTCTTTATAATTTTGCTTTTTATTTGATCTATATCATCTTCTTGCTTTTGGGCACTATTACTTTTGTATAAATCAGAATGATAAACTTTCAAAGCTTCATCTAAAGTTTCTGGAATCTTTATCGTTTTATTTACGTCACTCCTATTCTCAAAAGTTTTTAAGTCAAAGTGTACAGATTTCCATATTTTTTCTGCCATATTTTTGTCGGGCAAGGCATTAATTTTTTCTAAAAATAAATGCCTATATTTTTCAATACCAGTCCCAACACGTGCATGGAACATACCAGCAATCGCAGGACCAATATGAGCGATTTTAGGTTCTTTCTTTATTAAAGAATTTTTTTCCTCATCAGACATTTCAGAATTATATTTTGACTCAACCATCTTTTTATACTCTTCATGCATTTTCTCAAACTCAATAAAATAGTCAATTGAATTTTCCAAAATCTCATCACTTAAAACCTTCGTTCGTAAATCATGATAATATTTTTCAAAATCATCCTCAGAAAGATTTAGCTTATTTTTAAACTTAGATAAATATAGTGATTCTAGTAGTTGCGAGTTGTCTATCCATATATCTTTTGGTATTTTTTCTTCGTCAATATAAATAAATGCATCTATGTCACTATCAATATTAGCTTGTTCCCCTTTTATCATTGACCCATACACAGTAGCACCAAGAGCTTCAGGGTGTTCTTTTTGAAATCCCTTAACTGTATTACGAAAGTTATCTAGCCTTGCATGAGCAATACTTTCAGTAGCAGGTAAAAATCTTGGTTCTTGCCCTTTATTTATTTTATCTATAATTTGCTCGTTCATATTTATATATTAAACACCCTTTTGGCATTTACTACAAGCTGGCTCGCTACTTCTTCAACTAGCAGACCTTTGATTTCAGCGATTTTTTTGACTACTTCTATCACGTATACCGGCTCATTGCGCTTGCCCCTGTATGGCACTGGTGTGATGTATGGCGAATCAGTTTCCGACATTATCATATCAAGTGGTGTGGCGCGAACAACCTCATCATAATCATGAGTAAATGTAATCACACCTGTAAAAGAAAGGGTAAAACCAAAATCAACAAACCCTTTTGCATCCTCAAGTGTACCAGCAAAGAAGTGCACGTCCCCCTTCACCTTTGCATGTTCTTTTAATATTTCCAATGCATCACTATAAGCATTCAATTCTTTACTTTCAGGATTATTTCTAATGTGTAGCATCAAAGGCTTGTTAAATTCATTTGCGAGATTTATCTGCTCAATAAATGCTTCTTTCTGTTTTGCAATTGTCTCCTCGGTGCATCGATAATAATCAAGTCCGCATTCCCCTATTGCTACAACTTTTGGATCTACAATTAATTTTTTGTATTCTTCATAATCAAAAACTTCACCACGACTTGTAAATGCTTTGCCTTCTTCGCCTAGCTCTTTTGTATCATGAAATGAAGCGCCTGTATGTATCGGGTGTAATCCGATAATTGCATATACCCCGTCATATTTATTTGCCATCTCTACTGCAAAGCGTGATGTATCTATCTGTGTACCAACATTGATCACGGCAACACCTGCATCAAGAGCTCGCTCAATAACGGCATCCCGATCTTCATCAAATGCCTTGAAATTCACATGTGAATGTATGTCTATATATTTAAAGTCCATGTTAATTTTTAATCACGAAATCAACATATTTATAAAATTGGGCTTCTGGGTTTATTTCTTTTAATTTTTCTGATGTTATATAACATACAGGGCTCTCATGAGCATACTTATGACTAAAACCATGATACTTCCCATTTATATCATAAACACCATTAGGACTAACGTATTTTCCATCAACTTGTTTACAAATAATAGGACCATTTATATAGTCAAGAAGAATAATTATAGCGTACATGCTGAAAAAAAGAATAAAGCACATTTTAATCCAGACCTTTCTGGGAAATAATCGACGAATAAGAAAAATAATAAGTGTTATTCCTAAAAATGAAAAAAGCAGCCAGTAACCATAATCTATGCGAGATGGAGCTCCAAATACTGACTCATGCACAAGAATATATATACCTGTTGGAAGAATTGCAATAAAAGCACTATATAAAAAATCTTTTATTATTGGAATTATCTTTTGCATACTTTTTATATTAATAATTAATCTTTCCTCAAAAATAACGGTTGCTCGGGTTTTTTGTTTTCTTTTATTAACTGTTTTAGTTTTGCATTAGTCTCGGGCATTATTGGGTTGAGCATTCTTGCTATGGTATACAATTCAACCATCATTTCTGATATTAATTCTTTCCCCTTTTCTAAATCTACCTTTACCACTTTGAATGGCTCTGTTGTTTGGATTTTTTTATCCAAATCTTGGATTTTATCCCAAATAAAATCTGTAGCTTTTTTAATATCAAAACTTTCTAAATAAGTAAAAAATTCTTGAGGGATTGAATTCTCTGGAACCTCAGGACAGCCATCTAAATATTTTTCGGAAAGTGTAAGCAATCGTGAAGAAAGGTTTCCAAGCCCATTTGCAAGACCCGAATTATAAGCATCTTTGAATCTGTCTATTGTGAATGGGCTATCTTCAAAATTACTGATCTCGCGCAGTAGGAAGTAACGCAATGCATCAGTGCCATATTCGGCCACCACATCACGAGGGTCTACAACATTACCCAGAGTCTTACTCATCTTCAGGCCTCCATCGGCCGTAATAAAGCCGTTTACCACTATCTGGTGACTGTTTGGTACATCTGCTGCCATGAGCATAGCTTGCCACATAGCGCTCTGAAATCGAGTATTATCCTTGCCACAATATTGTGTAGGGTTACCATTGGCCCAGTATTTATCAAAATCTCCTTCTGTTTTAGGCCATCCTAAAGTCGATATATAGTTGGTCAGTGCGTCGAACCATACATACATCACCTGCTCCTCATCGCCCGGCACGGGTATTCCCCAAGGCATTTTTGATTTGAGGCGTGATATAGAGAAATCTTGCAAGCCATTCGTTACAAAAGTTTTTATTTCATTGAATCTAAATTCAGGGATGACAAAATCAGGATTCTTTTCATAAAATTGCAAAAGCTTTTCACTAAATGCAGAATATTTAAAAAAGTAATTTTCTTCATTTATCACCTCGAGCTTCCTACCAATATGATCTGGGCATTCACTATTCTCATCTAACTCAGAATCAGTCTTCTCGCTCTCACACCCTACACAATATTTAGTTTCGTAATTCTTCTTATATATATAGCCATTGTCTTGAACCCGCTTCCACAATTCCTGCGCAGCCTCTTCATGATTTTTATCAGTAGTACGAATAAAATGAACTTCATCAGTAACTCCAAACATTGCTAATTGTTGCTTAAATACTTCAAAGCCACGGTCCACGAAATCTTGGGCACTTATACCCTGCTCTTGCGCTTTTTCGTATATTTTTACTCCATGCTCGTCGGTACCTGTATTGAAATACACATCAAAACCTACCAGCTTTTTATAGCGAGCAATAGTATCAGCACGTACAAATTCAAGAGCATGCCCCATATGAAGTGGTGCATTTACATAAGGAAGCGTTGTTGTAATATAAAATGTCTTATTCATGTTATCCTGCTCTGGAAAGAATTTTCTTTTTTTCCAGATCATCAGTAAATTCCAAAATCAATACAGCTATAGGTATAGAAAGTATTACCCCCCAGAATCCCCCTAATTCAAAACCAATAATAACTGACAAAATAACGATCAACGGTGATATGCCTATTACTTTTTTTACTATTAATGGATATATCAAATATGTTTCGAATTGGTGAAGTATTACATACAACCCAAAAGTCATCAATGATAAAGTTACTCCACCATCAATGTAGCTAAATAATACAGCTGGTATTATTGCAATCAATATTCCAAAAGGTATCAATTCAGTAAAGGCTGTAATTAATGCCAAAACAAAAGCATATTTTACCCCCAGTATTGTTAGCCCGAGATATGTAAGTGTACCTATTATCAACCCTAGCAACATTTGCCCCTGAATCCATAGACCAATCTTGCGTTCAGTTCTCTGCCACAGACCTATAATATAATCTTCGTGTACAGCCGGAGTAATTATTTTAAGAAAATTTTCTATACCTTTTTCTTTTATAGAAAGATAAAAAGAGATTATAATTATCAAAACCATATTAAATACTCCACCAAAAGCCGTACCAAATATATCAAAAAATCCTCCTGACAAGCTTCCCATTAAATTTTGTGTACTTCGAATCACATCTGTTAGTGAGCCCTTACCAGACAGACTCTTTACAACATCTTTTGCAGCATTAGTTGTGTCTGGTTCAAATGTAGAAAAAACACTTGTATTTGGAATATAATTACCAAGCTGGGAAACAAGTGCTGCCATTTCTTCAATAAAAACTGGTACAAAAACAGAAAATAATCCTATTATAATTCCAAATGATGCAAAATATATTATAAAGACAGAGAGAGTTCGATTTTTTATGTATTTCTTGAATTTACTAACAGCAGATGTCACAAATGAAGCAGCAACAATAGACGTAAGTATCACGAGAATCAGGTTTGTAAGCTTAATTAAAGCTATTACCAAAAACCCAAAAACTATAACCTTTATAATAGACCCTGTAGAAATATTTACTGATATATTTTTATTATTTTCTGACATATATCTAAATAATAGCACAATATATTAAAATTTCAGCAATTTTATAAATTTGGCCTTATCTTGAAATGGGCCTATTAGACTCAAGTTTAAATGCTTTTCTTTAAAGATTATTTGGGCTAATTTCTTTATATCAGAAGATTTTATAGCATTTATTATCTTTGCTCTCTCTTGTATTGTCTTCATCTCGCCTTTCAATATCTCCTGACGGCCAAAATATGTGGCGATATCATCAGTAGCCTCTAGAGCCAATTTAGTATTGCCGATTATTAGCGACTTTACTTTATCGAGCTCTTTCTTTGGCACATCCTCGGTACACAGCCTGCTACACTCCTTTAATATTTCTTTTAACACTTCTTCAACTCTATCGTTAGAAACTCCGGCCGATATCTTGAACACTCCATGATCAAGGCTTGCGTCATTGTAAGCATTTACATAATATGCCACACCCATCTCTTCACGAAGCTTGATAAAAAGTCGTGAACTCATTCCAGCACCCAATACAGCACCCAATACAGCAAGAGTTGTATTACGTTTATCAAAAATATCGAAACTCCTTACCCCAAGCACAAAGTGTGTCTGATCAGTAACTTTATGCTTGATCATAACTTCGGGCTTTAACTGAATATCTTTTGTTTTAACTTTCTTTGATTGCTTCTTTGTTGGTATATCACGGAAATACTTTTTGGCTTCACCTAATACATCTTTACTATTCACATTACCAACTACAACTATAGTCGTAGATCCAGACACATAATGTGCATTCTTGTACTTTACAAAGTCTTCCCTATTTAGACTCTTTACTATCTCGTGAGTACCAGCAATATTGCGCCCTGCTGGCTGGTCAGCGTACAGAAGCTCGTCGAACAAGTCATGCACATGGCGGTGTGGCATATCCTCGTACATATTGATCTCTTCCACTATTACACCCTTCTCCTTATCAATTTCTGTTTGTGGAAATGTCGAGTTAAGATAAATATCGGAAATTATTTCAAAAATCTTTTTGAAATGTTTACTATCGCTTTTGGCATAGTATCCTGTCATCTCATGGTCAGTAAATGCATTGTATACAGAACCAAGTGAATCTAACTCGTGCGATATACTCTGTGGTGTAGGCCTCTTGCTAGTTCCTTTGAAGCACATATGCTCTAGGAAGTGTGATATACCATTTACATTCTTGTCCTCATAGTCGCTACCAGTACCTACCAATACAAGTACTGTCACTGTTGGGTTATCCTTCATAGGCACAGTCACTACCCGTAACCCATTATTAAATGTTGTCTTCTTTGGCTTTTGCATAATTAATTTACTTTACAATTTATAACTTTTTGACCCTCTTCAACAAAACTAATCTCTCCATTAAAAAGCTTATTCTCTATTACATATTTTATCCATTGGTCGTCCCCTGCCCACATTTCTGTATAAGGTATCTTATCATAATCAAACCATTCGGGCTTCATCTCCTCTGTTTCTTCTGGTTCACCATTAAATTCATCTATTCTATAGACTACAACCCTTTGATCCCATTCCTTTTTATCAGTAAAAAAGAAAACCATATCCCCCAACTTTTTTAATGAATCTTTTTTTATATCCAACCCACTTTCTTCTTTTATTTCTCTTATCAATCCATCTTCTGTATTTTCCCCTTCCAATAATTTACCCCCATATCCGTTCCACTTACCTATACCAAAACCTCGCTTCTTCATAGCAAGAAGAATTTTGTCATTTCTAAACAAAAATCCAAGAGTAAGTGTTGGCATAAAATATTTTAAATTACTTCTACAAAAACAATTTTTGCAACGGTGTCGCCTGCTTTTAGTGTAATAGGTTGAGTATTGTGATTCACTATTTCAAGAGTTATTTCATTATCAGTTTTTGGATGACAAAACGAGGAACTCTGGGCTACATCTAAACCTTTTCTTGCTAAAGAACTTGTAGTAAAGACAAGAGCGGCAATATCAGGAGATAGTGTTATCTTTTCTTGTGTTCTTCCTAGTAAAAAACTCCCAGATGGAATAACTTTACCAAAAGAAGAAACTGGCTCCCATTTCTGACTTACCTCATCAAAAATAGAACCTATTTTTAAATCATAACTAGCTTCTTCTAACAAATTCAAGTCAAAAGGATTAATTAAAATTAGTTTTTCTTCAATCTTTTTTAAAATTGTTTGTTTTGAAAAAATCATTATGAAAGTTTTTCTTTTATATGTTCTACAAGTTCAGATATAGCGATGCGTTCTTGGGTGCCAGTATCTCGGTCGCGGATTGTAACAGTATCAATCAAGTCTGGGTTCTCGCCCAATGTGTCAAAGTCTATAACTATACAGAATGGTGTACCTATCTCGTCTTGTCTGCGATACCTCTTACCTATGTTACCATTGTCATCCCACATTACACGGCCAAATTCGTCTTTCAAAGTTCGGTATACCTTGTGTGCATAATCACGCAACTCTTGCTTGTTCTTCAATAGTGGTGATACTGCGCATATAACAGGAGCCATGTTTGGCGCAAATGCTAAATATGGTCGAACTTCGCCACCTTTTGTATCCTCTTTATATGCACTAGTAAGGAGAGCCAGAACTGTACGCTCGAGTCCAAATGAAGGCTCGATAACATGCGGGGTAAACCTCTCGCCGCTCTCTTCGTCGAAATATGTTAAGTCCTGTCCACTACCCTTTGCATGGCGAGATAGGTCAAAGGAAGCTCGATAAGCCAAACCATACAATTCCTTCCTACCAAATGGAAATTCAAACTCAAAGTCGATAGTGCGGTCTGAATAATGAGCACGGTCACCATCAGCCACCTCGAGCTCATGAACATGGTTCATGTCTATACCAATAGACTCCATCCAAGACAACATCTCGGCGCGGAAATATTCGAAATATTTCTTCCACTCTTCCGGCTTTAGGAAATACTCGATCTCCATCTGCTCAAATTCACGAACACGAAATATAAAATCGCGAGGAGTTATTTCATTACGAAAAGCTTTACCTGTTTGGGCTAATCCAAATGGTAATTTTGGATGTATAGAATCCATAACATTCTTGAAATTTACAAACATACCTTGGGCTGTTTCTGGGCGCAAATATACTGTAGAAGCCGAGTCAGCCACCGCACCTATTTGAGTAGCAAACATCATATTGAAATTCTTCTCTTCCCCTAATTTCCCTCCACATTCAGGACAGCCAGCTGTTGTATCTATCTGGTCTGCGCGGAAACGCTTCTTGCATTCAGTACACTCCACCATCGGGTCGGAAAAATTGTCGACATGTCCTGTTGACTGCCACACCTTTGCATTCATAAGTATTGCAGCATCTACCCCATACATATCGTCACGAGATTCCACGAACTTCTTCCACCAAGAGTTCTTTATATTATTCTTCAGTGCTACACCTAGTGGGCCATAATCAAATGTACCTGCGAGTCCACCATATATTTCAGAACCTTGATATATAAATCCGCGACGCTTTGCAAGCGATGTTAACTTCTCCATTAAATTATTGTCTTTGTCTTCCATTTGTTTTAAAAATTATTTATCATAATTACCTTACTACCTTCTCATCGTCAATCTTGAAAAAGGGGTCATTTTCCAAACGTGTACTAAGTGACTGTTTGACCGAACGTAAACCGCTATTAGAAAATGAATCAATACCCGTTAGATTAACTTCCTTTATAATATTTGGCACAGTACCTACTTGAGAAACTGAGGGCTTTATTTTTATATTAAATGCCGCCTCTCTATTATTTGAGCCAAATCCTGTATTTGATCTTACTGTACCAATATTCCACACCACTTGTCGAGTCAAAGAGTCATATGTTACAACTTCCTTGTTACCATTCGCTAAACCTACCCATTCAACATATACAGGTAATTCTGCACGAGCCTCAGCTTGAGTTACTGGATTTATAGAATTCGAAAGTGTCCAATATATTGTATAAGTTGTATCTTTTTCTGCTTTTGGAGGCAACTCACCTGAAGCATAATTTGCACGAGCAACAAGTTGGAAATCTGAAGCAATTCGAACTATCTTCTTTGCAAAATTATTTATTTCAGATACAGCTGAGCCTGATGTAGATTCACGTCCTTTTATACTAACTTCCAATATTATTTGCGGGTCACGAATTGTTTGGTTAGAACCAATAACAGTCATTGGGGTGAATTCAAAATTTAGATACCCAGTAGAACCCGGTGCTAGATTTGCAAATTCTGAATTTGTATTTCTGTTCCATATGATTCGATTATTTGCAGAATCATAAAAGCCTTGCTCAGGAACCACTGTTTCTTTATCAAAAATATTACCACTAAATTGCATGCTAACTTCAGCATCCAAGATTGATGAAGGTAGATTATTGGCCCATACTATTTGCCCTCGAATCATCTTGCCTCCAGATGTAGAATAACTATCTAGATCTGCTCCATCGAGCAATATTGTAGCTTGCAAGAATGGCTTGTGTAATTCAACAGTATGCAACAATGAATTATATATAACATCAACAATTGATTTATTCATTCCTTTTGTTGTTCCTACATATACATGGAAAGCTTTTTCATCACCATCTTGGCCATTCAATGTGCCTTTGATTATTATTGATACTGGCTTACCTACTGCTAAATTATTTAAATTCCAAACAGAATTACCAAATACAGGCTTCGGCAATGTCTCACTAGGCTTAAAACCATTTGGGTAACTCACTGACAGCATTGTATCGCCCTCAGGTAATGTTGTGTTGAGAGTGGTGGTAATATTTAAAGTTATTTCCTGACCAGAACTTGTTTGTATTGGACCATCTATAGCCAAAGTTATCGGTGATGAACTGATTGTAACAGGATAAGATTTTTCTTTTGTAAAAATAGCATTTGAACCTTCAGGGTGATATTCAAGCTTCACTTTTACATTACGTATAGTATTCTGATCACCATAAAGTGTAACCTTTTGGGACTTTTCCACTCGGCCACCTGCTGGTATAGTACCTATTTCCTCCTTTGGCAAACGAATAATACTATCAGGTGAATCGACTTCTGAAGTAGATGCACCTTTTGGATATTCAATAACCATATTTGATAATTCAAGGGCTGCATTATTGTGATTTACTATTTCTATTTGTAGCGACAATTCTTCACCACCCTGAGTAAATGCATTTCCTAAAATATTTATTTCTATATTGTCGCTGGACACTGTGCGAGTACCATTCATATACATATAGACTCCAAAAAATATTGCTCCAATGAAAAACAAAATAGCTCCAATGAAAAATTTCTTTGCTATTGATATATGAGTGTTTTTTAATACAGTATCTTCAGACTCCTTCCATGCATTTGGAACATTGTGTGGTACAGCATGCAGGACCCCTTCTTTATGATGAGCCTCCGAAGAAAAACCTCTTTCGTATAATTTACGTTTAATATCTTCTATTCTGTGCAGTGGGTTCTTAGATTCTGCCATAGGCTATATTATAACATATAAGGTCGCTTATTTTACAGCTGACTTTCGCGCAAAGCCTTATTTATAGCTAATATTATTGGCTTCTTATTATCAAGAACTTTCATAACATCTTCTGGGACAGAGCTCTCTCCCAAACAATGATCGATATCGGCACTATCTCCTATATAACCCAGCTGGTGCAATATACGCAACACTAATTGTAATTCCAGAGCATCACACATTTGTGAATCTGTATTTTCAGTATCGAGTGTAGTAAAAGCCTGCACAACATCGTAGAATATCTCCCTATTACCCTCTTCACCAGCGCAGAGCCTCTCTAACAATTTACAAACACGCATCATAAGTGCAATGGACTTTATATCCTTGCGCGCGTATGGAAAAGAGTTCTCGTGCGTGGCTGATGTCACTCTCCAAATATCACGTCCACGCACCAAGTCTAAACTGACATATGACAATTCCTGCATTGAGTAACGAAGTTTGGATTTATGAAGTCGTATCCCCTGTGCCATGGCATAGACTAACCCATGGTCGAGTGTATAGATAATAAATAATTTATTCGCCTCGCCCCTGTTGCGCGAGCCGATAACTATCCCCTCTGTGTGATGTATATGATGTTGCGCCATTTTATATTAATGTTTTTATTTTATCAGAAAGAGCATTACCTAAAGATAAATTATTACTTTCATCTAGGTGAATTCCCTCATCGTCTGCTGTTATACAAAACTCATTAGAATCAAAGAATATTACATTTTCATTTTCACAAAAATCTTTATATATTTCTCTTATTTTTATTATTTTTTGTTGAGACTGAATATCAAATATATTATTCATAACCTCATCTTTTAGAACCTGATCTGCACGAATTTCTGGTGGGGCGATAATGCCTATTTTAGGTATTTGATCTATAGAGAGGTTTTTACACCATTCGATAATTTCATTTTTATAATTTAATAAACTTTGATATATTTCTTTTTCAGTTTTTAAATCTTTCTTATTACAATCATTGGTGCCTAAAAATATCCATACTAAGTCTAAAGGTAAATGACTACCAATAATAGGACCAAATTGATTCAACCCATTTCTGTTTGGAAAAAATTTATTTTCTCCCGAAAGGGTTCTGGCTCTCAATCCTTCATCAATTATTTTGTAGTCTTTTCCTAAGTCTTTTTCAATAACACCAATAAAGTTTAATGAGCGATTATACCTTTTTGTAAATTTAGGTATTTTACCATATACAAGAGAGTCACCATAAAATAATACTGTTTTCATACTTCAATTATATCACAACTATCAAAACCCTTATTTGACAAGGGTTAGTGGGATTGCTATATTGAATGGGTAATGAAAATTTACGCAAAACAGATCAATAGTTCTCCGGTACCGCAAGCTGACAATTTGATGGCTGGTTTTTGCGTTTAAATATACTCTCTATAATTTAACTTAAATATAAACACCAGCCCTCAAATGGCTGGTGTTTATATTTACAAAAAAAACAATTTGCACATTCACAACTTAATTTAAAAAACATGAAAAACATCATCCAAAACATTGCGGGTTTACTTGGGCTATTTCTATTTGCCCTTCTTTTACTAATTTTATTAATCTTGTGGTATATAACTGGTATACCGAACAAGATTCTTTGCTTTTTATCTCCAAAGTATAAATTACACTATGAACAAAAATGTAAAGAGAAAGAAGAGATGGAAAGAAAAAAGTTCAATGAATCCACTATGAATCGTGGTTGGGCCTTTCAAAACCTAAGGTAATTCTCATCCTAAAAATTCAAAATGCTTCCGTAATATTACGGAAGCATTTTTTTATTAATAAATTTTTATATAAAACCACTTAGCCACGGCCGTGGCTATTATGGTGTTTATGTTAATTTTTATTTTCTATTATCATATTCAATCAAAAACTCAATAGCTTTATCTAATACATCCTTGCGTGTTTCCTGACTAAACATAAATGTTTCTACAGCTTCGTTGTATGTTACCCATTTATACTCGTCAATCTCTTCCTTTTGTATAACTACTGTTTTATTTTTCGCAATACCAATAAAATATTGATTAGTCTTTAATACTCCATTTTTTATAAAATATTCTTCACGAATTAATGGAGTATCTAGAATTTCAATGTCTTCTATTTGTGTTTCCTCTTGTAATTCACGCATAGCGGTTTGTAGTGGTGTTTCCCCCTCTTCACAATGACCTTTTGGGAAACTCCAATTTACACCATAATCAATCTCTTTATGTCGTAAAATTAAAAATTTATTTTCATCTCCTAGTAAAACTACAACTACTCCGTATGCATTTTCTTTCATTTGGATATCTGAATTCTAATTTCTAATGTATCTACAACTACAGTTTCGCCATCATTATCGGCAAAGTTTACAACACCAGCACCTACTGTCTTCTTGAATTCATTCATAAATTCTTCTACTAAATGTTGCGCATTTATAGATATGGTCACAGTCACCACATCAGCTGGTACAAGTCCCATGTTCTTCCTACCATCTTGGACAGCACGAACAAGCTCGCGATAGTCACCCTCGCGCTTTAGATCAGGAGTTATCTCTGTATCCAAACCTAGCTCAGCACCGACGACTACATCTTTTACGTTCAATTCATCTTTCAATATTTCTTTGTATTCAGAAGTAATATTTGATTTTGTAACAATTATTTTTGAAAGTGGCTGACGAACTTTGATACCAGCTTTCTGCCTCATCTGCAAACCTACTGTTACAATGTTGCGTACTTCTTGCATCTCCTCCAATACAACCTTATCAGCTTCACCATCCACCTCAGGCCAGTCTGCTAGGTGCACACTCTCCACATCATTATTCAGCTTCAACCTCTGCCAGATATCCTCGGCTATAAATGGTGTAAATGGCGCTATAAGCGTAACTGTGTTTTTTAGTACATAATACAGAGTAGACAGAGCTTCTGTGTCACCATCCTTCAACCTGTCACGTGATCGGCGTAGGTACCATGTAGACAAATCTTCAATAAACAATTCAAACGGTCGTGTAGATAGAACCATATCATAAGCCTCCATACCATCGGTAACTTCCACCACCAATTCAGCAAGGCGTGACAATATCCATTTATCTAAAACATTTTCACTTACCACATTTTTATTATTCTCCAATTCTTTATTGCGATACAACTCATAAAATGTTGTAACATTTTCCAACCTGCCTACTATCTTGCTAGATATCTCTTGCACAGTCTTCTCGGTAAATGCTACATCCTCCCCCTTCATTACAGGGCAAGACATAAGGTAGAATCGCAATGCATCTACACCGTATTTATCAAAAAGTATTTGTGGGTCAGGGTAATTATTTTTTGACTTACTCATCTTGCTACCATCTTCAGCAAGTATAGTTCCTGTTGTTACAACATTTCGGAATGGTGCATGACCAAACAAAGTGCTTGATATTATATGTGTGTAGTAGAACCATGTACGAGTCTGGGCAATATATTCAGCCACGAACCCTGCTGGGAAGTTCTCCTTCTCCCAATTTGGTCTTTCAAATGGATAATGATCTTGAGCAAAAGGCATCGAACCAGATTCGAACCAACAGTCGATAACTTCAGGAACACGAGTATACTCAGTACCCTCGTGGTCCACCAACTTTATCGCGTCGATATATGGCCTGTGTAGATCAAGCTCGTAGTGTGCATTGTGTGGTAGTGGAACAAAATCAAGGTCGATCAATGTACATGGGTTATGTGGATTATCTCTATATATATTGAATGATGTTACTTCATCGGCAGCCAGTGCCACTGCTGGCAAAACCTCAAGTCCTATACCATGTGTAACGATCAATATATTTTCGTTCTGATATTTACTTTCCAATTCGTAGATAAAATCTCCAAACCTATTCTTTGCATTTTGATGACTCTCACCACCTTCGGGTGCCGCATGGTAGTAACTTGATTGATCATAAGCCCAATCATTGCGTACCTGCCAAGTCTGACCATCATAAACACCTGGATTCAATTCTATAAGTCTTTCATCGTGATCGATACTGTCTTTTGCTACACCAATACTATCAACTATTATCTCAGCTGTTTGATTTGTACGTGCGAATCGTGATGCAAAAACTTTTGTAATATTTGCATGTTTTAATTTATCGGCTACTTCTTTTGCCTGATCAATACCCTTGTCTGTAAGCGAGTCGCCTGCCTCATCCTTGTAACTAATCCTATTTTCCACATTATGTTGTGCCTCACCATGACGCACTACAAAGTACCTGTTACCACTCCTCTTTACCTTGCTCTTCAGATCATCGAGCGAATTTACTATCATCAATTTACCACTCTCGGATTTCCAGAATGGCAAGGGGCTAGCCCAGAAGCGATTGCGAGATATTGTCCAATCCGGCGCACCCTCCATGATATGCTTGAACCTACCCTCTTTCAAATGAGATGGGACCCAATTCATAACCTCGGCATTCTTCAATGCCTCGGCTTTTACCTTCTGCACATTTATAAACCATGAAGGTAGTGCGTAGTATAGAAGTGGTGTATCACAGCGATAGCAGTGTGGGTATGAGTGCACGATCTTTTCCTTTGCAAATAATGAACCTTTGTGTGCCAAATACTTTATCACCAATACATCGGTTGATTGTGGATCCTCCTTTGGCTTGGCTTTTACATCAGGAAAATCTACTACTTCTTTAGTAAAGAATCCGTTTGGTTCAACATGACGAATAAAAGGAATATTATTCTCTTTTGCAAGATTCATATCATCCTCACCAAAAGCTGGAGCCTCGTGTGCAATACCTGTACCTGCATCATCGGTTACAAAGTCGGCATGCCATACACGCCAAATATTTTCTTTGTTTGGCATATCAACATCTTTATAATAATCAAACACCGGTTCGTATTGCATACCTACCAATTCACTCCCCTTCACTTCCTTCAATATTTCAGGTTCTACAAATTTATCTTTCAACTTTTCAAAAAGATTCTTTGCCACTATAAGGTGGTCGTGTCCGCCACCAGCATTAGTAGTCTTCACATAAACATAATCAATATCTTTATTTACAGCTATCGCAGTGTTGCCCGGCAAAGTCCAAGGGGTTGTAGTCCAAGCAAGTAAATATGTATGTGAAGCAGAATCAGGAAAATTCTCGTCGTGTCGGAGCCCCCGGAGAGAGGGTAAAGCGACAGAATTTTCCTGATTCTGCGAAACACGAAATTTCACATAAACAGAAATATCAGTTATGTCTTTATAACTATTATCCATAGCAATTTCTGAATTGGCTATTGGAGTCTCGCAACGTGGGCAGTATGCCAATACGCGCACACCCTCGTAAAGTAACTCTTTGTCATTCATCTGCCCCAGTGCCCACCATACACTCTCGATAAAGCTATTGTCCATAGTCTTATACGAGTTATCGAAGTCTACCCAGCGACCCATACGGTCCACTGTCTTCTTCCATTCACCTACATATTTCAACACAGCACTACGTGCATGCTCGGCGAATTTATCTACACCGAATTCCTCGATAGCTTTACGCCCTGATATACCTAGCTCTTTCTCGACAATATTCTCAATAGGTAGACCGTGGCAATCCCAACCCCAGCGCCTCGGTACATGGAACCCTCGCATGGTTTTATATCTTCCAATCACATCTTTTGCTGTCGATCCTAATATATGCCCATAATGTGGTAAACCTGTAGCAAATGGTGGCCCATCGTAGAAAACGTAAGTTCCCTTTGGAGCCTCCTTTGTTAGTGACTTATTGAAAGTGTCATTCTCTTTCCAGAATCCTAAAACACTCTCTTCCCTTTTTGAATTATTACTTTTTTCGTTTTCCATAATATTTTGAAATTAAAAATAAAAAAACTCGTCCACGTACAACAATATAAATTGTTATACAAGGACGAGCTTCTCGCGGTACCACCTTGTTTCCCTTTCGGGCTCTCATTTTTGTGGGTTCTACGGTCTTACGACTTTCTTCCCAAAGCCTGCCTGCCGGCAGGCAGGCTCTAGAGGTGATAGCCTCTAATGACTTATACCCAAATCATACTCTAAAACCCAAATTTTGCAAGAAAAAAGGCTTGCCACACGGACAAGCCTTTTATAACATTTAAATAAAACTCAAACCTGATCACCAACTTTATATTTAAATATTTTACTAGCTGATCTACCTTGTAGAACAATTTCAAGAAATCGCTTACTCTTGTATCCAGAACTACCTTTTACAAAAGCTGGAGAATGGTCTTCTTTGGGAACGTCCGCCAACTTTTCATAATATTTAGGGTCAAGTAATGATCTGTTTTCCAGAACATTTACCCATTTATTAGTTGAGGTGGTCTTGCAATTTCCAAAGCAGTCTACTGACCATACAAAATTCTGATAGCCAAAATTTTGTATTTGAATTTTGCTTGATGGGACATCTTCCTCATCTACAATCCATTTGGCTAAATAAGGCAAATATTCGTAACTCCTGAATTGTGATTCAGAAATACGAATTGCCTCCTCTTCTGGTAAAAATTTACTACACACATTTAAAACATTTGTTTCAAATGTATACTTAAACATTCCAAGCTTTTTAGCTAAAGAAAAACAATTTGGTGTTCCAATGATCAGCAAATTTTTAAACCAGTGGAAACAGAATGGAATTCCATTTGGATATTGCTCTTTGTTACCACGAGGGGCAACATTTACAACAATAATACCCTTTGAATCCTTATGCGCATCAATAGCATCAATGAGGTTACCTGAGGCTTCTAGATCGGTGGTAACACCAACAAAAGTAGTGTTCACATTACCAAGCAATGCTTGATAGCGGAGAATTTGCCTAGCACGAGCATTGTCGTCACAGCAGTCGGAGATGATTGTTAGTTGCATATTTTTATATTTATTTGGTTTTATTTTAAAGAACAAAAAAAACAGCCCATCGGGGCTGTTTTTTGTATTTCATATTTTAGAAAATTATGCAGTACAAAAAGCAACCTCGATATTTGGGCTTCGCATCATCATAGATACTGTTGCTTTTGTAAACTTATTCATATTTTTATACTATCAAAATGATAAATAATGTCAAATACCCTACACCACCTCCTTTTGATAACAAGATTCACAATACACTGGTCGGGATTCTTGATTTGTAAAAAATGTTTCAAATGTATTATTACAATACCCTTCGTGTTCATGACTTTCTTGCGAGCAATCACATTGTCTGTTTACTAGATCAAAACTTCCTCGCATTGCTTCCCTCTTTGCATAACGACAGAAAAAGCAAGCCTCAGGAATAGGAATTTTTAACCTTTTATAAAATGTAAATTCATCCGGTAAAATTTTGTAATTTCTTTCACATTCTACACAAGCAAGAATTTCCGAGGTTATTGTATCTGGCACGTCTTCAATACTATCGGGTATGTCTACCTGCTTTATTGTTTCTTTGCCTCTTGTTTGTTGTAATTCATCTTGCCAATGATACCCTTTCTCTGTTGCTTCTTCTTTTAAAATATCAAGCTGCTCTATAGCCCGAGTTTCGTTTATTCCACAAAGAGCATATTTTGCTGGGAAAAATTCACCATATTCCCCCCTGTTTTTCATATCTTCGATTATCTGTTCTTTTAATTTAAAATATTCTTCTTTGCTATACCTTTTATTAAGAATCACATATTTCCCAGTCTTTACTCCCACACAGCCAAAAACTTCTTCACATGAATGACAATCTATACAGTATGAGATATTCCTATTTTTCCAAGATTTTATTGTAGCTAGTGAGTTGTAGGACTGATCGGGAGTAACACACTCATAGGCAAGCTCTGTTTCCGCTCCACCAGCACAATCATAGCAAGATTTAAAAGTAACCCCATTGTGAGAGTATCTAGAATCTTCAGAAAAAGCAGCATATTTTGAATCATGTGTATTTTTACTTCGAACCATTTCTGCTCCTGTACAATTTACACAATTACGAAGATCTGCAAACTTCCTTGGGTGATCTTTTATAAAATCTGCAAACTCTTCCTTGGCTTTTTTAGCCCCACTTCTGGTTTCAAGTTTATAGGATTCAATTATTTTGTTATATTCCTCTCTTGTATATTTCTTATTTTTAAAATAGTGTTGCTTGTTACGTAGGCCCACACACATAAAGCAATCTGTGCATCCTCGTAAATCATAACCAAAGAAACAATCTGTGCATGAAGCGGACCAATATATGTATTTACTACGAGCCACCGAGTCAATAACCACCCCTTCATATGTAAATTCGCTCATTTCATTTATACAATGACAATCACAAACATCTTTGGCTACATTTATATACATACTATATAAACAATTCTCCATTCGCCATGCCACAAAGCACATTGCAGAATTCTTAGAAAAAGCAATGTCGTTATTGTACAAACAATTAACGCTCCCGATACCTTCATCATTTACTATTCCAAGTTTTGGTATAGATTTTAAAAGATTATTAAATTGTTCAAAGAAAGATTTTGTGGGGTCATATTCTATACCATAATCTTCTGGATTAAATTTGTCTCCAAAGAAGCACTTCGGGCACATTACCTCACTTGCATTATTTTGTGCATATATAGAAATAAACTTTTTACTACACATAAAACACTCTCTGTTATACAGAACAAAATCATTGAGCCATGCTAACCTTCTTGTTCTTCTGCATTTTGGGCAGAAAGTTGGTGCAGGCACACCCATCTTTTCATAAAAGCCAAAATCATCCGGCTCGATGGCGAAGTCGTTCTTACAGTTCTGGCAATTATGTGTTTCAGGATTCATAAAATTTACATTTTATTTGGGGTTTGGATACCTAGGAGGTATAAGGCGTTTTGCATTGTTGTGTGGAATGCGGAAACAAGGGCTAGGTGGTAAGCTTTGTATTCATTTTCATCATTTAGTATATGAGTATTACCGTAGAAACTATTAAAGCTACTTGCAAGCTCGGTAGCATATGTGGCTATATGGTGTGGTTCAAGTTCTGTATACGCGCGGACAACCACTTCAGGGAATTGGTACAACATCTTTTCCAAAACTGTTACTTCTGCTGGGGAGTTGTGTGTATCGAAATTGTTTAAGCCAGCTTTTCCAAGTATCGCATTTGCACGCACCGCTGTGTATTGTAAATACGGACCAGAATCCCCTTCGAAAGATATAGACTTTTCAGAATCATAAATAATATCTGATCCCAGCGATGAACGTAGTATGGAATATTTTAGTGCGGACACACCTACTACTTCTGCAATATTCTTCTTTTCCTCATCACTCAGTTCCCTCTCAGTCATCTTCTCATAAACAGTATCAATAGAGTCGTGTAATAGTGACTCACCAGTAATAATATTACCCTTGCGTGAACTCATCTTGCCACTTGTTAGGCGCATCATGCCGTGAGTAATATGCTTCATGCGTGCCTCGTACTCCGGATGGATAAGTGATATAGCTTTTGCTACTACTTTCATATACTCGCCTTGTTCAATGGCAGTCACTACTATAGATAGGTCTAGGTCCTGTTCCTTTTCAAACTTTGTTATAGTTAGGCCTATTTCCTTTGTCTCGTACAATGGGATGCCTAGTGATGTAATAAATACACGAGTGTGTAACTTTGGATCATAATTCTCTGCTTTGAAAACTATTGCTCCGTCAGACTCTTCGAAAACATTTGGAATATTGTCCCTCACTATCTTCTCACCAATTGGGGCCATGACGCTTTCGAAAAAGTAGTGAACAAATTTTGTCCCAAGGATTTTATAAATTTCTTCAAAAGCTTCCAGTGTTACCTCGCGGCCCCAGTCATATATTTTGTTTACTTCAACATCACTCCTATCATAAACTTTTTTATTTAGAGCTTCGATTTCCTTCTTTGCATTTTCATCATTATCATAAGCATCGCTACCTTGTGCATAACAATCCCCTATGTATTGGGCTAGAACTGAAGCAGATGCAGATTCATTTGCTGGAGAGCCAGCCTTGTACATACCATATATTGCTTTTGCTACATGCATTCCTACGTCACCTTGATAATTTGCGCGTACAGTTGTAGCCCCTGAGAATTCGACAATGCGTGCCACCGACTCACCTATAGCATTGGTCATGAGGTGTCCGATATGAAATGGCTTGAAAGGGTTTGGGTCAGTATACTCTACCATTATCTTTTTACCTTTTGATATTTCACTCTTACCCCACTCGCTACCTTTATTTAATATCTCACCAATTGCATTAGTAAAAAATTCACGAGATAGATAAAAATTAATGAACCCTGCACCAGCTACTTGAATTTCACGTACATGAAATTCACCCTGATCTTGTCGAAGAATTTCAACAATTTTTTCTGCCAATTCTCTCGGGTTCATCCCTGCCTGCTTTGCATATGCCATAGCCACATTCGTTGAATAATCACCATTATTCAAATCAGCTGGGTGTTCAAGTACAATAGCCCCTGCCTGTATACCCAGGTTCTGCAAGGCTTTATTTATACTAGCTTTGATCTCGTCTTGTATCATAAAGCCACTTTAACATATTTTGTCTAATATATAAATAAAAAGCTTGAGGTTTTACCTCAAGCTTTTTATTTTTACCTTACATCTCCATCGCCTTGTATTGTACCCCTCTCTTTTCTGGATTGAAGTTTATCTACATTTGACTTTGCAACATCATCAAGTTCTATACCCAAGTCATTGGCCAATACTGCCAAGTACCATAATACGTCACCTAGCTCGCCTTTCAATGCATCCTTTCTTTCATCACTCATCTGTTCACCATCATCACCTCGAAGCCATTTCTTTATCTTACCCATGACCTCCCCCGCTTCATTACCCAAACCAAGTGCAGGATAAATAATATTATATTTCGCTGGGTGCATAGCAGTAGTTAATGCTTTCTTTTGATATTCATTTAATTCCATATATTTTTAAAAATTAATTTATAATTTTACTTTTTTAAAACCTTAAACACATTTTTATAAACTTCTTCGTGGATATCCTCGCGTGTACGCAATACATTCTTCGGAGCGCAATCTACTTGCAAATAATTCTTCTGAGTTTTGGCAAGCCATATTGCACTCTTGCGGGAATTTTCCAAAAATCCTACGTCCTTCTCATGTACATCTTGTTTCTTACCTAAATATGCACGGCCATCCTTCTTATCCCTTTCCTTTATTAGTTTCTTTGAGATACTAATAGGTAATCCAAGATAGAACACAACATCTGGCCGTGGAATCTTGAAAACTTTGTATTCCATCTCGTCGAGCCATTCGATAAATGCTTGTCTCTTTATCATATTCTTTATCTTGCCACCTTGGTGGATTTGGTTTGAACTAACATATCGGTTCGCAAGGATTATATAACCTTTGTCTATCCACTTCTTTACCTCTTCTGAAGATTCCCATCTATCGGCCGCATAAGCGATCGATGCAATCTTTGGATGAATATTTACCCAATTATAATATTGTTCACTCAAACAGTGGCCGATAAATTTACCAAAGAAGTTTTTATAATATTCTGGAAAATCGACATTCTTTACCTTGTACCCTTCCTTCTTTAATCGCTTTTCTAACAAAGCGACTTGTGTCGCCTTACCACTTCCATCTGTACCGTCTATTACTATTAATTTTCCTTTTTTCATAATTATTCTTTTAATTTATTTATATTTTTCTCGTTGCCCCATTGCCATCTTGGACTCTCCCCCTTTTTATAACAAATAAAAATAAGTATAGATGTAAATATAATGAATGGAAATACAAAACCAATAAACAAATTTCCATCTGGAAATTGTGTTTGGTTAAGATATGAAGCACCAAGCATAAATAAAATATAAACCAATACTACCACCCACCCCTGCCATGACACAGGTACCCAGCCCCACCCATAAGGCTTCCTCTTGAACCAAAGTTTTTTATCTGTCTGTTCCATTTTTTAATCTATTCTCTTTATACCACCCATTTAGCACAGGGTCACAAATAACCCCAAAACAGTCAAAGATAAAAGTTGTAATTTGTGGCTTCATAGATCAAATTTTTTATTCTTTAACTTCTATAGCCTGATCAAATGGTTTTATAAATATTTTTTCGGCATAAGCATTCAATGCTGTCGTAACTTCGGGGGTTAAAATTTGACCGAGAGTTTCAAAGATAGTTTTAATTGAGTCTGGATTCATGTTAACCCCATCAAGACTATTGTTATCCTTAGGAAAAATATCCAAAAAAGCAGATTCTAGTATCATTTTTTCCTGTTGAGGGAAACGAGGGTCTTTTATTAATGAGTATAAAGATTGAGAAAAAATCATGAGAGCCCTACTTCTTTCTATATCTTCATCAGGGACAGTCCCCTCGATTAAACCAATATACTCAGCAACGGCTTTTTTCCTTTCTTTTAAAAGCTCCATAAAACGCTGAGACAAGTATTCTCTGTCTTCTTTGGAAAAGTGTGTCACACTGTCTGGACTTTTCTGATCCAGAATAGTATTTTCAACTTTTTTTATTCCATTATTCCTCAATCCTTCATCCATAAATTTATTTCAATTAATATTAATTACACAAACTTCTCTGGGATTGGGTGAGAGTGGGCGAGAGTTTTTATTTTTGCTTTTATTTCGGCCTTCATTTCTGCGTTGTCTTTGTTCTTCAAAGTCTGAATCAACAACCTTGCCACTTCTTTACAATCCTCTTCTTTGAATCCACGAGTAGTAATAGCTGGTGTTCCAAATCGGATACCAGATGGATCCAAAGGCTTGCGAGTGTCCCCTGCTATAGAGTTCATGTTAAGTGTAATACCCACTTCGTCTAGTACTGTTTGTGCCTCTTTGCCTGTTACGCCAAGTGAACCATAAACGTCTGCAAGGATAAGGTGGTTATCTGTTCCACCACCGATCATGCGTACACCTTCCGCCTTGAAAACTTCTTCCATTGCTTTTGCGTTCTTCAGTACTTGCTGTGCGTACTCTTGATATTCAGGTGTAAGCGCTTCACCGAATGCCACAGCCTTGGCTGCGATAGTGTGCATGTGTGGGCCACCCTGTATACCTGGAAAGATACTTTTATCGATCTTCTTTGCTATCTCTTCGTCTTCGCGAACAAGGATCATACCTCCACGTGGACCACGAAGTGTCTTGTGAGTTGTTGTTGTAATAATATCAAAGCCATCATCAAAAGGGTTGCGCAAAGCTTTTGCAGCAATGAGTCCTGCGATGTGCGCCATGTCTGCCATTGTTATAGCACCCACTTCGTGTGCTATGTCTACGAACTTTTTATAATCAAGTGTACGTGGGTATGCAGAGAATCCAGCAATAATTAATTTTGGCTTCTCCTCCTTTGCAACACGAAGCATATCATCGTAATCAATCTCGCCTGTCTCTGGGTCCTTCATCTTGTAAGTTACGAATTTATAAATCTTTGCAGGTAGTGTCATCGGGTGGCCATGAGTAAGGTGCCCACCGTGTGAAAGGTCCATACCCATCACTGTATCACCTGGTGCAAGGAGTGCCGCGTATACTGCTAGATTCGCTGGTGCTCCTGAGTGTGGCTGAACATTGGCAAACTTACAATTAAAAAGTTGGCACGCACGTTCGATAGCTAGACGCTCTACAACATCGGTAAAATCCTGCCCGCCATAATATCGACGGCCTGGGTACCCTTCGGAATATTTATTGGTAAACACAGATCCATTTGCTTCGCGAACAGCAAGTGATACATAGTTCTCAGAAGGTATCAATTCCAACCCATCCTCCTCCCTCTTCTCCTCACCCTTTATTGCATCCCACACTTCTTTGTCTTGTTGATCGATATACATAATATTGTTTGCTAGGTATTAATAGCCAAATTTTACCACACTGCAGGTAAACAAAAAAGCAGGCCAAAATAATGGTCTGCTTTCTTTTTAAAAAAAATGTGAAGTCTGCATTTAATGCCCCTTACTTCCACTGAAGGGCTTTCTACCAAACATCCAACGGATGCCGGCAAAGAGGAGAGCAAAAGCCAGGATACAACCAAGAATAAACTTGATTATTTCCCAAAGATCATACATCCAACCATTTACGGTTGTTGTAAAACCTTCCCTGTCGACTCCACGCCAAATCAAGGCAATTACTATCGCGAGGACAATTACGGTTCCAATGAACCAACGTAGGCTTGTCCAAAACCTGTGCCAAAATTCTCTCATATTTTATGTTATTTTTTATATTATATCATAAATAAATAGATAAGTCAATATATAGTAAAAAAGAAATATTATATATATAATATGTATATGAAAGCATACTTAGATATAGTTAAAAATGTTTTAGACAATGGTCAATTAGTAGAAACTCGCCAAGGGCCAAAGGCGTACACAATTGCAGGTGCAATATTTGAACATGATATGTCCAAAGGCTTCCCTCTCCTAACTACAAAAAAGATGCCTATGCGATTAATAGCAAGTGAATTGGAATTTTTCATAAATGGTGTTACTGACAAACAATGGCTACTTGATCGCAACAATCATATCTGGGATGAGTGGGCAAGTCCTAAAAAAGCTCCTTATGGGCATGATGCAGAAAGTAAAAAGAAAATGTTAGAAGAACGCGACCTTGGACCAATATATGGATTCCAATGGAGACACTTTAACGCTAAATACGAAAGCTACGACACAGATTACACAGGGAAAGGTTTTGATCAATTAAAAAGATTGATAGATATTTTAAAAACAAACCCACGTGATCGCAGAATGATTGTAAATGCATGGAACCCGTTGATGCTAGAAGAAATGGGTCTGCCACCTTGTCACTACTCTTTTCAAGTTACAACAATAAACGGCAAGGTAAATTTACTTTGGAATCAGCGTTCTGTAGATACAATGCTCGGACTTCCTTTCAACATAGCAAGTTATGCTTTACTACTTCACTTGATAGCAAAAGAAGCAGGACTTCAAGAGGGTAAATTAGTTGGATTCCTTGCAGATGTGCACTTGTTTGAAAACCATGTAGATGGTGCAAAAGAACAACTCTCTCGTGACCCAAACAAACACCCTCTGCCAACTATCCAAACAGAAAATTGGAAATCTATCTATGATTGGAAATATGAGGACACTAAAGTCAACGGCTACCAAAGCTATGACAGAATACCTTTCGAAATAGCAATCTAAATATGATACTTTCACTTATATCAGCCATTGGGGAAAATAATGAAATAGGGTTGGGTAATGCCCTACTATGGGATCTGCCACGCGATATGCAACATTTCCGAGAAACCACTTCCGGCCACCCTGTAATAATGGGTAGGAAAACTTTCGAATCTATCGGGCGCCCACTTCCAAAAAGACGCAATATAATAATCACTCGTGATGTTACCTATATGAAAGACGGTATTGAGGTAGCCAACTCACTCGATGAAGCATTGCGCCTAGCAAGCCTAGAACATGGTAGGAATTTCGAAGAGAATCAAGACGAAGTAGAGGTATTTGTAATCGGTGGTGCAGAAATATACAAACAAGCAATAGAAAAGGCAAACCGACTGTACATAACTCACGTACATCAGAATTTTGAAGCTGATGCTCACTTCCCCAATATTGGACCTGAATGGAAAGAAGTATCCAAAGTAAGTCATGAGAGTGACGAGTTCAACAAATTTCCCCATTCATTTGTAGTTTACGAAAAGGTTGCAAATTAATAATTAAAAAGTACAATTACAATTATGATACTTTCAGATAAAAAGATACTAGAGTGCATAGAAAATGGTGAGATAAAAATAGAACCATTTGATGTATCCAATATGGGTGGCAATTCATACGATGTACACCTTTCCAAACACCTAGCACAATATATAGATAAAGAGCTCGATGCAAAAAAGCACAATGAAGTTAGACACTTTGAGATTCCCGAAGAAGGCTTTGTATTGCAACCAGGCCAACTATATCTAGGCTCTACATTTGAATATACCGAAAGTCACAAGCATGTTCCCTTCCTAGAAGGTAAATCATCTACTGGGCGCCTAGGTATCGATATTCATGCTACAGCCGGTAAGGGTGATGTAGGGTTCTGCGGATACTGGACACTCGAGATATCTACATCTATACCTGTACGAGTTTATGCAGGGATGCCAATAGGCCAAGTAATATATTATGTTGTAGATGGTGA
Organism: uncultured Candidatus Saccharibacteria bacterium; assembly: GCA_964639185.1. Classification (GTDB taxonomy): domain Bacteria; phylum Patescibacteriota; class Minisyncoccia; order Phycocordibacterales; family UBA9973; genus UBA8515. The sequence continues at coordinate 47,479 of CAZXCN010000004.1, forward strand.
GGTAGACAGACTATATCACAAGAAGGATAATGCAAAATATTCACACCAAGAAGCATTACCAAAAGAATCCATGATGTGGAAAAATAAATTCTAAATACAAAATAAAAAAAACCTGTTGCATTTCCATGCGACAGGTTTTTGGTAATGTCTATAATTCAATTAGATTTCTATTATTTTAAAAAAATCTGCAATATCTTTGGCTATCTTTTCACCATTTTCCTTAGAATTTAGAACCTTTTTTCCTCTAAAGAATGGGGATATTTCTACCAATATTGATTCTACATTTTTAAATTTCTTAAAATAATGAAGATTAGTAGTGTCTCCTTTGTACATACATTCGGAAGGCAAACCATCTACATTTGCACAAAAAACATTGTAGTTTTTATTTTTCAAAAAATAATAAAATTTTTTATCCAGACCCTTAGGGGATGATTCCCCATTTGTACCAAGAATAACGTCAAAATCTATTTTCTCTAATGGTTGCTTTGCAAAACCATGCAGATCAAATAAATATACACATTTGTGTTTTTTTAGCAGATTATTGATAATTCTTTTAATCCCATTATGATATGCATTATAAAAAGGTTTAATTTTTTCATCAGTATATGCAACTTCTGGAACAAAACGATTATAATCGACAAAAGCCCGAGGCAAGAGTCCAATAACAGCATTAACATTACAAGATTTCAAAATATCAGAAGCAACATGGAGAATCTGACCATCACCTCCTGTCACAACTTTCTCTCCTTTAATATAGTTGTCTGATAGATTTTCTGATTTGATACGCTTTTGGAAAAAAGTTTCGAGCCAAGATCCATACATGTTACTCATTCCACCATGAGGCACAGTAATCAGTACTGGGGATTCATCATTTTCCAATACAACAGTAAAGTTTTTTTCTTTCATGTTTTTATTCTAACCTATTCTAAAATCAACAAAAAGTCAATACACAATAAAAAAACCTCGAACAAAAGTCGAGGTTTTTTTATTGTGTAACTACTATTCTACTACTGTGATACCTGCTGAACGTGCTGAACCTTCGATGATCTTCATTGCGCCTTCGATATCCTTTGCGTTCAAGTCTGGCATCTTCTTCTCGGCTATTGCGCGAACTTGTGCTTTTGTAATCTTACCTGCCTTTGAAGTGTTTGGTTTACCTGAACCCTTCTCGATACCTGCAGCTTTGAATATCAATCCTGCTACTGGTGGAGTCTTTACCACGAAGTCATAAGTGCGGTCCTCGTAAACGAATATCTGTACACCTACTTTATCACCTGCCATATCTGCTGTCGCTGCGTTGAACTTCTGACAGAATTCTGCAATGTTCACACCGGCCTGACCAAGCGCAGGACCTAGTGGTGGCGCAGGAGTTGCCTTTGCGGCCTGAATCTGAAGTTTAACTTTCTTTATTATTTTCTTTGCCATATATTTTTAAAAATTTAAATTATAATTACTATTTATCAATTCATCTACTTAATGAGAAGCTTATAAGTAAATGATTTCCGAATTACATCTTGCGTACCTGAAGGAAATCAAGCTCGACTGGTGTTTCGCGTCCGAACATTGATACCAATACTTTCACCTTACCACGATCTTGATCTATCTCGCTAACCTTACCTTCCAAATCCTTGAATGGTCCATCATTGATACTAACGATCTCTTCGATAGCTAAATCTATTTGGTGCTTAGCATCACCACCTTCCATACGTCCAAACAAATCATCTACTTCTTTTTTATCAAGAGGTACTGGATTCACACCTGCTCCAACGAACCCTGTAACACGAGGTGTGTTACGAACTACGTACCAAGAGTTGTCGTCCACTATCATATCTACCAAGATATAACCTGGATAAATCTTTTCCTCTACTTCTACCCTCTTGCTACCTTTGATCTTTATCTTTTTTTCTGTAGGAACTATAACACTAAAAATTTTATCATTCATACCAAGTGAGTCGATACGCTGACGAAGATTTCTTAGAACTGCATTTTCATAACCTGCATATGTATGTATTGCGTACCAATTTCTCTCACCTCTTAATTCTTGTTTTGCCATATAATTAATTTTAAATTCCCGCCTATTGGCAGGTAGGTTATTTAGTAAGCAGACTCTCTAAACCCTTCTTAAAGATAAAGTCCATAAGACCCAAGTAATAAGCGACAAAAACAGACACAATAATAACAGCCACAGTAAAGGCTATAGATTGTTTCCTTGTTGGCCACTTCACGTGTGCCATTTCAGCTTTTGTTTCCTTCAAAAATTCAATAATTTTGTTCATATATTTGTTTATATTAAAAAACACCCTGCGGGCGTATATAAATACATACTACCCCTAATACATCGAAAAGTCAATAAACATAAAACCCCTCTAAAATAGAGGGGTTTTATGTTTATTTAAACCACTGTTTTTGCCATTCTCGCATCAAAGTAATTTCTTTTGTTTGAGCAGTTATGATTTCGTTAGCAAGTTTAGTTAATTCAGGACGCTTTGAAGTAACAAGGACCATTTGTGCCATTTCTACAGCACCTTGGTGATGAACAATCATTTCAGATAGAAATGCTTTATCAAATTCTTCTCCTGTTTTTCCTTCAAGACCCATATTGTCCATCATAGTCCCATCTGGCATCTTGTGCATCATCATTTTATGAGAGTAATCTTTCTTATCTCCACCTCGGTGATGATTCATCATAAAAAAACCACTTGTAATAATTACCCCAACAAATAAACCAATAATTCCATAAAGTACACTCTTGTTTATATTTATGTTTATGTTTTTCATAAAAAATTTATCTTATTTCGTATGTAATAGTTACACTTGAAGTTATCTTGTTTTCGCCTTTTGGTAATTCTGGAGCCCTTTCTGGCATAGCAGATCCTGCTGTCATATCCATAGCCTTGGATGCATACATCATAGGGTATCCATTTGAATTTTCAGAAAAGTTTACAATGTCCCCAATATTTACACCCAATTGCTTTGCCAATATTTCTGCTTTTTCTTTTGCAAGATCTATTGCTTTTTCTCGAGCTTGATCCTTCAGCACATCTTCATCATCAATACTAAAATTCGGTCCAGAAATATTTGTAATACCGATGTTTGTTAATCCTGTACGAATCTCATTTGCATTATCAGCCATACGTACTTTGATTGTTATAGATTGAGTAGCTGTGTAGCCAACGATAGTTGGAGATTTTGTTGGACAGGGATAAGTTATACAAACCACTTGGCCATAATCATATTTTGGGTTTACTCCACCGTATTCGCTCTTTATATCTTTTTCATCTATATTTTGTGATTTTAGATAATCTAAAGTCTTTGTAAGCATCGCATTCAAATCTGCACTTGCCTCTTTTGAAGTCTTACCTTCATTTTCTAAATTTACATTCAAAACAGCAATATCTGGTACAGCCATTACATCTGCATCAGCACTTACTGTAATAGTACTAACTCCGCCATCAGCATGACCTATATAACGCCCCTCCTTTAGACTATTTATTATTAATACAATCACAAATAAAGCGAGTAACCCGCCTAGTACTGTGCAAACCTGTATAAACCTCTTGTTTGTTGTAAGTGTTTCCATATAATTATTGACGAATGAATCGCCTATTTATTACTAATAATGTTGTCTTGTGTCCCTATTATACCATAAATAAAAGGCTTAGTTTCCTAAGCCTTTTTTAAGTTAGTATTTCTAATACAAATTAATGACCATTACGAAATAAAAATTTTGCAGTTAAAGTAACAAGTAACAAATTCCATGGTCTTAAAAAAGTTATAGACCCTGGACTAATTGCAGTAGCTCCAGCTTTTTTAAACTGCCACACATTGTATGGATTTAAAATACCACCCCCACCAATAATAGGCTTATTTATCCCATTAGCACGAGCTCCACTAATCCATTTCAATGCGTATTTACGAATTGGCTTTCCAGACACTCCACCACGCCCTTTGAATTTAAAAATCTCTTGATATTTATCTAAAGGTGAAATGTATCTTTTAGAATAGAAAAATCTTTCATATTTGAAATATTTACCCTTATCCTCATAAGGTAATGAATCGAAAGGTATTGTGTTTATTGCATCAAAGCCATAAATACATTCCATATCATCCAACTTTTTTGCAACATTGTATGGAAAATCCCAAGCAACTTTAAGAATGATAGGCCAACCTATTTGTGAAAGTATATTATACTCATCCACAAAATTTTCAATGAATGAATTCTGTGCATCATGACCCGTGTTGGGGCAAGAAATATTCCAATGGAGGAAAATCTTCTTGGCTTCAAATTGAGATTTGTAAAGAATAAATACATCACGAATTGCTATGGCTTCCTCGGTTCTTTCTTTTGATGTTACACCGAGCAACATCACAGACAGATGTATTTCTTTTGTCATTTCCTGCCAAATACCTTTTTGTAAAAGTTTAAATATTCCCATATTAGAAAGGGATACATTATTAACCCCTACCCCTTTTACAAGATTTGCACTAATACATTTAGGGTTAAATTCTACGGGTGTAACTCCATCAGATTTTAACTCCATGTTACCTACCCTCTCATCAGCAGTAGCTGTTTTCGATTGGAAAGTTATCCAACGAAATGAAAATAGGAATGGAAAGAGAAATTTAAAGATTTTATGATAAGGGTACCCCTCACCATAGAAACCCATCATGCCAGATGATGCTATCACCGGCGAATCAAAGTGGTTTTGCTTTTTCATATTTTAAAACTATTTTTCTGCAGTCTAGCAAGGATTTGACAAAACAACAACCCCCTTGCATTTTAAACAAGAAAGTCCTAGTATAAGCATAAACAAAATTAAAAACCATGGAAAAAGAATTATTAAAAATCCGTATGCCTTTTGATAGGCATGTACATTTTCGCCAACCAGATGGCTTAATGCCATCTATTATGCCTTTTACTCTTCGTAGTAACTGGGGTGCCGTAGTAATGCCTAATACAAATCCAATAATTGGTGACTGGCAGAGTGCATTAAAATATGCAGAACAAATCAAAAAAATAGCAACAGACCTAGAGTACCCTAATTTCAAAGCAGTACTCACATGCTATCTTACAGATGTGACTAATGTCGATACCCTATCAAAATGTTTCGAACTTGATGTATGGAAAGCTGCAAAATTGTATCCATTAGGAGCCACAACTAATTCTGAAAGTGGTGTGAGTGATATAAAAAAAATCTATCCAATTTTGGAAAGAATGCAAAAAATCAAAATGCCATTATTAATTCACCCAGAAACAGAAGCATCGCGTTTTGAAATTCCTTTTACAGATCGTGAACGTGTTTTCACAGATGAAACTCTGGTACAAATACATAAAGATTTACCCGAGTTAATAATTTCGGTTGAACACATTACAACCAAAGAGGCCTGCCAATTTGTAGAAAGCTGTCCAGATAATGTTGTTGGAACAATAACCCCACAACATATTATGTACAATCATGATGCATTGTTCCATAATGGCGTTCCACCATATAAGCCTGGGATGTATGCGGAAAACATGTGCTTACCAATTCTAAAACATCAAAGTGATGTAAATTATATTTGCAAAGCAATTATGAGCGGATCAAAACACTACAAATTTGGGGCTGGTACTGACAGTGCCCCACATGATGAGACCTCAAAACACGATCATTGTAGTCGTTGTGGTTGCTATAATTCATACGCAAGCACAGAATTGTATGCCATGGCTTTTGATAAACACGGAATGCTTAGTTCTTATGATGAAATCCTTAAATTTTCTGATTTTATGTCTGTGAATAATCTTTGGATTTATGGGTTAGAACCATCCGAAGAAATGATTACAATCAAAAGAGAGGATCAAGTAATACCAGAGATTCTTCCTGGCAATGTTCGTCCTTTCAAAGCAGGACAAATAATACCATTTAGTATGGTACATTAAAAAGTAAAATTTTATTTAAATGCCCTCTGCAAACAGAGGGCATTTTATTTATTCTAAACAATAAATATTAAAATAATTATTGTTTATTCATTACATCACTAGTGATAACACCATCGGTCATGAATATTGTGCGGTGGGCCATCTTTGCATATTCAGGTTCATGAGTAACCATTATTATGGTCTGCCCTTCTTTATTGAGTGCTAAGAATGCTTGGATTACTTGCTCAGAAGTTTCAGAATCCAAGTTAGCTGTTGGTTCGTCGGCAAATATTATCTTTGGATTATGAGCTATAGCACGAGCAATAGATACACGCTGTTGTTGTCCACCAGACAATTGACTAGGTAAGTTATTCATACGATCTGAAATACCCAGCTTTACAAGAGCATTCTTTGCTTTTTCCTCAGCCTCTTTTGCATCATAACCCTGCATAAGAAGTGGCAACATTGTATTTTCAAGTGCTGTTAAAGATGGCAATATAGCATAATCTTGAAATATATAACCCAAGTCATTGAGTCGTGTTAGGGTTCTATCGTTTTCTGGCATTTTAACAAAATCAGTATCATCGATTAAAACTTCTCCACTTGTAGGAAGATCAAGTAAACCCATTTGATAAAGAAGTGTTGATTTACCAGAACCAGATTTACCAGAAACTGTAAGAAATTGACCTTCTGGTACAGAAAAACTAACATCGCTTAGTGCAACAATCACTTGGTCACCGTTTTGAAACTTTTTAGTTAAATTTTTTACTTGTATCATAAATATTTTATCTTCCTAAGATAGCGCTTAATGTATTTTGCTTTATAACAATATTTGCAGGAATAAACCCAGCTATCATTGTTGTAATTAATAATATTACTCCGCGCCATATAGTACCAGATAGTGTTGCAACAAGAATACCATCAGAAAATGGGAAGTCGATTGGGTTCGCCACAAAATATGGCTTTATAAAACCAAAAGTAAGTATCATTCCAAAGGTAACACCAAATAATGCATATATAACAGCCTGATATACGTATGAATACAGTATGGCTTTTCTGTTTATACCTATCCCCTTCAATATTCCAATATAACGACGTCGAGTAATAGCATTTACGAATATGACAATAAATATTGTTATTGATGCAACGACAAGCCCGATACCTGAAATAGCATTACCTAAGATTCCAAAAGTTTGTTTTATATCTTTTAGGAATTTAGGGAATGCTTCTTCGGCAGTTTGCACACGAGCATATTTATCAACATCATTATCAATCAAAAAGTTCTTTGCAAAAGCCAAATCTGTACCTGGTAATAACTGTATAGCTATTGTTCCGGCATTTAGATCACCGCGACCTGTAAGCTTGCGCACCTCAGAATCAAGCGCTACTATCGAGGTATCAAAAACATCTACCTTACTCGAAAGTATCCCTTTTACAAAATATTCCTTTGATACATCACCAACAGATATTTTAATACGAGACCCCACTTCTACATTCTTTAATGTTTGAAATCCTGGGGCTTCGATAGGAGTAAATTCATATAACAAATTCTTACCTATCAATATACTGTCCTGATCCTCCTTGTTTAAATATTCTCCACGAATCACAAATTTAGAAACACTAGAGAATTTCTCTTCTTGAACTGGATCAATACCGAGAAGTGACCCACTGGCACCGTTACGTGTCTCGCCAGGCTTGATCGTACTACGATAGTCACTTTGTACAAATGCTGAACCTCCATAACGAACAGTATGATTTTTGTATCCTGGAATTGTTTTTACAATATCCACAACCTGAGGTGTCTGTTCTATATATGAACGATTCAAAAATGAAGAAATAACAATATCACCGATAGCATACTTTTTTTGAGCATCCTCAGAACCCTGAATAAGACCAATAAGAATACCCGAGACAACAACTAAATTCAAAAATGTAAAAGTCATTACTGCAACAATAAGTGCAGTGGTCCATGTATTTGCTCGACGAATATCACGCTTGGCCAAAAACCAACCAACGCTTATATTACGTGAGAAAGAATTTTCTTTCAAAACTTTATTCATAAAATATTATTTTGTATATGTTACACGATCCCCCTCTGACAATCCACTAACAATTTCGAGCATATTTCCATCACCCAGAAAACCTGTAACCACCTCTGTATCCTCGAATTTTTTCTTATTTTCATTTATCACTTTCTTTACGATACTCTTACCATCAACAATATTTACAGCTTGTTTTGGTAATGCTAGTACACCAGGCATCTCCCCTCCTATAATCACGACATTGGCGTTCATACCGACGCGGATGTCGACATCGCTCTTTGGGATAGATGACTTAATCTTGTAGTTCACTACACCATCTGATGTTGTAGCAGATGGATCAATATGCACAACCTTACCAATAAAATCTTTGCCTGGCATAGCATCAAAATTGAATTTTACAACTTGATCCAGCTTTACATTGGCAATGTTAGCTTCGTTAATATCAGATTCAATATATAAGTTAGATATATCTTGTAGAACTATTACCTCGTGATTTACTTGTGACAGTTCACCGATCTTTGTGTCTACTTTTGTTATAGTTCCAGAAGACGGAGCACGTATGATCGTGTCTTCCAACTTTGCGAGTGCTGACTGCAATTTACCTTGAGCTTGAGTTATTTCAGCATTTGCAAGTTCAATATCGGCACTGTTGGCAGATGCCAATTTTACATTTAGTTCTGCTTGGCGTTGGTCAACTAATGCCTGCGCGGCTGATATAGCAGAATCGCGAGCTTTCTCTGCATTCATAAGGTCATCGTGTGAACCGACATAACGTATGTCTATATTCTGTTTCCAAAATATATTAAAAACTTTTTCAACAATGGAGTTTTGCTCTGCCACAGTTGTATCATAAGCTTTCTTTGCATTCTCAAGCAGAACTTTAGTTAAAGCTATGTCTTCGTTTGTATAAGCACTAATAGTCTTGTTGTATTTCGCCCGAGCAGAAGCAAGTGTTCCCCGAGCGACTGTTACATCGGCAGCCTCTGTGCCTTGATCAAGAGTTGCCAGTATCTGACCCTGATACACCTTGTCCCCCACTTCAATACGGACAGATTTCACCACCCCAGCTGAATTGAATGACAAAGATAAGTCGGTCTTTGAAGTTACCTTGCCTGTTGCCTTTACACTCTGCAAAAGATCATTTCTAACAACTGTTTCAAATACAAAATTTTTATCTGAATTATTCCCTAAAAATTTTAACCCTAAAAGTATTATTAAAAATAAAAGTATTCCATAAAATACTTTTCTACGTAATGACCATTTTTTTGCTTTATTTTTTGTTTCTTCTAATAAATTTTTTACTTTATCCATAAATTTTAATTATCCTATTTTAATGTCTTTTAATTTTTGAATTCGTGACTCGACAAGTTCGTCTGTGATAAATTCTGGTGTAATATCTGTATGTTTAAATATTTCAGCCTCTATTTCATGTAAAGCTTTTTCTATAACAGCACGCCTCTCTTCTGTGATGGATGTAGGGTGAGTTTTATATCGAACATGCAAGTCATCTAGTCTTTCCTGCATAGTTGTAACACCATGTATCCCAACACGCATATCTGCATACAAAACTATCATCTTTTCATATTCATTCGATTCTTTGACTGTTATAGTTTCTAAAAATGAAGCAATATGTAATATCTCTAAGACCCCAAAATTGACTCCCAAGTCAGTAGCAATAGCGAGCGTTGCATCATGCTCATTTACAGTATGGTATTTATCAATAAAAGATTTCTTAATATTTTCCCAATGTGCCATACCTTCTGGTTCAGAAAATTCAGGAAATTTTTTTAAATCAATATCTACAATTTTACCTATATCGTGCAATAAACATGCATCTATAATAGTCTTCTTGTCTATTAAAGGTTTAAAGTGTTCATTTATGATATCAGCAACTGCAGCTACCTTGTACATATGAGTAGCTATATTAGGCATGATCTGACACTCTATATATATGTCTTGGATATTTCTCATATAAAATAGTATACCAGAAATAAGCTATCTGGTCTAAGTTACTTCAACCTGCCTGGTTCATAGTTAGGATTTATAGCAGGTGGAACAGTATCGAGATATGGACCTTTCTCATTTAAAGTTTTCTGTGTCCAAAAACGATAATCTGAATTCATTTTTGAAATATCAACAGTTGATATCATGGGAGTAGTGTATGAGTGCAATGATAATATAAAGGGAGCTAATTTCTCTGCTAAAGAAGACTGTGTAGTCAGAACAAGCATATACTGCTCTACGTTCTCAACAACACCTTGCCATGGGTATATTGATTCAATAGGCCAGAAATCAGCACAGACAGCCAAATGTTCATTTATACACGCTAGACCTATATAACGGGCTTCCTCTTTTGAACCACATGTTGTGTAAACAAACACTATTTTATCAGGAGAAACTTTATTTATAAGCATAAATTTTTAAATTATTATTAACTACTACGAGATATGCTACGGTGTATGACCAAAAGAATAAGTATTGTTACAGAAGTTGTTAACGCCATCATAGGCATACTAACGTAACCAAATTCATATACATACCGAGCTGAACATGAGACAGTAGTAGAATTTGGTATTACACATGGTAGAGGTGATGAACCACCATTTTCTATATATATATGATACAAAGATACAAGTGTACCGAACCCTGCTAACACAACACTGCCTTTCATTATCCTATCCTTGTCGATACGTCTGCGCCACATCATCATGCCAAATAATATAACTTGTGGATATATCAAAACTCTTTGTATCCAGCACAGTTCACAAGGAGGAAAGCCTATTACTTCGGAATAAAACAAACTTGCTATCATGGCTACAAATGCAATAGTAAAAGATGCTTCAATAGCGTATTTGTCTATAAATATCATAAATTTATTCGAGCGACGCGGATTCCAAGCAAAAGAAAATAATAATAAACCCAAAAAAATATGCATCAATATGGTACCAATAGCAAGTGCTTGATTAAATGTTGTTACGTATGTTGGCATATATTTTATTCAGCAACTTCAACAGGAAGTACGCATTGAGATTTCTCGGATAAAGTTTCAAAAGTTACTTCCCCTGTTAAAATTGAGGCGTCAGGGAAAACCCAAGTTGGATACGCTTCGATTTTATTATCGATACACACTTGCGTTTGACTTTTATCAGGATTGGAACATTCGATATAATTTAAATATTTTGCAGAGGAACCGAAAGCTTTCTTTTGAGCTTGGCAATGAGGACACCAAAAAGCTCCAAAAAACTTTGTCCCAGAATCACGTAAACATTGAGCAAATTGATCATATTTACCAGGACCCGATGGCTTATTAGCCAATACACCCATACCTATTACAAGAACAATTAAAATTAATACAAATAATCCAAATTTTGCAGCTTTATTTTTCATTTGTACATTATAACATATAAATAAAACACCCTATAGGGTGTTTTATTTATAGTATTTAGATGCTGACTATTTATCCTCTTCCCCTTTTTCCTCATCAGTGTGACCATGAGCATCTACCTCATAAGCAGTATTTTGTGCTTCAAAGAAATTGACCAATTCATATACATCAGTAGATGTAGCCATCCATTTTGCAGGATTAGATACGTTGTATTGTGGAGGCATACCGAGCTCTTCGAGTCTACGGTCGGCAACGTATTTTACATATTGATTCACGTATTCAGCGTTCAACCCTAGAATTCCATTTGGGAAAAGATCTTTGTTATAAGCTGTTTCCAACTCTACCCCCTCTATTACAATATTTCGCAATTCATCAGCAAATTCAGGAGTTAGTAATTCAGGATTCTCTTCAAGGATATTTAAAATTAGATTAATTCCAAATTTTAAATGCAAAGATTCATCACGCAAAACCCAGTTTAACATTGATCCGAAATTACGAAGCTTGTTACGTTGACGGAATGAAAATATAACCATGAATCCAGAATAGAACCAAACACCTTCCATAACTATATTTGTTGCTACTAGGTTACGAATAAATTCTTTTTTACCTTCAGCTGTTTCCACGTCTAGAGTAACTTCAGTCATACGCTTTAAGTATTTATTTATATAGTCCTCTTTTGCAATCATTGATGGTGTTACTGTATGGACTTTATATACCTCTTCACGATCCATGGGAAATGTTTCTAATACGTACTCAAAAGCTACGCAATGATTGGCTTCTTCCCACATTTGTTTTGCTATATACAAATGACACTCTGGTGATTTCAGGTACGGGTACACACCCAAAGCAAGTGAACGGTTCACAATTAATTCGGCTGGATTAAAGAATGCCATTAAAAATTTTACAGCATGGCGTTCATCCTCAGTCATTTCATTCCAATCCTTTATATCTTCCCCTAGTGGTATTTCATGAGGGAACCAAGTATTGCGTACTGCTTGGTTATACAATTCATAAGCCCATTTGTATTTCATTGGGTGGAGTGATGTGTCTTTTGGTTCTGGTTTTCCTAATAACATATATAATTCTTGTTTTTTAATTCTTAATTAATTTCTACTGGCACCCTTCACAAATCAATGCATCTTGTGGATCTACTGGCCCATGAACTACGAGGCTCTCTTGCATTCTTCTCGGGGGATTTTGTGTTTGAGGGTTATTCGTCTGAGTTGCTGGCTTTACTTGATTTAAATTCTTTTTTTCTTCAACTTTTACTTCATTTTTCTCAACAACATTTTCAATTTTAACCTCAGGAATAATTACTTTTTCAACTTTCTTTACCTCTGGTATTGGTTGAGTATTTACTGTTGGTTGTTTATTAAAAACAGAAGCGAAACCTACCTTGCCCAAAGCTGTGCTCTTATTTACTTTTGTTGTAGACTGTTCAGCAGAATGTTTTGGCTTTACATGCAAATAGTAAGTAGTCTTCAAACCTTTCTCCCAAGCATTACTATAGATATCAATAACTTGATTTACATTTTGCACATCTAAATACATATTACGAGATATTGCTTGGTCAACCCATTTCTGAGCACGTGCTGCTACCTCAATGAAAGCATACGGTGATGTTATGAATGATGTTTTATAGATCTTCTTTATATTTTCTGGAATATTATCCATATGTTCCAAACTACCATGACTCATCAATAGTTCCTCTCTATTCCCTTCCCAAAGACCTAAAGCTTTCAGATCATGAACTAGGTTTGGATTTACTTCGAGGTATTTACCAGAAATCTTGTTACGAGAAAACATTTGCGCGAATCTAGGGTCAATACCAGGTGAAGTTCCTGCTACTAATCCAATATTTGCATTCGGTGCAATAGCCATAACTGTTGCATTACGCACACCTTTGCGAACCTTTTTACGAAGCTCATCCCAATCAAGCTCAGGAATCATCTTTATACTGCCAGTCATTACTGACAATTTTTCCTCACGAGAATCTTCAAGAATTTTTAATGTATCTATTGGCACCATACCCTTTGACCATCCTGAGCCTTGGAAATTTTTATAAGCACCACGCTCGGATGCTAATTTTGCGCTTTCATCTATTGCCATATATGAAATAAATTCAAAAACTTTATCAGTTAAGTCATAAGCCTCTTGATCCTCATATGAATAACCCATCTTTTCAAATGTATCTGCCAATCCCATAAGACCCAAGCCTACAGCACGATTCTCGGCATCAGCTTTGATTGCTTCGGCAATTGGTAATTTATTCACATCAATAAGGTTATCGAGCTGGCGAATAGATAGGCGTGCTGATTCTTCGAGCCTTGCCCAATCTATCTGCTTGCCTACTACGTGTTGAGGAAGGTTGATAGATACCAAGTTACAAACAGCTATATTTTCTTTGTTTTGAGGAAGAGTAACTTCAGTACATAGATTCGAAGCATGTATAGTACCAGTGTTATTATTGAGCGCACGCACATTGATAGTATCCTTCCATGTTAGCCATGGGTGTGATGTTGTTTGCAATGACACGAGGATATTTTTATATTGCTGACGAGCTGGTAGCTTCCTCCACATTTTCAATTCACCCTTCTCTGCCATATCTACATATTCCTTGTAACGCTTGGAAAATTCATGCCCATATAACTCAACTAGGTCAGAAACTTCATTCGGATCAAATAAGTACCAATCCATATCCATCTTTACACGCATCATGAATTCATCAGATATATACACAGCAGTGTTTGCTGTACGAGTACGACGATAATCATCTCCGGCATTTTGCTTCAAATCGATGAAATCTTGAAAATCTAAGTGCCAATTCTCCATATAGAAACATAGGGCACCCTTCTTCTTTCCACCACGCTGAACAGCACGTACTGCTGAGTCAATAATGTGCATAAATGGAACTGGTCCTGAAGATACAGTATTGTTAGACTTTAATACTGAACCATTAGCACGAAGCTTTGTAACTGATAGCCCAATACCTCCTGTTGCCTTTGAAAGCATTAAGACATCTGAAACTGTTTTACCAATATGAGCCATATCATCCTCTATTTGCATCAAATAACAGTTAGAGAGTGATGGGCGTGTAGTACCTGCACCAATATTTGTAGATCCAGCAGAAAGGTATTCAAGACGTGACATTTTGTCGTAGAATTTCATAGCCCATTCTGTTGGATTCTTTTCCTTTAGTGACATGCCCATAGCAACACGCATCCAGAAGTATTGAGGTGTCTCAAGTGGCTTTTGATTTTTGTCCTTTATAAGATAACGGTCACGCATAGTAGATACACCAGAATATTTATATAATTCATCGCGCTCTACTTTTAAATATTTACCTAGGTCATCAAGATCAAATAGTGAATCTAAACGCTTGTCCAAAAGGCCAAGCTCTACACCAAGACGAATATAATGCTTGAAATGTCCTTTATGCATTGTTGCCAATTCTTCTTTTGTCTCAAAGTCACCCAATACTGCCTTGTAGATTGTTTTCATGAACAGACGTGTAGCTATTTTGTCGAATTCTAGGTCCTCTTGGGCGTTCTGTAATGATGCATTTATAGTAGCCTGATCCAATTCTTCAGTAGTAATGCCATCATATAGTGTTAGACGAGTTTCTGAAGCGATTTGAGTCACTTTTGAAACAGGATCCGTCAATCCGTAACAAGCTCTTTCGATAGACTTGTTAATACGGTCGGCATTAAAAGATTCGCGTGATCCATTACGTTTTGTGATTGTTATACTCATGGCAAAAATTGGTTAAGTTAGGCTAATAAATTTGAAAAATTTTTATTCGGGAGTACATTATACCCCCGAGCACGAACCCCCAGCAAGTGCAAAAACTATAAACACAACACTATGAAAATTAAGTGTTAACTCGTCAACACTTACAGAAATTTTCCTAAAAAAAACCTTGCCTACTAGCGTATTTCTAATACAAGAAAACATAAAAAATCCCCACCCAAAAAATGTAATTTTTTGGGTGGGGATAACCTCTCTTTTGCATTTCCCTACTACTTCCTACCTACTACTTTCTACTTGCTAGAGTACTTCTTGCTGATAACATTTTTCGCAATACACCAACTCTTGCCTATCTGGCGTATATGATGTTTCAAATTCTGTACCACAATTATTGGAACATTTTCTTTTATACAACTTGGGCATACGAACATAAGAAAGTCTTTCATAATGCCTACAATTTGGGCATGAATTTGGTAAAGATATATTATGATTTTTATAAAATTCTAATTCTTCTTTCGTGATTTTAAAAACACCAACACACCTATGACTTTTACATATATTATTATGTGCACATTCTAAAACTTCATCAATAATTGAATCTGAGGTTTTATCTGGAATTCCATCTTTTGTTAAAGTAGGATTATATTTATTAACTACAGGCTCTCTATATAGGTATCCTGATTCTATAATTTCTTCTCTTATCAAAGGAAAAAATTCTTGAGCCGCAGATTCATTATAGGCAAAAGCCATACAAATTTGTGGAAAATATTCACCGTATCTATAGATTATTCCTTTTTCATCTACATAAGGCATATCCATCATATGATGTCTTATTTTTTTTACTATTTCAAAATATTCTTCTTTTGTATGCTGTTTATTTAAAATACAATACTTATTGCTTTGTAAACTAACACAACCAAAAGTATCTTGTACGTTTAAGCAAAAATCAGTATATTCACTATTTACAGTTCCATTACCAATAGAAACAAAATGTGAATTAGTTGATCCTTTTGCCCCACCATGAACTTCATACAAAAGTTCTCCTGACAAACTTCCAAATACATCATAAGAATCTTTTAGACCAACTGTCCGCATAACAAATTTACAATTTTCACTTTCTGTTGAATGAAAAGACTTATTTACATTATTTGATCTAACAACATTATCCCCTGTTGAATTATTAGACCCCGTTAAATTAGCAAATTTATGAATCGAATTTTTAAATAAATCTGAAAATTCATTTTTTAAATTAAAAACACTAGATAATGAGCTAAAGTCAATTTTATTAATCTCATTTTTATATTCTTCTTTTGTTAATTGTTTGTTTCTGAAAAAATATTGCTTATTCCTTACATTTGAAGACATAAAACAATCTACACAATTAACGCAATCATATAGAAAATTTGAACTAACACAATCTCTACAATCTATCAAATAAGATGAATTTGAGCTTTTACTTGTTTGAATACAAGAATAACAATACTGGCAATCAATTATATTATAACAATCCATACAATCATTACATCGATCAGCGCTACGAGTATAATAAATCCAATTAGAATCAGTAGTTGTAAAAGATAGATAAATATCTTTTGAATTTAATATATAGTTACCATAATCACAATTCTGGCTAGATACTTCATGTTTTGCTTTATGTGGAACTTTTTTTTGAAGTTCTGAAAATTGTTCAAAAAATGATCTATTAAAATCAAATTCCATCCCATAATCTAATGGGTTCCATTTGTCTGATGAATAACACTCACTACAATAAATTAAATACCCATTATCAGGATGATATATTGTAAAAACAGATTTAGAACATAATCCACATTGCCCTTTAAAAAGAACTCTCTCATTTCTATTTCTTAACCTACGGATCAACCTACACTCGGGGCAAAATGTTGGTGGTGGAACCTTTATCTTGTCATAGAAAGAAAAATCATCCCCATCAATAGTGAAGTCGTTGTGGCAATTTTGGCAGTTTCGTGTTTCGGGATTCATATTATTATAATAATACACAAATATTCTAAAATTACTACATATTATAAAATCCGCCTAAGGCGGATTTTATAATATTAATTCTTAATTCTTAATTCTTAATTCTTAATTCTTAATTCTTAATTCTTAATT
>CAZXCN010000005.1:0-60943 GCA_964639185.1 uncultured Candidatus Saccharibacteria bacterium
TGTTGTATCTGGTGGTCGCCGTATGAGCTTTGCTGTTGCATTGGCTATTGGTGACAAGAAAGGTTCAATAGGTCTTGGTACAGGTAAAGCAAATGATACATCTCTTGCTATTGCAAAAGCTCTACGTTCTGCTCGCAAGAATATGTTCAAAATCAAAGCAACAAAGGAAATGTCTATCCCTCACGAAACATACGCAAAGTTTTCAAGTTCACGTATATCATTTATGCCTAACCGTGGTAAAGGGTTGGTTGCTGGATCTACTGTTCGTGAAATGCTAATACTTGCAGGATTGAAAAATATCACAGCAAAAATAAATTCAGGTAGTAAAAATAAACTTAACAATGCTCGTGCTACATACCAAGCTTTGTATGAACTACGTGTAAAAGGTACAAAGGTCATACCAAAATTCGAAGCAGCACCTGCCGAAGTAACTAAATAATAAATTTTTATGCAAACAAACGAATTAAAAAGAAAGACACCAAATAAAAAGAAGAAGCTAGTAGGCCGTGGGGGAACTCGTGGTAAGACTTCAGGCCGTGGTACAAAAGGTCAGAATGCTCGTGCTGGTCACAAGAAGCGTCCAGAAATTCGTGACATGATAAAGAAGTTGCCAAAGCTTCGTGGTTACCGATTTAATTCTACTGAACAAAAGCCGTTGGCTGTTAATGTTTCAGCTCTAAATATTTTTGACAATGGTGCTACTGTAACTCGCACTGATTTACTAAAAGCAAACTTGGTTCGCCGTGTTGGTGGTAAATTACCATTTATAAAAATCTTGGGTACAGGTGATATCTCAAAAAAGCTAAATATAGAGGGTTGTGTTGTGTCAGCTTCTGCAAAGATGAAAATTGAGGCTGCAGGTGGTACAATAAAGTAATGGAAAAAGTTTTACAAAAAATCAAAACACTTTTTACTGATAAAGCTCTACGCAAGCGTATTCTGTTTGTGTTAGGAGCTTTTATTGTATTTCGATTACTATCATCTATCCCTATCCCAGGTGTAGATACTGTCCGTTTAAATCAATTACTTCAAAATAACCAACTACTAGGTGCGTTCAACGTATTTTCTGGAGGAGGTTTATCACACTTGTCTATCATCATGCTTGGTGTAGGGCCATATATTACTGGTTCTATCATTATGCAGTTAATGACCATGATGATCCCAAGACTGAAAGCAATGTATCAAGAGGAGGGGGAAATAGGCCGCAAGAAATTTACACAATACGGTCGTATTGTAACTGTACCTTTAGCTGTTATTCAAGGTGTTAGTCTTATCGCATTACTTTCAAAGCAGGGTGTGTTGGTTGATCTAACAGCTTTCCAGATGATTGCAAATGTTTCTGTTGTTGTTGCCGGTTCTATGTTGATAATGTGGATCGGTGAGTTGATTTCAGAATACGGTATTGGTAATGGTGTGTCACTTATAATCTTTGCAGGTATTGTATCTGCTATACCATCAAATATTGCACAATTTTTATTTACTTTTGATATTAGTCATTTGCCAATGTATCTATTATTCCTAGCAGTAGGGGTGTTGATAATAGTTGGTGTAGTTGTTATTACTGAAGCCGAGCGTCCAATTCCAGTCACATATGCAAAGCAAGTACGCGGGACTTCTGTTTCAGGAGGAACAAAAACATATATTCCACTACGTATAAATCAGGCAGGTGTTATCCCTATAATCTTTGCATTATCTATACTCATGTTCCCTCAACTACTTGGTAATTTATTTGCTACTTCAAGTAGTGAAACTCTACAGAGTATCTCACGTGGTTTACTATGGTTCATACAGAATACATGGTTGTATTCATTGACTTACTTTATATTTGTATTTTTGTTTACTTATTTTTATACAGCAGTTACATTTGATCCAAAGCAAATTGCTGAGAACTTGCAAAAGAGTGGTGCGTTTATTGATGGTATTCGCCCAGGTCAAGCAACAATAGACTATATAGCAAAGATCCTAACACGTATCACTCTTGTGGGTGCTGTGTTCCTAGGTCTTATCGCTGTATTACCATTAGTCATGAAAGCTATCACAGGTATAACAAGCTTTGCTCTTGGTGGTACTGCATTGCTCATCGTTGTTTCTGTAGTATTAGATTTGATTAAAAAGGTTGAAGCTCAACTCTCTATGCGAGAGTATTAAAAAATCCTCCTAAATGGAGGATTTTTTAATGTTAGGATTTTAGTATATAATAACCACGTATGAATCCCGATAGAAATTTATCAGATTTTTATAGTTAAAATATTCTGTAGGGGAGTCTTATAAAGTTAAATTATAATTTTTATTAATTAATAAATTTCACACGGGATGAATAATACACCACACACATTTGTTTTCTTTGGTATCGTAGGCTCTGGCAAGGGAACTCAGGTAGAACTATTGCAGAAATATTTAAAGGATCATAATTTATCTAATGATGTATTATTTACTTCTACTGGCAATGAATATCGGAAAGTAGTAGAGAGTGGTAGCTATACTGGTAAATTAGTAAAGGAAACTTTGGAAAAGGGTCACCTTCAACCAAACTTTCTAACAATTAGTTTATTTACAAATATTCTAATAGCTAATATGAATGAAAACACTTCTTTCATTGCGGACGGGTATCCTCGCACTATTGCTCAATCAGAAGCTTTTGAAAGTGCAATGAATTTTTATAATCGCGACGAGGTGCATGTAATATATATAGAGCTTGATAAGGATGAAGCTACCAAGCGCATGAAGCTTCGTGGACGAAGTGACGATACTGATGAAGGTATAGCAAAGCGTTTCGATGAATACATAAACAATGTTATTCCTTCTATGAATTACTTTAAAGATTTAAAGAATTACAGGATGCATACTATCAATGGTGCTCAGTCTATCGAACAAGTTCATGCTGATATAATTAAATCACTTGGCCTATAATATGCAGAACGATAAATACATTGTTATATCACTTGGGGGGTCACTCATAGTTCCAGACAATGTAGCTTGTGATTTTATAAAAGATTTTACTTTGTTGGTGAAGAATCATGTAAGTAATGGTTTTAAATTTGTAATTATAACTGGTGGTGGACACACTGCTCGCACATATATTGAAGCCTCAAAAGCTATAGGGGATAGTACCAATGCAGATCTGGATTGGATCGGTATAGCTTGTACACGTTTGAACTCAGAGCTTCTTCGAACTGTGTTCGGTGAATTGGCTTATGAAAAAGTTGTCCAAGACCCAGATCAGATGCCAGATACCGACAAGCCTATCATTATGTCTGCAGGTTGGAAGCCTGGTAATAGTAGCGACTTGGCTGCTGTGCATTGCGCCCAATCTGTTGGTGCACACACTGTCATCAACCTTTCCAATATCGACTATGCTTATGACAAAGACCCAAATAAATTCCCAGATGCAATAAAGATAGAAAATACTAATTGGGCCGACTTTAGGAAGATATTGCCAGAAGAATGGGATCCAGGACTCAATGCTCCGTTTGACCCAATAGCTGCATGTAAGGCTGAAGCACTAGGGTTAGAGGTGGTAATAATGAATGGCAAGAACCTATCCAACCTAGAATCTTATCTAAAAGGTGATAAATTCATCGGTACTATTATTCGCTAGAATATTGGTATACAATAAAATATATGGAAACTCGTAATTGTCAGAATTGCAAGAATAGCTTTAATATTGAGCCGGATGATTTTTCCTTCTATCAAAAAATAGGGGTTCCAGCGCCTACCTTTTGCTCAACATGTCGAGCTGAAAGACGTTTTGCTTTTAGAAATGAAAGGAAATTATTTAAAGCCAAAAGTTTCTTTTCTGGTGAAAATATCTTTTCACTATATCCACCATCCGCTATTAGAAAAGTAGTCACTGATCAGGAGTGGTTTAGTGATTCATGGGATGCAATGGAATACGGGAGAGATTTTGATTTTTCACGAGATTTCTTCACACAGTTTTTTGAACTTGAAAGGGATGTGCCTGCATATGCATTGAATATTGAACGAATGGTTGATAGCCCTTATGCAGCAAATGCTGCAACATTAAAGAATTGTTACTTAGTTTTTAACTCTAACAGTTCTGAAGATTGTTTGTATGGTAATGATTATTTCTTGTCTAAAAATTGTATCGATAATTCTCATGTAAATTCTTCGGAAAAATGCTATGAATGTTTTTGGCTTCATAAATGTTATCAGTGCTATTTTACAATTATGTCAGTTGATTCTCATAATTTATGGTTTTCTCGCGATTGTCTTGGTTGTAATAATCTTTTTGGATGTACTAATTTAAGGAAGGCCTCGTATTGTATCTTTAATAAACAATACACAAAAGAAGAATATTTTAAAATTTTGTCTGAAATGAGGCTAGATACTAGGCAGGGTATAAAAGAAGCAGGAGAGAAAGCTAGAATATTTTGGAAAACCCAGATAAATAAATATCACCAAGGCCTCCAGAATTTAGACTCTTATGGCTCATATGTCAGCCACTCAAAGAATGTAACCGAATCATATATGGTAAAAGGTGGCGAGGATGTAAAGTATAGCCAGTACGCTTCTGTCGCTAAGATAAAGGATTGTTATGATTATTCTATTTGGGGTCAGGATGTAGAATTGTGTTATGAGACATCTGTGTGTGGTGAAAATATTTATAATGTAAAGTTTGCTTGGGATTGTTGGCCAAATAATAATAATGTGGAATATTCAACACACTTAAAGTCTTGTAGCGATTGTTTCGGCTGTGTGGGTTTACGCAATAAACAATATTGTATTTTTAACAAACAATACTCCAAAGAGGAATATACAGAATTAAAGAATAAAATTATAGAACACATGAATACAAACCCGTATTATGATTCACGGGGGTTGGTATATAAATACGGTGAATTTTTCCCTATTGAGTTTGCTTCTTTTGGATATAACAATTCTTTAGCTATTCAGCATTTTAATCGAGCAAAGGAATATATTTTGGAAAATAATTATGGTTGGATAGAAGAAGAGCCTGGTAAATATACTATTACCAAAAGAATGAATGAAGTACCAGATTCTATAAAGGATGTAGATGAAAGTATAATTAATGAAATTATAGAATGTGATAAGTGTAGTAGGCCATTTCGTGTAGTTGATAATGAGTTTAAGTTTTTGAAAAATGAAAATTTACCAATTCCACCTAACTGTAGCGAATGTCGACATGAAAACAGAATTGCAGATAGATTTAAAATACATTTATACGACGGTCATTGTATGTGCAATGGGGTAGAAGATGAAATAGGTCATTTTAAAAATACAACCAAACACGATCATGGGGATACTCATTGTACTAATAAATTCAGGACAGGATTCAATCCAAAAGATGGAGATATAGTGTATTGTGAATCTTGTTACCAGCAAGAGGTGGTATAGGCTCGGGGTTGTGTAAATCCTTTATTTTGGTAGTATAAGCCTAATGGCAATACGCATTAAGACTAAAGAGGAAATAGAGATACTTCGTGAAGGGGGCAGGAGGCTGGCCTCTATTTTGGCGAAAGTGGGGACTATGGTTGCCCCTGGGGTTACTACAATGGAGCTCGATGAATATGCCTATAAATTAATCAAAGAGGGTGGTGATGAGCCAGCCTTTCTGAATTACAAGCCCGAGGGGCACCGTAAGGCTTTCCCAGCATCACTGTGTACATCGGTGAATACTGAAGTTGTTCATGGGATTCCTGGTAAAAATATAATTTTAAAAGAAGGTGACATAATATCTATAGACCTAGGCATCAAACACAAAGGTCTTTTTACTGACCACGCTATTACTGTACCTGTAGGGAAAATTTCAAAGAAAGATCAACAATTATTAGATGACACAAAAGAGGCTCTTGATATTGGTATCTGGGCAGCAAAGTATGGGAATACGGTAGGGGATATTGGTTATGCTATTGAGCAATTTGTTCACAAGCGTTATGGTATTATCCGTGAGCTTTCAGGTCATGGTGTTGGTATAGAGATACACGAGGATCCATATATCCCGAATTTCGGTAAAGCAGGTAAAGGGGTAAAATTAATTCCTGGTATGGTTATTGCTATTGAACCAATGCTGACAATTGGCAAGGAGAGCATAATGGTTGCTGACGATGGATATACAATACGTACTACTGATGGATCACGCGCAGCACACTTCGAACATACAATACTTATCACTAAAGACGAACCCGAAATTCTAACCTCTTTTTAATTTTGATGTTATAATTAAAATGTAATGGAAACATTTAATTTTAATAATGCTCCAAAATTTAAAAACCCTGAGGAAGAGTTAACTTATCTGCGCGCACAACTTGCCGAAAAAGAAACAGCTTTGGATAAAGCTGGTGAATATGTACACAAAGAGGGATTAGCCCACGATGCCATAGCTTTATATAAAAAGATATCTCCATCTGAAGTAATGCACCCAAGTGCTGTGATACCCGATAAAGAAGTCAATGCTCTGGTGTTGCGTTTGAAGCCTGAACCTCATGATTCTAAAATGGAGGAATTGCTGGGCATATTATTGAACAAAGGTGTCAGTAATGCATTGGCAGTCGTTGCCCACATGCAGAACCCACACCTAGACGATGATTTTCATCGATTCTTGGTTCAGTATTTACATAGTACACATAAAGTTCCGGGTTTAAATGAAGGGACTCCATTATTTAAATCACTCGATATGAAATTGTTCGAGATCACTCTGCCTGAACCAACCGAAGATAACAAGAAAGGTTTAAGGGAATTATTGTCGGCTATGGAACAATTCTATGCAGGTATGCACTCAGTAGGTGAAGGACGTCATAATTATAATCGTAACCATTTTACACTCGAAATAGCTATTCCTGAAGGTAGCGAGCAATTCATATTTTATACTTCCGTTCCTACTCATAAAGCCGATCTTTTTGAAAAACAAATATTGGGTGTGCATTCACATGCAAAAGTTGTAGAGGTTACCGATGATTATAATATTTTTAATGCTCATAGCGCTATTGCTGGATCATATGCAAAGCTTGCTCATAATGATGTGTATCCTATAAAATTATATGACAATATAGATTATGACCCACTAAATATTATTTTAAATGTATTTTCTAAAATAAAGAAAACTGGCGAAGGTGCTGCAATACAGTTCACTATTTGCCCTGAGGATGATGAAGTTATAAAGGATCTTCATATTGCTCTTGAGGATGTAAAGAGTGGCATGTCGGTACGTACAGCCCGCTCGGTAGTACGACAATTCGGCAAAGAGTTTGGCCTGCTCGCAAAGGATATGATACTGGGTGCAAAGAATCATAAAGTTCCAGAAAAAAAGGTCAATGACCGTGCTGTTGCGGCTATAACAGAAAAGGTAAAGAGTACAATAATGGCTACGAATATTCGTATCATCACATCTGCTGATACTGAAATCAGGGCAAAACAAATGCTCTCTGATATCGAAAGTTCTTTCAACCAATTCACTGATAGTGATCGTAATGGATTTAATTTTTATCATCCAACAGGTGAGAGCCTTACTCATCTTGTACACGACTATTCATATCGAACATTTTCAGAAGGATATCATATGCCATTAAATTTAAAAGAGTTGGCAACAATATTCCACTTCCCATATGGTATTGATAGTTCTTCACAATTAAAACAAGCAAAGGCCGGTATTGCCCCAGCCCCTATAGAAATGAGTGGCGAGGGTATTATAATAGGGCACAATGATTATCGTGGGGTTGATACAAAGGTGCATTTTGCTTCCGAGGACCGTATGCGTCATTTCTATGTATTAGGTCAGACAGGTACAGGTAAGACCACAATAATGAAGAATATGATAGCACAGGATATTGCAGCTGGTCACGGTGTATGTTATATAGACCCACACGGTACTGATATCCAAGACATACTTAGCTATGTTCCAAAAGAACGTATTGACGATGTAATATATTTTGACCCTGCATATACAGCTCGACCGATGGGGCTCAATATGCTTGAATTCGATCCACGTTATCCCGAGCAGAAGACTTTCGTTGTAAATGAATTGATGGGTATATTCAACAAGCTTTTTGATATGAAGACATCTGGAGGTCCAATGTTCGAACAGTATTTCAAGAACTCAGCATTCCTAATAATGGAGGACCCCGAAAGTGGTTGTACCTTATTAGAAATATCACGTGTACTTTCTGATAAAGCATTTCGGGATATGAAATTATCTAGATGTAAAAATCCAATAATCAAACAATTTTGGATGAATGCCGAGCAGACTACCGGCGACCAATCGCTTGCGAACTTTGTACCATACCTTACATCTAAATTCGACAATTTTATTTCTAATGACATCATGCGCCCAGTGGTTCTGCAAGAAAAATCTGTATTTAATTTCCGTGAGATAATGGATAACAAGAAGATATTACTCGTGAATCTTTCAAAGGGGCGCCTAGGTGATATAAATGCCAACTTGATTGGTATGTTACTTGTGGGCAAGATACAGATGGCGGCACTTTCTCGAGTAGATATGTATGGGCAAAAGATGAACGACTTCTTTCTTTATATTGATGAGTTCCAGAATGTTACAACAAATTCTATCGAATCAATTTTATCTGAAGCTCGTAAATATCGATTGTCTTTAACTGTTGCGCATCAATACATTACACAGCTTGATGATAAAATAAAGAATGCAGTATTTGGTAACGTAGGTTCACTTGCTGTATTTCGTGTAGGTGCCGAAGATGCTGAATTTTTAGAGAGTAAGTTCAAGCCTGTATTTACTGCCAAAGATATCATGAAGATTGATAATAGGAATGCATATGTAAGTATGCTTATTAATGGCCAGCCGACAAAGCCATTTAATATTGCAACTTACGCACCACCGGTAGGCAATATGGGAATGGTAGAATCACTCAAAGAGCTTTCGTATCTAAAATATGGTCGCGACCGCGACGAAGTCGAAAATGAAATAATGGATAAATACAAGTAATAATAAAATGCGAGAAATAGAAGTAAAATTAAAAGTAAATAATTTAAAAGAATTAGAAGATAATCTTGTAAATCATGGGTGTGTACTTTCTGATCCTGTAGTTCAGCGTGATGTTATATATTCTTATATGGGTACAAAAGATGAATTTAGAGGCAAAATGAAAGACGGTGATATTATATTTAGGATTAGATATACTTCTGATTCAGCCATACTTACATTAAAAAAACAAAGATCTTATGAAATGGATAACTTGGAGTATGAGACAAAAGTTGGAAGCCCAGAGGATATGCATAATATTCTTATGATACTTAATCATATACCCGCAGTTGAAGTTACTAAATCAAGACGCAAAGGACGATTTGAGGGTTACGAAGTCTGCCTTGATGAGGTTGAGCGACTTGGGTCTTTTGTCGAACTTGAAAAGTTAACAAATGACGATGATGATCCAGAATTGGTAATAGAGGATTTGTTGCAAAAATTAGAAATGTTAGGACTTTCTCGTAAAGATCAAGTTTTTACAGGTTACGACAGTCAAATATTTGCATTAGATAATAAATAAAATGGAAGAGATTGAAATAAAATTTTTAGATATAAATGTAGAAAAGCTTGAAAAGAAACTTAATGATATTGGTGCACAAAAAATAGGTGAATTTTTCTATAAAAGGACTCATTTTGATTATCCAGATTTAAGACTTGATAATTCTGGTGCATGGCTCCGTGTTCGAGATGAGGGTGAAAAAATTACTATTGCTTATAAAAATGTTGCAGATTTTACTTCACACGATAAAGTAAATAAAGATTCAGCCATTTTAGAAAAAGAAATAACTGTAAGTAATTTTGATACGGCTTGTGATATATTTCTTTCTATGGGTTTAATAAAAAAGTCTTATCAAGAAAATAAAAGAATTCGATACGTGTTAAATCAAGTTGAGATCGATATTGATTTTTGGCCACTTATACCACCATATGTAGAAATAGAGGCAAATACCAAAGATGAATTGGAAAATGTTGTTTATAAACTTGGATTTGATATGACAGATGCTGTAAAATATAGTGCAGGTTTAATTTATGAGCGCCATTACGGTATTAAATTGCATGACTACTTATTGTTTACATTTGATAAACAGATAAAAAAGTAATAGATAGAGCTTGAGGCTCTATCTGTGGAAGGTTTGATTTTTAAGGGTTTTTCTGCTAAGATGACCTTATTATTTATTAATATTTTACTTAAAGATTATATGAATCCTACACAAGAAAAATCTCTTATTATCATCAAGCCTGATGCAGTTCAGAGAAATTTAATAGGGGAGATAGTTGCTCGCGTTGAAAAGAAAGGTTTGAAAATTATTGGTATGAAGATGATGAGCATCGAAGATGTAACTTTGGAGGAGCACTATGCTCATATAAAAGACAAGCCATTTTTCCCAGGTATTCGTGATTTTATGAAAGCTTGTCCTGTTATCGTTTTAGCAGTAGAGGGTATTAATGCAATTTCTGCATTACGCCTACTTGTTGGCCCTACAAAAGCTTGGGAAGCAAATGCTGGTACTATCCGTGGTGATTTTTCACTTTCTACACAATCAAACATTGTACATGCATCTGACTCTATAGAGAATGGTGAAGTAGAAGTAAAGCGTTTCTTTAAAGCAGATGAAATATTTGAATATCAGAAGATAGACGCAGACTTTATCTACGCTGAACACAAGAAATAATTAAAACAAAAATCCCCCATATGGGGGATTTTTGTACGAATACTTATTTATGATTAAGGTAATAATTTTTGATGCTGATGGTGTGTTGGTAAATGGGGTAAGGTTTAGTGATGCACTAGAAAAAGATTATGGAATTTCTTTAGAAACAACCCTACCATTTTTTACTGGTCCATTTCAGGAGTGTTTAATAGGGAATTTGGATTTAAAGGAGGCTGTTGAACCATACCTAGAATCTTGGGGTTGGAGTAATGGCGTAGATGCTTTTTTAGAATACTGGTTTAGTGTGGAACATACTCTCAATGAAGAATTAATAGAATATATTCAAGTATTAAGAGAAAAAGGTGTCTTGTGTTTCCTCGGAACAAATAATGAAAAGTATCGTTTTCAGTATATGCTTGAAAAAATGGGTTTTGCAGATAGTTTTGATAGAACATATGCATCTGCTCATCTAGGTTTCAAGAAGCCAGATCATGAGTTTTTTAAAAGAATTTATAATGATTTAAATAATATCAACAAAAGTGAGATATTATTTCTAGATGATGACACTGATAATGTAAAAAGTGCCAAAGAGTTCGGTATCAATGCAGAAATTTACAATTCTGTAGATCAAGTAAAGAGTTTCTTCTTCTAAACTAAATTTGTACGTGTGTCAAAGGTGTGTTTTATTGTAAAAATACTTGCATGATTGTGTCAGCATGCTAAAATTTAGGTAGGGTTATTACGGCATATTACCTAGAACACATTTTATAGGGGAGCGTCCGTTGTTTGTTGCTTTGGTTTCAAATACAATGCACCCACTTAGCGTAACGCTATGGTAATATTTCCGGGAGTAGCCCTAAATAAACGATTCTTTTCCGCAAGGAAGAGGATTTTTTATTTTTATTCCCCTCTACTAATGTAGGAGAGGGGTTAGGGGTGAGGTAAATGTTGAGTATGGTATAATATAACTATGATTCCTCGCAAGCAAATACTTTCAATGTTGGCTATCACAATAATATTTATGGCTATTGTGAATTTGTTGGCTATGAAAGCTCTGTGGTATTCCATATTCTGGTATTTTGATATGCCAATGCATTTTATCGGTGGATTTGTATCATCATTATTGATTCTATATATTTTTTATAATAAAATTTCTATCTACGAAAAATTGCCCACATTTTATATTATTTTAGGTATTTTTGTTATGGGAATTGGGTGGGAAGTTTTCGAATATGTATTCAACAACATTATTGCAGGGCAGCCATGGAATATGCTCGATACAATTTCTGATATTTGTTTTGATCTAGCTGGTGGAAATTTTGCTTTATTTCTAGTTAGTAATGGTTTAAAGTCTGTAAAACCTGTATAATATATAACATGAGTACAGATAAAAAAGATACACAACTAAAGATTACATTTGCATCAGGTGCGGGGACTGTAACAGGCGCTAACTTTTTAATAGAAGGGAATGGTAAAAAGTTTGTTATTGATTGTGGGCTTATCCAAGGTGAAAAATTGACCGACGATGTAAACTGGGAATTATTTAAATATCCAATAAGTGAGATAGACATTATTTTTATCACACATGCGCATATTGACCATATTGGTCGCTTGCCAAAAGCTATCGCTGAAGGATTCAAGGGTAGGATAATCTCTACAATACCAACAAAAGAAATATCAGCATTTATGCTCGAAGATACTGTAAATATACTTGCTCATAATAAAGAGCATGATTTGAAGGGTGTATACAATGAGGAAAATTTAAAGAAAGTAATGCATTTATGGGAGGGAGTAGAGTATCATCAGGTTGTAAATGTGGACCATGGTTTCCAGTTTTCATACAAAGATTCAGGCCATATACTTGGTGCTGGTATGGTAGAGATTGTTTATAATGGCAAGAAGATACTATTTACCGGCGATTTGGGTAATTCACCATCACCACTTTTGCGTGATACTGAGGTTGTAAATGATGCTGACTATATGATAATGGAATCCGTATACGGTGACCGTAATCATGAAGGCCGAGATACACGACGCGATAATTTAGCAAAGGTTATAAATGATAATTTTAATAGGAAAGGTACATTAATCGTACCAATGTTTTCACTTGAACGTACTCAGGAGATATTGTACGAGATGAATGAGCTTTCTAACGAAGGTAAGATACCAAAGATGCCTGTATTTTTAGATTCACCTTTAGCTATCAAGCTTACCAAGGTTTACCATAAATATGAAAAATATTTCAATAAAGAAACTCAGGCAATAATAGCAGGGGGTGATGATATATTTAAATTTCCAGGACTCTATTTTACTGAAGAAACCGAGGAATCCAAGGCTATACTCCATGCTTCAAATCCAAAGATGATCATGGCTGGTAGCGGTATGAGTAATGGAGGGCGTATAGTGCATCATGAAAGGAATTATCTTTCTGACCCGAACAATACAATATTACTCGTGGGTTACCAATCAGTAGGTACATTAGGTCGTGCTATTTCAGATGGTAAAAAGAAATTGCATATATTAGGCCAAGATGTGCAGCTAAATGCAAAAGTTGTAGATATTCATGGGTACTCAGGCCACAAAGATTCTACTCACTTGCTCGAATTTGTTGGTAATTCAGCCAAAACATTAAAGAAAGTTTTTGTAGTTATGGGTGAGCCAAAGAGTGCCATGTTCCTAGCTCAAAAGATCAAAGATAATTTAGGTATTACAGCTGTAACTCCACTTGCAGGGGAGAGCGCAATTATAGATTGTAAATAAATACAAATAAAAAACTCCCCAATTGGGGAGTTTTTTATTTGTATTTATTTAACTTGAGCTATTATTCTTGCGAATGTTTCTGGATTTTCTTTTGCAAGATTTGAAAGTATCTTGCGGTCTATTAGTATATTCTTTTTCTTTAGCATGTCGATGAACTTACTGTATGACATGTCAAAGCTACGAACAGCAGCATTGATACGTGTAGTCCATAGACTACGAGCGTCTGCCTTCTTGTCCTTGCGATGTGCAAAAGCATAGCTTCCTGCATGAAGAATTGCTTCTTTTGCTTGAGCTTCTTTTGTACTACGGCCGAAACGAAAACCCTTTGTCTGAGCTAGGACATTCTTGCGTTTCTTGTTCTTCATTACTCCTCTTTTTACTCTTGTCATTTTTTTTAATTAAATTTAACTTATTAATTTGCACTTTGAAAGTGTGTATTGATATCTTTGTTTGATAGTTTGATTTCTTTGCCTTTTCTTGCACCAAGCTGCTTTGTGCGAGATTGTTTTGCATTAAAGTGGTTGAATCCTGGAGCACGTGCTAGGATCTTGCCTTTTCTTGTAACTTTCAAACGTTTTGTAAGTGATTTTCTTGTTTTCATAATATTTATACTTTTTTTGTATCTTTCTCTATTGTTATAATTGGACCTTTTGGACCTTTCTTGTATGGTTCAGCTATCTTGTAGGGTTCTGTTATAAATTGTAGAACTCTATCTAGCCTCTCTCTTAAAAATTTATCCTCCATGTATTTTGCTCTACCGGATAGGAATAATTCTATTTTGATTCTGTGGCCTTCCTTCATCCATTCGTTGGCCCTCTTTGCTTTCATTAACAAATCATTTTCTCCGGTTGCTATCTTTATCTGGATTGATTTTGTTTCGGTAGCTTTTGCACCAGTACGCATCTTCTTTTGTTTTTTGTTTTGCTCGTATTGGTACTTACCATGATCCATTATCTTTGCTATTGGGGGATTGGTGTTAGATGTAACTTCTATTAGATCCAAACCTTCCTCCTGAGCTTTGCTTAGGGCTTCCTTGAAACTTAAAACACCTAGGTTTTCACCTGTGCTTGATATAACTCGGAGCTCTTTTGCCCGTATTTGATTGTTTATGCGTTCTTTCAAATATTTGTAACGATAGAGATAATGTCCTACCTGAGGGTAATATTAGCCTATTTATTAAGTAAAGTCAATCCCGGTATGGCTTATTTAGTATGGTAGGATAAGGGTATGGAAACACTTATTTTAGAGTATAAAATGCCTGGGGAAACCCCTTTGGAATGCATAAATAGGGTAAAAGCTAGAAATAAAGCTTATTTAAATGTACCCATGACATACGCTGGTCGCCTTGACCCGATGGCCGAGGGTCTAATGATCATACTTGCTGGAGATGAATGTCAAAATAAGGATAAATACAATGCAATGACAAAGACTTATGAAGTAGATGTCTTATTTGGCTTTGCCACAGATACTTATGATTTGCTTGGGTTGGTGGAAAGACCAAAACAGAATCCTGAAATTATTGTCGCTTTACCCTCTCTACGGGGGTTCCGACACGACGAACAATTTCAGAATTCTGTTTCAGGTCTCTTACAAAATTTCACCGGCAAGATAAATCAAAAGTATCCAGTGTATTCATCACGTACAGTTGCGGGCAAGCCACTGTTCCAATGGGCACGCGAAGGTAGGCTTTCGGAAATAGAGGTCCCAAGTCATGAGGTGTATATTGAAAATATTGAAATAAAAAAAACTTATGAAATATCTGGTAAGAAGTTGATGAAGTATATTACAGAAAGTATTGCTAAAGTAAAAGGCGACTTTCGCCAAGAGGAGATATTGGCTAAATGGCATGAAGTACTCGACGACAATACAGATGAGAATTTTAAAATAATAAAGTTAGTAATTTCTTGTAGCTCGGGTACATATGTGCGTGCTATTGCACACGAGCTGGGCCAATCTATCGGCACCCCAGCTCTTGCCATGCATATCCTCCGCACTCAAATAGGAGATTATAAAATATAAAAATAATATAACAAAAATAGACGGCCGTCTAAAAGTGTTATGGCCGTTTTTTATTCTAAAACTTTTTTGGCTTCGGTGAAAAGTTCGGCTATGCGTTCGGGAGTTTTTGCTTCACCAAATAGTCGGATGATAGGCTCGGTGTTGGAAGGGCGGAGGTGGATCCATGACATGTCGGGGAAGTCGAGGCGGATACCATCTAGATCATTTACTACCCCTTGCGGGAAGTATGATTTTAATTTTATATATAATTCATCTATATTTTTACCTTCAATACTCGCTTTATCTTTTTGCATAAAATATTTAGGCAGACTATCTACAAGCTCGCTTACTGTTTGGCCACGTTTTGCCAATAGCTCGAGAGCCAAACACATACTTACAAATCCATCTCGGCAATTATTTATAGTAGGGTATATAACACCACTACCACCTTCGCCACCTATGAGGGCATTGTATTGTTCTATACCAGCAAACACATTTGACTCACCAACTTTGGTTCGGTAACATTTGCCATTATATTTTTCTGTTATGTCGGCACACATTTGTGAAGTAGACATATTGATCACTACATTACTGCCTGGATTTTTTGATAAAACAGCCTCTACTCCGAAACCCAATGTATATTCTTCGGAAATATATTCACCTTTTTCATTTATAATCACGAGGCGATCAGCATCTGGGTCATGAGCGAATCCAATATCCGCACTCGATGATGCAACCAGCTCACAAATATCTTTTAGATTTTCCTTTACTGGTTCTGGAGTGTGTGCAAATTTACCATCAGGAGTATTGTTGATAGCTACATATTCAATACCTAATTGTTCAAATAAGTATGGGTCCACAATACAGGCTGAAGCATTTATCATATCGACAGCTATTTTGAATTTACGATTACGTATTGCTTGGGCATCTATATGTGTCAGTATCTTGTCTACGTGATTTTTTACAAAGTCTATTTTATTCATAGTGTTTATTTATTTCTATTACTTCTTGCTCATTTATATTTCTGGCTTCGCTCGTTACGAATTTCAATCCATTGTATTGTATTGGGTTGTGGCTGGCAGTAATTATCATTGCTCCGTCATAATTATTGTCTTTTACTGCAAGTATAATAGTCGGTGTAGGTAGTATGTCGCCATCAATAACACTGATACCCAAGCTTTCTAATGCAGGCACAATAGCATCACTGATTATTTTGCCACTTTCGCGCCCATCGCGTGCTACTAATATTGTAGGCTTAATATCATTTCCTTTTTTATTATTTATATTATTTTCTAATATAAATAATCCAAATGCTTTGGCATAACGCATAGCAATGTCAGAGGTCAAGCTTTCACCCCACACCCCCCTGTATCCAGAAACTGTAAGTTTTGGTATTGTCATGTATGGATAATACCATATTTGCCCCATGTCATTAAATAGTCTAATATATGTATATGATAAATCGTGTATATGTCGCACCGAAAATATCTGACAGCAGGGGCAATGTCCTCTGTAAATCTTTCAATACACTTGGCTTAAAATCTAAAGTTACAAATATAGAAGTTATCGACTCGTACTTGATAGATGCAAAATTTACAGATATAGAGCTTGATGCTATCGGCTCACTTCTTACAAACAAGAACCTAGAGTCTTACTCTATCAACACTATGCCTGATCTATCAGGCTTTTCTTATATATTAGAAGTAGGTTATGCGCCAGGTGTTACAGACAATGTAGCTCGTACAGTGATAGAGGAAATATCCGAAACATTCAAGAAACCATTTGTAGGTAGCGATGCTGTCTACACTTCCAAAGTTTATCTACTTGCTGGCAAGTTGAATATCGAAGATGTAAATAAGATAGCTCAGGCTAGCCACAACTCTTTGATCGAGCGTGCTCGTATTCTATTAATAGATAAAATAAATAATAAAAATAATTTCAATCTACCACTCGAAGTGCCAGCGGTTATATTGCCAAAGAAGAAGAGTGTGATAGATGTATCTTTAAATATATCTGACGAAGAGTTGATAAACATAGGCAAGCAGGGGATCATGGATCAGAGTGGTTCAAGGCGTGGCCCATTGGCATTGGACTTGGAGAGCATGAAAGTGATACAGAAATATTTTAAAGGTTTGAATCGCAAGCCAACAGATATTGAGCTTGAGAGTTTGGCTCAAACATGGAGCGAGCACTGCAAACATACAATATTTGCCAACCCAATAGATGATATCAAAGATGGTTTGTATAAAACTTATATAAAAGGTGCCACAAATAAAATCCGTAAAGATATGGGCAAGAAGGATTTCTGTGTTTCAGTATTTTCCGATAATGCAGGAGGTATAGTGTTTGATAATAAATATCTGGTAACTCATAAAGTTGAGACTCACAATAGTCCTTCGGCGTTGGATCCATTTGGTGGGGCTATTACAGGAATAGTGGGTGTAAACCGCGACACTATTGGATTTGGCCTCGGTGCAAAGCCTGTAGCAAACATGTATGGATACTGTTTTGGTGACCCATACGATACACGCCCACTTTATCGTGATAAAAACAAGACAATAAAAATGCTACCTTCAAAAAGAATCATGGACGGTGTGATCAAAGGGGTAAATGTTGGAGGCAACTGTTCTGGTATACCAACAACAACAGGGTTCGTACGATACGATGATAGATTTCGTGGCAAGCCACTTGTGTTCGTAGGTACAGTCGGTTTAATTCCTAAAAAAGTAAATGGTAAAAATTCTTGGGAGAAGCAAGCACAAAAAGGTGACTATATAGTAGTAGTAGGTGGTAGGGTTGGTGCTGATGGAATCCATGGTGCCACATTTTCTTCGGTAGTGATGGATTCATCTAGCCCTGCGACAGCAGTACAAATAGGTGACCCAATAACTCAAAAGAAGTTGAGTGATGTAATAGTCAAAGAGGCTCGTGATATGGATTTGTATAATAGTATCACTGACAATGGCGCAGGTGGGATATCTTGCTCGGTTGCTGAGATGGCCAAAGAATCAGGAGGTGCAATTGTAGATATTGATAAAGTTCCTACAAAATACCTAGGTCTTACACCTTGGGAAATATGGATATCAGAATCACAAGAGCGCATGACTCTTGCAATACCAAAATCAAAATGGAAAGAATTTAATAATCTGATGGAGAGTCGTGGTGTAGAGGCTGTAGTTATAGGCGAGTTTACAAATAGTAAACACTGCGTTGTTCGGAATGACGGAAAAATAATAATGGATATCGAGATGGAATTCTTGCACAACGGACTTCCAAAAACAAAATTAGAAAGTGTTGAGAATAAAAAATTCCATAAAGAACCAAAACTTCCAAACACAATAAATAGAACAAAAGAATTTATTGATTTAATAAAAGGCAAGAACGTTGCCGGCTATTCAAATATATCTACTCAATATGACCATGAAGTGCAGGCGGGTTCGGTGGTGAAGCCACTGGAAGGCAAGGGTAGTATCAATACCGATGCTCAAGTTATCCGCCCAGTATTGGCAAGCGAGCGTGGAGTTGTATTGTCATACGGATTGTACCCATCGTATTCCGATATCGATACATACCACATGGCACTTGCTTCACTTGATACTGCTATACGCAATAATGTAGCTGTAGGTGGTGCTATGAATCATATGGCAATACTCGATAATTTCTGTTGGTGTTCATCGTATGATCAGGCTCGGCTTTATGAATTGGTGCGTGCAGTGCAGGCTTGTTACGATGGGGCGGTGGGTTACAGTGCACCACTTATATCTGGTAAGGATAGCATGTTCAATGATTTCAAAGGTTATGATGAGAATGGAAATTTCACTGCTATATCCATACCACCGACATTACTCGTGTCATCTATTAGTGTAATACCTGATATAAATAAAGTTGTAACTCCTGAATTCAAATACGCTGGCGACACTGTATATCTAATAGGCGAGACTCATGATGAACTAGGGGCAAGCGAGTATTATATAAATAAATACGGCAAGAGTGGTGCTATAGGCAACAATGTTCCACAAGTGAATATAAAAAATAATTTGAAAACTTATAAAGCTCTTGAAAGTGTAATTAGTAAAGAATTGATTGCATCATCTATATCGGTAAATTCCGGAGGCTTGGCCGTAGCTCTTGCTCGTGCAAGTGTCGGTGGTATGCTCGGTATTAATGTGGACTTGAAAAATTTATCAGGTACATCTTCCCACATAGACGCGAAACTATTTTCAGAAAGTCAGGGCCGAATTGTGGTAAGTGTAGCAAAGAATAATATGATTGCATTTGAAAAAATGATGAAGGGTGTATCAATTACAAAGTTAGGAACTGTCGGTGGTAAGAATATTGTAATAAAGAATGGTCGTGAAAAGGTTGTTGACACAACAGTTATAAAATTATCAGATGTATATCATAACCTAGCAAAGAAATTATAATGAAAAAGAAACAGCCAAAAATTTTAGTGCTAGCAGGGTATGGTATCAACTGCGAAGAGGAGACCAAGTTTGCTTTTGAGCTTGCAGGTGGCCGTGCTGATATAGTGCATATCAATGACCTGATCAAGAAACCAAAGATAATGGAACAGTATGACATCATGGCATTTCCTGGAGGATTTTCATATGGCGATGATACCGGTTCCGGTAAGGTTTTTGCAAACAAATTCCGTAATCATTTACAAAAGGAACTCGATGCATTTATTGCTGCCGATACTTTGATTATTGGTATTTGTAATGGATTCCAGATTATTACAGCACTGGGTATCGTGCCTGGAGCTCTGGCTCATAACAAGAGTGCGCAGTATATAGATAGGTGGGTGGATGTTGAAGTAAAAGGTTCAAGCCCATGGTTAAAAGGTATAAAGAAGATATCGCTACCTATCGCTCATGGTGAAGGCCGATACATAATAGAAAAGAAGGAGTATAATACTATGGTTGCCAACAAGCAGACCCGCCTGCCATCGCCTGAAGCCGAAGGTAATGGCGGGCAGGTTGCGTTTGTATATACAAAAGGTGAGATATGTAATTTTCAGAATTTAGAGGCTAACCCAAATGGTGCAATGCATGATATAGCAGGGGTTACTTCGAATAATGGTAGAATACTAGGGTTGATGCCACACCCAGAGCGTGCAATATTTACACATCATTCACCAATGTGGCAGATCAAGAAAGAGGAGGCAAAAAGAAAAGGACATAAGCTTGAAAAATATAGTAACAGTCTAACTTTATTCAAAAACGCAATTAATTATTTTAAATAATAAATGGAACACCTAAAAGAAAAATGTGGAATTGTCGGAATTTACGGAAGGGAATTATCTTTGGCTCGATTAGCATTTTTTTCTTTGTTTGCATTACAACATCGTGGTCAGGAAGCATCGGGTATAACTACAAGTGATGGTAATGATTTATACACTCATAAAGGTGTGGGATTAGTGTCCGGTGTTTATACAGAAGATGATATTGAAAAATTGATAGGACATATTGGGATAGGTCACAATCGATATTCAACTTCAGGTGGTGGGGCTCTCGACCATGCGCAACCAGTGCTTGGTATTGGTGGTAATTTTGCATTAGCACACAATGGCAACTTGCCAAGCGTATTAAAGCTTCAGGAATTTTTGAAATCTAAAAATGTTTTAAAAGATAATCGGTCTGATTCTGAATATATTGCTGATGCTGTAGAATTTTATTTGAATGAAGGTATGAGCTTACCTGATTCTGTAAAAAAAGTATTTCCACTCATGACTGGAGCATTTGCTATAACAATGATGACAAAGGATACAATGATTGCTGTACGGGATTCTTATGGTATGCGCCCACTTACACTAGGGCAGATAGATGATGGTAGTTATATGGTAGCTTCAGAAACTTGTGCTATTAAAACTGTCGGTGCAAAAGTATTGCGTGATGTTACCCCTGGTGAAATGCTTGTATTTAGTGATAGTGGTATGGAGAGTATTATTTTAGCACCTGCTACACCGAAGCATGATATATTTGAATACGTTTATTTTGCTCGTCCTGATTCTGTGATGAACGGTAAATTAGTCTATGAAGTTCGCAAGAATTTTGGTATTGAGCTTGCTCGTGAATACAAGATTGACGTAGATATGATTGTGCCAGTTCCTGACACTGCTATGTCTGTTGCAATAGGTTATGCACAAGAGTCTGGTATACCTATAGAGATGGCATTGATCAAGAACCGTTACGTACACCGAACATTTATTGAACCTACTCAGAAGTCACGCGAGCATTCTGTTGCACTTAAATTAATTCCTATGCCCGAAGTATTGAGTGGTAAGAGGGTTGCTGTGATCGATGACTCTATTGTGCGAGGTACAACTAGCAAGAAGTTGGTAGAAAACTTATTTAAATCAGGTGCAAAAGAAGTTCACTTTCTTGTATCTTCACCTGCTGTGAAGTTCCCAGACTTTTATGGTATTGATACTCCAAAGCAAGCCGACCTTATTGCTTCACATAAAACAGTGGAGGAGATTCGTGAATATTTAGGGGCTACGACACTACACTATTTGTCACTGGATGGATTGGTGCGTGCTGTGGGTATACCAGCCGAGAATTTATCTACATCATTCTTTACTGGCGAGTATCCGATAGATATATTAGAGAGGAAGGCCGAGGTTAGTTATGATGTACCGAATGAATAATAAAAAAAATATGAAATTAGCAATTCTTATTTCAAATGCTGGTACTGGCACAAACTTGCAATCAATAATTGACGCAGTAGAAAGTGGTAACCTGAATGCAGAAATCTGTGCTGTGGTTTCTGACAAGGAGGAGAGTCAAGGTCTTGAAAGGGCAAGAAAGCATAATCTGCGTATAGAAATATGTCCAAAGAAAGAAGA
This sequence comes from uncultured Candidatus Saccharibacteria bacterium, assembly GCA_964639185.1. Classification (GTDB taxonomy): domain Bacteria; phylum Patescibacteriota; class Minisyncoccia; order Phycocordibacterales; family UBA9973; genus UBA8515. The sequence continues at coordinate 22,229 of CAZXCN010000005.1, forward strand.
TCTTAAATCTCTTTTGGAAAAATTGGCTCCAGATTATATTTGTCTTGCTGGTTGGAAACAAATAATTGTGGACGAAGTAATACTTGCGTTCGAGAATAAAATATTGAATCTGCACCCAGGAATTATTCCAGACACATTGGATGGTGAAATAAAAAACCCAGATGATACAAAAGCTTTTTGGAATAAAGGAATGCTGACTGATAAAGCAATACAAAACTTTCTAGATAATAAATGTACTTATGCTGGTTCATCAATACACTTTTTGACACTCGATTTTGACTTTGGTCCTGTTTTAGGTAGAACGTTTGAGAAGGTTGAAAGTGATGATGATGTGGAATCTTTATATACAAGACTAAAGAAAAAAGAAAATCAATTATATGTTGAAGTTTTAAAAAATTTATGCAAATAAATAAACAGAAGATATTGATAATAGGCGCTGGTGGTAGGGAACATGCCATAGGTTGGAAGGTTGCGCAGTCTCCAAGGGCTGGGCAGATATATTTTACACCGGGCAATGCTGGTACAGCTGTTATTGGTATTAATGTTGGTATCAAGGCAACAGACATACAAGGGCTTCTTGAATTTGCTAAAAAAGAAAATATAGATGTAACGCTCGCTATCCCCGATGACCCACTAGCATTGGGTATCGTGGATCTTTTCCGTGAAGCGGGCTTGCGAATATTTGGCCCGACAAAGGCGGCTGCCCAATTGGAATCCTCAAAAGCATTTTCAAAGAAGTTCATGCAAACTCATAATCTGCCTACTGCAAAGTTCGCTACTTTTACAGACTTTAATATGGCAAAAGAATATTTAAATAAACAAAGTGTTCCGATCGTGGTGAAGGCTTCGGGCTTGGCACTTGGCAAGGGGGTGATAATTGCCGAGACTTTAGATGAAGCAAATGAAGCGTTGGAGAATATGATGGTGAAGAAAGTTTTCGGTGAAGCGGGTAGTGAAGTGGTGATAGAGGAGTTCATGATAGGTCCGGAAGTTTCTACTCACTGCTTCTCTGACGGAGTAACATACAAAGCTTTCCCAACAGCGCAGGATCACAAGAAGATTGGTGAGGGTGATACGGGGCTTAATACTGGGGGTATGGGTACTATTGCACCTGTGCCATTTGTAGACGAAGGTTTGTTCGCCATGATCAAGAATACAATCATGTTGCCAACACTTGTGGGTATGGAACATGATAATAATAATTATGAAGGTGTTTTGTATCCAGGGTTGATGCTAACAAGTGATGGTCCGAAGATATTGGAATACAATGCGCGATTCGGTGACCCAGAGACTCAGAGTTATATGCGTTTACTTGATACTGATTTATTAGATATTGTCGATGCAGTTATTGATCATAAACTTGTGGAGTTAGAAATAAATTGGAAAGAAGGCTTTGCATGTACGATAGTCCTTGCATCTGGTGGCTACCCTGAGGATTATGAAAAGGGTAAATTGATAAGTGGTATTGATGAGGCCGAAATAGATAACGACATAATAGTATTTCATGCTGGAACAAAACTAAATGACAAAGGTGAATTGGTTACCAACGGTGGCCGAGTGTTAGGTGTGTCTGCAACAGGTGCAACACTTGAAGAAGCATTAACTAAAGCTTACAAAGCTTGTACTAAAATAAATTTCGAAGGTATATACTATCGAAAGGACATAGGCGAGAATGCATTAGAAACAAAAATATAATTATGGAAAATCAAAAAACAATCGGGATAGTTGGGGGAGGGCAGTTGGGCAAGATGCTAGCGTCAGGGGCGCATAGGCTTGGTTTGCGTGTGGTGGTTCTAGATCCAACCGAGAATTGCCCAGCATCATATGTAGCCGACGAGCAGATTATTGGAAGTTTCAAAGACAAGGACAAGATACTGGAACTTGCACAAGTGGCAGACTATATAACATTTGAAATAGAGTCGGCCAATGCAGATGCGCTCGACGAGCTCGTCGCTCGTGACTTACCTGTGCACCCAAACCCATTGATACTAAAAATAATCAAAGACAAGTTCGAGCAGAAGGTGTACCTGACCAATCACAATATCCCCGTTGCCGAATTTGCTATGGTGACTAATAAAGACGATGCATTGAAGCAGGGTGAAATATTTGGTTACCCATTCCTACTAAAGGCACGCTTTGATGCGTACGATGGGCGTGGTAACTTTGTTGTAAAGAGTGAGGTGGATATCGATGAAGCTTTTGAAAAGTTAAAAAATAGTATTCTGTATGCCGAGAAGTTTGTACCTTTTGTAAAGGAACTGGCTGTGGTGTCTGCACGCGATATGTTCGGCAAGATAGTTTCGTATCCAGTGGTAGAGACAGTGCATAAGAATAATATCTGTCATATTGTTCGATCTCCAGCACCTGTAGATGATGAAGTAAAAGGCAAGGCTCAAGACTTGGCACAACAAGTTCTAGATGCACTTTCTTTTGTGGGAGTGTGCGCGGTGGAAATGTTCCTGACCGCTGATGGTGAAGTATTTGTAAACGAGATAGCACCAAGGGTCCACAATTCGGGCCACCACACTATTGAAGCTTTCAATATGTCGCAATTCGAAGCGCACATACGTGCTGTCACAGGTATGCACCTGCTCGATATTGAACCTGTTAGTGACTATGCTGTAATGGTGAATATACTTGGCGAGCGTGATGGCGAGGTTCTTTTAAAGGCGGATTATGTTCACTCAGACGGGAATGCAAACGTCCATATTTATGGTAAACTGGAAACACGCAAGGAGAGGAAGATGGGCCATATTACAGCCCTTGCTGACACATTGGAAGAGGCAGAAGAGAGGGCATTGAATGCTAGAAGGAATATTGAAATTTAAATCTCGCTTCGTAAAATAGCTCCTCTCACAGGACACGCGTAAAATTCTGGTGAATTTTCTGCTCTGCTCGGCCTCAGTCAGGCCTGCGCAAGTTCCTGCTCAAGGACTATTTTACTCCGCTCGATTTTATGGAATAAAATCAATAAAAAATTTTAAAAATAAAAATATGAAAAAAGTAAACGTATCAATAATAATGGGTTCCGATTCAGACTTGGGTGTGATGCAAGACGCAGGCAAAATACTTGCCGAGTTTAATGTGCCTTATGAGATCACTGTAGTATCTGCACACCGTACACCGGATGTGTTGGTGAAATATGCAGTAAAGGCCAAAGCCCGTGGAATCAAAGTGATCATTGCTGGTGCTGGTGGTGCTGCGCACTTGCCAGGTATGGTAGCTTCTATGACTACATTGCCTGTAATAGGTGTACCAATAAAAACAAAATCTATGGATGGTATAGATTCTTTATTATCTATAGTGCAGATGCCGCCAGGTGTACCAGTTGCAAGTGTGGCGGTGAATGGAGCAAAGAATGCAGGGCTACTTGCTTGCCAGATGTTGGCCATGTCGGATAAAAAGTTAGATAAAAAGATTTTTGATTACAAGGATAGTATGAATAAAGAGGTGAAGGGTAAAGCAAAGAAATTATTAGACCAAGGTTACGAAGAATATTTAAAAAATATGTAATTTATGTCAGATTTATACACACAAGCGGGGGTAAATATTGATGCAGGGAATGAAGCAGTAAAGCTAATGAAGGGTAATGTTGCTAGTACCCATACGAGTGCTGTGCTGACAGGCATAGGTAGCTTCGGAGGGCTTTACGATTTGGGCGACATAATAAAGAATTATAAGCACCCAGTTTTGGTCCAGAGTATCGACGGTGTCGGTACAAAGCTTTCTGTTGCACGTATGATGAATAAATATGACACAGTAGGACAAGATATAGTGAACCATTGTTGCGATGACTTGCTAGCCATGGGTGCCAAGTCATTAACATTTCTAGACTATGTTGCGCATGACAAACTCGACCCGATTGTAATGGCTGACATGGTTGCTGGTATGGCCAAGGCTTGTAGGGAAAATGGAGTGTCATTAATTGGTGGCGAGACAGCCGAGATGCCGGGTGTATATATGGCAGGTGAGCATGACATAGCAGGGTGTATAACAGGTGTAGTAGAGAAGGATGGTATAATCACAGGAGAGAGGATTGAAGAAGGTGATATCCTTATTGGCTTACCATCATCGGGTTTGCACACTAATGGATTCTCTCTTGCGCGTAAAATATTATTCGATATCGCCGGTCATGATGTAAATACTGTTATTGATGAATTAGGTGAGAGTGTCGGGGAAGCATTATTAAAAGTGCATGTAAATTATTCTGTACCAGTTTTGGAAATGATTGCAAATGGAATAGACATTCGTGGTATTGCACATATAACAGGTGGAGGATTCATAGAAAACATTCCACGTGTGTTGCCAGAAAATCTTGATGCACAAATCAATCTAAATACTTGGCCAATGTTGCCAATATTCCCGTATATGCAAAAGGCAGGTAATGTAGAGCAGGCTGAAATGTATAGAGTATTTAATATGGGCATTGGTTTGATACTTGTTGTACCAAAAGGGGAATATGAAAAAATCGAAAATATTTTACAAAAATATCCAGAATTTAAAATGTACGAAATCGGCCAGATTATAAAAGGGGACGGCAAGGTTGTATTAAAGTAATATATCTATATAATCAAAATAAAATTTATTATGGAAATAGAAACAATCACACAACATGTAGGAGATGTATTAAAAGGAACAGATTTGCAAGGCCTAGGTAAGAAGGTTGTAGGTAAAGTACGCGATATTTATATTGCTGATGATACTATTGCTCTTGTCTCTACTGACCGCCATTCATCATTCGACCGTATCATTGCGCACATACCTTTCAAAGGGGAAGTGCTAAATCAAATCAGTGCATGGTGGTTCGAGCAAACAAAAGATATTGTGCCGAATCATGTCGTATCTGTCCCAGACCCGGCTGTCCTTGTTGCAAAGAAGTTGACTCCACTACCTATCGAGGCTGTTATGCGTGGGTATCTGACTGGCACTACTAATACTTCGGTATGGACACATTACAAAGCTGGCAAGCGTGATTTTGGTAATTTTATTTTGCCGGATGGTTTGCAAAAGAATTACAAGCTCGACAAGCCTGTATTTACCCCTTCTACAAAGAGCGATGATCATGATGTAACCATTTCCCCACAAGACATGATTATGCAAGGTGTTATATCTAAAGAAGTTTTAGATAAGGTGGAAGATTATGCAACAGCACTTTTCCTGCGTGGGCAAGAAATTGCACTCTCAAAAGGTTTGATCCTTGTGGATACAAAGTACGAGTTTGGTACTGATGAAAATGGTGAAATATATCTAATAGATGAGATTCATACTCCAGATTCTTCACGATATTGGAAGGCTGGTACTTATCAGGAACGCATTGATGCAGGTGAAGAGCCTGAATATTTCGACAAAGAGTTTGTACGTATCTGGCTCAGTCAGCAGTGTGATCCATACACAGTAGAAGTTCTTCCAGAAATTCCAGCCGACATGGTGGCCGAACTTTCTCGCAGATATATTGAAATATACGAAACGCTAACAGGTAAAGTCTTCGAACACGATTTTTCTATGTCATCTGTAGATCGTATAAAAATTAATTTGAAGATCATTTCGTAAAATAGCTCCTCTCACAGAATTATTTTACTTCATTAATAACTCGGCCTTTTGGTCGAGTTTTTTTATTTGCAGATTGGGGTGAAATTGCATATAATCGCTATATGATAAACGATGCAATAAATCCACTAGATGGACGATACTACGATAGGACACGGGCACTAGCTTCATACTTCTCCGAGAGTAGCTTGATGAAATACAGGGTTATGATGGAATGTGAATTCTTAATATGCTTATCTGAAGCAAGGGTAACTCACTTAAGAAAATTTACAATAAATGAAATCAAAGCTATTCGTATACTTTATGAAAATTGGAATGATGCATCATACAAAGCTATCAAGAAGTTCGAGGCTACAACTAACCACGATGTAAAAGCTGTAGAATATTTTATAAAAGAATCCCTTGGCAAAACCCTCCAAAAGGGCGGGCAGGCAAGTTTGAAGGACTCTATCGAGTGGGTACACTTTGGACTAACATCAGAAGATACTAATAATGTTTCGTATGCTTTAATGCTTGCAAATTCTGTTAGGAGTGTCATGGTCCCAAGCATGTTGGAGATCCACACTGTTATGAAAAGTTATGCCAAGAATTATGCCCACACTCCTATGCTTGCACGTACTCATGGACAGTCAGCTTCACCTACAACAGTGGGTAAAGAGTTTGCTGTATTTGCCGACAGATTACGCAGACAAATATATTTCCTTAAACAATTCAAAGTAATGGCAAAGCTAAATGGTGCTACTGGTAACTACAATGCATTTGTTGCAGCCTACCCAAAGGTAAATTGGCCAGCATTTACAAAGAAGTATATTGCACATATTGGTAAGGTTGCTGGTGTTAAATTATGCCCGAATTTATTAACTACTCAGATCGAACCACACGATACTTATGCCGAGCTTGCCGACAATATTCGCCGTGCCAACACTATCCTTATTGATTTCAATCAAGACATCTGGAGATATATTTCAGATGGATATATAACTCAAAAGCCAAAGGCTGGTGAAGTAGGCTCATCTACAATGCCACACAAAGTAAACCCGATAGACTTTGAGAATAGTGAAGGGAACCTAGGTATTGCGAATGCTTTATTTGAATTCTTTTCACGCAAGCTACCAGTATCACGCCTTCAGCGCGACTTGTCCGACTCTACAGTATCACGTGCTTTTGGAACTGCATTTGGTCATGCGTATCTAGGCTATGTAATGTGTCTAAAAGGTTTGAGTAAAATTTATATAAATGAAAATAAAATAAAGGAGGACTTATTGGCGCACCCCGAGGTTGTAGCCGAAGCTATACAGACAGTAATGAGAAGGGAGGGCTTGCCAGTACCGTACGAAGCCTTGAAGGAGATCACCCGTGGCAAGGTTGTGACTATGGAAGACTTCGCACAGTTTATCGATGGTCTAAAAGTCTCACCAGAAATCAAAAAAGAATTAAAAAAGTTTACCCCATTAACATACATAGGTATTGCTAATAAGTTAGCAAAATAAAAATAATCTTTGAGAATATTGCTTGTAACTGATAAGATATAATAATGACAGTTTTTACAGATAATCGAAAAGCATTTTTTAACTATGAAATATTAGACAAATTCGAGGCGGGTATCGAGCTTATTGGATATGAGGTTAAGTCTATTCGTGCAGGGCAATGCAACCTAAAAGGTGCATATTGTATTGTGCGTGGGGGTGAGGTGTACCTTATCGGTATGCATGTATCTCCATACCAGATTAAAAACATGCCGACTACTTATGAACCAGACCAAAATCGTAGGTTGCTTCTAAATAAGAAAGAAATCGCAATATTGCTAACAGCCGAGAAATCTAAAGGATTGACTCTAATCCCACTTTCATTGTATAGTAAGGGTCGCAGAGTAAAGGTTGAAATAGCAATTGCTAAGGGTAAAAAAATTCACGACAAACGTGATTCAATCAAAAAACGCGATACAGATCGTGATATGCGAAGAACATTGAGAGAATAATAAATGGGGATGACGGGCTTTCGACAGGAAGTGCCATCTTATGTATGCGTGTCGAGTACTCAGGAATCTCGTAAAACTTCTTGAAAAAGACTAAGTGCAAACAAAGTCGCTTCAGTAAAGTCACCTTACGCTTTTGCGTTTAGTGGCTCTGCTCTATCCTTCGCCTAAACGGTCAAGGTAGTGTCCACTCTATCGACATCCGATAAATAGTTTGGGCATAATTAATCGGGTTACGAAACAATTACCGCTTGAATTTGTTTTCGACAATTAAAAGCTCGGTAATATAGTGTTTTGTCTGTTCTCTAGCTATATTATTTAAAACCAATGAACATTCTACACACGTAGAATTGCATATGATCATTTTTTGCACGGCGGTTCAACTCCGCCCATCTCCACAGATAAATAAAAAGACCACCTAAATGGTGGTTTTTTTTAAATTTTTTATTTATTCTAAATTAATGTATAATGACCCTACTATGGATATAAAAAAAATGACAAAAAAGCCTTTGAACAAAAATAAAAAGCCATTAAAAATAGGGAACCAGCTTATAACAGCTGTCCTTATATTTATGGCGATTACTGCACTGTATTCATTATTGTCTACTACTCCAGATGAAATAAAGCAATTTACAATTTCTGATATTGCAAAGAGTGTTCAAAAAGGTGAAGTAACAAAAATAATAGTAGCTGGCGAAGATGTAAATCTTGAAATGAAAGACAGTACTAAGGCCCATGCAAAGAAAGAGCCTGAGAGCGCACTTTCTGATACGCTTGTGCGTTATGGTGTTACTGTTGAACAACTTGCAAATACTCCTATTGAAATCAAAAATGAAAGTGGTTTTGGATATTGGTTATTAAATATTTTACCATTCGCATTGCCAGTATTGATGGTGTTGTTCTTAGTATGGATGCTAACTCGCCAAGTAAAAGGTCAAGGAATGCAAGCGATGAATTTCGGACAATCAAAAGCCCGCATCACAACACCTGATGATAAAAAGAATAAAATAATCTTTAAAGATGTAGCAGGTAATAAAGAGGCAAAGATCGAGCTCGAAGAAATAGTAGATTTTTTGCGTAATCCAAAAAAGTTCCTTGATATTGGTGCGCAAATTCCAAAAGGTGTAATGCTTACTGGTGCGCCAGGTACAGGTAAAACATTGTTGGCACGTGCTGTTGCCGGAGAAGCTGGGGTTCCATTCTTTCATTTATCAGGAAGTGAATTCGTAGAGATGTTCGTGGGTGTAGGTGCTTCACGTGTGCGTGATTTGTTCAAGATGGCAAAGAAAGCTTCACCAAGTATTGTGTTTATTGACGAGATAGATGCAGTAGGCCGTGTGCGTGGTACAGGCACTGGAGGTGGTAACGATGAGCGCGAGCAAACATTAAATCAAATACTTGTCGAGATGGATGGCTTCGAGCCAACAGAGAAGGTGATAGTAATGGCTGCAACAAATCGCTCGGATGTTCTGGATCCAGCATTGCTTCGACCAGGGCGCTTTGATAGGCGTGTAAAATTAGATTTACCAGATAGAAAAGACAGAGAGGACATAATGGCAATACATTCTAGAAAGAAGCCACTCGAATCTGATGTAAATATTAAATTAATAGCAGAGAGGACTCCTGGATTTTCCGGAGCAGACTTGTATTCATTGATGAATGAAGCAGCGATACTCGCTGCCCGTGAGGACAGAAAGAGGGTAGCACAGATGGACCTAATCAAATCTATTGAAAAGGTGATGATGGGTCCTGAACGCAAGAGCCACCTGATGTCAAAAGAGGAAAAGATGATAACAGCTTATCATGAAGCTGGTCATGCGCTCGTGGCTTCTATGTTGCCAAATGCTGACCCTGTACATAAAGTTTCTATTGTGTCCCGTGGAAGTGCTGGTGGGTATACACTTAAATTACCACTCGAAGATAGAAAGCTTCAAAGTAAGAAAGAATTTATTGATGATTTGGCTATGTCTATGGGTGGTTATGCTGCCGAGGAGATGATATTTGGTGATGTAACAACAGGCCCATCAAATGATTTACAAGTAGCTACAAATTTGGCTCGTGCTATGGTAACACGTTGGGGTATGAGTGACGCTATTGGTCCAGTAGCTGTCGAGAGTGACAACCCAAGATACCAGAATGAAGAGGGTTTGCCACCAGCAGTAGCCAATATAATAGGCGAAGAGGTGAAAATGATAATGACCAATGCTCTTACCACTGCAAAGCGTGTATTGACCGAGAAGAGGGAGGTTCTAGATGCAATAGCAAACAAGCTGATAGAAGTAGAAACTCTCGAGCAAGATGAATACAATTCACTTATTATGTCATTTGGTATCAAGCCACGAACAAAAGAAGTATAAATAGGGTGAAAAGAATTGGGTTGCTGTTATTTGTTTTTTGAGGTAATATATAAAAATCAATATTTTTAATGTTTTTATTAAAAATATTATCCACCCTTAGCTCAGTTGGTTAGAGCACAGAGCTTATACCTCTGGGGTCCATGGTTCGAATCCATGAGGGTGGACACTAAACAAAAGCACCCAACCGGGTGCTTTTGTTATTATGAGTCTTAGTGTTCGTGTGGTACGAGTACAAGTATAAGAGCCAGTATGAATGCTCCTAAAGCGAACCCAAATACCATCTTCTTGCTCCACTTTGCCCCTGATATGTCGGCTACAACTTTCCATGCAACAATACCAGCTGATATTGCCATAAATATTACTTCTAATGGTTCAAAATTTTGGAATATGTATCCTAGGAATATGCTCAATGATATTAAGAATGATATCATTATTGCCTTTTTTGTCTTTATACCACTTTCTACCAAAAGTATTTGTTGACCAGCTTGTTGTATTGTCTGGTGACCTAAAATACCCAAGAAAGATGTTACCCCAACAGTTGGGTTAACAAAGAAGCCTGCAATAATAGCAATACCGTCCACGATATTATGGAAAAAGTCAGATATTAGGATTCTCCAAGTGCTACTTTTTGTATGCGAGTGCACAGCCTCCTCCTTTGTGTGGTGGTGATGGAATTCTTTGAAAGTAATACCTATTAGTAAACTGATAACTAAACCAGCTATGAACCACATGCCCCCTGTTAATACTCCTGCATGCTCAAAAGACTCTCGAAGTAGCATTATGACAAGCATAAGGTATACTCCAAGACCAAACCCTTTTGTAGAATCTTTTTCAAAGAAAGCTCTATTTTGTGGGAATAATATTGTTATTAATATGGGTATTATTGCAACCCCTGCCAAAGCCCAAAATATTTGTGTTTGCATAAGTGCATAATAAACTACTTGCAAATTATTTGCAAGTAGTTTATCCACATGCTATACTATCTACGCTGTACAGCAATGACAATTATACTAAAAATACATACCTTGCGTATGTATTTTTAGTAATATATAGTTAACATATGGAATCATTAAAAATAGAAAAATATAAAAATATTTTAAATCAAGCTAATATAAAAGCAACTAGCCAAAGGATAGAACTGTTATCATTGTTATCCAATAGTTCCAAGCCACTAACACTGAAGGATCTAATGAATAAGATAAAGTTTTCTGGAGCTCATGAAGTAACTCTGTATCGTATATTAGCTATGTTCAAAGAGGCAAATTTAATCAAACAATTAGATTTACAAGATTCTGTACCATATTTTGAAATAGTAGATTATAAGAATGATCATCATCATATAGTATGTACTGTATGTAAAAAAGTTAGTGATTTTATTGGTTGTGGGTCTGATAATCTGATAAAAAAAGCTTTAAAACAAACAAAAGATTTTAAATCTGTTACTTCGCATTCGTTTGAATTATTTGGTTTATGTAATAAATGTAGTAAATAATATGAAGAATTTATTTTTATTTTTATTTTTATTTAATCTGTTTACTAATACAGCTTGGGCAGACAGTGTCATTCGAGATAAACAAGAATCACTCAAAGCTAAAGTAATTAGTGTTGAAGATTTGGGACAGAAAAATGTATTAGGTACTGATAACGTTACTAAATCTCAAACAGTCAAGGCTCAGATATTAAGTGGTGACAATACAGATCAAATTGTTTCATTTGATAATGATTATATTCAACTAAAAGAAGGCCAAAGATTTTATTTATTAAAAATCACAAGAGGTGATGATGGTCGTATCACGTATTCTGTTTCTGATGTGAATAGAATACCATGGATTATATTCTTTGTTTTACTATTTATTGTACTTGTTGTTATATTTGGTGGAATACAAGGCATACGGGGTTTATTGTCACTGGCTGGAGGGCTATTTCTTATATTTTATTTATTATTACCTCAAATTATTCAAGGGGCTTCACCTTTATTGATTAGTTGTATTGTTGCTTCATTGATTAGTATTGTTGGTTCTTATATTACTCATGGGTTTAATCGCACAACAACTAGTGCTGTTATTGGTATGGTTACAACGGTTATTATTACTGGACTACTTGCGTATTTTGCAGTAAAGATCACAACGCTTTCTGGTATGGATTCAGAAGAGGCAATGTATCTAACACTTAACAGTCGGGGTGCTATCGATCTACAGGGTTTATTATTGGGTAGTATTATGATCGGTCTTTTGGGTGTTTTGTATGATTCTGCTATTGGGCAAGCAATATCCGTAGAGGAACTGTGGCGAGCTGATAGTAAATTGTCGAAAGCTTATGTATTCAAAAGGTCTTTACGTATTGGTCGTGAACATATAGGTGCATTAGTGAATACTTTGGCTATTGCTTATGTTGGAGCAGCATTGCCATTACTTGTATTGTTTGCTTTTCCTACATCTGGTTCTTTTGTAACACTTATAAATAGGGAAATGTTTGCTTCAGAGATAATACGTGCGATTATCGGATCTATTGGTCTTGTTCTTGCTGTGCCTATTACTACAGCTATATCTGTATATATGTTGCATGGTGTTAAATTCACAGGGCATAAACACGAGCACTCACATTCGCACGGGCATAGCCATTTGAAATAAAATCATTTGTAGATTGTAATAGAATATAATGCCAGAGATAATACAAACAGACGAGGCGATAGTACTCCTTGTTCGGAACGGGGATTCCGAGCTTTTTGGTGAGCTTGTCAAAAGATACGAGTCCAAGCTCAAACGCTATGCATACAAATTTCTTTTCGATCGCAATGATATAGACGACCTAGTTCAAGATGTGTTCATAAAGGCATATACTAATTTACAGAGCTTTGATAATGATAGGAAATTCTCGCCATGGATTTATAGAATTGCACACAATACATATGTGAATGCCATAAAGAAGAAACTGACTGAAAAAGTATTTCCTATTGATTTCGATACATTCTTGCCACACCCGCGCGCTTTGGAGACATCAGATAATGAAAGTGAAAAGGAATATACCCGCACAATGCTCGATAAAAATATTAAATTAATTGATACTAAATATCGCGAACCATTAATTTTGTATTTTTACGAGGAAATGGATTATAAAGAAATTGCCGAAGTGTTAGGTGTACCCGTGTCGACAGTAGGGGTACGTATTAAAAGGGGTAAAGAAAAATTAAAAGAAATATTATCAAAAAATAATTTTGTTTATGAAAAATAATAACGACAAATCAATCCAAGAATACGTGATATCATCCATCAAGGAGGGTAAATTAAATATGCGCCCCAAGTGGCATTTTGTACTCAAGACAATTTTGCGCGTACTTTCAATTGTAATTTTGTTTTTTACACTTATTTACTTACTCAATTTTATTGGGCTTGTCACACACGAGAAAGATTTCAATATATTAGATCTCAGCCCTCAGGGTATGCACGCATTTATGACAGCGATACCATGGGTAATCGTATTGTTATCAATGTTTTTATTAATGACATTTTATATTTTAATAAAAAATTATTCCTTTATTTATCGTAAGCCAATCGTGTATAGCTTTTTTGGAATAATATTTTTTGTGACCATAATCGGTTTTGCTGTGCATTTGCTTGACGTCCGATTCAGATTCGCACGATTTGGTGAAGGGCCACGTACTCCTATACTCGGGCCAATACATAAATACTACCGTGGGAAAATAGAGGATAGAAAAGATTTTGACAAGATAGATATAAATATGCCAAAAAGAGTAAAAGTGCCAAAAAACTACTAAATTTTGAAATATTTACAAACCCTAAGTGTAATAATATATGCAAGTGATATCCTTGCTTATTATTAGATAATATTTAAAGAAATACAAATATATATGAATAAAAATAAATTACTTAAATACGGGCTTCCAGCACTTGCTCTTGCGCTACTTATAGGAGCAAGCTCTGCCGAGGCCTTTGGTGGTGGAATGACTAAGAATGTTACACCTGAGCAAGTTGCAACCATGCATGCACAAATGTTCCAAACTCAAGCTACTTTGATTGGTGCAAGTGTGGATGAAGTAAAAACTGCATGGGCAAATGGTACAAGTTTTAAGGAATTGGCCAAGCAAAAAGGTATAACAGAAGAAGCTTTGAAGACAAAGATGCAAGAATCTCATAAAATACAGATGAAAGCTCAGCTTCAAACTCTCGTAGATAAAGGTGTCATTACTCAAGCTCAAGCTGATGCTCGTATTGCTACAATGCAAAAAATGGCAGAAAACATGAAAGACAAGAAAGGGAAGGGTAAAGGAGGAATGGGTCATGGTATGGGAATGGGATTTGGTTTCTAAAAAATAATAATTAATAATTCGACCTAACAAAAAACTCCCGAAAGGGAGTTTTTTGTTGTTGTTGACATTCCAATATATATGTATTAATCTTTGATCAAAACTTAAAAATAAAGAATATGAAAAGATTAACCATTTTTCTAGCTATTTTCTGTATCAGATTTGGCTTAAATTCAGCAAGTGCTAATGCACAAGAAACGATTACCCAAGATACTGTGGTAGAGGGCCAAAATATTTTGATAACAGAAATTGTAACCCAAACCAAAAAGTTAGCTACCTATCCAAAACCTGAATGTTCTAAGGCTGTCACGAAAAAAGATGTCATTAGTGCAATAAAAAATCGTAATGATTTGGTTGAGAATATTTATTTTACTGACAACATTTTTGGTAGATTAAAATATTTGAAAGTTATTCATTCATTCAACTACGGACAGTATTATTGGGATAAACCAGTTCAGAAAATTATGGGATATAACTATTTCTTTTACTGGTTTACTCTTGTATTTTCTATCGGGTTTTTTTTGATTGGTTCCTTTGTAAAATATACTGAAAAAGATTTTCTCTTTATGAAGTTTATTTATATGATATTACTTTATTTTGTTGCTTTTTTGAGTGTAATATTTTTTGTAATATTTTTGGAACATTACCAGCATAAAAACATTAAATACACCTTTGATTGGTGCTCGCAATCTCCGTTTATTAAAATTTTCTTATTGATTACAGTAGCTTTATTTTTTATTGGTCATTTTCTCCAATGGAGAAGACTTAAAAGAGTAGGTAAGTAATTTCTGCTAAAATTGTAAATAAAAACTCGCCTGATTTATAAGGCGGGTTTTTTTATTTAAAAAGAAAGTGTAACAGATTCTAATGCTCATCCAAAATTTATAAACTTTGTAGTAAATATTGTTAATATGAGATAATTTACCATGCTATTCAAAATGCATTTCTTTTAGGTTTTTTTCTTTTATGATTTGTGACAGGAGGGGGAAGGAGGTTAGTTTCGCGTCTTTTTCTGTAATTTCTCTTGCTGTATTTCTTGCAGCTTCGACAAGCTTTATATTTTTTATTGCCTCCATTCCAATATCAGTGATACCCCATTGTTTACCACCTGACAATATTCCGGCTCCACGTTGGGCAAGGTCAAGCTCGGCCAGTTCAAATCCGTTGCTAGCACTTGTCATAGCTTTTAATCTATCTAAGGTTTTTTCGGTTTTTGCATCGGCAAATAAATAACAATACGATTGGTGATTGCTACGAATAACACGGCCACGTAATTGATGTAGCTGGGCTAGACCAAATCTTTCCGAGCCTTCTATGATTATAGAAGTTGCATTTGGAACATTCACCCCGACTTCAATAACTGATGTAGATACAAGTATGTCTATTTTATGCTCTTTGAATTCCTGCATGATATCCTCTTTCTTTTGTTTAGTCATCTTGCTATGCATGATACCAATTTTGTATTCAGGGAAAATATCTTTTTGTAATCTCTTTGCTTCTGATGTTACAGATTTTATATTTAATTTATCCTCTTCGTTTTCATCTGGAGCATCAATACGAGGGCATATAACATAGGCTTGGCGACCTTCGGACAATTCTTTTTTAATATCATTATATGCAATTGCACGTTTATCTTCGGTGATTATTTTGGTAATTACTTTTTTTCTACCAGCTGGCATTTCGTCGATAATAGATAAATCCAAATCACCATATATTGTCAGTGCCAATGTCCGAGGTATTGGTGTTGCTGTCATGGATAAATAATGTGGTGCATGACCCTCTTTTTTTGCGAGCTTCATACGCTGATTTGTACCGAAGCGATGTTGCTCGTCGATAATAACCAATGCTAAATCTTCGAATTTTACAGATTTGGATATTAATGCATGTGTACCTATTAGTATAGGTATTTCACCATTTGCTACCCATTTTAATAATTGACTCTTCGGTATACTCGTCCACGGTGTTTGAGCCGAGGCGACTTTGGTAGGGAATTTACGACAACCACTTCCTGTAATAAGCCCGATAGATATTCCTGTGTGTTTAAAATACTCAATAAAGCTTTCGAATAATTGTGTGGCTAGGACTTCGGTGGGTGCCATATAAGCAACTTGTAAATTACCAAAACTTTGCCCAACAGGCCGATTCTTTATTACAGCATAAGAAACAGTAGCTGCTACAAATGTCTTGCCACTACCTACATCACCCTCTACAAGGCGTGACATTGGTACATCGCGTTTGATGTCGTCGAATATAGATTCGAGTGCGTTTGTTTGTGATTTGGTTGGTGTAAATGGAAACCGTGATATAAAATCCTCGACATCTTTCTGAGGTACAGCTAATTTGTACGAGAACAATTCTTCATAAGCTTTTCTTTCTTGAAAGCGTGCCAGTTGTATAAAGAAAACCTCTTCGAATGCAAAACGTTTGCGAGCAGAATCAGCATGGTTTTTATTTTGTGGCATGTGTATCCATACCAATGCTGTGTACAAGGACGGAAGTTTATATTTATTGGTTATGTGTTCTGGAATATATTCGATAATATTTTTAATTACAGAATCTTTTAATATTTTTTGGATTGTGTGATATATCCACTTTGAAGTTACACCACGTGACTCAGGGTATATAGGATAACCAAAATTTGTTTTTGTATTTTCATCTTTTGCAAAAATAGAATTATGAGTATCGATCGGTAGGATATCTGTCTTTGATATTTCTGGATTGGTGAGGGTAAGGCCATAGGTTTTATGTATACTAACACGACCTGTTACAGATACTGTTTGCCCATTTTTTATCATCTTTGCTAGGTATGGTTGATGGAACCATACTATCTTTATGTTGCCTGACATGTCCGACAAGGAAGCTTGACCCATAGGAACCTTGCTCTTGAAACTTTTTTTGCTTTCCAATTTTGAAATAGTACCTATGATTGTAGCTATTTCGCCATCCTCTAGTGTGTTTATATTTCGGATTTGTGATATGTCTGTATAACGAATAGGGAAGAAATACAATATGTCTCGAATAGACAAAATACCCAAACGAGCCAATCCAGCTTTTTGGTTCTGATCTATGCGAAAATGGTCTTCTATTTTATCATTTAGTTTCATTTGCTGTACATTACTAAACCACCTATTGCTATCATTATTATCAATAGTATTATGGCCCTTCTTTTTTCTTTTGCCGGTATATCGGTGTGTATCATTTGTGTATTATAACATCACATAATAAAAAACCCTCCTGTGTTGGGGAGGGCTTTTTATTATTTATTTCTTTAATACGAGTCTAATTCTATCCATTAATTCATCTAGGGTAAAGTTGGACTTAACCATAAAATCATTTGCGCCCAAGTCTTTTGCTTTCTTTACGTCCGACTCTTCGGACAAGTTGGAAAATACAATAACAGGGACATTTTTAGTAGAATCAATTTCGCGGACTTTTTTTAGTATTTCGAAACCGTCAAAATTTGGGAGAATAAGGTCTAATAATATAAGGTCAATATTCGGAATCATGATTTTCTTCATTGCATCTTCACCAGAAGCTGCTGAAAGTATTTCGTGATTATCTTTTTTTAATTTACCCACTTCCAATGTTTGTAGAAATGTGTCGTCTTCAATTACAAGTATTTTACTCATATGACAATTATAACACTTCTTGTTTGAGAGGCAAGGTAATAAAGAATGTAGTACCTTTACCTATCTGTGATTCAAACCACATACGACCTTGGTGATGATCTATTATTTTCTTTGCAGTAAATAGGCCTAGTCCTGAACCAATAGGGTCCTTGCCAATAGCATTTTCTGAGCGGTAGAATTTGTTGAATATATTTTCTTGATCTTTTTTATCAATACCTATACCTGTGTCACGCACTGATATTTCCAGCATGTCGTTATTAGTTTTTGCGGATATAAACACTTTGTCTTCACGAGCGCTGTATTTTATGGCATTTTCTATCAAGTTTTGTAATACGACGCGAATCATCTCTCTGTCACAATTAATATCTGGAATATTATTGTTATTATTTAAATAGATTAGTTCTATACCTTTTTTATGTGATTCACCAGCAAATTCAAAACAAGTTTCTTCTAGTAATTTATTTATATTTATTAATTCAAAGTTGAATACTAAAGCGGTGTCTTCGGTATGGTTTAGCGATAGCATGTTATTTACTAGGTGTATCATGCGCTCATTACTCTCGAACATTTTTAAAAGGAAATTCTCCTGCTCACTGGAAAGCTCGCCTAGGTCTTTGTCTAGGAACATCTTTACCATCCATTTTATTGCTGATAGGGAAGTTCGGAGTTGATGAGCAGATATAGAAATGAGGTCACTCTTTACCGAGTTTATATTTTGCAATCTTTCATTTTCCTTTTTTAAATCTTCATCTTTCATGTGTGTCTTCTTGTAAAATCAATTATATCAAGAAACATTTTTATGCGCTAATTTTGACTCATGCCAATTTTTATGATATATTTTCAAAAAATAAAGACATATGGAGATACAAGAACCAAACCCTCAAGAGAAATTACCAGTATTCGTTAAAGAATTCCTTGATATGATCAAGGAACAATTCGTTGAATTAAATTATTTTTTCGATAATAGTATTCCTGTAAATACAATACAGGAAGAAGAAATTGGAAAAGTTACAGAAGAGTTGGTGGTTGCTGGGACTATTGTGATAGGGGAATATTTTGTCCCTGGAAAAGATTTTAAAAATCATTTAAAAAAGGTTTTAAGTAAAAAAAATAAAAAATATAAAAAAATTTTTACAAAGAACATGTATGTCGATGAGGACATTCAAATAAAACAATTGATTGTTAGTAGGGATGGATCTTTCTTTAATATGATTGTATGTCCTGGTGGGCATGTAGATTATATAGGGAAAAATTTATCCAATCTTGTTTTTGCTGGGAAAAAACCTATTCCAGGATATGTCTTAGGTGTAGGATCATAGGTGTATAAACTTATTGATGAGAGTATATGAGTAATAATTAATGTAAAAAGGCTTCCGTATGGAAGCCTTTTTTTATTTGCCAGATTTTATTATTCTTTCTTTAATAATATTAATTTAGACCCAGATCCCAATATTAACAATACAATTGCAATGGAGAAATGTGGCAAGTGTCCTATTAATTCTAGTGGGCCCAAAAGTATAAGTGTAGTAACCAAAAAGACCGCTAGGATTATTGTTGTAGTTCGAGTTACTAAGCCAAGAAGAAAGAAAACTCCAAAAAGTATCTCGACTAAACCAGCGGAAAAAGCGAACCAGTAATTTGTAAAGTGTTCGAACCCAAGTGTCTGCATAAAGTTCCACTGATAATTTGATAGGAAGTTTTCTGTCAGCGATGGAGCCAGAATCTTCTCTGAGAATCCAAGTACTATTAGGTTTAAGCCTGTACCTACTCGTAGTATTGGTAGGCCATATTTATGTATATGATGAGTGAGACTTTTAAATATATTAGTTTCTTTTATTTTAAGCTTTGGTCGGCCTATAATCATTACATATATTGCGAAGCCTATCATTTCAAGAGTATCTAACATTTCCATACCACCATATTGTTTTATTCCAAAAATAAATAATACGATAATAAGTAACCCGCCTACTTTTTCATAAAGACCGAAAAATAGCATAATACCTGCTAACATCTGGATAGCAAGCATTGTATATCCAATAGTACCAACGGCTTCTAGATTTGGAGCGAAGATAAAACCTTTGATAGAGAATATGATAAAAGAAAGACCGAATCCAATACTAGCTATTGATAATGCCCACGGTGCCCACTTCTCTATATATTGATTTATTTTTTGCGGGACCTTTAATTTCTTTTCAAGGTATATACCTACAAGAATTATGATTATAGATATGATGATACCTATAATAACAGGCTTGTCTGTTAGCTTGTATGCTGGAACCACTTTCTCCACTTCAGCGAACCACTTTACGTGAGCAGATGCTACAGAAGGGATAGCTAATAATAATGCCAAAACATAATATATATTTTTCATGAATATATTATATAACTATTTTATAAAAAAATGAATTGCGGAGTTAGTGAGTTCAGTACCCACACTCTCAACTGTTATAAGGCTACTCTAGCACATTTTAGGGTGTCTCATTAAGGCACATGAGTCAGAACCTGTTTATTGAGGGATAAGGGTATTTTTACATTAATGAGACAAATGAGACACTTTTTGCCCCACATCCCATAACCCTGTTTAGTCAAAATATACTTGACAAATAAGGATATTTATCCTAAACTATGAAAAAATTATTTGACAGATGAAGATAACACTTTACGAGTATCAAGAAATTGCATTGGCGAAAGTGCTTCATGCACTCCGTAAATTTGGTAAAGCTTTAATGGTGATGGCCACAGGCCTTGGTAAGACGATAGTTTCAGTTAAAATAGCTGAGTTATTTCTCTCGTCTAATCCAGGAAAGCGTATTCTATTTCTTTCCCATGATAATGGTATTTTAGAGCAATCTTTTAAAAAGTACGAAAGTATTTTAGGAAAGGATTATTCTTATGCACGTTTTTTTGGAAAAAAGAAAAATTGGAATGCGGATAAATACGATATCGTATTTGCAACATTTCAATCAAGTCCGCATAAATTATTTAATGCGGATCACTTTGACCTCATCATTGTGGATGAAAGTCATCATAGTCAAGCAGATACTTACTTTGAGTGCCTAGAGTATTTTAGGCCAAAGTGGAAACTTGGCATGACTGCGACACCTGACCGAGAAGATGAACAAGATATTCGTTCTATTTTTGGAAAAGAGGTGGTAAATTATGACCTACCAGAGGCGATGGCTAAAGGTTGGCTTACTCCTGTTGAATACAGAGTGCTTTCTGACGGACTGGACGTAGAAAAGTTAGAAGCAATTTGTTATGAAGTGCTTGTAGAAAATGTACGAATTACTCAAGGGCAACTTAACGAGCGAATATTTATTCGTTCTCGAAGCGAAGAACAGTGTAAGCAAATTGTAGATTATACCCAAAATGGGTTAAAAGCAATTGTGTTTTGTCGTAATATTGCTCATTTGGAACACGTTATGGAAATTTTGCCTAACAGTGTCGTGGTTCATTCCGAACGTAGTGATGCTGGAAATGACGAAGCCGAAGAAATGTATAGATCAGGTAAAGCATCACATATACTTGTTGTAGATAAATACAATGAAGGTAAAGATTTGCCGGATACTGACCTACTTGTGTTCCTCCGTGATACTGATTCCTATCGGATATGGGCGCAACAACTTGGAAGAGGGCTACGTTTATTTCCTGGAAAAGATAAAGTAACTGTATTGGATTTTGTGGCAAACATTGATCGTATTAAAAATGTGTACAAACTCATAACACAAATTGGCCAATTTAATCCTGCGGGAGAGATAGACTCACTGTTGAAGCTTGACTCGCCACTGCATTTAGAAGCAAAAAACTTTACTTTTGATTTTACTTCTGAAATTGTAAACATTTTTTCAGTTCTGGAAAGAATTGCTTTACCTTACTATAAAACATGGCAAGAGGCTTCGGTTGGAGTTCAGTTTTTGGGAATACAGTTTGAACCTAAATACAGAGAGAAATATAAACAAGACCCAAGACTTCCATCATCCCCAGATCGCCACTATGAAGATTTTCCCGGTTGGCCAATGTTTTTAAGAAACGAGAATTATCAAGTATCCTTTAATTTTGTAAAAAATTATAAAACTTGGCAAGAAGCTTCTTTGGCTGCAATTACATTAGGAATAACGAGTAAGCGTGAATATGAGAAGAATAGCAAGTTGGATAAAAAATTTCCCTCAACTCCACGTACATACTACAAAGATTTTCCTGGATGGGGTCTTTTTTTAGGAACACTTCGCACTCCAAATGTAAAGAATAAGGCTTATTATCCTAATATTGAAGAAGCTTCTATTGCTGCCATTAAAATTGGTATTCAGAGCAAAGGATCTTACACTGAAATGTATAAGTTAGATGAAAAATTGCCATCTACTCCTCATAAATATTATGAAAATTTCCCAGGCTGGCCAAAATTTCTCGGTAAAATCTAAATTTGTATATTCTAATAAAAGAAAAAAAGAGGCTTTAGAGCACTCTAAAGGGTATCAACTATGTTGATGCCCTTTCTTTATTTTATTGGCATTAAAAAAAACGCTGGGGTTAGCAGCGTTCTCCTATAGTTTTACATGAGAGGTATTGATTTACGAGTCAAATCCTGAAGTTCAAGGTAGCTTTCAATATTAGCAGTCAGTTTTAGTTCATCCATAGGACACTTGTTAATTTTAAGTAATCTCCATATACGATTAACTATTTGTCTGATACGTTCTCTTGATAAATCAAATTTTGAACCAATGGAGTAGAAGGTGTAGATTTCATCTCCATCAAGTTGGTAATACATTGCAAACATTGATTTATCACGATCATCTATTTTCAAGCTTTTAACTGTTGAAATAAAATGGCTAATTTCATCAATCTTAGATTCAAGTATTTCTTTTGCTTCCAACAGTTGGTGGGGTGATGCATCAATTGGATCCAGTATAAAATCACTAATCGTGGAGCTTGATTCATCTTCATCAGACACTGATTCATCTAAAGAATTCATTTGAGTATGCGTCAAATCAACCAATATCCTAAGGTTTCCAATTTCAGCAGTATGAACAACCAGTTCTTCTTCAGTCGGTTCTCTTCCTAATTCCTGAGAAAGTTTATGATGGACCTTCCTTAGCTTTATTAGATCTTCCTGTATGTGTACAGGAAGACGGATAATACTTCCTAAATCCTGAATGGTACGCTGGATCTTTTGCCGTATCCATTGAGTTGCATAGGTGCTAAAAGCAAAACCCAAAGAAAAATCAAATTTTTCAATTGCTTCAATGAGGCCGAAATTGCCTTCTTGAACAAGATCCATTAAATCAAAGCAGGGGTTGTGATGATATTTTTTAGCAATAGAAACTATTAACTTTTGATTATGTTCTATTATTTTGTTTCGAGCTTTAATATCACCACTTTGAGCTGCCTTAATAAGATCATTGAAAACTTCTCGGCTTAAAATTTTATGTTTTCCGCCATTTTTCATAAACCAATCAAAAGTTTCATCATTTATTACTTTATGAATTTTAGTGGTTTCGTAAAAGTGACTTGAAAACCCTGAGGAATTTCCGAGACTTATAGTGCCGGAATGATGTTGAGGTTTAGAACTTTTTTCGTTCCTTGCCCTAGTTGCTGTGGTGATTTGTCGTATCTTATCGGGCGTGAGCTCTGTAAGACCTTCTTTGGCTTGCTGATCGTTTAATCTGGGATATCTAACTATGATACCGTGCTGATTGAAAAAATTGCCAAGTATGTGCATAAGATTAATAAATACTTTACCTTTCTTTGTAGAATAAGAGATTATCTGACCTACCTGATTAGTTAATATGTATTTATTCGTTTGGGCATCAGCCAAGATATCCTTGGATTTTTGTGATAACTCCAGTGGTAAAAAACCAAAGGGAGTAAGGTTTTCGTCTATTGGTTTTATTTGCATAGTCAAAGATTATTTTGATTATTATCTTAACTTTAAAATGCAATTATGTCAATACCTTCCTGTAATTTTACTTTTCTACAGAAAATAAATTTTCTTGACTATTCTAGGAAATAATGTTAAAGTTTGAAAAATTGAAAATTTAAAATAATAGATCTATATGGTAATAGCTACAGAAACTCAAATTGTACCTTTTGATTATCAGCTTGAGTGTCTTGAGATACTTGAACGTACTGAAAAAATTGGTAGAAAAAAAGCCCTTGTAATTCTTGCAAGTGGTTTAGGAAAAACAATACTATCTGCGCTTTTTGTAAAGAGAAGATATTTGGATTTTACTAAAGTCCGATGCCTCTTTTTATGTCACCAGAATGATGTGCTCCAACAAGCTCAGCTTGAATACGAGCAAATCTTTCAAGGCGCCGTAAATTACGGCTTCTTTCATGGTGAAGACAAGAGTGGTCTGGGTGCTAATATCTTATTTGCATCACTACAGACAATGAGGGATCATCTGGAAAAGTTTGATCCAAATGAATTTGATGTAATCATTGTTGATGAGACACATCATATCTACGCGGAAACATATGTACCCGTGGTGCATTATTTCCAACCTGAATTCTTGTTGGGAATCACAGCAACCCCTGATCGGATGGATGAATTAGACATAAGAGATATCTACGGAGAGGAAGTATATAATCTTCCTCTTATAGAAGCCCTTATTAGAGGATTATTAACCCCAATTGATTATCGGTTAATGACAGATGAGATCAGTTTAAGTAAAGATGTCGAAACACCGTTAGGAAAATTAAGCATAGGTTCTTTGAACCGAACAATGTTTATCCCTAAGCGCGACGATGAGATCACCCGGATCATTCAAGAGAAAATGTACGAGGTGAGCAATCCTCGGGTTATGATTTTTTGCTCTTCAATTGAGCATTGTGAGCAGATAGCAGGACTTCTTCCTAATGCTGTACCAATTCATTCGCGAATGAATCCAAATGATCGCAAGGTGCGTTTGGAGTTATTCAAACAAGGTATGTTTAATATGGCTGTTACAGTTGATATGTTTAACGAAGCTTTAAATATTCCGGAGGCTAATGTAATCGTTTTTCTGCGGTCTACTCAATCCATGACAGTGTATCTTCAGCAATTAGGGCGAGGGTTACGACCACAAGAAAACAAACCCAAGGTTCTCATTCTTGATTTTGTGGGTAATTGTGAACGTATATCTTTTATCTACAATCTATGGGAAAAAATTACCCAAGAAAGAGGAAAACGATTGCGTAAAGGACGTAGATGGCTCATCGAACCTTTTCTCTTAAATGTTGACGCTATTGATTTCAAGGAGAAAATTTTTCCTTTAATTGATTACATCAATAATGTAAAGTTGGGATATTACTCCACTTGGCAAGAGGCCTCAGTGGTAGCAATGGGACTTGGAATAAAAGGTGTAATGGATTATAAGATGAATTACAGGAAAGATCCTCGGCTCCCCGGCAATCCTCATGAGTACTACGAAGATTTCCCTGGATTTCCAATATTTCTTGAAAGTAAAAATCCAAAATATGCTAAGAAATATTCTACATGGCAAGAAGCTTCAGAAAAAGCAGTAAACCTAGAATTCGTAGACAAAAGAAGTTATCGGAAAGATTGTAAACTTGACTCAAGACTTCCAAAAAATCCAGATAGGTACTATAAAGATTTTCCAGGGTGGTTATTATTTTTGCAGACAGATACTTACAAAACTTGTAATGAAGCTGCTATTGCTGCCCGAAAGTTAGGGATTAGATCATGTATCCAGTACAGCAGGGAAAAGTTATACAAACAAGATCCTAAATTACCTGCTGCCCCCGATCAAATCTACACTGACTTTCCTGGCTGGGAAAAATTTCTTGGAACCGATGAAAGAGATTTTTACAAAACATGGCAGGAAGCATCAATTGCTGCAATTCAATTAGGAATTAAAAATGGTAGGGAATATTCAAAGACTTATGGTCAAGACCCTTTTCTTCCTTTTCATCCAAGTATTCAGTATAAAGACTTTCCAGGATGGTCAAAATTTCTTGGAAAAAAATAATTTGTACCTTCACTAATAAAAGAAAAAAAGAGGCTTTAGATTGCTCTAAAGGGCATCAACTATGTTGATGCCCTTTCTTTATTCTGTGTTTTTGAAAATACTTTTCCTGAATTCAAAAAACCGATAGGTGATTATCCTCATTTATTTTCATTGGTGAGGTCTTGAAATTATGAGAATATATTGGAATCGGAATAATAGTATTTGGAAATATAATTCTGGCACTCCACATAACAAAGAAGAAACTACACCTGAGTAAAGCGTTTTATTTAATAATTTTTGCTCCAACGCTTTTAGCTATCGAACATATATTGTTTAAATATATGTTCGAACACGGGATCAATTGGAGTACCGCTGTAGGCTCTTTATTATGTTAAAAATTAAATAATTTGTTATACTTAAAAAATGGACAAGACTAATGAATTTTCTTTTTTACTTAAACCATCAACTCACGGTGTTGGTGTTTTTGCGGCGCATGATATTAAAATAAATACACCAATGCGTTTATTTGGAGATGCTAATCCTCGAAGAATTTTAAAAAAAGATGATATACCTGAAGAATTTAGAAATTTTTGCGCTGATAGGGGTGAGACAATGATTTGTCCTCCTGATTTCGGATATATGCCACATGGATGGTTTTTAAATCATTCGCAAAATTCAAACACTGAAACAAGGGGCGGGTATAATGAAAAAGATGGGTATAGTTTTTTTGCAAAAAAGGATATAAAAGCTGGTGAAGAAATTACTATAGATTACAACAACCTAGAGGAGACAGAAAATTCAAAAGAGGATTATTATAAAAGTGACATTAATATTATATGAAAATCAATATTTCTTACAGCATGCAATATCTAATCTACTAACTATTTTTTTATTATTAATGGTCTATCTTTGTAATCTACACGCAAAACCATTCGCTGATGACAAAAGGGAGGAGTCGGCAAAACATGTAGGTTTTAAATATTAGATTCTTTGGACAAAATAAAAACACGATGAATCGTGTTTTTATTTACACCTATTAGGTATTTTTGGGTCGCACCACTTACATAGGTAAACGGGTCGACTCCGATACTTTAATTTTTTGGCGGAGCCGGCGAGATTCGAACTCGCGAGGGCTTTTACACCCTGCCTCTTTAGCAAAGAGGTACGTTAGACCACTCTGACACGGCTCCAGATTGGTTATGAATGCATATTAGCACATAAAAAACATAAATAAAATAAGGCTTTTATAAATCTAAAAATGTAGTATAATGCCTGTCATAAGGAATAAAGTTAATAATACGGAGGATTGGATGAGTGGTTTAAATCAACGGTTTACTAAACCGTCGAACCTTAATCGGTTCCGTGAGTTCGAATCTCACATCCTCCGCCATTGACAGGTAGCACGAGATGCTATATGTTTTTGAAAATTTTAATTGTATGACGAATAAAATAATCGAAGTCAAAAACCTCTCCAAAACCTTTTCTTTTTCTGTAAAGAAACAGGGTTCTTCGTTTTTTCGAAATCTCATTTCCCCTGAAATAAAAACTGTGAATGCGGTTGACGATATTTCATTTTCTGTGAACGAAGGCGAGCGAATTGCTTTCATTGGACCAAACGGTGCGGGGAAATCAACAACAATCAAAATGTTGACTGGTATTTTATTCCCAACAAAAGGGCAAATATCTGTACTCGGCTTTGACCCAACAACTGACCGCAAGTCACTTGCATACAAGATTGGTACAGTTTTTGGACAACGTAGTCAATTATTCCCAAACTTGCCGATCACAGATTCATTTGAGTTCTTTGGTGTTATGTATGATCTATCCAAAAAAGAAATTGCATCACGCACCGCAGAATTGATTGAGCAATTTGACCTTAGTTCTTTCAAGGACCAGCCCGTTCGCAAACTCTCACTTGGACAAAGAATGCGTGCAGAAATTGCCGTATCTCTTATTCATAAACCAAAGATTATTTTTCTCGATGAGCCAACTATTGGTCTCGATGTTGTTGCAAAGAAATCACTTCGTGAACTCTTGATCAAAATAAACAAAGAAGAAAAAACAACCATCTTTTTGACTTCTCACGATGTTGGGGATATTGAATCCCTGTGTGATCGTACCATCATCATCAATCACGGAACAGTAGTGCGTGATATGCCAACAGACGAACTTTCAAAATCTTTTGTGCACGAGAAATATCTTGATATTACACTTGAATCAAAACCAAAAACTTTCCCAGAACTTCCGCAAGGGATCAAGTATGTAGAAAAAGATAGCAACAAAATAACCCTTGCGGTTGATCAAAGGGTTCTTGGTGTATCTGATGCACTCCAAAAAATACTCCCTTATTTTTCTGTTTCAGACATTGACGTCTACAATGTTGATCTTGAAACAGTAATCAGAGAAATGTATGAAGCAACTTCGATTAGCAAATAGCATCATAACAATGATGATCAAAGACAGGATACAATATCCTGCTCGTTTGATTGTTGATACGTTTGGCATCGCAACACGATGTGGTGTTTTACTTATTCTCTATTACTACATTTTCAGTACTCGTGGCGGTGTAATCAATGGACTCACTTTTCAAATAACCGCTTGGAGTATGTTTTTGTACTTTGCATTTATGACACTGCGATTGCGTGATCTTGCAACGGCTATTATGCAAGACATAAAATCTGGAACAGTTGAGGTATTACTTTCAAAACCAATACACTATTTGTCCTATCGTATGTGGTGGCAATTAGGTGCAGGACTATACCCATTCTTTGTTGCAGTAGTGTTGGGAACCATTGCTCTTGTTGTAGCGGTTGGTATCCCTGCAAGTATGTCGAGTTGGTTTTTCGTAGGAACTCTCTCAATTGTCTTTATTTTGGGAATCATATTGTCATTACTTGTGTATTCTGTTGTTGGATTGCTTGCCTTTTGGATAGAGGATATCAAACCATTATATTGGATTGTAGACAAAGCAGTGATGATTCTCGGAGGATCATATTTACCAGTAGCACTTTTCCCTGCAATAATGTACAAGATTGCAATTTGGAGTCCATTTGGTGCATCTCAATTCGTGACACATACTGTGTATGACACTTGGAGAACTGGATACTCTGAAATGATCGGAATACAAGTATTCTGGATTATAGTTTTTGGAATAATTGTCTCGTATATGTTCGGTCGAGCACACAAAAAAGTATCCGTAAATGGAGGATAAATATATGAAAAAAGAAATCAATTTCGCTATCTATGCAATAAAAAAGAATATCCAAAGTAGTGCAGAACTTCGTACAAGTTTTTGGATGAATGTTTTTGGAATGATGATCAATAATATCTCTTTTGTGATATTGTGGGTTTTTCTTATTCAAACAGTTGGTAGTATCGGTGGATGGAGCCAAGCAGATATCTTTGGTCTACAAGGTTTCGTTGCTTTGGTTTTCGGTATAGTTTATTCAATCGGTTCAGGGCTTCGAGAAATGCCACAACTAATTTCAGGTGGTAGATTTGACCAATTTCTTATATCCCCAAAAAATCTTCTATCTCGTATAGCAACATCATCTTTTGGTGCTTCAGCGGTCGGAGATGTTTTCTTTGGAATCATTTGTATTGTGATATATCTTTCAATGATATCAGCGACACTTCCACAAATAGGGATGACTTTACTTCTGATCATTATTGCTTTGATCACATTTACAGGCGTGACCATTGCAATACAATCAATCAATTTCTTTTTTACTGATCCAGAAGCGGTCACACGAAGTGTATTTGAACTATTCTTCACACCGTCACTATTTCACGGAGGAGCATTTCAAGGTACAACACGATTTGTATTTACATTCCTTGTACCATCGTTACTCATTGGAACTTTACCAGTGGAAGCGATCACTCAAACATCATTCTCAAAAATGTTTCTGCTTTTGGTATTATCAATCTTTTGGTTTATGATTTCTCTATGGTTTTTCAAGAAAGCAGTACGAAAATATGAGAGTGCAAACTTTATGACTTTTGGTTCATGATACTAAAAGATCTATTTTTTACTTTTTTCAAGGCTAATATTTTTACTCGCTAAATAGACTTTACTCTTCAGACACCCAAGTAATTCTCGCTTCTCAATATCATTTCCTTCTTTCAATATATACTTTGCATATCCTCGTATATCAATATCAGGGATACTAATTTTTTCTTTAGTTCCTACCAGAAACTTTTGCATTTTAGAAAAGCGTTCAACATCTTCTTTTATCTTTTCTTTGATATAGATCTCATTGAGATCTATACTTTCTATGAGTAATTCAAATTGCTTCAATAATTCTTTTTCTTCTATAGCACCACACTTACAATCTGGATCTCTGGCTCTTGTGCATCTATAGTAAACATAACGATGCACATTACCATTCTTTTGTTTCTTAAATTTCTCGTCAGCGGTGATACCCGATCCACATAGTCCACAAGTCATCATCTTAGTAAAAGCAAATTCTTTATTCTCTACTCGTAAGACATTACTTTTAATCTGCTCTTGAACTAGGTCAAAAAGTTCTTTTGTAATAAGTGGCTCGTGTTTACCTGTGTACCAATTACCTGACTTTTTAGGATACTCAAAAATTCCATAATAGAATGGATTATCTAGTATTTTATAAATATTCCCTAAACTAAGATGTTTTTTGCCATATGCTGTTCTAAAGTTAAGATCAAATCTTAACCAGTTGTATACTTTTCTACCAGTCCAATGTTCGTGAGCAACTTTTTCAAACATCTTTTTAACTGTTGGAGCGCGCTCTGGGTCAACCAATGTTTCGCATTTTCTATCCATTCGTTTTTCTTTTAAATATCCAGTTGGTGCAGGTGCAGGCCATAGTCCCATTTCGACTCTTGTTCGTAATCCTCGTTTTACGTTTACACTTTTGTTATCATTCTCGAGCTTTGCTTGAGAACACAGAATCATGAGTAGAAACTTTTCATTTGGTGAGTTCTTAAAGTGTTGTCCGTATGTACGAATCTCCATGAGTAACTTTTGATCCATAAGGTCAACGATACTTCCAAGATCACCGGCATTACGAGAAAGACGATCAGGTGCCCATGTGAGTATTCCATTGAATCTACCTCGCCTGATATCTTCCAAAATTTCCTTGTATACGGGGCGTTGTCCTGATTCTTTTGCACTATGAGACTCACGCCTAATTTCTACAATTTCCAAACCATCTCGTTCGGCAAGATCAAGCATTTCTTTGACTTGTGAATCAATAGACAGGACTTGTTTTTCTTCTGATTCAGTTGATTTACGAGCATAAAGTACATATTTGATTTTTTGTAGTGGGGCAATGATTTCTTTGCCAATACGAGCTGATGTGTATATCTCCATATATAATTAATGACAGAGAAAGAGCTTTTTGCTAAGCTATGCAGAGCTAAAAATACATTGCATACTCGCGTTGACAGCCTTAGCAAAACCATTGATTTGCGATACAATTTAGTAGAATAATTTCACAAAAAATGATATTATTTCTTTACAAGTTAATATGTGTTGACCTAACCCCTTTGGTTTCCCAAAGGATATGGTTGAAAAACTCGCTACAAGATAAAAACCCCGTCGTCAGGGTTACTTGTAGCGAGTCACATCGGGAAACTGGTGTGGGTGATCTTCGGGTCATCGGCTTGGCGGCGGGATTTTTGTCTACCTGCCAAGTTTATTATTAAAACTCGCTACAAGATTATGGACAAAGAAAAAATAATGAGTTGGGTAAACTCTCACAAAATACTCAGTGTTTTTATTGGTATTGTTTCTTTTATAATTATTATTGGTGTTATTACTCCAAGTTCACCAAAAACAACTCCAACACCACAAGTTGCGACTACACCTCAAACATATGAGGATCGTATAAAAGCACTTGCAGTGAAAACAGGTACGACTAACATATCGTACAAAGGTATTGAAGATGTAAAAGCAGATAGTAATCGACCAGAAGGATCTCGCATGATTACAGTTAGTTTGAATATTGGAGATTATTATAATGCGAGTGCTTTGTATAAAAACACAGGAGAATTATCAGGAAAAATAATGCAAGAAACATTTGCATCAAATCCAAATGTATACGATGTTATCGTTTGGTATTATGCAGAAATGACTGATTCATACGGTAACAAAGAAAACAAAGTATTGATCTCACAAGGGATTGATAAAGATACATACCAGAAAATCAATTGGCAAAATTTTGATAGCACCAAGCTCTGTGATTTATTGAAAACAGAAGGAACTAAAAACGGAGGCGAAACAGCATGTGTTGTATTAGCAAATATAAAGTAAAGAGATTTTTTAGAAAATTATTCTATAAGAATAATACTTTCATTGTGAAGATATTTATCAATATCCCAACACAGTCAAAGAAACAAAAACCTTATACACCCAAAAAGCGACTCGAACAGAAGTCGCTTTTTGATTAGTGTATTTAATCTACAGTTACATAATCTGAATAATAAAGGGTGTCGTTACCGCAAGAGATTATCCATGTTGAATCCCTCGAATGTTTTTCTAGTGTTGAATTTATGAGAAGCGAGAATGCATCCGCAAGGTCATCATGTTTTTCAACTCCAAAACCAACAAGCTCTCGTATCAGATCTTCACATCCATGTCTTGGAAACTTAATGATTCCAGACTTGATAGACGTTGAAGTTAAAGACAAGCGAGTTCTTTTATCTCCTTTAGGCTTTACTGATTCCGCTTTTACGCCATTTAATTCAAGCATCTGTGGTAGTGCTTCTTGATACGATACGCTTTCGACAAACAATGTATCTGTGTATCTCGGCATTTGTGTTTCTTTAAAGTTTTTCATTAAATCAACTTGTGCAGGAAAATTAAGTTTTTGAGCAATTGGATTTGGAAGAATATATATTCTCATTTTTTCTCTACGACCATAAATATGAGCAGAGACAATCGTTGTAAAATCTGCTGAATCTTTTGTTGAAATAGCAAGATCAACACCAGCATATGTACCACGATATGCTTTATGACTTTTCCCTGGTAACTCATCGTAGAATTGAATCCATTCAGAATAAATCACTTGATCATCACTTGGGATGATACGGAGTAAGTACTCTCGTTGCCATGATATCTCACTTGCAACATTTAATTTCTCATCTTCAATGTCTTTCATAGTCGGGTACTTTCCAAGCCATAAACATACATCATCTTGGTCAAGCAATGGGTACCGACTGAAAGTTCCTTTTGACCTATTGTTTTCAATATCGTCCTTGATTCGCATGATAAGAGAGTCTTCGTGCAAAAGGTTCCCAACGATGATTAGGCGTGTCCTACGGTCTCCCGCAGGTGCAACCTCTCCATATAGCCATTGGTACGTCTTATCTCGTCCCTCGCGTGTTTTGGTGGACTGTACGTCCTCTACGTCGTCGCAGATAATAAGGTCTGGTCTATGCTCATTATGTCTCGCTCCACGGATACTTTGTTCAGTTGAAGCAACGGTGATACGAGCACCATGCTTTTTAAAGACTAAAGAAAATGAACCCCACTCATCGCTCTCTTCTTGAAATGGTCCAAGATCTTTTTTAAGAAGATCATTATCTTCAAGCTCACTTTTAATGTTCATCATATGTTGTTTGGCTTGTATTCTTGTCTGACAAAAAATCATACAAAATTTCTTTTGCTGTTTTCCAAGAATCGCCCAGATTGGATACGCAGTCGTCACCATAGTAGACTTACCTGATCCACGAAAGGCAACTATGTATAAATTTTCAACAGCACTTTTTTCGAGATTATGAATAATCTCTTTTTGAAAGTCTGCAGTTTCGTATTTTACATAATGGGCATAGTAAAAGTGAAAGAAGTACAAAAAGCTATCTTTGGTGATAGAAGTTCGTACTAACTTATCTTTCATCATTCGATTTACCAAACTATTTTCAATTATTTTGTTCATATATTTTATTTTTTGTTAATTCTTTTAATAGATTTCGATTTTGTAATCGAAGCAAGCTTAAGAGCGTTACGGACAATTTTTGCTTGTGACGGAGTGAGTGCTTCACTTTCTTCTTTTGTTGTGATTTCAAGTTTGTTCTTGTAGTTGTCGTTTCGGTGACGGAGCCAGAAACTAATGGCAGGATAATTCTTTTCTTTTATGAGTGTTAGCAACTGGCTTTCACTCATGTCGTTCACCAACGCTACACCGTCTTTGAGTGCCTGATCCATTTTCTTACAGAATGATTGATCATCTTTTCGCCAGCGATAGACACTATTACGAGAGACACCTGTTTTTTCACAAGCGACTTGAATAATTGGTACCTTGGTCAGTTCTTCAAAAAACTGATCTTGTAATTTATTCTTTTTCATAATGTTCAATAGTTGCTTTATTATCAGTCATGGCTTCGTACCGCTTGATAATCAAATCGCAAAAGCGAGGCTCGAGTTCACAGCCATAAACTTTTCGACCAAGTTGTTCTCCTGCAAGGAGAGTACTACCTGACCCGAGGAAACTATCCAGAATAATTTCACCTGGTTTAGTGCATCGTTTGATAGCTTTCTCATGAAGCGTGATCGGCTTTGAAGTGGCATGTTGGTAATCTTTTGCAGATAGACGCTTTGCAGTCCAAATTTCTAAAAAGTCATCGACTTGCTCAATAAGATCATTACCTGTACCAAATTCTTTGTTCATCACTTCATTGAGATCCATCATTGATTCTGATAAATATGGTCTGCCACGAATTCCATACACAGCTGGTTCGTATGCTTTATTGCAATAAATTTTAGGTACAGGATTTTGAGAATTCTTCAACCACAAACACACTCGTTTATTACTAATACCAAATGAGCGATATACATCTTGAATCAAACCAATATAAATTTGGTCACAATAATAGAAGACATGAGTACTAGGATTCGATACAGCAAGTGCACAGCCGAGACTATCACGAATGAAAGTTTTGTATTCTTCAAAAGTACGAGAGTCTTTGACGCTTCCTCCATAATTTTGATTTCCGCCTATGCCACCGCCATAATCAATTTCAAGATTGTAGACAGGATCACTGTAAATCATGGAGGCGCGCTCGTTGCCAAGTAATCTTGTGAGAGTTTCTTGTTTAGTTGAGTCGCCACAAATAACTCTGTGCTTGCCGAGTCTGATAATGTCACCGAGTTTAGTTACTGGATCAACAATCTTTGCTAATTCTTTTTCTACATCAAATGAATCTTCTTTAATTTCTTTATCTTTATCCCAGAATTTTGCAAGCTCCATACTATCGAACCCTGCGAAGGAGAGGGTCTCCATATCAAATGACTCAAGCAAGTCATAATCCCAATCACCGCCGAGCTTGTTTGAGCCAATCAAGTATTCTTTCGATTCTTTTTCTGTGAGGTTACGATTAGGTACACGAATATCAATAAGTTCATTTCCTCGACCAAGTAATTGGAGGGCACGAATGCGTTGATGTCCCGCAAGAATAGCCCCATTATAATCCACGGCTGGGATTTCAACGAGGTTAAACTTTTTGAGACTTCTAGTAAGGTCTGACATCTGTTTGTCAGATATTTTACGAGGGTTGATCTCTTGGGGAATTAGATCATCTACTCGCTTTTGGACAGTCGTCCATGATAGCTTTTTCATAAATATTTTATTAATAAACTTAATAAAATGTATGAAGATAGAAATATAAAAAGCCTATCCCACACACGAAACAAAAGAAGTTCGAAGCTTCAATTATTTCTAGCGCGGAATAGGCATGGTTTTTTAGGCGATACACTATTCTACTTTTTACTACGCAGAAACTAACACAATTATTTTATTACTTATCTATTTCTTTTGCAATACCTCGAGTAAATCTTTTACCATTCTTACTTTTAATAAATTCGACCGTGTCTTTTCCTGCAAAAACAGGAATGCCTTCTTTGGGTAGTTCAATAAGGATTTTATATCCTTTTGCTTCTTCAGCTTGAACCATTTTTACAAAGTCAGGATCCGCCTTTAAAAGATTAAGGGTGAACTCTCGATGGTCAGAGGTAGAAAACTTTTCAATAGTTGAATATATTCTGTCAGGTTTATTTTTCTCAAATGCTTTTTGTATTTTCTTACCGACTGAGAGAGTGGGGATCCTATTTGCAGTGTGAAGAGCGATATCCGTTATCTGGATAATTTTATACTTTACACCATCTTTTTCTACAAAAGGTTTTAATTCGACTTTGTAATCCATTTAGAAAGTATACCAGGTACTTGCTTTTTTGTATAGGATAATTTATACTATTTATACCATGACCAATAACCTTAGTGACAAAGACAAAAAAGCTTTTGCCCTTATCCGCAACAAGATTATCCATTATGGTAAAAGCCCTACCCTCCGTGAAATTAACGAAGTCACAGGAGGTAAATCTCCACGATCCGCAAGCTTAGTGATCGACCGACTTGTAGAATCTGGTCTTATAAAAAAGAGCGGGAGAAATCTCATACTTGCAAACACATACAGTGAAAGTTCTGTAAGTACGATAGATATACCTCTCGTCGGTTCCGTTGCATGCGGAACGCCGATCTTCGCAGAAGAAAATATACAAACCTACATTCCCATATCAACGCGAATGGCACAAAAGGGTTCAAAATATTTCCTCCTTCGAGCGTCAGGTGATTCCATGGACGAAGCAGGAATCAACAGCGGTGATCTGCTTCTTATAAGACAACAGGATTCAGCAGAAAAAGGAGACAAAGTTGTTGCACTCATCAATGATGAAGCGACAGTAAAGGTTTTTGAAAAGACTCGTGATGCTGTCATCCTCCGACCAAAGTCGAAGAACCAAAATCACAAGCCTATTATATTAACAGATAATTGCATGATCCAAGGAGTAGTTGTTGCGGTGCTTCCAGCGGATCTATACTAAAAACATATGAAAAGAATATTTATTGCATTCGCTATTGAAGATAAGACATTTCGTGACTTTCTTGTAGGTCAAGCAAAAAATGATAAGTCTCCGTTTGAGTTTGTCGATATGTCAGTTAAAACACCATGGGAAACTGACTGGGAATCTAAGTGTCGTACAAAAATTAAAGGATGTGACGGTATGATTGCACTTATAAGTAAAAATACACCCTCAGCAACTGGAGAGCTTTTTGAAATCAAAACAGCGGGTGAAGAAAAAGTGCCTGTCATGCTTATGTACACAGGAACAGATCGTCCCACTCTTCCATCCTCATTGAGCGGTCGTCTTGTTAATGTTTGGAGTTGGTTGAATATT
This sequence comes from uncultured Candidatus Saccharibacteria bacterium, assembly GCA_964639185.1. Taxonomy (GTDB): domain Bacteria; phylum Patescibacteriota; class Minisyncoccia; order Phycocordibacterales; family UBA9973; genus UBA8515. The sequence continues at coordinate 59,213 of CAZXCN010000005.1, forward strand.
AAATCATTCATCAGCAAACTTTAAAATGAGAAAAGCATTAATTGTCGGCATAAATAATTACCCCACAGCACCTCTTAAGGGGTGTATAAATGACGCGTCAGCATTTGCGAATACAATAGAAAAGAATGGTGATGGCTCACCGAATTTTTCAGTGAGACTAGAAACAGACGTTGCCACAAAATCAGTATTCAAAACAATGGTCAGAGAACTTTTTGAAGGAGATAGTGATATATCCTTATTATATTTTTCTGGTCACGGTTTCTTTAATGATTTAGGTGGATATATCGTTACTCCAGACCACCAACAAAATGACGAAGGAGTTTCTATGGACGAGATCCTAGTACTGGCTAACAAATCCAAAGCAAAGGATAAAATTATTATCTTGGATTGTTGCCATTCTGGTGCTTTTGGATCTCCTGCTGTATCAGGAGGTCTTTCAGCACAAATCATTGAGGGCGTGGTAGTTTTGACAGCTAGCAGACCTGACGAGAGTGCCATTGAAGTTAATGGTCATGGAATTTTCACAAATCTATTGATAGATGCTTTACAGGGAGGAGCGGCTGATCTTAGAGGTCATATAACTCCAGGTAGTGTATATGCATACATTGACCAAGCATTGGGACCATGGGATCAAAGACCTGTGTTTAAAACAAATGTAACGAGGTTCACTTCTTTACGAACTATACAGCCCCAAGTGCCGATGGAGACACTCAGAAAACTAACAGAATATTTTCCAATGGCGGAACAAGAATATGCACTAGATCCTACTTACGAGTTTGATAACAAAGATATTGCTATACCCGAGAAAGTTGCCATTTTGAAAGATCTACAAAAATTCGTAGGTATCGGCTTAGTAGTCCCAGTTGGTGAAGAACATATGTATTACGCCGCGCAGAATTCAAAATCTTGCAAGCTTACAGCTCTCGGATATCATTATTGGAGGCTTGTAAAAGACGGCAAATTGTAATTATTATTTATGGATTTTGAGCGAGCCATCAAAATTCTAAATGACACTCTTTCTGAAAAGAACCCCTCAAAAATTAGCTCCTCATGGATTCTTCAAAATGCCCCGCGTGTATACCGATACATCAATAAAAATATCAGAACCGAAAATGATGATATCGACTGGGATAAGGTAACTTCTTCTCTCGACAGATCGTTCTGCAAGCGGTGGTTACGGTATCACCAAAAGTCCATCAAGATCTACGAGAAACAGTCCGAGGTAGATATCATTCTTTCAAAATACAAAGATCGTCTGTATACATTTATTGCCTACGCCAACGAAGACGACAGAAAGATGCAAAGCCGAATGCTTATCAGTCTGGTGCGCTTAAGCCAGAAAGGAAACGTCTGTGCCGAGCAGGAGGTAGTAAAATGGATTACCTATATAACCGACGACTGGATTGATCGCTATCCTCAAATGTACCGTTGGAGAGGATATGCAGACGAGGTAGACGGTCATATAAAGGGCTGTGTTAGGCGATACCGCTATACAGGATCATTTCTTGGATATCTGTTCAAAACGCTTGAATATTCAGTCCGTGGCAAGCCACCGTTGGTGTCCTTAAATGACAATATATTTGGAGACAAGACACGGGAAGAATACGCTAAAGTGGAAGAAGACTGGCAGATCTACAAATAATTACAGATGGCTGTAACTTTATATACCCTATACCGTGTAACTTTTGTCACTTTTTGATGTGCTCGAGACGCGTCGTTATGGTATTATAA
>CAZXCN010000006.1:0-57008 GCA_964639185.1 uncultured Candidatus Saccharibacteria bacterium
CCGCCAAAATTTAAAAGAGTTTTTATTTTCTTTACGTTTTGATATAATATATGTATGAAAAATATAAAGCATGCATTTTATATATTACTATTTTATCTAACTTCATTTTCCATTGCTTCTGCACACGTAAAATGGTTCGTAGATAGTGAAGAAGTTATTGCAAAATATCATAACTCAACCCCTTTTTATTACTTCAACAGTAAGGAAGTATGGATTTGGTCAGGTATTGTTTTGTTGGTTGTATTAATTTTTAGCTACCTTGATACTCTAATTAAAGCTCCTAAAAAGATATTAAAATTTGGAATGGAGCATAAAAAAATAATAAATAGAATATCTCAAACAGTGCTGGGTGTGTTTTTGGTAACAATTAGTCTTGTATGGAAAATCGTTATTGTTCCAGATATTCATATTACTACAGGTGCAACTATGTTGTTTGCGGGAGTGCAAGTACTTATTGGAATTATGTATATTTTTAATTTGTATCCAAGAATTGCATCACTTATTCTAATAGGATTTTGTTTAGGGGTAGGTGTCTGGGGTGGACTGATCACACTTTTAGAAAATTCTATTCTTCTGTCATTAGCCATTTATTTCTTTATAGAAAATTCATCTGAAGATTCGAGAGTATTTGCATTAAATAAATATGCATTAGAATTTGTCCGTATCGGTACTGGTGTGTCGCTCATTGTTATGGCTTTTACAGAAAAATTGGCATACCCAGAGCTTGGCTTAGCTTTCTTGCAGGTACATAATTGGAATTTTATGCAAGGACTGTTCCCATTTTTTACAGATAATTTGTTCATATTAAGTGTTGGTTTCGCGGAAATGATATTTGGAATTTTATTTATTATGGGTTACCTGACACGTATTACTACAATACTGATTGCAATATTTTTTGGAATATCAGTTACTACAATACTTGTTCAATTTGGGGCTTGGGAAGTGGAAGATTTGGTGGTGTATTCTGCTGCTATTTTGTTTATCTTTTATGGACATGGTGCTACAAAGTTTTTCCATTTTTCATTTTTAAAATCTAAATAGATTTTAAAAAACCTTTATTTACCAATGAGTGAGTAAGGTTTTTGTAAATAGTTATTTTGGGCTATTAATGGTATCATGAAGGTAATGGAAACACTAAAAAACAATCGAATTTGGGTTATTGTAGGATTATCATTTATAATATTCTCTATTGCTTTCTTTTTCGCAGCGAGAAATTTTTCGAAACAAGGTTCATATGTGGAAGTTAAAGGCCTTTCCGAGAGGATTATAAAAGCAGATACTGCTATTTGGTCAATTAGCTTCGAAGTTAAGTCTAACAACATAGATTCTCTTTATGCTGATATAGAAAAAAACTTAGTTACTATTAAGTCATTTCTTGCTGAAAAAGGATTTGATAATACTGAGATAAATGTAGCTCCTGTAAATATTTATCAGGATACATATAAAGATGCTTCATTTAGATATAATTCTACTAATCAAGTGTCAGTATACACAAAGAAAGTTGACCTTGCTAAATCAGCTTCAAATGACACATTGCTTCTAGTTAAAAAAGGGGTAATTCTTAATCAAAATTCAATATCATTTGAATTTTCAGATCTGAATAGTATCAAGCCCGACATGTTGGCTGAGACAATTAAGAATGCTCGTGATACAGCGACTCAATTAGCTGATAATGCTGGAACAACTGTAGGCAAGGTTACTCGTGGAAATCAGGGAGTTTTTGATATAACAGAAAAAGATCCAGGCTCACCTGAGTATAAGAAAATTCGCCTCGTCTCAACACTCCGATTTTTGTTAAATTAAATACCTCGTCTTTTAAAAACCTCGATTTAAGATCGAGGTTTTTTTATATGATATAATCCATCTATGTCACACCAAGGAGCAAATTGGAATAAAGAATATGGTAATAAAAAGCTGGTAACTAACAAAGAAGACCCTCAGGCAGACACTTTGCGTTTTTTGAAATTTCTTAAAAAGGACCAAAAATATAAAGTAGAAGGGAGGAATATATTGGATCTTGGATCTGGAACAGGGCGCAATGCAAATTATTTAGCCGAGGAGGGGAACAATGTTATCGGTATTGAAATATCCAATATTGCTATGGCTTTAGCAAAAAGCAGGGCAGGGTTAATGGGGGTTGGTGTGGATTATAGGTTGGGGGATATTGGTGCGCCATACGATATAGGCGATAATTCTATAGATATAATACTTGATATCACATCGTCGAATTCGCTCGATGAAAAAGGGCGTGAAATTTATTTAAAAGAAATGTATAAGGTTTTAAAAAATGACGGCTATATTTTTGTCCGTGCATTGTGCAAGGATGGTAATAAAAATGTAAAAAATTTATTAAAAAATTCCCCAGGTAAAGAGTACGATACATACATACTCCCTGATTTAAATATTACTGAAAGAGTTTTTAGTAAAGAGGATATAATTGCTACTTATTCTAAATATTTCAATATTTTGCATTTAGAAAAAAAGACAAATTATCCACGAATAGATGGCAGAGTTTATAAAAGAGACTATTGGTTGCTTTATTTAATAAAATCATAAAAGTGTTGATATACCCGTATGGCAATGATAAAAACAAAACAAGAAATAAATTATATTACAAAGGCTTGTCAGGCTACTGATAAGATTTTTACTAAACTTATAAAATTTCTAAAGAAAGAAGCTGGAAATAAAACAGAAATTGAAATGAGGGATTGGATATTAAATGAAATTAAAAACATGGGTTTAAAGCCAAGCTTCAAGCCTATTGTTACAAGCGGAATACGTGCAGGAAATGAAATCCACCCAAAACCAACAAATGAAAAATTGGAAGGTTTCGTGATTATTGATTTTGGGGTAAGGTGTGAGGGGTATTGTTCTGACATGACACGTACTATATTTATAGGTCAGCCAACAAAAAAAGATAAAGATATTTATAATAAAGTTTTAAGAGCACAAAATTTAGGTATAAAACTTTCAATAAAAGGGGCTGTGTGTGGGGAGATAGATGGTAAAGTTCGTAACAGCTTGGGTGAAGATGCTCAATATTTTATACACACACTTGGCCATGGGCTGGGTAAAAAGATACATGAATTACCACGCATGTATTATAAAAACACTCAACATATTTTAGAAGAAGGCATGGCTATTACTATCGAGCCGGGAGTGTATATGCCGAATAAATTGGGTATCAGAATAGAAGACACAATATTGGTAACAAAATCTGGCCCAAAAATACTAACCAAATCCCCAAAGGAATTAATTTGGATAAAGTGATAGAATAGGGGGATGGAAAATGGAGGTAAAATCGGCGTATTTGATTCAGGGCTAGGGGGGCTTTGGGTTCTAAAGCATTTGCAAAATGAACTACCACAATATGAGTATGTTTTTCTTGCTGACCAAGCAAATATGCCTTATGGGAATCGAACAAAGGAAGAGATTGTAAATCTTTCTTTTAAAATTACAGACTTTCTAATATCACAAGGTTGCGACATGGTTGTGGTTGCTTGTAATACTGCGACTTCTGCAGCGATAAATAAATTGCGAGAAAAATACAAGATACCATTTGTCGGTATGGAGCCCGCTATCAAGCCAGCAAGTGAAAATTCAAAAACAGGGCATATTGGGGTGTTGGCGACAAAATTAACCATAGAAGGTGAAAAAATAAAAGAAACTATAAATAAATTTGCAAATGATGTCGAGGTGCATACATGTGTAGGTGAGGGGTTGGTGGAATTGGTAGAGAGTTGTAAGGCTGATACCGATGAATCTGAAGTTTTGTTGAAGAAATATTTAGACCCACTAGTCAAAGATAATATTGACCAGCTTGTTCTAGGCTGTACGCATTACCCATTTTTAATAAATAGAATGAAAAAGATTCTTGGCGACAAAGTTAATATTATAGATCCGAGCTTGGCTGTTACGAATCGAGTTAGATTTTTGTTAAATGAACAAGGTCAGAAGTTTGATATAAAAGAAGGGGGTATCAAATTCTTAACTACTGGAGATGGTATTGCTATGCAGAATTTTGTAAATAAATTTATAGGAGATTATGAAGTTAAACATCTATCAATTTAGTATATAATAAAGAAATGAAAAAAGGGGAATTAGAGTCCATATTTAAAGATTCGTATAATAAGCTTAACAAGGCTCAGATGCAGGCTGTAGACACTATCGACGGCCCTGTTATGGTTGTAGCAGGCCCTGGGACGGGTAAAACTCAAGTATTGGCATTACGTATAGCCAATATATTGAATAAGACGGATTCTGGTGCTGAAGGTGTACTTTGCCTTACTTTTACGAATTCCGGAGTGCATGCCATGCGCCAGAGACTCCTGCAATACATAGGTAGCGACGCTTCAAAGGTACGAATAGCTACATTCCATGGTTTTGCTTTGGGTTATATTGAGAATAATTTTGAAATTTTGGATTTCGATACAATGCCAGAATTGCTAGATGGGTCCAAGGCTATAATATTGGCTGATGAAATATTGGAAAATAATGATTGGGAATATTTGCGTCCACGTGGTAACAGCGCACAATACTTTTATGATATACGTTCATTGATAACGCTTTTGAAGCGTGAAAATATTAGCCCAGATCAATTTCTAAAAGATATAAATAAAGAAATCGAGGATTTGAAGTTGGACCCATCGAGCATATCGAGTCGTGGTGAATCCAAAGGCGAGATAAAAAAAGAAGTAGTAAAGAAAATAGAATCATTGGCCCGCACAAGAGAGGTTGTAAAATTCTATGAAATATATGAACAAGAGAAAAAAATAAAAGGATTTATTGATTATGATGATGCCCTGCATTTACTAGTGAGGCTTGTAAAAGAATCAGAAGATGTAGCAAGTGATATCCGTGAGAATTTCCACTACATATTGGTAGACGAACATCAGGATTCAAGCGGTGTGCAAAATGAATTCCTTTCTGCTGTGTGGAAAGATACAGAAAAACCAAATATATTTGTAGTGGGTGATGACCGCCAGCTGATATACGGCTTTGGAGGTGCCAATATATCTTATTTTGAAAATTTTAAAACTGAATTTGGCAAGGCAAGCTTGATACAATTAATCGAGAATTATCGATCCACACAAAGTGTATTAGACCTTGCTGATTCATTGTTGCAAAGCTCTATCGTCAAAGATAAATTAAATAGTAATACAAGTGTGGGGGATAAAATAAATATATACGAAGCCCCATATCAGCGTGATGAGATACTCCTCGCAGGTATTGAGATAAAGAAGCAGATAGTAAATGGTATGAATCCAAATGAGTGCGCGATACTAGTGCCAAAGAATGCACAAGTTCGAAGTGCTGTGGCTGTATTGTCAGATATGGGTATTAGTGTAGCATCGGGTGATAATCAAGATTTATTTAGTTCACCAGAGGCAAGAATAATGATAACAGTATTACGTATTTTATATAACCCTAATGATTCAACTTCTATCGGGGAATTGTTGTTGTCACCGTACTCTATGACACCACCATTGGATGCACATAAATTTATAAAAAATACTTATTCAAATAATCTAAATTTAGAAAGTTTATTGAATAATGATAACAATGGCAATTTGTTTTCTAGTGAAAATCCAATATCAAATCTAGGTAAGGATTTAAATGATTGGCTGACATATTCTACAATGCATACTGTATACGAAACAGTGCAATACGTAGGGGAAAAACTTTTACTTGATAATGTAAAAGATCACGACGCTTTGGTTGTTCGCGCCGAGGTGATACGCACATTACTACACTTAGCTATCGCATTGTTTGAAAGAAATAAAAAGGTGAGCTTGATTGATTTTATAAATTATTTGGAACGTTTGGAGAATTACAATGAACATGTTCCAATCGCTGTATTTGGTAAGAATGATGGTGTCAAAGTGCTGACTTTGCATGGATCAAAAGGTCTAGAGTTTGAATTTGTTTGGGTTGCACATATGGATGAAAAATCACTCTTTTCTAGTAAGAGGCGAGCATTTACTTTGCCTAGTAAGATAGAAGAGTTGGAGGAAATAAAGAACGATGAGGTAGTAAAGCGTCAGGTGTATGTGGCTATTACTCGTGCTAAAAAATATGCCAATATTTCATATGCAAAAGAAAGTTATAGTGGAGGTGACTTGGAATTGGCGCATATATTCAACGAATTAGATCAATCATTGTATAAGAGTATCGGAATATCTGAGTCCGAGAAAATACTATTGTCATACGGTGCAAAAGAAATAGTTATAAAAAATAATATATCAAATATTCGAGTAGACATAAATGAATTAACTAAAATAGTGGCAGGTGAATATGAAAAAAAGAAAATATCGGTAACATTATTGAACAATTTCTTTGAGTGCCCGTGGAAGTGGTATTTTAGGAATTTATTACAATTGCCTGAGGTCAAAGGTGCAAGCCTAGCATTTGGAAGTGTGGTACACGAGTGTATTGAAAAGATTTTGAAGAATAATAAAAGTATTACTAAAAAATATATTACAGAAATAGTAGCAGAAAGTCTGGCACGCAATAATGTAGTGGACAAGAATGATGTACGCAGGATGTCTAACGAGGCTATTAATTTATTAGAAAAATGGGTAGATAAGAGATTAAATAATATAAATAAGGATCATGAAAGTGAAAGATCTGTATCATACAAAGATCCAGAATTTCCACACCTGACTATGTACGGTAAAGTCGACTTGGTAGAGAGGGTGACTAAAAATGAATTACGAGTTACTGATTTTAAAACAGGATCTGTAAAAACAAAAAGTATGATAGAAAAGGAAGATGAAGAGGGTCGCCTAAGTAGCTTTACTCGACAGTTGGCTATGTATTCGTATTTGATACATGGTGTAGAAGGGGGTAGTAGAGTCGTGGAATCACAATTGGAATTCCTCGAAGTGGACCCTATAAATAAGGATGCTATTTATAATACAAATATTACGGATGAGCAGATAGATTTATTGAAAAAAGATATTGCTGATTATGATGAATTATTAAGGACTGGTGGGTGGGTAGAAAGAGAGTGCCATTTCCAATCTTATGGGTCAAATAAAGAGTGCCCAAATTGTAAAAGGGCTTTAATCTATAAGTAATATGTGTGCTTGACAAAATAGTATTGTTTGTGCTATAATATAAAAAAATATTAATAATGAACGATACTACAGCTAACACGGAAACAACGGATTTTATCCCTATTACAATCTCTACTGTCCAAAGTAGAATTGAAAGATTGAATCGTCTGGAAGATGGTGCAGACGAGCCTAAAATGAAAAAAATATTAAATTTCCTTCAAAAAGGACATTTAATAATTGCTAAACTAAAAGAGGTAAAAAAAATGAGAGAACAGGTATTTCTAGTAGCCAAACGTTCTACCAACAATAAACAAGTTAAAGAAGCTCAGCAGTCAATGGTCCAATGTAATGAAAAAGAGGATGAAGCGCATCAATTATTAATTGTCTGGATTGATGAAGTTTATGAGCATTTTAATGAGTAATTAAGTTTTCTTAAATTAAACGTATTGTAAAGCCCTGGGAAACTAGGGCTTTTATTTTACCCCATTATCGAGCCAGCCGAGGTAGTAGCCGGCTAATAGTAATATGCAAATTAGTATTATAAGAAGTGTTTTTGAGTACGAATTCATGTAAATATTATAGCATTGAAAAAAGCTCTTAAAAAGGGTATATTTAGTGTGTGGAAAATACTAATACGCAAAAAGGCACAATGCACCCACTAACACTCCTTGCAGAAGAGGCTTATTCTGTATTTAGGAATCTTGGATTTGAGATTGCAATGAGTCCAGAGCTCGAGACATTGTGGTACAATTTTGATGCATTAAATGTACCCAAAGATCACCCTGCACGCGATATGCAAGACACTTTTTATGTAAAACAAAATTCTGAACTTGCATTGCGTACACATGCGACAAATGCAACAGCACATTCTTTGGAGAAGATGGCAAAATCAGATATGGCAGAAGGTGCATTTATCTCTATTGGAAAAGTTTTCAGGAATGAATCTACGGATGCAACTCATGAAATGCAATTTTATCAAATTGATGGATGTATGGTTGGCGAAAATATAAATCTCGCTAATATGAAAGCCGTTCTTATAGAATTTTATAAAAAAGTTCTTGGCGAAAATGTAGAGATAGAATTTCGCCCAAGCTTTTTTCCATTTACCGAACCATCTGTAGAGGTCCATGCCAAATTTAATGGCAAGTGGCTCGAGATGATGGGCGGGGGAATGATCCATCCAAATGTATTGCGCAACGCAGGTCTTGATCCTGATAAATTCCAAGGCTTCGCCTTTGGAGGAGGCCTAGACCGTATTGCTATGATTCGCTGGAATATTCCGGATGTTAGATTATTTTACCAAGGCGATTTGCGACTTAACCAATTTTAATAAAGATATGATCAGAAAAAAGGATTCAATTGTTATACTTTCTGGTTATTTTAATCCTATACATATTGGTCATGTGGATATGATTCGTGATGCATCAAAACTCGGTAAGGTATATGTGATAGTAAATAATGATGAGCAAGTAAAATTAAAAGGATCTGTCCCATTTATGCATGAGGATGAACGTAAATATATTTTAAATAATATAAAAGGTGTAAAGTTTGTAATGATATCGATAGATAAAGATAGGACAGTTTGCGATTCTATTCTCCATATTCACAATATTTTAAATAAAAATAATAAAAAAATAATATTTGCAAATGGAGGTGACAGGAAAAATATGAAAGATATCCCTGAAGCAAAATTGTGCAAGAAATTAGGTATTGATATGGTATTCAATATAGGTTCTTTGGGTAAAATTCAATCTAGTTCTGTCTTGATAGACCAAGCTCGTAAATTAGCTCGTAAGAAAAAATAATATGATTTTTATAGGGTTTTATGATAAACTGACATTATGAAAATAAGCTATAACTGGCTAAAATGGTACATACCCGACGCGCCGGAGGCACAGAAGCTTGCGGATGTTATTACATATCATCTTACTGAAGTTGAGGGGGTAGAAAAATTAGCGGACGGTGATATAATTTTAGATATAAATATTTTACCGAATCGAGCGCATGATTTACTTAGTCATCAAGGAGTAGCAAAAGAACTCAGTGGGCAATTGGGAATTAAGTTCAATGACCCAACAGAGATGTATAAAATTCCTGAGGTAACAAACCCCGAAGGAAAGAGTACTTCCGACGGGGCAGGTTTAAAAATTGAAATAGCTACCGACAAATGCCGCAGATATATGGGGCGGATTATCCGTAATATAAAAGTTGGTCCAAGCCCTGATTGGGTAGTAAAGCATTTGGAAAGTATTGGTCAGCGGAGTATAAATAACATTGTGGATGCCACAAACATTGTCATGTACGATTGTGGACAGCCGTGCCATGCTTATGACTTGGCAAAACTGAGTGGTGAGAAAATTGTTATTACAAATGCCAAAGAGGGGGATGAATTACCTGTTGTTGGACGCGAAGGAATTGTTGCTAAATTAAAAGAAACAGATCTTGTAATAAGCGACGGTGTTAAAAACCTCGCTCTTGCTGGAGTAAAAGGAGGATTGGATTCGGGTATTAATGAGAATACTACTGATATTGTATTGGAAGTTGCCAATTTTAATCCGACTAGCGTCCGTAAAACTGCACGTAGATTAGGATTACTTTCGGATTCTGCAAAGCGCTTTGAGAATGATTTGTCTGCGGAACATACAGCGTACGCAATGCGGGAACTCACTGCACTATTCTTGGACCCATTGATGCATTGTGGTGATGCAGTATTTGAAGAAATTGTAGATATATATCCTGTTAAGCAAGAGGAAAGAAAAATATCTTTTACTACAGATTTTGTAAATAAAAAAGTTGGTGGAAATATAACGAACGATGAGGTAGAGCAAATACTCAAAAATTATAATTTTCTATACAAAAATGACAAGGGGTCATTTGAAGTTGTGGTACCAAGTTTAAGATTTGATTTAGAGAATCCGATAGATATGGCAGAGGAAATTGGGCGAATATATGGCTACGATAAATTAGTACCAGTATTACCAAAAATTTCTTTCGAACCGAAGCAAAATGAAACATATCAAAAAATCCAAACTATTCGCAACCATCTGACAAGTGTTGGGTGTAGAGAAGTCATGACATATGCTTTTGGTAAAAAGGGGGAAGTCGAAGTAATGGCAAGTGCTAGTGATAAAAACTTCTTGCGGACAAATTTGACTGATGGGTTAAAAGCAAGCTTTGAGATAAATCGCCTAAATGCACCATTGCTTGGGATTGATATAGTTAAAATTTTTGAGATCGGAACTGTATTTAAAAAAGATAAAGAAGAAATTTATATTGGATGTGTAGATAAAAAGGGGGTAGTAGAAATGTCTTTGGATGAGTATATTAAAAATAATAATTTAGATTATAAAAATTTTGAATCTAAAAACTATAACCTAGAAACTAGAAACTTTAATTCTTGGAGTGTATACCCATTCATTGTGCGTGACTTGTCTTTGTGGGTAACTAGCGATAGCGATAAAGATATTGTGTTGGAAATAATAAAAAATGAAGGTAAAGAATTACTCATAAAAGAACCACAAATTTTAGATCGATTTGAAAAAGAAGGCAAAATTTCTTTTGCATTTCGTATGATTTTTCAATCAAACGATAGGACTTTAGCTGATATTGAGATAAATCAAATTATAGAAAATATAACTGCCAAAGTGACAGAAAAAGGTTATATACCAAGGTAAAAATAGCTTTTAAAAGCTTGGTGAATATTGGCTTTTTTGCTATAATAAACGGATATATGGCCAAAGATGAAACTAAAAAAGCTAAATACGGTGCAGATGAAATCTCGGTCCTCGAAGGGTTAGAGCCTGTACGTCGTCGCCCTGGTATGTATATTGGTTCTACTGGTATTGATGGACTACATCACTTGGTGTGGGAAATATTCGATAACTCTCGCGACGAAGCCATGGGTGGCTTCTGTAATCAGATAGAAGTTGTGATACTTCCAGGTAACACTGTGCGTGTGACTGACAACGGCCGTGGTATCCCTGTAGATGTACACTCAAAAACAAAAGTTTCTGCTCTTGAAACAGTCATGACAACACTCCATGCCGGAGGTAAATTTGGAGGTGATGAAAGTGGCTATAAGGTTTCCGGAGGTTTGCACGGAGTGGGTGCTTCTGTTGTGAATGCTCTTTCTATATACACAAAAGCCGAAGTTCATCGTGACGGTGGCCGCTATGTTCAAGAATACTCACAAGGTAAAAAGAAAGCCAATGTAAAGAAAGTCTCTGCTTCAAAGAATCAAGGTACTATTATTACATTTACCCCAGATGAAGCAATATTTAAACAAGTAAAATTTGATTGGAATACTATTGTAAATCATTTACGTCAGCAAGCTTACCTCGTAAGAGGCCTAAAGATACATATCATAGATGCTCGTGATATGGGTGACCAAGTTCTAAAAGGTAAAAATACAAATATTGATGATGTATTCTGGTTCAAGGATTTGGGTCTAGAGGTTCCATCAACAACATTTTATTTCGAAGGTGGACTTGTATCATTGGTAAAATTTTATAATAAATTACAAAAGCCAATACACCCAACTGTGTTTTATGTGGAAAAAGAAATCGATGATGTTGGTGTCGAAGTTGCACTACAGTATGTTGATGATATGCAATCTCGCATAGTACCTTTTGCAAACAATATTTATAATCCTGAGGGAGGTACTCATATTACTGGATTCAAAACTGCACTGACTCGTATATTGAATACTTATGGCAAAAAGAATAATTTAATAAAGGAAGCTGATGGGGGATTCACTGGTGATGATGTGCTCGAAGGTTTGATGGTTGTTGTTTCTGTAAAATTACGCGAAATTCAATTCGAAGGTCAAACAAAAGGTAAATTGGGATCTACTGAAGCTCAGGGTGCAGTAGCTACTGTGTTTGGTGAAGCCTTCAATGCATTTTTTGAAGAGAATCCAGATGAAGCAAAATCTATAATAAATAAATCTTTGCTTGCTATGCGTGCCCGCAAAGCCGCAAAAGCCGCAAAAGATTCAGTGTTACGTAAGGGAGCACTCGAAGGAATGACGCTTCCTGGTAAGCTATCTGACTGTCAAACAAAAGACGCTGAAAGTGCAGAAATATTCATAGTAGAGGGAGATTCTGCGGGTGGTACAGCAAAGATGGGTCGTGATCGAAAGACTCAAGCCATACTTCCACTTCGTGGAAAAATACTAAATGTGGAACGCGCGCGTTTGGATCGCATGCTTGGTAGTGAACAAATAAAGAATTTGGTTATTGCTATGGGTACATCTATTGGTGATACTTTTGATATAGAAAAGATGCGTTATCATAAAATAATAATAGCAACTGATGCCGACGTGGATGGCGCACACATTCGTACATTAATACTGACACTTATGTATCGATATTTCCGTGCTGTTATTGATGCAGGTTATGTATATATTGCACAGCCACCTTTGTTTAAAATAAAGAAGGGTAAGGAAATATTCTACGCATATTCTGATGAACAGCGTGATAAAATACTAGGTACTGATGCTCCAAAACTCGAGGAATTATTGGTAGAGTCTGCAGAAGAAGGTAATGGTGAAATTACTGAGGGTACTGAAGCCGAGATAGCCGAAGGGAAAGACAAAAACGACAAGGCTGATATTCGTAAAGGTAAAATTCATATTCAACGCTACAAAGGTCTCGGAGAAATGAATGCCGAGGAATTATGGGAAACAACCATGGATCCAGAGCGTCGAGTATTGAAACAAGTGACTGTGAATGATGCAGAGGAGGCAAATAAAGTTTTCGATATGTTGATGGGTTCTGAAGTTCCACCTCGCAAATCATTTATCCAGTCTCATGCCAAGATGGCAAATCTAGATATATAAAAAATTCCCCGAGATTAATGTCTCGGGGAATTGTGTAATACATAAATATGCAAAAAGAAAAACTCGCAATAGTAACAGGGAATAAATTGAAGTTCGAAGAGATATCTAAATTCTTGAATGAGTATTTTGAATGTGAGCAAGTTGTATTGAAGGATCTTGTAGAGATCCAAGGTAGCCCCGAAGAAATACTAACTCACAAGCTTCACTTGGCTTATGGCAAGCTCGGTATGCCTGTGTTGGTAGATGATACATCATTACATTTTGAAGCCTTAGGTGGATTTCCAGGACCATATGCAAAAGACATGTTTGTTGCTATGACACCTCTTGAAATGGGTCAAATGTTCAAAGGTACCAGGATCGAGGCTGTATGTAGACTTGGTATTATGTATGGTAATGATGATATTGTTATAGCAACTGGTAATCTGAAAGGGCAGATTATTGAACCGAAAGATAACAATCATAATGGGCGTGAGTTTGATCTATTTCTATTAGCAGACGGTATGGATAAGCCAGTAATAGAATACAACGCAGAAGAGAAGAACAAATTCTCCCACCGTGGTCGCGCATTGCAGGATCTTGTACTAAAGTTATCTAACAAAAATAAATAAAAAACCGCTCTTTATGAGCGGTTTTTTATTTCAGAATTTATATGGGCTAGGAAGTCGGGGAGTGACATTGAGAGTTTCTCACCTTTACCATCGGCACCTATATTGCGTGTCTCGATTGTAAGCATACCACTATCTTTTTCTTTATCACCAATAACTATTACATATGGAACTTTTTGTGCTTTTGCACTATTTATTCTTTTACCAAGAGAATCATCACTATTACTAATTTCAGTACGAATATTATTTTCTTTTAATGAATCTAAAATTGTATTTGCAAATTCACCGTGATTTTCATTTCTTACTGGAACAATATTAACTTGAACAGGGGAAAGCCATGTAGGGAATACTCCTGCGACGTGTTCTATTAGAACAGACATAAATCTTTCGATTGACCCCATGATTGCAGCGTGTATCATTACAATACGTTCTTGCTCACCTTTGTCATTTATACAATATAAATCAAATCTTTCAGGCATATTCATATCTAATTGTATTGTGGCTACTTGGTGTTCACGGCCTATTGCATCTTTGGCTAGGAAATCAATCTTTGGTCCATAAAAAGCAGCTTCACCAACAGCCTCTATTGGTGTTTCTCCATTTTTTATAATTATTTCTCGTAATGCATTTTCAGAATTCTGCCAAATTTCTTCAGTACCTAAATATGCAGACATATTTTCAGGGTCATGCATTGATAGCCTTGGTTTTAATACAAAACCAAAGGATCCGTAAAATTTCTTAATGATGTCATATATATGACCCATTTCAGTATTTGAATCTTTGAGTTGGCAAAATACATGAGCATCGTCTTGTGTGATAGATCGTACTCGTGATAGCCCGCCTAATTCTCCTGTTTGTTCGTCACGATAAACTTTGGTTGTAGATGCATAACGCTGAGGAAGCTCACGATAGCTCCATGGCTTTCTGTTGTATATTTGAGTGTGATGAGGGCAGTTCATTGGCTTCATGGCAAATTCATGGCCTTCGCGAGTATTTATACGGAATAGATCATCTTTAAATTTGTCCCAGTGGCCAGATTTTTCATATAACTCTTTCTTTGTTATATGAGGAATATCTACACGTTCGTATCCAACCTTTTTTCTTAATTCCCAAACGAATCCATCTAATAAATCTCGTATTAATGTTCCTTTTGGTGTAAATAAAGGTAACCCTGCACCAATAAGAGGAGAGAAAGTAAATAAATCTAATTCAACACCTAGTTTTTTGTGGTCACGTGTACGAGCTAATTCTCTTTGTGTTATGTATGCATCCAGCCCATTCTTGTCTTCAAAAGCGAGGCCATAGATACGAGTGAGCATTTTATTCTTTTCATCGCCACGCCAGTATGCACCGGCAACACGATCAAGTGTAAAAGAGTCAGAAGGTATTTCTTTTACAGGATTTTCGGCATGACCTCCACGACACAAATCAGTAAAACCACCACAAGTATATAGAGTGATTTTTTCCCCACGATCCGATATTTCATTTATCAATTCTTCTTTGTAAACATTTCCAGAAAATATTTCAAGAGCTTCTTCTTTTGTGACTTCTTTGTGAGTAAATTCTGTCCAAGAGGGAAGATTGGCTCTCATTGTAGCCTCGATACTTGATAGATCTTCGTCACTTATCTTGTTATTACCCATATCTATATCGTAATAGAAGCCATTGTCGATAGAAGGGCCAAGAGTAAGCTTTACACTATTATATTTATCCAATACTGCCTGGGCCAAAAGGTGGGCGAGTGTATGTCTAATATGAGCTAATTTTTCATTGTTTTCCATAGAGATATCATATCATAAAACCCTTGTTTTGTAAGGAGTGCATTATCCTTGACTTTTCATGTATGTGTGATATTGTATGTTAAAATAATGAATATGGGAAATGAGATAAAAATTCCGATTACCTTAAACTATTCGGTCACCGTTACAGTGATATACCTTAATAGTAAAGTGCCACAGATTTCTGTGGTTGATTACAAAGCTTCCAACGATGGAGAGAAAAAACAATTACCTGGTGGAAAATTTCAAGCTGAAGATTTGATTAAAGCTGTTGAAGCTTTTCTTTCTAAATCTGGCAAAAGAAATGCAAGTTTGGAACACCTTCCTTTTTGTATCAAACCTTTTTCTGAAGAGTATAACAAGCGTGTATTCGAAGAAACTAATTATGTAATCCAAAATGAAGCCTTTGATAGACTTACTGAAAAGATTTTATCTGAATTTCAGAAATGTGCTACTTCATTGAGCGAAAAAGATTTTCTTGATATTTTAAAACAAACACGGGAAAATACTGTTCGCCACGAACTTCGTGAAGAAATAGGTGCTTCTCATATAGGAGAACTTATCTTGTCTTCCGTATCCACATCTTCTTTTGGAGCAAAAGAATTACCACATTATAAGATCGGGTTTACTACTATCGATGTAATTGCCCCGGATGAATTTATCGGTTCACCTGATAGTAAGATTGAAAAATCGTATAAGGTAGATATTGATGAAGATATCATTCATTTTATTGACGAGATCCATTCTGGTAATTTACAAAGAGGTATATTGAAGGCTATTGAGGTCTTTAAGCACCCAGCTCTGTTGAATTTAAAGCGGTACATAACCGCTATCCGCTAGAAAAGATAAAAATTTTGAAAGCTTGTACTCTTGGAGTACGGGCTTTTTTATTTGCTTTTTTGGGGAAAACGAGTATAATGCCTTTATATGGTAATACGAATGAGACATACACGTTCCCACACAGGGAACCGCCGTTCACATCATGCACTGAAAGGTAAGAACTTTTCAGCTTGTTCTAATTGTGGAAAACCTCGCCTTACACACACTGTGTGTGAAGCTTGTGGATTCTACCGTGGCCGCAAGGTATTAGACGTGGTAAAGAAGGTAGAGAAAAAACAAGCAAAAAAGAAGTAATTTATTTTTTAAAGTAATTAGTCTTTGGTGGGCAATCCATTTCTTTTTATAGAAATACTGGCCACTAATAACAAGTTACTATACATTAGTAATAATTATGGCAAACAGGCACCTTTCACGTTCAATAGTTCTGCAGACACTCTTTGAGTGGGATTTTGCTGTCTCTAAAGACAAGGAAAATACATCCGAGATGTTGACTCGTAATATAGAGGAATTTGGCCCAGGGCTAAATGATAATAAATTTATCGAGGAACTATTTAATGGAATTCTAAATAAGGTATCCATACTAAATGAAATAATAGAAAAGGCAGCACCAGATTGGCCACTAGCTAAAATATCAATGGTTGATCGAAATATATTACGTCTCGGATTGTACGAGCTTATATTTGGTGACAGGACACAGGTTCCACCCAAGGTGGCTATAAATGAATCTATCGAACTTGCAAAGAGCTTTGGTGGGGAGAATTCTAGCCGTTTCGTAAACGGAGTACTAGGTGCTGTTTATAAGGAGATAGGCGAGCCAGGTAAAGACGACATAAATCCAAAGAAATTTAAAAAGAAGGTAGTGGAAACAGACCCAGCCAAATTCCCGATAGAAAAGAAAGCAGGGGCAGTTATATATTCAAAGCATGATGACAAAATATATTTTGCATTTGTACATGATGTATTTGGTTATTGGACTTTATCTAAGGGTGGTGTAGAAAATAATGAGAATGAGGAACAAGGTGCAATTCGTGAAATAAAAGAGGAACTAGGTATAGATATAAAGGTGATTGAATTGCTTGGACGCAATGAGTATATAGCTTCACATCCAATAAATGGTAAGATAAGGAAACAAGTATCTTTCTTCCTTGCTGAAGCAGAATATGCAGATCTAAAGATTTATAATGAATCAGGGGGGCTCGATGATGCAAAATGGTTCGAACTGTCAGAGGTGCCAACACTGAAGATGTATGACAACATGATCCCATTACTTACAAAAGCAATTGAAATACTAACAAAGAAGAATGATTAATTTTCCAGAATTTGAAAATAATACAGGGATTTTTTTTAAAAACAAGATGTTGCTTGCGCAGGCTTTTACGCACCGCTCGTATATAAATGAAAATGCTCATAATAAAGTCTCACACAACGAGCGCCTAGAGTTCCTTGGTGATGCTGTTTTGGAATTGTCAGTTACGGACTATATATATAGAAAATACCCTGACCGGGATGAAGGGGAGCTGACAGCATATAGATCAAGCCTTGTGAATGCTGTGATTATTGGTGAAGTAGCAGCTGAGTTAAATATGAATGAATATTTGTATTTATCACGCGGTGAAGCAAAAGATGTTGGTAAAGCTCGCACATACATACTAGCCAATACTTATGAAGCATATGTAGGTGCTGTGTATATGGATCAAGGCTATGAAATAGCAAACAAATTTATTATAGATACGTTGCTTGGAAGGCTGGATGAAATAGTGGAGAAGAAGCTATGGCGTGATGCAAAAAGTTTGGTTCAGGAAAAATGTCAGGAATATGAAAATGTAACTCCTTCGTACAAAGTACTCAGCGAATCAGGTCCTGACCATGATAAACATTTCACCATCGGAATATTCTTTGGTAATACTCGTGTAGCCGAAGGTAAAGGCAAGAGCAAGCAAGAAGCCGAACAAGCCGCTGCGCGTGCTGCATTAGAAAATAAAAACTGGTTAGATTAATTTTATTATGCATTTAAAAAGTATTGAATTAAATGGTTTTAAATCTTTTGGTAAAAAGAGTACCGTTGACTTTACTACACCTATAACAAGTATTGTGGGGCCAAATGGTTCTGGTAAGAGTAATATAGTTGAAGCCATTCGATTCGTGCTCGGTGAGCAATCTATGAAGTCCTTGCGTGGTAAGGGTGGTGTGGATCTGATATTTAAAGGATCAAAGACAACGTCGCAGGGTTCACGAGCGCAGGTAACTATAATTTTTGATAACAGCAAAAAGGTTTTTTCATTTACAAATAGCGGGCTTGGTGTATCGCTTGATTTTGACGAGATATCAGTTACTCGTGAAGTATCCAAAGACGGGGTAAACAAATATTCTATAAATGGATCTGAAGTTCGACTCAAAGATGTTGTGGATTTGTTGGCATCGGTAAATATTGGTTCATCTGGCCACCATATAATATCGCAAGGTGAGGCAGACCGTGTATTGAATGCATCATCACGTGAGCGACGTAATATGGTAGAGGATGCATTAGGCCTCAAAGTTTACCAATACCGTATAAAAGAAAGCGAGAGGAAATTAGAAAAGACCCAAGTAAATATGAAAGAGGTTACACTGCTAAGGCGTGAGATAGCTCCGCATATGGCATTCCTAAAGAAGCAGGTGGAAAAGATCGAAAAGGCTGAAGCCCTCCGTACTGAACTTCAGGAATTATATAAAGGATATCTATTTACTGAAGGCGCGTACGTATCTATCGAATCAAAGCGCCTTGCTCATGAGCGTAGAATTCTAGATGAAAAAATCTTGGCAATAGAGGAGCGTATAGATCGTATTCCAAAAGCCGAGGATGAAGAAAAAGAAAATCAAAATAATCAAAATCAAATTGCTGAGTTAAATAATACAGCATATAAATTACGAGCATCATCATCGGATTTGTCACGTACATTGGGCCGATTGGAAGCAATGCTTGAAAACGCAAAAGAGGAATTGGAAGGTGATATAGAACCGGAAAAGATGATAGGGGAATCTGAATGGAAGAATATGATAAATATGTGTGAAATAGAGATAGACAAGGCGCTAGCTAGTAATGATACAGAGAGTATTATAAATATATTAAAGTCATTAAAAGAGGAACTACGAAATATATCAAAGAATATAAAAGGTTCCGATAATACAAAGAAAGATGAAATAGAAGTAAAGATCAAAGCTTTGTCATCCGAGCATGAGAATATAATAAAAGAAGTAGACAGGATAAAGTCCGAAGAAAATTTAATTCATATAAATATAAAAAAGTTAGAGGAGGAGGATCGTGCCCGAACAACTACTATTCGTGATAGTGAGAAGGTGCGCTATGAACTTTTGAATGAAAAGAGTCAGGCCAAAGGTGCCCTGCAAGCTCTTCGTTTTGAAGAGGAGAAATTGCAAGTAATAAAAAATATGTTTGAATCTGAAGTCCAGGAAGCAGGTATCATAGTTGGTCGTGAAGCTATGGTATATGCTCAGGAGGGTATGCGTCATGATGTAAATGTGGTTACTGAAATGCCTGACCGTACGATGCAAGAGGAAACACGTAAGAAAATTGAGCGTATAAAGATCAAGCTCGAGGATGCAGGTCTCGGTAATAGTAGTGAGATTACAAAAGAATACAATGATACTGTTGAGCGTGACACATTCCTATTGAAAGAATTAGATGATTTAAATACTAGTATAATATCATTGCGTGTATTGATACAAGAATTAAAAGAAACACTCGACACTGAATTTAAGACAGGGTTAGAGAGGATCAATACACAATTTCAGGAATTCTTTGCACTCATGTTCGGTGGGGGAACTGCATTCTTGTCTGTTGTATTAGAGCATAAAAAATTAAAGAAGGATGAAGGTATTGATGATATTGATGAACCTGATGATAATGAAAATGATAGTGGCGCAAATGACGGAGTGGAATTACAATTCGAAAAGGGTGTAAATATCAATGTATCGTTGCCACATAAAAAGGTTCGTGACTTGCATATGCTTTCCGGAGGGGAAAGGTCACTGACATCTATTGCATTGCTCTTTGCTATGTCACAAGTGAATCCACCACCATTCCTTGTACTCGATGAGACAGATGCTGCACTCGATGAAGCCAACTCTCGCAAGTACGGTAACATGCTTGAAAACCTTTCAAAATATTCACAATTAGTAGTGGTGACACATAATAGGGAAACAATGTCTCGGGCTCAGGTGCTATACGGTGTTACAGTTGGAGTTGATGGAGTGTCCAAGCTTCTTTCTATCAAGCTCGACGATGCCAAAAGTTACGCTAAATAATCATTTCTATCTTAAAATACCCTTACTATGTAAGGGTATTTTATTTGACAAATATGTATAATAGTGATATAATATACAAAAATTTAATAGACATGAAAGACGAAAACATTTTTAACGCAAATCCAGTATTTACACATAACGGTGAATCATTGGAATTACAGGAAATTATTTCAAAAAATAAAATTCACTCTGTAACTATTGGTTATCTTTCGAAAGAAAGAAAGGTTAAACAAGCCGGTTTGAAAGGATTATTTGGACCTAAAAAGGTTGCACCAGAAGACAAGGAACTCACAATCAATGACAAAAAAGGTATCAATTTTACTTTTGATGGTAATGAATTGGCAACAATTCGTTTTTGGGACAAAGAAGAGTTTGAGAAGATTGTTGATGGTGATTACGATGAGAATACTCTTTTCAAGAGACGTATCATGTCAGTAGTTCAGCCTTATCAGTTGAATTTCCATATTGGAAATTTGAAAGGAATTGAATGGGAACAAGAAATTAAACAAGATGAGTTTGAGTCTGACAAAGACTTTACATTCAATCATGGATACTTTCCTGAGACCGGTGTTGTTGGAGGCCAAAAATAACTTCGCAAACAATTTTGCAAGCAGTCGGAAGAGAAATCTTTCGGCTGTTTTTTATTATAAAAATATAATATGTATTAGGCAGGACCTAATACATATTTCGAAATATTATTGGATTATTTGTAAGGGGGTAGTGAAAGTGTAACCGGCTTTTTTGATAGCT
This sequence comes from uncultured Candidatus Saccharibacteria bacterium, assembly GCA_964639185.1. Taxonomy (GTDB): domain Bacteria; phylum Patescibacteriota; class Minisyncoccia; order Phycocordibacterales; family UBA9973; genus UBA8515. Next base: position 21,176 of record CAZXCN010000006.1, read on the forward strand.
TCGATGAGGTCAGGTAGGAAGGCTACTGTATGCGGGTGTTCGTGTAAGAGTATGATAGCACCTGGGTGCAAGTCCTTTATAACATTTTTAATAAAAACATCTTTATTTTTAGAACTACTTTCCCAATCTTTTACAGACCCGGACCAGTTCATGGCTATCATGCCAGAACTTTTTACATATTCACGAATTTCTTTTGTGTTTTCACCAAAGGGTGCTCGGAAAAATTGTGGGTTTATACCTGTGATTGATTTGATAAGTATCGAGTTGCTACTTACTTCGTTCAAAGCTTTCTCATGAGTTATCTTGGTTAAATTTTGGTGATCCCAAGTATGGTTGCCAATACTATGACCAGCATCATATTCCTTTTTTATAATATCTTTGAAATTTTTGTCATGAATTCCATTTATAAAAAATATCGCTGTGATATTGTTCTTTGCTAGTATATCCAATATTGTTGTAGATTGTTTACTTGGTCCATCATCGAATGTTAAAAGTACGACTTTCTTTACGAGCGAAGGGTCATTTGGAATAAGATCATAATTTTTATTTACGGTATATCCTACGCCAGAGCTCTTTGTGATTTGGGTATTGGATGATTTGACTATTGATGTATTAGGGTCAGTTGTATCTGCTGGTATTACTTGTTGTATCTGAGCAGTTTGGCTGTTTTTTGTTTCTTGTTCCTGATTTTGTTGTGTTGGTATTAAATGTATGACTTTTGCCGGCCAAAAGAAATAGGCGCATATAATAAGAAACACAATTATAATGACTAGTATTTTAAACTGCTTATTTTTTTTAGACTTATTTTTATCCATAATTTATTTTATACAAATATATAATCAATAGTTTTTTTGTTCATATCAGCACCTGTAACTTTGAATTTAACTTTGTTTCCTAAGGTGTATGTTTTTTGTGTTTTCTTTCCAGTGATACTCATTTTTTTCTTTTCAAAAGTGTAGTAGTCGTCGCCAAGTTCACGCATACGCACCATACCTTCGCATTTAGTATTCTTTTCCTCTACATATAGACCCCATTCAGTAACACCAGTTATTACACCTTCGAATATCTCACCAATACGTGTTGACATGAATTCAACTTGTTTGTATTTAATACTCGCACGTTCTGCTTCAGCTGCTTCCTTTTCACGGCTAGAAGCTTCTGTACTCATGCCCTCGTATTCAAGCCAGCGTTCTTTCGGTACTATTATACCTGCTTGGAATTCAGCCAAGAGGCGGTGAACTATTACATCGGGGTACCTACGAATAGGTGAAGTGAAGTGTGTATAGAATTTGAATGCCAATCCCCAGTGACCAATATTTTTGGTTGTATAGATAGCCTTGGCCATAGTTCGTATTATTGCTGTGTGTACTGTGTCGCGTAGTGGATTACCTTCTAATTTTTCCACCAGCATATTGATCTCTTCGGCGGGAATAATACCGTCCTTCATCTTTACATTGTAGCCGAGGCGTTTAAGGAAAAATGACAAGTCTTGCATGCGTTCTTTGTTCGGAGTATCGTGTACACGGTATAGGAATACACCTGGGCCACCTTTCTTTTTTTGTGACATGAATTCAGCTACACGCCTATTTGCTAGAAGCATGAGCTCCTCGATCATTTTATGAGTATCACCACGAGTTTTGGTATACACAGAAATAGGAACACCTTTGTCATCGAGCTTGAATTTCACCTCGTCTTGTTCTAGTGATATTGCACCGTCTTTGTAACGTTTTTTTAATAATTTCTTTGCGATATTATTTAATGTGTCTAATTCGTAATAAAATTCTCCACTTTTTTTATTTAAAATATCTTGAGCTTCTTCGTAAGAGAATCGTTTGTCAGAATGTATCACTGTTCGGCCGAACCATTCTTTGTGTACAACACCGTCTTTGTCGATATCGAATATAGCAGAAAATGTGAGTCGGTCCACATTTGGATTCAAGCTACACAAGTCATTTGATAATGCTTCAGGTAACATGGGTATCGTCCTGTCTACCAAGTATACCGATGTACCACGCATCTTGGCTTCTTTATCGAGAGCTGTACCAGGTACTACATAATGCGAAACATCAGCTATGTGTACACCTATTTCAAAATGCCCATCATCTAATTTTTGAAATGATATGGCATCATCGAAATCTTTTGCATCGGCTGGGTCAATGGTACAAGTAGAAATACCACGCATATCACGGCGATCTTTCATGTCGGCTTCTGTGATACCACGTTTTTTAATTGCGAGAGCTTCAGCAACAACATCGGCAGGGAATGTAGCATCGAATCCTTTTTCCAACGCTATCGCTTCCATTTCGGCATTGTGTTCCATTGGGTCACCTAGAACTTTGGTGACTTCACCTATGGGAGCTTTTTTGGGATCAGTCCAGTCAGTGATAGTTACGAATATTTTCTGGCCAACTTTTGCTTTGTTTAATTTGTCGAATGGAATAATAATATCAGCATACATGCGAATGTCGCTCGGTATTAGGAAATATATATCATGCTCTTTTTTTAACACACCAGCAAAGCCAAGTTTGCTTCGGCGAATTATCTCTACAACATGACCTTTCTGTTCTTTACCATGAGCTTTTGGGTAAAGAGCTACTTTGACTGTGTCACCATGGCAGGCTGTTTGCAAAAAGCTGTGATCTATCTCTACAACATTTTCAGTACCAACTATACGCACCTTGCCAGTACCTTTGTGGGATATTGCTATTGTGCCTGTAATAAAAGCACTGGTAGGCTCATAAGTTTTTTTGGAAGTGTCTTTATTGTGCCTGTTTCGAACAGGTTTATTAGAGTCCTTGTCTTTGTTGTATCTCTTATTAGTACCATATTTAGCTTTTTTACTGGCTTTGTGTTGGTGGGTGGTTTTTGGTTCATTTTTCACATTTAGATTATAGCATAAAAAGGTATCCACCCTATCTTAATGTGGCCTCTTGATTCTTTATATACTTCATGCTAATATACACCGTATGTTAAAAATCAGATTACAAAGAACAGGACGTAAGAATGACCCGGCTTTCCGTGTTGTTTTGACTGACTCAAAGAACGCTACAAAGAGTGGTAAATTCTTGGAAATATTAGGATCTTATAATGTAAAGGCTGGTGTTGTTGAATTCAAGGCTGACCGCATAACACACTGGATAGGTAATGGTGCACAAGTTTCTGATACAGTACACAACTTTCTTGTAACAAAGAAAATAATTGAAGGTAAGAAGAAAAATGCACTTGCTCGTAAATCTCCTACAAAAAAGCGCAAAGAATTAAAGACTGCTTAATACTAGAAACAAAAAACACAGACAAACTCGTTTGTGTTTTTTGTTGGCCCTGTGATACAATATTTGTACAGCAGTCATAGTCGAAATATACTGCAAGATATTAAGAATAAAGATCATTTAAAAAGAATAATATGACAGACGATAAAGCATTTCTAGAGTACCTCGTAAAAGCTCTTGTGGACAACCCAAACGATGTTGTGGTTGACCGTACAGTAGATGAGATGGGTGTATTAATCACAATGACAGTAAATCCGGCAGATATGGGTAAGATCATCGGTCGCCAAGGCAATACAGCAAAGGCTATCCGAACATTGTTGCGTGTTATCGGTATGAAGAATAACGCACGTGTAAATTTGAAAATCAATGAACCAGAAGGTGCCGAACCACGACCTCCTCGTGAGCCTCGTGAATACGCAACTCCTGCAACACCAGCTGCTATGCCAGCTGCACAAGGTGATGCATCACGTAGTGTAGATGCTGCATTGGAAGATTTAAAAGGAATATAAAACTTACAAAACAAAAACCCGCCCTTGGCGGGTTTTTGTTTTGTGGTATATTAAGCGTATGAATCCCGATAGAAATTTATTAATTACTAAAATTATTATATATCTATTGAGACTAATAAAACATTCAATTTAATTAATAATTAATATATAAATTTTACACGGGATGAATTTCCATATAATAACTTTGTTTCCAGAGATGTTTGACTCGTATCTAAGCGAGAGTATTTTGGCACGGGCGATAAAGGAAAAGAGAATAAAAGTAAATTTTGTAAATCCACGCAAATTTGTAAGTGGTAAATACAGGAAGGTTTGGCCTGATGGAAATATCTCAGCACAAGTAGATGAGCGCCCTTATGCAGGTGGTCCCGGGATGGTGATGATGGCCGAGCCAGTGATAAAAGCGGTGGAGAGTGTAGTGAAGAAATTAGAAAAACCTCTCCCTAAATCCCTCTCCTTGAAAATGCGAGGGACTTACAAACAGCCAAGTATAAAAATAATCAATTTCGTACCATCTGGTAAAAAATTTGATACAAGTTATGCGAAAAATTCGGTAAAAAAATACACAGATATTATTATGATCTGTGGTAGGTACGAGGGTATTGATGCCCGTGTTGATAAGATACTCAAGACAGATAAAATTTCAATAGGGGATTATGTGCTTACTGGTGGAGAAATTCCCGCTATGATATTAGTAGATTCTATTTCCCGCCAAGTGCCAGGTGTATTGGGTAACTTTGATTCAAGAGAAGAAGAGAGGGTAAGTTCAAGCGAATTTTACACACGGCCTGAAATATTGGAATATAAAAATAAGAAATACAGAGTACCAAAAGTATTACTCTCTGGTGATCATAAAAAAATAGAAGATTGGAAGTTGAATAAAAAATAATTTAAAAATAATTAGTATAAAATAAAAACAGAACTGGTTTTGGTTATTTCAGTTCTGTAGACATAATTTTTTTAACCTTTGTTAGTTAGATTCAATAGAAATAGCTTTCAAGAATTTTCCATAAGGTTTTTCTACCACAGGTAGACCTTTTGTTACTTCTAAAATAGTTTCCTCATCAGAGATAATAATGATTAATCCTTCTGGAGCTACTTTTATTGGTTTAATCATGCGCATGTCTATTTCAATCTTTTCTTGTAAGTTATCACAAGGCATAATTGGCTCACGCATAGATTCTTCTAGAACTTGGCTAGCACGATTTGCGTAGTTGTTTTTTTTGCAAAACAATCCACCATATAAAACATTCTCATGTTTCCTGATTGATTTTTCTGCTGCAATAATTTTTTGAGCAACTTCACTAGATTTTGCGAATTCAGCAGGACCGATTTCATCGCCAGAACACTTAGGTACGGCAATAAACATAAGATTACATTGTTGTTCTAGTAGTGACATAGATGATTTTTTTTAAAAGGTTATATAGGTATTTTTGTTGTCGAGGTACACTATTGTCAATAAAATGACGTACCCAAATTAAAGAAATTGTACACCATAAGCCATGCAACACCAAATCACTTATCCCCAGATAGCGACCGGGTCCCTATATATGTACCTAATTTGACATTTAAAGATTTTTGATATAATATGGGAACCAGATTGAACTGATTGAGTTATGAGCCATTCGATCACGTGTACAGAGGGTATTCTCTATAAAATCCCTCATCTATTATCAAGTAAAATTAATAGCCTAAACAGAAGGTCTTTTGTTTGTCTTTGTACAAATAGGAGTTTTTTGTTTTAATTTTTTATATATACATATGAAGAAAACAGCCCCACGTGAGAAGAAGTATTTTGCACGGTATAAAAAACCGTTGGTCGAATTTCCAAATCTAATAGCAGACCAACTAAATTCATTTTCATGGTTAGTTGAAACAGGAATCAAAGAAGTCTTTAAAGAATTTTCTCCTATCGAAGATTATTCTGGAAAGAAGTTTCAATTAGATATTGCATCTTTTTCACTTAGTGAACCAAAATTTACTGAAGAGTATTCAAAGATCAATAAATTAACTTACGAGGGTCAGCTCAAGGCTCGAGTAAAACTTTTAAATAAAACAATAGGTACAGCCAAGGAGCAAGAAATATTTATGGCTGATGTACCACTTATGACAAAGCACGGAACTTTCATCATCAATGGTGTAGAGCGTGTTATTGTTGGGCAATTGGCTCGTTCATTCGGAGTATTCTTTACTGATCACGAAACAAAAGGTAAAAGATATTTCGGAGCAAAGATCATTCCAGCACGTGGGGTGTGGATTGAGATAGAGTCTGATGCAGATGGTGCTATATATGTACGTATCGACAAAAAGCGCAAATTTAGTGTGGCTTCACTTTTGCGTGTTTTAGGCTTGGAAACAGATGCTGCTATAGAGAAGGCATTTGGTAGTAAAAACGAAGAACTAATCAAGGTAGTAAAAATGTGTTTGGAAAAGGATCCAGCAAAAAATCTACAGGATTCATATTTGGAAATTTACAAGCGTCTTCGTGATGGTGACTTGGCTACTCCTGATAATGCACGTGAGTTTATAAAAACACTATTATCAAGTGAGCGTTATGACTTATCACCTGTTGGAAGATTCCGCTTTAACAAGCGTTTTGAAAAGGATATGAGTCCAAAGGAAATGGAACGCCGAACTATATCATCTGACGATGTTGTTTCTATTATAGAAAATATCGTTCTATTAAATGATACTCCAAATGCAAAGGCTGATGACATTGATCACTTGGGTCAGCGTCGTGTGCGTTATGTGGGTGAGATGCTCCAACAGAAAGTTCGTATGGGTATGGCACAGATCAAGCGTAATGTTCAGGATCGTATGTCTACTATTGATGTAGCTACAACTATGCCAATACAAATAATAAATCAGCGCCCTCTGCAAGCTCGTATAAAAGAATTCTTTACAGCAAACCAGTTGTCACAATTCATGAACCAAGAAAATGTAATGGCTGAAGTTGAGCACTTGCGTATTCTTTCAGCGCTTGGACCAGGAGGTCTAACACGTGAGCGTGCAGGCTTGGAAGTTCGTGACGTACATACTTCACACTACGGTCGCGTATGTCCTATCCACACTCCTGAAGGTCCAAACATCGGTTTGATACTTCACATGGCTACGTACGCAAAGATAAATGAATTTGGAATAATTGAATCACCTTATATTAAAGTAAATAAAGGCAAAATAACTAGTGAAGTTGTGTATTTAAATGCATTAGAAGAAGAGAAATACAATATTGCACATGCCGGACTTAAGTACGATGATAATGGAAATATATTAGAGGATAGAGTAGAAGCTCGCGTAAAGACAAAGCCAGGAATCGTAAATAAGAGCGAGATCGACTTCGTAGACGTGGCTACAAACCAAGCTTTCTCTATTGCTACATCTATGATCCCATTCCTAGAACACGACAATGCTAACCGTGCACTCATGGGAAGTAATATGCAGAAGCAGGCATTGCCATGTATTATTCCTGAGGCACCGCTTGTAGCAACAGGTATGGAAGAATTAGCTTCTCGTGATTCTGGACGTCTTGTTATTGCTGAAGTATCAGGTAAAGCAACTCATGTAGACGGAAAGAGGATCGTGATAACTGACGATAAAGGCAAGGCTCATGAATATCCGCTTATTAACTTTTCACGTACAAACAACTTCTCTGTTGCGCACCAAAGACCAAGTATTTCTATGGGCGACAAAGTACACAAGGGTCAAGTGCTTGCTGATACTTCTACTACTGATAATGGGCAAATAGCTATCGGTCAAAACGCACTCGTGGCATTTATGTCATGGGGTGGTTCCAACTATGAAGATGCGATCATATTGTCAGAGCGTTTGGTAAAGAAAAGTAAATTCACAAGTATCTATATAACAGAATTCGTATGTAATGTTCGTGATACAAAATTAGGTCCAGAAATCACAACTCGTGATATCCCGAACGTTGGTGAAAATAAATTAAAGGATCTAGATGAAGACGGTATTATCCGTGTTGGAGCAGAAGTTCGTGAAAATGATATCCTTGTAGGTAAAATTACTCCAAAAGGCGAAACAGAATTAACTCCTGAAGAAAGATTGTTGAGATCTATCTTTGCTGAAAAAGCTCGTGATGTAAAAGATACATCTATGCGTTTAGAGCATGGTAAAAAGGGTCGTGTTGTTGGTATTAAATTATTCTCTCGTGACCAAGGCCACAACCTAGAATCTGGAATAATAAAAAGAATAGTTATTGAAGTTGCACAACTTCGTAATATATCAGTGGGTGACAAGCTTTCAGGACGTCACGGTAACAAAGGTGTTATATCTACAATCCTTCCAGAAGAAGAGATGCCATTCATGGCCGACGGTACTCCTGTAGATGTTATTCTTACACCTCTTGGTGTGCCATCTCGTATGAACTTGGGTCAAATATTGGAAATGCATCTTGGTTATGCTGCGCATACACTAGGTTACCAAGCAATAGTTCCACCATTTTCTTCTGCTTCGGTTTCTGAAATAAAAGCAGAATTAGTAAAAGCTGGCATGCCAGAAAATGGTCGTGTACCACTATACGATGGACGTACAGGTGATGCATTTGATCAAGACATAGCTGTAGGGTACATGTATATGTTGAAACTTCACCACATGGTGGAAGACAAACTTCACATGCGTTCTATTGGACCATACTCTCTTATTACACAACAGCCTCTTGGTGGTAAAGCACAAGGTGGTGGACAGAGATTTGGAGAAATGGAGGTCTGGGCACTTGAAGGTCATGGTGCCGCTTATACACTTCGCGAAATGCTTACAATTAAATCTGATGATATTATGGGTCGATCACAGACATTCGATGCAATTATTAAGGGTCTACCAATCGGCGAACCAAATGTTCCAGCTTCATTCTCAGTGATGCTAAATTATTTGCGCGGTCTTGCTCTTGATGTCGATTTGAAGAATGATGAAAACCTTAATAAATAAATCTTAACTCAAATAAAATATATGAAAACAATTGATACAACAGATTTTAATTCAATACACTTGAAGCTCGCATCACCTGACCGCATGCGTGAATGGTCATTTGGTGAAGTTACAAAACCAGAAACTATAAATTACCGTACAGGCCGTTCTGAGCGTAATGGTTTGTTCGACGAGCGAATATTTGGTCCTGAAAAAGATTACGAATGTTACTGTGGTAAATACCGACGTATCCGTTACAAGGATATAGTGTGTGAAAAGTGTGGAGTAGAAGTTACTCGATCTATAGTTCGTCGTGAACGTATGGGTCATATAGAGCTTGCGTCTCCTGTTGCACACATCTGGTTCCTTCGTGGAGTACCATCTCGCATGTCTGTTCTTTTGAACATCCCTGTTTCAGATTTGGAAAAGGTTATATACTTTGCCGGATACATAATCACAAAAATTCATCAAACTGAAAAAGATGAAGTTATAAAGAATTTGGAAAGTGAATTCAAAGCAAAGATTAAGTCATCAAATGATGAAGAGTCAAAGGAAAAATTAAAAGAATTATTATTGAACACAAAGCGTGAAATCAGTGATATTCGTACAGGTAAAGTTCTAAATGAAATATCTTACCACCACTTTTCATTGAAGTATGGTAGTTGTTTCGAAGCGAGTATCGGAGCTGAAGCAATATTTAATATATTCAAAACTCTAGATTTGGAAAAATTAAAGGCTGAAACAGAGGCTATGATTCCAAAAGCAAGTGCAATTGAAAAAGAAAAATTGGAAAAGCGTATGTCATTGATTCGTTCAATGTTGTATTCTAAAATTCGTCCAGAATGGATGTTTCTAAATGTAATTCCTGTTATCCCTCCAGCACTGCGACCTATGGTTGCACTCGATGGTGGACGTCATGCAACAAGTGATATAAATGACTTGTATCGCCGTGTTATCAACCGTAATAATCGTCTACGAAAGTTGAAGGAGATAGGTGCCCCTGATGTTATCTTGCGTAATGAAAAACGTATTCTGCAAGAAGCTGTAGATGCATTGATCGATAATTCAATTGCAAAACAAAATGATTCACAGGCTGTATCACAAAGTCAGAAGCGTGCACTGAAATCTTTGTCTGACAACTTGAAGAGTAAACAAGGTTTGTTCCGTCAAAACTTGCTCGGTAAGCGTGTGGACTATTCAGGACGTTCTGTTATTGTGGTTGGTCCACAATTGAAATTGAATCAATGTGGATTACCAAAACATATGGCATTGGAATTGTTCCGACCATTTATCATATCTAAAATATTAGAAGGGGAATTGGCTTACAATATTCGTGGAGCGAATCGTCTTATCGAAGAAGGTGTGCCTGAGGTATGGGCAATACTCGAAGAAGTTATTCGTGGTAAATACGTATTGTTAAACCGTGCTCCAACTCTACACCGTCTTGGTATACAAGCTTTCAACCCAATACTTATCGAAGGTAATGCTATTCAGGTTCACCCATTAGTATGTACAGGCTTCAATGCCGACTTTGACGGTGACCAGATGGCTGTTTATGTACCTTTGTCCGAAGAAGCTCAGAATGAAGCTCGTGATTACATGGCTGCAAATAAAAACTTGTTAAAGCCACAAGACGGTGCTCCGATCGTAAACCCAAAAATGGATATTGTGCTTGGATGTTACTGGATGACAAAAGAAGTTCCAGGTGAAAAGGGTGAGGGAATGACATTTTCTAGTCCAAATCAAGCTATTACTGCTTTTGATTTGAACGCTATTACATTCCGTGCAAAGATCAAAGTTCTACCAAGTGATAAATTAAAGTATGCACAATTCGAAGGTAAAATATTTGAAACAACAGTTGGTAAATTGTTCTTTAATAGTATCTTGCCAGAAGATTTCCCATATCTAAATGAAGAAATCACAATAAAGAGAATGATTACATTGATAGACGAGATTATCATGCGCTACGGTATTGACGCTACTCCAAAAGTTCTAGATAATATCAAGGCTTTCGGTTTCCGCTATGCTACATATTCTGGAGTAACTTGGGGTATAGATAATATCCGTGTTCCAGAAGGGAAAAAAGATATTCTAGAAAATTCTCGCAAGGAGGAGGAGCAGGTACAGGATCAATACAACGACGGTCTTCTTTCAGAAGAAGAAAAGATGGAAAAGGTAATCGAAATATGGGAACGAGCAAAGAAAGAAATAGAAAAATTAATTCCTGCAACATTGGATACTCGTGGTTCTACATACGACTTGGTAACATCAGGTGCCCGTGGTAACACAGCGTCACTTGCACAGATGTGTGGAATGATCGGTTTGATTGTGAACACTTCTGGTCAGACACTCGACTTCCCAGTTATTCCTTCATATATTGAAGGTCTATCACCACTTGAATACTTCATCACTACTCACGGTTCACGTAAGGGTCTAGCCGACACTGCGCTAAACACTGCAAAGGCTGGATATCTAACACGTCGTTTGGTAGACGTGGCTCAAGATGTAGTTGTTACAGAAGATGATTGTGGCACAAAGAATGGCAAGATAGTTCGTGCAGTTGAAGGAGTATTTGCAAAGTTTATAAATGGACGCGTACTACTTTCAGATGTAAAAGATTCAACAGGTAATGTGTTATTTAAAAAAGGTGCATTAATATCAAAGGATGATGGTAAAGCAATGGAGGTTGCCGGTATAACAGAGGCATTGGTTCGCTCACCTCTAACTTGTGAAGTTGTTCATGGTATCTGTCGTACTTGTTATGGCCTTGATCTTGGACGCAATTGTTTGATTGAAAAAGGTCAAGCTGTAGGTATTATCGCAGCGCAAGCTATCGGTGAACCTGGTACACAGTTGACTCTACGTACATTCCACGCCGGAGGTGTTGCAACAGTGGATATTACTACAGGTCTACCACGTGTCGAAGAAATCTTTGAGCGTCGTATGCCGAAGAATCCAGCTATAGTTTCTAGGACTGACGGTGAAGTTATTGAAATAACATCAGACGGTAAAGAAAAGGTAATCAAAGTTTTGTCTGATTCAAAAAATGATGGTAAGGATAATGAAATCGAGTACACTGTAGCCTTTCGTAGACAACCTGCTGTTAAAGTGGGTGACAAAGTAAAGAAAGGTCAGCTAGTAACAGATGGATCTGCGGACATAAATGAAATCGTAAAATATGGTACAAAAGAAATGGCTGAGGAATATATCGTAAATGAAATCAATAAAGTTTACGACTTACAAAGTGCTTCTATTTCACGTAAGCATATTGAAATTATTATTCGTCAAATGTTCTCACGTAAGCGCGTAAAGGATGCTGGAGACACAACATTTTCACCAGGTGAAATAGTAGAATCTATTGAGTTAATAGAGGAAAATGATCGTGTACATGCAGATAGTAAAGGACGCCCTGCAGTTGCTGAAACAATAGTATTGGGTATCTCTGAAGTGTCATTGACTACAAAATCTTGGCTTTCAGCTGCATCATTCCAAAACACAAATCGTGTTTTGATTACAAATGCTGTTCGTGGTGGTGTAGATAATCTACGTGGACTAAAAGAAAATGTTATTATTGGAAACCTGATTCCAGCTGGTACTGGATTTGGTGTAAAGAGAAAGTCAAAAAAGATAGAAATAACAGAAGCTCCAGAAGAAGTAATTATTAGTGAATAATTAACAAAACTCTATGTCTTCACCCACAGTAGAGATAAAAGAAAGACTCTCGATAGTTGATGTAATATCTTCATATATTACGTTGGAACCTTCGGGTATAAATTATAAGGCAAAGTGTCCTTTCCACAATGAAAAGACACCGTCTTTCTTTATTTCTACTGAACGTAATAGTTATTATTGTTTTGGGTGTAGCGCAAAGGGTGATATATTTTCATTTGTTGAAAATTTTGAAGGAGTAGATTTCCGTGGTGCTTTAAAGACATTGGCAAATCGTGCGGGAGTACCACTTGTTTATGAAAATAAGGAAGTGGTGGACGCACGTGATGTTCTGTACGAAATAATGGAAAGTGCCACACTCTACTTTGAAGAAAATTTAAAATCTAATAACGATGCTCGCCAATATTTGCATGATCGAGGTCTAACAGATGAAACTATAAATACATTTAGAATTGGATTTGCAAAAGATCAGTGGCGTAGTGTGTCTGATTATTTGATTGGCAAAGGGTTCAAGGAATCTGATATTGAGCGTGCTGGCTTGATAAAAATGGGTGACAAGAAGGATAAAGATGGTAAGTCTAGTTTCTACGATAGATTTCGTGGAAGAATTATGTTTCCTATTAGTGATACCAGTGGTCGTATTATCGCTTTTTCTGGACGTATATTTGGTCGTGATGATGCCATTGAAGCTAAATATATAAATAGTCCTGATACTCCGCTTTTTAACAAGAGTAATGTTTTGTTTGGTATTGATAAAGCAAAGTTGGCAATACGCAAGAAAGGTTATGCAGTTGTTGTAGAAGGGCAGTTAGATCTACTGATGTCACACCAGATGGGTATTACTAATACTGTCGCAGTATCTGGAACAGCTCTCTCATCATCGACAACTGATGCAACAAATGCTTTGAATAATTTAGGCCTTATTCGTAGATTAACTACTAATGTTATATTTGCTTTTGATGGAGATTCTGCTGGAGTGCGAGCAGCTGGACGCAGTGCTTTGATCGCATTATCATTGGATATGCAAGTAAAAATTGCAGTCTTGCCTGAAGGTAAAGATCCTGCTGATATTATAAAAGAAAATGAAAGTCAGTGGAAAGATATACTAAAAGGTTCTACTAATATTATTAGTTTTTATATAGATCGTATTTGTACAAGTACTGATGATGCACATGCACGAGGTAGGCAAATACGTGAAATAGTATTCCCTTATATAAATGCTTCAAAGAGTGCAATTGATCAAGCTACATATATAAAAGAGATCAATATTAAAACGGGTATTCCAGAAAGTGCCTTAATGAAAGATTTTATAGTCTATCAGAGTACACATAAGATAAATATTATAGATGAAAAATTGGAAAATGTAATTGTGAATAATACAGATGCCGGGTCTAGGAAAATAAGTATCGAAAAACAATTTTTTGGCATAGTCTTGCAACAAGAAGAAAAAGGTTGGCCTGAAAATGAAATAAAAAATCGTATAGATGAATTTATAAATACGATAGGTGAAGATATATATAATAATTTAAGGAAGAAATATGAAATTGCAGCAGAAAATCTTTCTTTGGAAACAGAGATGTGGTACGGAGGTAATATAAAGAGTATGATAAAAGATGTATCCGAGCTTGCCTTGAATCTGGAAGAGGAAATATTACAAGAAAAATTGTCAGATATAAAAATAAGTATAAATAGCTTTGAATTAAATGGGGAAATGGATAAAGCTATAAATTTATTAAAAGATTATCAAAAAATAGTAGAAAGAGTTCAGGGTATTAAAAGTCGTCGTTCTCAATAATATTTTTATAAAAAAATGAAAAAGAAAAATATCAAATCTATAAAGAAGCAAGTGAAGAAAGTGGTAAAGAAAGTTGTAAAGAAGCCTGTAAAGAAGGCTGTAAAGAAGCAAGTGAAGAAGGTGGTAAAGAAAGTTGTAAAGAAGCCTGTAAAGAAGGCTGTAAAGAAAGTGGTAAAGAAGCCTGTGAAGAAGGTAGTTAAGAGTCCTGTTGTAAAATCTATACCAAAAATAAATGCATCTAAATCATCAAAACTAACATCTTTAGAACGTAAATCTTTAGACTTGGAAGTAAAATCAAATGAAGTAATAGAAAAGGGTAAGAAGCGTGGATTTGTTACTTATGATGAGATCATAAAAACTTTCCCAGATATTGAAAATAATATATTGTTTCTCGATGAATTGTATGAGAAGTTGGCTGTTTCTGGTATCGATGTATTAGAGGGTGGTAATTTGCTTGATATGGATGGCGAAAATGAAAAAGCTGCTTTGAAATACAGCAAGGATAGCCCAACATATGATTCTATTCAAATATATTTAAAAGAGATAGGTCAGTACCCACTTATCACTGCTTCGGATGAAAAAGATTTAGCTCGTCGTATTGAAAAGGGTGACCTTGAAGCAAAGAATTTGCTTGCTCGAGCAAACTTGCGTTTGGTGGTATCTATAGCAAAGAAATACGTAGGGCGTAGTTCTGACCTAACACTTTTGGATTTAATCCAAGAAGGTAATTTGGGTTTGTTCAAAGCTGTGGAAAAATTTGACTGGACAAAAGGCTATAAATTCTCTACATATGCTACTTGGTGGATACGTCAATCTATCACTCGTGCATTAGCTGACCAATCACGCACTATTCGTATTCCAGTACACATGGTAGAAACAATTTCTAAATATAAACAAGTAATGCGTAGACTATCGCAAGATTTGGGCCGTGAACCATTAGCAGAGGAGATAGCAACTGAAATGAATTTGGATGTGGAGAAGATACATGTAATAGAACAGATTAACCAAGATACAGTATCACTAGAGCAACCAATAGGTGATGATGATGAAAAGTCAACAAGAGGTGAATTTATTCCTGATGATAAAATTCTTCGCCCAGATCAAGATTCTTCACGAAGAATTTTATCTGACCAGATAAAAGAAGTCTTGTCTGAATTGACTCCAAAGGAGCGTAAGATATTAGAGCTTCGATACGGGCTTATTGATGGTGTACAGCATACACTTGAAGAAGTTGGTACTGATTTTGGTGTCACTCGTGAACGTATTCGTCAGATTGAGGCCAAGGTTCATGAAAAACTTCGCCACAATGAAAAGATCTCTCGTTTAAAAAATTATTTCGATTAACAAAAAAACCTTCACCAAAGTGGTGAAGGTTTTTTTGTTGTTATTATTTATTTCAACATGTCTGCTAGTGCTTTTGAGAGAGCTCGATCATCGGCACCACGTACTGTAACTTTTGTTCCATCACGCTTTACTAATATTGTGTAAGGAGTACCATTTATGCCTATACTTACTCCGCTTTGGTATTGAGCTTCAACTTTAGCATCCATCTCTGTACTTTCTAAACAGTCTGCAAATTTTGTTTTATCTAGTCCTATAGCTTCTGCAAATACAGGTAGCTGATTTAAATCCAACCCATTATTACCTGGTGTCTTTTCGAAAATTGTATCTAAATATTTCCAAAAAGCATCATTGCCTGCTATTGAAGCGACGCATTCTGTGGCTCGGGCTTCTGTGCGTGCTTTAGGGTGTAGAGAATCAAGTGGAAAGTGACGATATACCCAAGCTACTTTTCCATCGTATTTGGCTATTTCTGAATGTATTACATTATGAAATTTTTTACAGAAAGGACATTCTGTATCAGAATATTCCACTAGTAATACTTCGGCTTTTGATAAATCACCAAATATGTGATCTTTTTCGGATACAGGTTCTAATGAGCCAATCATTTCTGAATTATCATTAGTATTTATTGTGTTGTCCACTGGAGCTTTTGGAGGCATCTTAGACACTATTATACCTACCATAATTAGAAACCCTGCAACGATGATTGCTGTTGATGTTGATAAAGTTTGTTTTGTATTATTTTCCATGTGTATATTGTAACATATGCATACACTTGCACGCCATATCTATTATTATGATATAATATATTCGTTAAAGGTCATTATAAGTTTAATTTTTAATAATAAAATGTGTAATAATTGTCAAAATGGTGTTTGTACACCAGGTGTTAAATGTGGACATTCATGTGTTGCATCTAAAATAATGCATGTATTAGTGATTGTTGGAGGTTTAAACTGGGGTTTGTCTGGTCTAGGTATGTTTATGGGTACAAATTTGAATGTAGTTAACTTATTGTTAGGCTCTATGCCAACCTTGGAAGCTGTTGTTTACTTGGTTGTTGGTATTGCAGCTTTTGGTAGTATTTTTGGTTGCAAATGTAAAACTTGCAAAGGGGAGTCTACTCCAGCAACACCTACTACTAGTAGCACAATGTAATTTTTGTTTTTTATTAAAAAACACTCATTTTTCTATCAATTTGAGTGTTTTTTTGTTGCCAAATTATTTATAAATTAATCTAAATTTAATGCTATAGATTTCTATTTTAGATTGACAAATAAGCATATTTTGGATATTATAGACATCATAATGACGACTACATTTGATATTGTTTATTATATATTGCTATTTTTTGCTATATATTTTCAGGTTTTTTTCTTGGTTATATTTTTTGAAAAAAGGAAGGATTTGGAGGAATCCATACCTGCTAAGTTGGCGTATTACCCATCTGTGTCATTTCTAGTTCCATGCTGGAATGAGGAGTCGACTATAATCGCTACTATTGAATCATTATTCTCTGTAAATTATCCAAAAGATAAACTACATATATTTGTTATTGATGATGGTAGTACCGATGATACTTGGAATAAAATGCAAAAATTTTCTAATAATAAACAAGTTACTTTACTAAGGCAAGAAAATGGTGGTAAGCATACAGCTTTAAATAATGCATTAAAATATGTTACTTCAGAACTTGTTATATCTTTTGATGCTGATACTAAAATAAGAAAAGATTCACTTCTGTATGCAGTACAGTATTTCCTTAAAGATAAAGAATTGATGGCTTTGGGTGGAGCGGTGTTGATAGAATCACCTAGTACTATAGCCCAAAGAGCACAGAGTGTTGAGTATCAAATGTTTTCATATACCAAGCGCATGCTTGGCTTTGTAGGTGGGGTTCTGGTTGTACCAGGAGCTTTTTCTGTATTTAGGCGTGAGATTTTTGATAAAATTGGTGGTTATTCAAAAGGGCATAGTCTTGAAGATTTAGAGCTTACTTTCCGTATTCATGACCATGGGTATAAAGTGGATCATTGTCATACAGCTGTTGTTACAACAAAAGGCCCAGCATCTATACGAGCACTGTTTCGTCAGAGGTTGCGCTGGGGTTATGGATTCTTGTCCAACGTCCGTGAATATAAAAATACAATACTAAATAAAAAGTTTGGTAATTTTGGAATGTTTACAATACCAATGAGTGTATTCTCGTATGTAATAATTGTTTTTGTATTTTTCCTATCTATCTATAGATTGAGTATGTTTGTCATAGATAAAATATTAAAAATTAATTTGATTGGGTTTAGTAATTTTACATTTAAATTTGATACTTTCTTTATTAGCACAAAAGCTGTTAACTTGATTGGTTTAGCTATGTACCTACTCATATTTATAGCTATATTTATGGGTAAAAGAATATCTAAGATAGAGAGGGTTAGCTTTAGGTCTTTGATTGCTTTCTTCTTGTTGTACAGTATACTTGCACCACTGTGGATATTGCGTACGCTTTATAATTGGGCATTCAAGAGGGGGGTTGCGTGGCGTTAATTAATAGTATATAAATATCTTATGTCTTTCAAACGTTATATAATAGTTTTTATAATCACAGGGTGCATATTTGCATTTACTTTTTGGTTGAGTAATCAACTTAGTATTAGTAAAGTACGCGAAGTTCGTGATTTAGAGGATCAGATAGCATTGAACGTACTTTCTACTGAAACAAGGTATTCTTTGCTTCAGAATTCATCATGTAGCCATCTAAGCACTAATAATACTAATGATATTGGCTTGAATGCAGAATTAACTGACATAACTCACCGCGTCAAATTTATGGCTGGGCAATTGGGTTATGATGACCCAAAGGTTGTGTCTTTGAAAAAGTATTACACATTGCTACAAATCAAAGATTACTTACTTACAAAAGAATTGTACAATAGGTGTGGCACACATATAGTTTCTATATTGTATCTATATCAAGAGAGTTGCGAAGAGTGTGTAAAACAATCTATTATATTGGATGAACTATCAAAAAGATATCCTGAGATCAGGGTTTACTGGATAGACAAAGATTTGCAGACTCCGGCTCTAGACACACTTATATCTATATTGAGGATTCAAAAGACTCCTAGCATTGTTATAAAAGACAAGGTTTATGATAGCTTGCAAACAATAGCTGATATCGAGAGTTATATACCACAAATAGCAAAATGGAAGAAACAAGCTCAAGAAGAAGAGAATAAATTGATAGATGGAAAAATAAAAGATTCTAGTAAGTTTGAATCTACTCAATAATATAAATTTTTGTTAAATACTTCGCTTCTTTAAGCGAAGTATTTTCATTTCTATAAATTTGTACGATAGGTGTGAAATAAGTATGGTAAAAATAAATGATACCAAGCTTATTATGAATCCTGAATTTATACCTATTGATTTTAATATAGAAAAAATTATGGCAATACAGATCATGTGATATGCGTATAATCCATATGATATCTGGCCTAGGTAAGTTATGTTTTTATTGGTGCTTGCTTTGAAAAGTGAGTAATTTGAATAATTTTGTTCAAGTATGATTAAGATAAAAATCAAAGAGAAAACAATCGGAAGTATTGCTGTATAAAATGCCATGAATGATTGTGGTATAAAACTATAAGGAAACATCTTTACCATTATTGATATTAAAAATATAAAATAAAGCAATACAACATTTTTGCGGGTAAAAAATGATGACATTTTTTCAGAAAAATTTTCCTTGAAAAAAGCAAAAAATCCAAATAGGGAACCTATTGCAATACTTGAAATCACTGAAAAGGTGGAATACAAAATTTGATTTGGTTCGTTGGAGTGGATAAATCTAAAAATGGTTGCTGATATTATGATAATTGCAAGTAGGATCGGAATATATTTTTTTTGTATCCAAGATACTAAAAGTGGCCACAATATATAGAATTGTTCCTCTACGGCAATAGCCCAAAGTACAGCAATAGATGCACTAACTGTGCCATATATAATATAAAAATTTGACATAAAACCTAAAAACCAAGGTATGTCTGCCAATTTTAAATCAACAGCAAAAGGTAAATTTGATAAATGTAAACTTCCTAATATGAATGCTATTGCAAGAACAATAAACAAAACTGGCCATATTCTTAAAATCTTTTTTATATAAAACTTTTTTATATCTATGAATCCACGCGAAACCTCCTTCTCGTAGTAGAGTAAATATGTTATCAGGAATCCAGAAAGTACAAAGAAGAAGTTGACCCCCAAGTCACCCTGTGCAAGATAAAGCCTGCCATTCCAAAGGAATAGTACGCAATGTGATATAAATACAATTAAAAAAGCAAAAAATCGAAGTCCGTCCAGATGTGGAAAATATGGTCTTGATTGTGTGTTTTTCATTAGATTAGATTTTACCTTGGAGCCGCTTCTCGGACTCGAACCGAGGACCTTCGCTTTACAAAAGCGTTGCTCTACCAACTGAGCTAAAGCGGCGTATTTATTTTTTTTTAAAAAACTTGAAACTAAAAATACAAAACTTACTCTTCGATAACAACTTCTTCTGTGGTTGTTTCTTCTACCACTTCTGTCTTGTGCTTTTCCCTGATATTTTCCTTTATACGTTTTATCTTTATCTTGGATTCCAAGATGGCTTTACGTGCAAATGATGGGCGTTCACCAGCCTCTAGGGGCTTTGGTCGTAACTTGTGTACAATGTGTGGCCACTTTTCCTTTACCCACTTCTTGCTCTTTGTAACAAGGATGAACCAATATTTTATAGCAGTTATTACAATACTTTGCAATATCTGTTTGGTGTAATATAACACATATTTTTCTGTTTTCCTAATAGATATTTTAAACACTGGGTATGAGTTAGCATTACGAACACCAGTATCAACCTCCCAAGCACTATAGCTTAGGAGTCCAAGTGCAAGAATTATTGCAATAAGAAAAATTGTAATAGTAATGATCATATTAGCCTATAGACTCACGTATGAATTGTACCAATGAAGCATTGCTTTGTGCAAGTAGTGTCCCCACTGTTATATCTGGATTTTTTACAAAACTTTGATCAACAAGTGTCTGCTCTTTGAAATATGTATTGATTTTACCTTCAAGCATCTTGTCTTTGATTTCTTGTGGCTTGTCGGATTCTGCTACATCTTTTGCAAACATTTCTTTTACATTTTCTTGATCTTCAGCCTTTATTTCGTCACGAGTCATGTATGCAGGCTTCATAGCTGCTATATGCATAGCTATATCGCGGGCCATATCGGGTGTACCACCTTTTAAAGAAACAACAACAGCGCTTTTGCCTGAGTGGACATAACTACCAACTGTGTCTCCTGTTATTTCACTTACAGTACCTAATTCTAATTTTTCACCAACTTTTTGAACAACAGCATTTATCATTTCAGCAGAAGATTCTTTCATAGTATCTACTCCTTCGTTTAGAGCTTTGTTTGCTAATGTATTTGCAAGATTAGTAAAATCTTCGTTCTTTGCCACAAAGTCTGTTTCGCAATGTAGTGTTAGAAGTATAACTTTTTTATCATCACCTACAACAACAATAGTTCCATCACTCGCAGTACGGTCAGATTTTTTCATAGCGATATCACTTTGTTTCTTTTTCATTATTAACAAAGCTTTTTCCATATCACCTTCAGCTTCTATTAATGCATTACGGCATTGCATAACAGATACACCTGTTGCATCTCGTAATTCTTTTACTTGTTCTGTTGTTATTTGTGTTGACATATTTATTTTAAAATTAAGTCCTATTAAAAAGTGCTAATTATTTTACAAAGAAAATACTATTTTGCTTCAGTAGCTGGGACACCAGCTTGACCTGCTTTGTAAGCTTTTGTAACTGCTTCTAAGAAGAATTCAATAGATGTTACTGATCCGTCGTTAGCAACAATAGGGTATTCAACGTCTTTGATATTACAGTCAGTATTTACTATTGCAATAACAGGCATGTTTATCTTGTGAGCTTCTGTTACTGCGATATGTTCCTTTCTTGAATCTATTACAAACATTACATCAGGTGATTTTGTTAAACCTGTTACTCCTTCGAAATTGCGAGTCATATCCTCCATCTCACGGTCTATCATCAAGCGTTCTTTCTTTGTGTATTTTTCTAATTCACCCTTTTCTTTTTGTTCACGCAAATCTAACAATTTTGTAATACGTTTTTTGATTTCAGGAAAATTTGTAAGTGTACCACCAACCCAGCGCTCGATAACGTATGGCATACCTAATGCTAATGCTGCTATTTCTGTAGCATGACGAGCTTCAGCTTTTGTACCTACGAACATTATTGTCTTACCTGATTGTGCAAGTGACGATACGTATGCAAGAACCTTATTTAGCTCTTCTTCTGTCTTTTCTATATTTATAATATCTATCCCATTCTTCGTGTTGAAGATATATGGAACAGCTGATGGATGACGGCGACTTTTGGAATATCCAAAATGTGTACCTGCTTTGAACATCGCATCGATTTTGTTTGATGAATCACTCATAATATTTTTTGCCATAAGTTGAACTTATAGCTGATTAATTAATATAAAAGGGGACTAAACCTCTTATATAATCCGTTTTTAAGCATTTCAGCTTATCTACAAAGGGTTTAAATTAAAAAACCTCCTCACGGATTACAAGCCATATAATACCAGAAAATACCTTATTTTGCAATGAACGAACTACCAAAAATACTCTATTGACAATATGCCATATTATGTGATATAATATAAACAAATTTAACTCCAAAAAAATATTTATTATGAAAAAGTTCTTCAAATCAACCAAAAACTTAATGTGTAACTTGCTTACAATTACATTACACCGCGGTCCATTTATTGCTTTCTTTGCATTTTTGATCTTCAGCATTATTTGGCTGAGCATTTATGGCGAACCAGAATTTCAATTCGAGCTTGAATCTTGGATGGCATGTGGTATGTTCTTGGGTTTACTTGCAACCATGTTTGCTACCTTCGCCTTATTCCTGAATTATGACGGCTGGAAGAAACAAGGTGCTGATTGTTAAGCGCAAAAATTTAAAAAAATCGTTCCTTGTGAACGATTTTTTTTATTTGTAATAAGCAAGAACCGTTCTTGCTTAAAGTTTTGTTTATATAAAACCAAAATTGTAAAAAAAGCTCTTTTAGAGTAATATGGAAATATGAGACAAACACAACTATTTACAAAAACAAAGAAGGAAGCACCAGCTGATGAGGTAGCACGCAATGCAGAACTTTTAATCCGTGCAGGCTTTATAAATAAAGAAATGGCAGGGGTTTATTCATATCTACCTTTAGGATTGAAGGTTTTCAAAAAGATTGAAAATATAATAAGGGAGGAGATGAATGCAATAGATGGCCAAGAAGTGGTACTGACAACCCTACAAGAGAAAGAAACTTGGGAACCAACTGACCAATGGAGCGATGCAAATGTGGACGTATGGTTCAAGACAAAATTGAAGAATGATACTGAGCTGGGGCTCGCTGTCACACACGAAGCAGCTATAACAAAAATGTTAAAGAATTTTGTGCAGTCATATCGTGACTTACCAAAATTTATATATCAATTTCAAACAAAATTCCGCAATGAGATACGTGCAAAGTCAGGCATTATGCGTACACGTGAATTTGTTATGAAGGACCTATACTCATTCTCTCGGGATGAGGCTGAACACAATGTGTTTTATGAAAAATCAAAAGAGGCTTATAAAAATATTTTCAAGCGTGTTGGTATCGGACATCTGACATATTTAACATTTGCTTCGGGTGGAATGTTTTCTAAATTTTCACATGAATTCCAGACTATTACCGGTGCCGGAGAGGATACTATCTATGTAGATGAGAATAAAGGAATTGCCATAAACAAGGAAGTCTACAACGATGAAGTTATTGAGCAATTAGGTTTATCAAAGGAAAGCTTGGTAGAGAATAGGGCTGTAGAAGTTGGAAATATATTTACTCTTGGAACAAGATTCTCCGATGCATTGGATTTGAAATATGCAACAGAGGATGGTGATAGTAGGTCAGTATTTATGGGTTCGTATGGTATTGGTCCAGGGCGCCTTATGGGTACTGTGGTGGAAGTTTTGTCTGATGACAAGGGTATTATATGGCCCGAATCTATTGCCCCATTTCGTGCTCATTTGATTGTATTAGGTAATGATCAGGAAGTAATAAGTAAAGCTGATGGACTGTATAAAACACTTTCAGATTCTGGTATTGAAGTATTGTACGATGACAGGACAGATGCAACAGCTGGGGAGAAATTCGCCGATGCAGATCTTATTGGAATTCCGTATCGTGTGGTAGTATCCTCAAGGAGTCTCAAGGATGGTGGTTATGAAGTAAAGAAAAGAATAGAGGAAAAAGGACAAATTTATGCTGAAAAAGATATACAAAACATTTTCAAATGATATAGGAATAGATTTAGGTACTGCTAATACTTTAGTTTATCTCAATGGGCATGGCATCGTTATAAACGA
Source organism: uncultured Candidatus Saccharibacteria bacterium (assembly GCA_964639185.1). Taxonomy (GTDB): domain Bacteria; phylum Patescibacteriota; class Minisyncoccia; order Phycocordibacterales; family UBA9973; genus UBA8515. Next base: position 45,179 of record CAZXCN010000006.1, read on the forward strand.
GCCTTCTGTTGTAGTGGTAAATAATAAAACAGGTCAGATTGTGGCAGTAGGCGCCGAAGCAAAACAAATGCTAGGCCGTACACCTGGTCATGTGCGTGCAGTTCGCCCAATAGTTGACGGAGTGATTTCTGATTTCGAAGTTACCGAAGAAATGCTAGCTTACCTCATAAGTAAAACTGAAAAAATTTCAAAAAAATTAATTCGTCCGCGTGTTGTTGTGGGTGTACCAACAGGTATCACAAATGTGGAAATTCGCGCAGTTCAAGATGCTGCACGTAGTGCTGGCGCACGTGAAGTATATATAGTCGAAGAGCCAATGGCCGGTGCTATAGGTATAGCATTGCCTGTAAAGGACGCTATTGGTTCTGTCGTTATTGATATAGGTGGTGGAACTACTGATGTAGTTGTCTTGTCACTTGGCGGTGTTGTCCGCTCAAAGAATTTAAAAATAGCCGGTGACCAATTGAATCTAGATATTATTAATTACATGAAAGATGAATTCAAATTATTAATAGGCGAAAAAACTTCCGAAAATGTAAAGATAGCCATAGGTTCAGTCGTAGAGGGTGAATATATGGAAGCAGAAGTACGGGGTCGTGATTTGGTGACAGGGCTCCCTCGCGAAGTGATTGTGACTGATGCTGATATTCGTGAAGCTATCCTACCTTCTGTATTAATGCTTGTTGATGGTGTGCGCGAAGTTCTCGAAACAACCCCTCCTGAATTGTTGTCTGACATTATGCATCGCGGTGTAGTATTGATAGGTGGTGGCGCATTGATACGAGGGCTCGATGTATTACTAAATCAAGTTATTAAAATTCCTATATATGTTGCCGAAGATCCATTAACAGCGGTTGCTCGTGGTACTGGAATTATACTCGAGGATTTTGATAATTATAAGGATGTCCTTGTTGGTACAACCAATGTCTTACCTCCACGATAGAAAAAAGGATAGGGTAAAGAAGCGCCTACTTGTAGGTTTTGTTCTTTTTTCTTTGCTTGTTTTATTGTCTGTTGCTGGCTTGTTTCGAGGCTTGGGTGGATTCCTACATATATTAGCAAAGCCATTTTGGCGTACGAGCGCAAAAGTTGATGTAGTATTAGATGGATCTGTAAATATAATAAAAAGCAAAAAAACTTTACAAAAAGAAAATGAAGATTTAAATAATAAAATCGCAGAATTGGAATCTGCTATGTTGAATTATGATATTTTAAATAAAGAAAATGAAGATTTAAAAATTTTATTTGGTAGAAAGAAAGAGACAGAGGAATTTATATTAGGTACAATCTTAACTAAACCTAATAGGTCGCCTTATGATACTGTTGTTGTCGATATAGGATTGAATCACTCTTTGAGAGTTGGGCAACAAGTATTTGCAAATGGATTTACCCCTATTGGTCGTGTGTTTGAAGTGTACACAGAAACAGCATTGATAAAACTTTATTCAACTCCAGGCGAAGTAACTGAGGCCCAGATAGAAGGCTCGAATGCAAGTGTTGAGCTGACAGGCCGTGGTGGTGGTAATTTTGAAATAATGATTCCCTCTGATATGGAAGTTATTAGTGGTACAAATGTAATTATTCCAAATATAAATTCATATATATTAGCAGTGGTTGCCGATGTTGTATCGGACCCACGTGATCCTTTGAAGAAAGTAATACTTCGAAGCCCTGTAAATATTCAGGATTTAAAATGGGTACAAATACTCAAGTAAAAAATAGTAAAAAATATGTTTAAATTTGAAATCAGTAAAAAATTAGATGAAAAAAATAAAAATAGCCTTGGGCGTGCTGGAGTGATAAAGACTCCTCATGGAGAAATTCTAACACCTGCTTTTGTTACTGTGGGTACAAAGGCCAGTGTCAAATCTATGACTCCCGAGCAAGTTCGTGATGCAGGGGTACAAGTTGTCCTTGCTAATACATACCATTTATATTTACAGCCAGGTGATGAGCTTATCAGAGAAGCTGGAGGATTTGGCAAGTTTATGAATTGGCACGGACCGACGATGACTGATAGTGGAGGCTTCCAAGTATTTTCACTTGGAGTTGCTTATGGGAAAGAAATATCAAAAGTAGTTTCCATTACTGACCCGAGCTTTTTAATTCCAGAACGTTCCACAGATAGCGATGCACCACTTGCAAAAGTGGGGAACGATGGAGTATCTTTTAAATCGCATTTAGATGGAAGTTTGCATTATATTACTCCTGAGAAATCTATTGAGATTCAGCACAACTTAGGCGCAGATATAATTTTTGCATTTGATGAATGTACAAGCCCAACAGAAAACGAGCGCTATCAATCTGAGGCCCTCGATCGTACGCATTCGTGGGCAAAAAGGAGTTTGGAAAAACATAAAGAATTAGAAGAATTAAAGAAGGGTTTAAAAAATCAGCAACAAGAAAATTTCGCCGCTTTACCCCTCGGGGGGATGAAGAATGAACTGCTTCATTCTTCATCTGGTTCACCAAGTGAAATCGTCGATGTGAGCTTGCGAACAGGCTATAAGGGACGACACGGACAAGATTTTCCGAATTCTCCGCGTCTGCCTCAGGCCTTATTCGGAATTGTTCAAGGTGGACGAAGTGAAGAATTAAGAAAAAAATCCGCAAGTGTAATTGGTGCGATGGATTTCGACGGTTTTGGAATTGGTGGGAGCTTTGCAAAAGAAGATATGGAGACTGCGGTGAAATGGGTTAATGAAATTCTGCCAGAGGAGAAGCCAAGGCATTTGCTCGGAATAGGCGAACCAGAAGATTTATTTATGGGTGTTGAAAATGGGGTAGACCTTTTTGACTGCGTGGGCCCTACACGCATTGCACGCAATGGAAGTGTCTTTACAAAAAACGGCAAAATTAATTTAATGAATGCAAAATTTGTAACATTATTTGAGCCAATTGAAAAAGATTGTGAATGCTATACCTGTACCAATTATACTTGCGCCTACCTATCTCATTTATTTCGCGCAAAAGAAATGCAAGCTGCAACACTAGCAACAATACATAACCTTTACTTCATAACTAAACTCGTCGCTGACATGCGTCAATCAATCCTTGATGAAAATTTCCAAGAATTTAAAGAGGATTTTTTGAAAAATTATGCAAAATAAAACTTTTAAACTAAAGAGTGATTACAAGCCGGCGGGGGATCAGCCCAAGGCTATTTCGGAGCTGGTGAAAGGCTTGGAGAAGGGTATGAAGAAGCAAACATTGCTCGGGGCGACAGGTACTGGCAAGACTTTTACTATGGCAAATGTTATAGCCCAAGTTGGCAAGCCAACACTTATAATTGCTCACAATAAAACATTAGCCGCGCAATTAGCCCAAGAGTTTCGTGAATTCTTCCCCGACGCAGCTGTACATTATTTTGTGTCATATTACGATTATTATCAACCCGAGGCCTATATGCCTGTGACTGATACTTATATAGAGAAAGATGCACAAATAAACAAGGAAATAGACAGGCTTCGCCATGCATCAACTCAGGCAATATTAACACGCCGCGATGTAATCATTGTGGCATCAGTATCTTGTATTTATGGATTAGGTAGTCCTGAAGCATATGAGAAGGTAAATATGAAGCTATCTGTCGGTATGAAGATGGATAGATTAGAATTGATGAAGAATTTGATCAATGTACACTTTGAACGCACTAATGCTGATATCAATCCTGCTCAATTCCGATCTATTGGTTCCACTGTCGAGGTGATGCCTGTGTCAGAAACTTTCGTTTATCAAATAGAATTTTCTAGTGGAAAAATAAATAAAATATTAAAAGTTGATCCAGTATCTTCGGTTGTTTTAAAAGAAGAGGAGGGTATATTTCTTTTTCCAGCAAAACATTTTATAACAGACAAGCAAGAGAAGGATCGGGCTTTAAAATTAATGAAAGCCGAATTAGCAACTCAACTTAAATTTTTTGAAAAGGAGGGCAAGCTTTTAGAAGCGGAAAGAATTCGTCGTCGTACAAATTATGATATGGCTATGATTCGTGAAGTGGGGTATTGTAATGGTATTGAAAATTATTCAAGATTATTTTCTGGTAAAAAAGCAGGCGAGGCACCAGACACATTGATATCGTACTTTGGTAAAGATTTTCTAACTATTATCGATGAATCACACGTAACATTGCCACAGCTCGGTGGTATGTATGCGGCTGATGCTTCGCGTAAAAATACATTGGTGGAATTTGGCTTCCGACTACCAAGCGCAAAGGATAATCGCCCATTGAAATACGATGAATTCGATGAGCGTGTCGGGCAAACTATCTATGTGTCAGCTACTCCGAGTGATAGGGAAAAAGGTATGAGTGATCAGATAGTTCAACAAATCATTCGACCTACAGGGTTGATAGACCCTGAGATAATAGTGAAGCCGGTTTCGGCTAGTGGTGAATACAAAGGTCAAGTCCAAGACTTTATAGCCGAGACAGAGAAGACGATAAAGAAAGGCTTTCGTGTTATAGCCACAACTTTAACAAAGAGGATGGCCGAGGACTTAACAACATATCTAAAGGATAAAGGTATTAAAGCCGAATATTTACATAGTGAAATCAAAACAATAGAACGTATTCAAATACTAACTCAGTTTCGTAAAGGTGACTTTGATGTGATAGTGGGTGTTAACTTACTCCGTGAAGGGTTGGATCTACCTGAAGTAGCGCTTATTGGTGTATTGGATGCTGACAAAGAAGGCTTTCTTCGTTCTGAAACTTCACTTATTCAAACAATAGGTCGTGCTGCTCGCAATGCCGAAGGCAGAGTTATCTTGTATGCGAATAGTATTACAAATTCGATGGAACGTGCCATGGGGGAGACCACGCGTCGTCGCGATATTCAAATTGCTTATAATAAAAAACATAGCATAACACCGAAAACAATATTGAAGAAAATAAATGATATCACTGAAGAATTAGAGAGTAAGCATGCAAAGGCTGTAAATGCCGAACTTGATTTAGATATAGAGCTTTTTGAAAAAATGGTAACAGTAAGTAAAAAAGGCAAGGGTAAAACTGAGAGTATGCAAGTAAAAAACTTATTGATTTCTGATTCTGAGCGAAAGAGTTTGGTGTATGACAAAATAATTAAATTAAAAGAAAAGGACATGAAGAATGCAGTCAAAGCCCTCGATTTTGAAACTGCTGCAATATTGCGTGATGAGATAGGTGTCCTCCTTGAACGTCTGAAAAAAGTTGATAAATAAAAAAAAACGCCTGAATCATCAGACGTTTTGTAGACCGTATTGGGTTCGAACCAATAACCTCCCTGCGAACAGGGTACTCTTCCAGTTGCGCTAACGGTCCAGATTTTAAAATTTTTTTTATTCTGAAATAACTTGTTGCCTACTATTTTCAGTGTTCGGCTTCTCTGTTTTTTTAACATCTCTAAAGGTTAGGTATAATAATAAAACTAAAATTGGTATCATTATTAATCCCGCTTTAGTGAATCTTTGCCAAAACTCCGCATCATTTGATGGATTTGGCTTGGCATCTTTGTGACTTCTCGTTACCATGTGTTTTCTTTTTAATTTACTACTGAAATCAGACTTTGTCAAATTGGAAATAAATGCTATTATAATGTTAGTTTAATATCGATACACCCCCATATGCAATATCGGTGGGTGGTTTATAGCGTTTTGAGTAGGTTAGATAAAATAATATGAAAAATAATTTAGGTAAAGATATCGATAAAATTGTGGTGAAGGGCGCGCGTACACACAATTTAAAGAATATAAGTGTAGAAATACCACGTAACAAGATGGTGGTTATTACTGGTATGTCAGGCTCAGGTAAAAGCTCACTTGCATTCGATACTATATTTGCTGAAGGGCAACGTCGATATGTAGAGTCATTGTCTGCATATGCTCGCCAATTTCTAAATCAAATGCCAAAGCCTGATGTGGACGAGATCACAGGCCTCTCTCCAGCTATATCTATCGATCAGAAATCCCGCTCGAATAATCCACGTTCAACAGTAGCTACTATTACTGAAATATATGATTACCTTCGTGTGCTTTATGCACGTATTGGTAAACCTCATTGTCCAGAATGTGGCGATGAGATCAAGCGTCTTTCAAATGAAGAAATAATTAATTTTATATTAGATAAGATAAAGAATCATCAGAATTTACAGAAGAAAAATTCGAGTCGTGTCGGAGCCCCCGCAGAGAGGGTTAAGCGCGAAGAATTTTCTTCTGTAAATTCTGGTAAGTTAAAAAATATCATGGGTGTAGAGTGGGATGAGACTCCAATTCAAATATTCTCACCAGTTGTGCGTGGTAGAAAAGGTGAATACTATCAACTCCTTTATGATTTATTAGGCAAGGGTTATAAGCAAATTCGCCTTGATGGTAATATCAAGAATCTTCGTGATAGGATAGACATGTCTAAAACAAAAACTCATGATATTGATGTATTAGTCGACTCTTTTGCCTTACATGAATTCAAAGATGCGCCTGAGGATTCTCGTGCACGTTTGGCTGAAAGTGTGGAGAGGGCACTCTTGGAAAGTGAAGGTTTGGTTTTAATTAAATTCGGAGATGGAGATAATCAGAAGAAAGATATGCAAAATCCTCGCGCTTTACCCTCTCTGCGGGGGCTCCGACACGACTCGGATTTAGCACATCTTTCTTCTGATTTAGATTCAAATGAGTTTCTTCTGTCTGCAAAATTTGCTTGTGCAAATGACGGTTCTTCTTTTCCAGAAATAGAACCACGACTATTTTCTTTTAATTCACCTTATGGTGCTTGTCCTGAATGTAATGGACTCGGTTCGAAATATTTTGGCGGTGACGAGGTCTGTGATGTTTGTAAGGGCGCACGCCTTCGTACCGAGGCTTTGCATGTATATTTAGGTAATAAAAAAATAAATATTGTAAATATTACAAAACTTTCAATTAATAATGTTGCTGATTTTTTTATTGAATTAAAATTATCTGAAAAAGAAAAAGAAATTTCAAAAGTAATAATAAAGGAAATACAAGCCCGTATTCAATTCTTGCTCAATGTTGGCTTGGATTATTTATCCTTGGATCGTAAAGCCAATACTCTTTCAGGTGGAGAGAGTCAGCGCATACGCTTAGCTAGCCAGCTTGGCTCACGCCTTGTTGGTGCATTGTATGTGCTCGACGAACCAACAATAGGTTTGCATCAACGTGACAATGATAAACTGATAAAAACACTCGAGGATTTACGTGACCTAGGTAATACCATACTTGTTGTAGAACATGACGAGGATACTATCTATGCATCTGATTACATTATTGATATTGGCCCAAAGGCTGGTGTGCACGGTGGTGAGGTTGTCGACGCTGGCTGGCTTGCAGAATTATTGGACGCTCCAAAAAATAAGTCCGGTAGCCGAACACTTGCGTATCTACGTAATGAAGAAAAAATTCATATTCCAGAAAATAGAAGGAGTAAAGATAAAGGCTCGATAAAAATAGTCGGTGGTAAAGTATTTAATATTAATAATCTAAATGCAGAGATTCCATTGGGTAAAATGGTGTCTATCACTGGAGTATCAGGTAGTGGTAAGAGCTCGTTTATGTATGAAATTCTTTATAAGAATCTACAAGGTAGACTTGAAAGAAAATTACGTACAGCAAAGACTTATAACTGTGCAAGTTTTACTGGTACCGAGTATTTGTCACGTGCAATACTTATAGATCAATCACCCATAGGTAGGACACCACGTTCAAATATATCTACATACACAGGGTCATTTACACACATTCGTGACTTGTTCGCGGCAACCGATGAAGCGCGACTTCGTGGATGGAAGTCGAATCGATTCTCTTTCAATGTAAAAGGTGGCCGTTGTGAGGCTTGTGAAGGTAATGGTGAGATAGCTGTCGAAATGCATTTCTTGCCGACAGTATATGTAACTTGTGATGTGTGTAATGGTAAAAGATTCGATAAAGAAACACTAAAGGTAAGATACAACAAGAAGAATATTTATGAAGTACTTCAGATGACTGTAGAGGAGGCTGTTGTATTTTTTGCTGATATCCCTGCTATTTCTGATCGTGTACAAACATTGATGGATGTAGGTTTGGGTTATGTGAAAATGGGGCAAAGTGCCACAACACTTTCGGGTGGTGAGGCTCAGCGTGTAAAAATATCTAGCGAACTTTATCGTCCGCATACAGAAAAGACAATTTACCTATTGGATGAACCAACTGTTGGTTTGCATTATGATGATGTTGCGAAATTATTAGAGGTGTTAAATAAATTGGTAAATAAAGGTAACACGGTAGTACTTATTGAGCACAATATGGATATAATCAAATGCTCTGATTATATTATTGATATTGGTCCTGAAGGAGGAAATGGAGGAGGCAAAATTGTAGCAAGTGGTACTCCAGAACAAGTAGCAAATAATACAAAATCACATACAGGTAAATATTTGAAGAAGGTATTGATAAAAGGTAAGAAATAAAATGATTTTGAAAGATTTAAAAAAAATAAAACTCCCAGATAAGCCAGGTGTCTATTTCTTTTATTCTGGCAGGGAATTGTTGTATATAGGAAAGGCTACATCACTACGTTCTCGCGTGGCGAGCTATTTCGGTCGTGATTTGATTGCAACACGTGGCCCACTGCTTGTAGATATGGTTACAAAGGCAAATAAGATAAAATTCGAAATTACCGACAGTGTACTAGAAGCATTGATATTGGAAGCAAATTTAATAAAGAAACATCAGCCGAAATATAATACTAAAGAAAAAGATAATAAAAGTTTTAATTATGTTTGTATAAGTTGTGACGTAATTCCTAAGGTTCTAACTGTTCGTGGTAGAAGCTTGGACAAGTCGAAATACAAGAAAGTTTTCGGCCCATTTCCAAATGGCCTACAACTTCGTGAAGCGATGAAGATTATCCGTAGGATTTTCCCGTATGTGGATGATAGTTCTAGTAAGAAGCAGAATGTAGAGTTTTATAAACAACTTGGGCTCGTACCAGATACGAAGCAGAATATGAAAAATTTTGTCCGTGTCGGAGCCCCCGTAGAGAGGGTAAAGCGGCAAAATTTAGCATATTCTGTGGAGTATCGGTCAAATATAAAAAATTTAATTTTATTTTTTGAAGGTAAAAAGAAAAATATTATTTCAAGTTTAAAGAAGGAGATGATGACCTGTGCCAAATTACGCAAGTTTGAACAAGCAGGGAAAATAAAGAGGAAGATATTTGCCCTCGAACATATTAATGATGTGGCTTTAATAAAGGAGGATCCGGAATATTATTACCATTCAGCACCGCTCACTTCTTTCCAGCGAGAAGTTCGCTTGTCCTCAAAAATTTCTTCCGCTAAAAGCGGAAACCAAGCGAAATTTTCTGCGGCCGTACTTCATGGTAACAATATTCCAAATCCTAGGTTTAGAATCGAAGCTTATGACATAGCGCATATGTCGGGCAAGAATATGGTGGGTGTTATGACGGTGGTTGTAGATAATGAAATAGAAAAAAGTGAATACAAGAAGTTTATCATCCGCACTCAGAGTGGGTCCAATGATACAGGCGCGCTCGATGAGGTATTGTCACGCAGATTCCGCCACACCGAGTGGGGGATGCCGGACTTGATAGTGATGGATGGTAGTACTGCGCAGGTAAATGTGGCAAAGAGGGTATTGGACCGCTATATGTTAAAGATACCAGTCGTGGGTGTAGTGAAAGATGACAAGCATAAAGCCAAGGCGATTATGGGTGATGAAAGAATAATAAATAAAAATAAAAAATTAATATTACTTGCAAATGCGGAAGCCCATCGATTCGCTATTAATTTTCATAAAAATACTCGTAACAAAAATTTTTTAAAGTGATATAATATATTTATGATACGCGTTGGTGTAATTCGTGGTGGAATAAATAATGAGTACAATATGTCTCTTGCAACAGGGGGGCATGTTTTAGAGCAACTGCGTAGTGAACCACTTGCTCGTAAATACGAAGCGGTGGATTTATTACTCGACAAGGAAGGTGTCCTTCATTATCGTGGATTGCCATTGAGTTTGGAAAAATTGCATAACACAGTCGATATAATTTTCAACTCTTTGCACGGGAGCTTTGGTCAGGATGGCAAGCTTCAGCAAATACTTGATCATTGGCAGATTCCTTATACTGGGTCGGGGATATTTCCACATGCTATGGGTTACAATAGGCGCCTCGCCCGTGAACGTTTTACGAGCCTCGATATTAAAACTCCACAATACCTACTCTTTCCTGTTTATCAGCAAGATTTTGACGGGTTAAAAGAAGAATATGCATTGAATAAAGCTCGTGCCGTTTGGAATAAAATGCCAGCTCCATGGATCGTAAAGCCATTATCTGGCAACGATATGGGCATTCATGTTTGTAAAACTTTTGACGATTTGGTTCGTGCAATAAATGATGGTGTAAATAATAATACCAGCATAATAGTAGAGGAGATGGTACTGGGTCGTGAAGCTCATGTAGGTGTTGTAAATAATTTTCGAAATAGAAATATATACACTCTACCGCCAGTGGAAATAAGGACCGACGGCAATCATGTGCACCCAGGTAAATTCACAACTGATCAAAAACAAGAATTAGAAAACCTCGCTGCTTTAATACATCAGGAATTTCACCTGTCTCATTATTCAATTGTAAAATTCATTGTGCATCCAAGCAGGGGAGTATATGCCATAAATGTAAATACTTTACCAACCTTGGCAACGGGCTCGGTTATGCATAATTCAATCGATAGTGTTGGTTCATCAATGCATGAATTCATTGATCATGTGTTGCAAATGGCGCTAGGTAAGAAGTAGATTTAACACATTTATCATAATATGATTTTTGTGTATAATTAGCTTATATGGAAGAAACTATACAATTTTTTAGTAAATACAAGCATTTTGCGATAATTTTGCACGTTTTTTCGATTATTGTTGGTATGGGTAGTGCAATTGTTTCGGATGTGCTTTTTAACCTTTATATAAAAGACAAAAAAATAAATTCGACCGAGAACACTACTCTTGAGATCTTATCAAAAATAATCTGGGTGGCTCTATGGTTTATTATGCTTTCTGGTGTTGGTATATTTTTATCCAATCCACAAGTATATATGGCTTCGGATAAATTCTTATTAAAAATGGTAATTGTGGGTATAATCATTATTAACGGATATCTTTTTGCACGAATTACTCACGGATCTCTTCTTGAAATGAATTTTACTGATACAAATATTCATCACAAGAATGTACGTATTAGGCGATTGTCTTTTGCTTTTGGTGCTGTATCTGTTGTCTCATGGTTGTCGGCTTTTGTATTGGGAAGTATTAGGTCAATTCCAGTTTCATTTTGGATGGGACTAAGTATATATTTATCTTTAGTTTTTGTATCTATAATCATAAGTCAGATTTTTGAATATTTAATTACTCGTAAATAACGAAAAGGTTTTCTCGTCCTGACATACAGGAATCTCTCCCTCGACTAAAATTTTTTCGTCAAAAAATTTTGTCTGGGCACCAGCTCATAAAAACAGGACCGCAAGTATGCTTCTCGGTCATTACATGACCAGTACACCTTTCGTATCGGGCTCGCTGTCGCTTCCGCGATATACTCAAGGTCTTCTCGTCCTGACGGAAGTGCTCCCAGCACTTCCTTAGGGTCCACAAAAAAAACGCCATGAAGGCGTTCTTTTTTTGTGGTGTCTTTTAAACAAAGTCCGAACCTATTACGAACAAAATCCTGATGCCGACTAATCGCACGCTCCGCGTGCGTGGTGGCTCGGAACTACCTCGTACGCTCTAAACAATGGACTCGGTTTTGCGGAAGCAAAATTCTCTGGGATATGGTTTCCGCAAAACC
>CAZXCN010000007.1:0-34848 GCA_964639185.1 uncultured Candidatus Saccharibacteria bacterium
CTTTTGGTGTTCCCCATGATATCAACGGATTTCACCCCTACACCATGAGTTCCATTCACCCCTCACACTCTCAAGTTGTGCCGTTTCGTCCGCGAGTTTCCCGTTAAGCGGGAAGATTTAACAAACGACTAACACAACCACCTACGCACCCTTTACGCCCAATAATTCCGGATAACGCTCGGGGCTCTCGTATTACCGCTCCTGCTGGCACGAGATTAGGAGCCCCTTATTCATGAGGTACCGTCAATAAACTTCTTCCCTCATAAAAGATCTTTACACTCCGAAAAGCTTCATCAATCACGCGGCGTCGCTCCATCAGACTTTCGTCCATTGTGGAAGATTCTCGACTGCAGCCACCCGTAGGTGTATGGGCCGTGTCTCAGTCCCATCGGTGGGGGTCAGGCTCTCACCTCCCCTAAGCGTCATAGCCTTGGTAGTCCATTACACTACCAACTAGCTGATACTTCATAGGCTCTTCCCTAAGCGAAAAACTTTACCCCGGAGGGACTATCGCGTATTAGTCCACCTTTCGATGGATTATTCGCGACTTAGGGGGAGATTCCTATGTATTACTACCTCGTTCGCCACTAACTTCAAACGACCTTTGACTTGATATAATCGCATCTCTGGAAAAATGAAGTCCGTTCGACTTGCATGCCTTATCCACGCCGCCAGCGTTCATCCTGAGCTAGGATCAAACTCTACTTTAAAACCTAATACATTAAAAATGTACCGGTCGAATAGAACGGAACAAAAGAAAAAATAGTTGTTCGCATTTCTGTGCCCCGACCGTAGCCGGAGCGCTCTTACTTATATTATCTGGACTTGCTTGCCCCGCAGTGGCGGGGCACTTACTAAACTTGGATAAAATTTAGTAAGTTATAACCCACTTCAATGTGATTAACTTTGAAGTGGGCGTCTTGTACTTATTTTGTTTTCAACGAAATTAAAACAGTCGGCATCTACCTGACTGTGAACCCTATTATATACATATCGAAAAAGAAGTCAAGCATTATGTTTAGATAGTATTTCTTGCATTATTATATAAAATTTGATACTATATCCTAATGACGATTATTGCTAATATTCTACCGTATATACAGATCATACTTTCTGTAATAATGACTGTAGCTATTCTACTCCAACAATCTGGCGCAGGTGCCGGAGGTGCATTTGGGGGTGGAGATGGCGGGGCTATGTATAATACCCGCAGAGGATTCGAGAAGTTCCTCTTCTATACTACTATTGTTGTTGCTGTCCTATTTGCTGTTTCAGCATTTATTGTAATAATCATCAGATAAGTTTCAACTCAATTAAGAAAACAAAACCCTATATTTTCTTTGTAGCTTTAATATTTAAAAAGCTTAAAGAAATGCATTTATGCAAAAATTTTTACAATTTATAAAAAACATAAAATTTCCTCGAAAAGAGAGGTTACAAAAAGGCTTCAATGCGTTAACTCACAAAGAATTAGCTGTATTATCAATATCTACTATAGTAGCATTTGTTTCATTATTATTTATATTAAATAATCTAAACAAACAAATTTCTATTGAACACCCAGAATACGGTGGTTCAATAACAGAAGGTGTTGTTGGTACACCTACATTAGTAAATCCAGTACTTGCAATATCTGATGCCGACAAAGACCTAACAGCAATAGTATATTCAGGATTAATGCGTAAAACACCAGACGGCGACCTAATTCCAGATCTAGCTGAAACATATCAAATATCTCCAGATGGTACACAATACACATTTGTATTAAAAGATGCATTAAAATTCCATAACAATACACCTCTTACTGTTGATGATGTTATATTTACGATAAACAAAATCAAGGATCCTTTAATAAAAAGCCCAAAGAAGACTCAATGGGAAGGGGTTGAAGTAATAAAGAAAGATGATAAAACTATTACATTTATCCTAAAGCAACCTTATGCATCATTTATAGACAATACCACTTTAGGAATACTACCTCAGAATTTGTGGGCAAGTCTTTCCCCTGCTGAATTTGGGTTAAGTGGACAAAATGTAAAAGCAATTGGGTCTGGTCCTTATATGATAAGTAGTGTGTCTCGTGACGAAGACAATGTACCAACTCGATACAGTTTATCTATATTTAAAAATTTCGCATTAGGTAAACCATATATAAAAAATATAAATATAGTATCTTATTCAAATGAAAAGGAACTAGTGCAAGCTCTAAAGGATAATAATATCGATCAAGCTGGTGGTATTAGCCCTATTTACGCAAACGAATTATCAAAGAATAATTTTAATATAAAAACGTCAGTGCTACCTCGTGTATTCGGAATATTTTTCAACTCTTCAGAAAATAAAATCCTAGCCGATAGTTCAGTCCGTAAAGCAATCAATATAGCAATAGACAGAAATTCTATAATAGAAGATGTTCTTTACGGATACGGTGTCCCTATGCAAAGCCCTGTACCAAAAGGCATGGAAGATGAAATAGGTATGTCTAGTGGAACAAAAGAAGATGGTAGCCTAGAAAAAGCAGCAATGATTCTAGAATCAGCTGGGTGGAAAAAGGGTGATGATGGTATCTATCAAAAAGGAAGTACAAAACAAGTCACAACAGGAACCGGTAAAAAGAAAAAGACAACGATAGTTTCTACGGGGCCAGCTACAAAGCTTGGATTCTCTATCACAACAGGTGATACTCCAGAATTAAAAGAGACAGCAGAAAAAATAAAGGAAGGCATGCTTGCTTTGGGTATAAATGTAGATATAAAGATATACGAGACAGGCCAATTAAATCAAATAATACGTTCACGTAAATACGAAGCATTATTATTTGGACAAATCATAAATCATGAATCCGATCTATTTGCATTCTGGCATTCATCCCAACGTTCTGACCCAGGATTAAATATTGCTATGTATAGCAATAAAACGATAGATATCATACTGGAAAGTGTACAGAAAGTATTGGAAAAAGCAGACCGCACAAAAAAGTATGCTCAATTTACAACACAATTTACTCAAGATTTACCAGCAGTCATGATATACTCCCCTTCTTATATTTACGTAATGTCATCTAATATACATATAGAAAATGAGGGTACTATTCGAGTTCCATCTGAGAGATTCTCCTCTATATATTCTTGGTATACAAATGTAAATAGAGTTTGGACAGTTTTTAACAAATAAAATAAATATTATTAACAATTAAAAAATTAAAAGACTCTGATAAAAAATTAGAGCAAGAATTAGCATATGGATCAAAACACAAATAATACAGGAGGATCGAAACCAATATCCAATCCACACAAAAATGGACCAAGGACAGGTAATCCGCAACACAGACACACAACAAATAATACAGCTTCACGCAATATACGTGTAGCTCATAAGCCAGCAGGGGCTACTAATAGCGCTCATACAGCAAAGCCTGCAAGACACATAGGTGCACACAACAAAAACCCAAAAGACGCTCTGCGTAACAAAACAAACAAAAGCAGTTATCAGTATAGTGCAAAAAGTATGCGTCGTGGTGCCCCACCATCAGCAAATACAACAAGCCAAAACAGAAAGACAAGTTCACGCACTACTTCAAAGATACCTGCTCCGGAAAAAGGTATAGTTAGAATTATCCCTCTTGGTGGAGTAGAAGAAATCGGTAAAAATATGACTGCCATTGAAATTGGTGATGATATTATTGTTATTGATGCTGGTATGCAATTCAAAACAGATGCTACACCAGGTATTGATTATATAATTCCAAATACTTCATATCTAGAAGAGCGCAAAGACAAGATACGCGCAATGATAGTAACTCATGGGCACTTGGACCATATAGGTGGAATACCGCTTGTAATGAGTCGCATAGGCAACCCACCACTGTATTCACGTAACTTATCCATACTAATGATGCGAAAGCGTCAGGAAGAATTTCCTCATCTACCAGCATTAAATGTAAATGTTGTTGAAAAAGATAGCGTTATAACTTGTGGAAATATTCGTGTAAGATTTTTTGGAGTTACGCACACTGTTCCTGATTCTATGGGTATTGTAATAGAAACTCCTTATGGATCTATAGTTACACCTGGTGACTACAAACTCGACCATATGGATGGCGTAGTAACAGACGAAGAAGAGGCTGAATATAAATTCTTTGATAAAGAAGAGGTTTTGTTATTATTGACAGACTCTACAAATATCGAAAATGAAGGATTCTCTTTACCTGAAATCAAAGTGCATGAAGGATTGGAAAGACTTATACGTTCTGTGAGTGGGCGCATGATCATTGCAGCTTTTGCATCACATATTACACGCTTGGTACGCATAGTAGAAATAGCGGAAATGCTTGGCAAAAAAGTTGTACTCGATGGCCGAAGTCTAAAAACAAATATGGAAGTATGTGAGCAAGCAGGATTATTTAAACCCAAAAAAGGTACACTTATTCCAGTGGAAGATGCAGACAATTACCCTCCAAACAAAGTTATCATACTTATGACGGGTGCTCAGGGAGAAGAATTTGCATCACTGAATCGTGCAGCGAACAAAACTCACAAAAAATTTACACTTCGCAAAGGTGATACCATTATTTTATCAGCAAGTATTGTTCCTGGTAATGAAATGGCAGTTCAATCACTTAAAGACAACCTAACACGTCATGGTGTACGAATCATCAGTTATCGTACTAGTGAAGAAACAGTTCATGCTACAGGTCACGGTAACCAAGAAGATGTAAAGTGGCTTCACAGGAAAACTCATCCTAAATTCTTTATACCAATTCATGGACATCACTCTATGCTTGTTCGCCACAAAGAACTTGCTATGGAACTTGGTATGAGTGAGGAGAATATAATTGTCCCAGACAACGGATCAATTATCGAAATAATAGAAAATGGTACAAAAATGGTTCTACGAAAAGAAAAGGCTCCTAGTGCACCAATGATGGTAGATGGATTTTCTATTGGTGATGAACAAGAAGTAGTTATCCGTGATCGAGTTATGCTTGCTCAAGATGGAATGTTCGTTATTATTGCAACAGTTGATGCGCTCAATGGCAAGCTTCGTAAATCTCCAGATATAATATCTCGTGGATTTATATATTTGAAAGAAAATCAAGACCTCTTGCACCAAACACGTCTAATCATAAAGAAAAGTATCGAAGATGGTACTCGTGGCATGCACCCTGTAAACTTTGATGCTATTAAAACAGATCTTGGTGACAATGTTTCCAAATTCTTATTCCAGAAGACAGCAAAACGTCCATTAGTAATACCAGTTATACTTAGTATCTAATATGATAAAAAGTAAGATATCTCGAATATATATACTTGCATTTATCTTTACACTACACATTGCTATTTCAGCATACACAAACTCGACATTTATAGCACAAAGTGTGGGTGTAAAATACGTAGGCCTTATGTATACTATTGCTTCTTTATTTACTTTACTACTCTTGTCTAACACATCAGTAATATTGAAATATTTCGGTAATAAAAAATTGACTGCCATATTCTTACTTGTAAACATGGCTGCGCTTGCGACATTTATCAGCACAACAAACCCAATATACTTGTCTATTGCATTCATCACATTCCTCACTACTAATACTTTAGTATTATTTTGTATTGATATATTTATTGAACATTTCGGTAAGCCAGAAACAATAGGTCGTACACGTGGTGTATACCTAACGATACTCAGCGCAGCTTGGGTGGCTTCACCCATGATAGCAAGCTATCTAATAGTTGATCAGGGTGGATATAAATCAATATATCTATTGGCTTTTGCAATGGTAATAATCATGGTTTTAGGATTATTTATGTCTATCCCTTCATTCAAGGATAAGCAGTACAAAAGAACACCAATAATCAAAATCTATTCTTTCCTAAAAACAAATAAACACATAATGGCTATAACTATAATCAATTTTATTCTTCAATTTTTCTTTGCGTTGATGGTTGTATACACACCTATCTATCTGCATAATTACCTAAATATAGGTTGGAACAATATTGGTATAATATTTACAGTAATGCTTGTACCGTTTGTCTTGCTTGGTATACCACTTGGTAGACTGATAGATAAATACAATGTCTCAAAAAGGCTCCTTTTAGCGATAGGTATTGTGATCATGGGTATTTCTACAATAATGATTACTTTTATCAGTACAAATGTTGTATTAACTTGGGCTATTGCTTTGTTTGCTACCCGAGTAGGTGCAGCGACCGTAGAAGCAGTATCTGAAATATATTTCTTTACACATGTTGCCGAAGAGGATGCTTATCTTCTTAGTTTTTTCCGTGACATGCACCCTCTTTCCTATATAATCGCACCGTTACTTGGAACAATATTCCTTTCAATATTTGAATTTAAATATTTATTCCTAGCACTTGGAATATTTGTTTTCAGTGGACTTTATTATATTAATAAGTTGAAACATAAACATGAAATACGAATACCCGTTAAGAATCAATAGATATCTAGCATTAAATAATTATGCTACTCGCCTAGGGGCAGATGAACTTATAAAAAAAGGTTTAGTTTTTATCAATGGTCACCAAGCAGTACTTGGTGATAAGGTAAATGAAGAGGATAAGATAGAAGTTCGCACAAAAAATATCCCAAATCATGTATACTATGCTTATAATAAAAAAAAGGGTATCACCACTAATCCAGAAAAGGATTCCCGAGATATATTGAAAGTTACTCGATTCCCTACTAAAGTATTCCCTATTGGTAGGCTCGATAAAGATTCACGAGGTTTAATAATCATGACAAATGATGGGCGTATCACTGACCGATTATTATCACCAAAATATACTCACGAAAAAGAATATGTTGTAACCACAGAAAAAGAAGTTACTGATGGATTTATCGAAAATATGAGTAACGGTGTTAGATTCGACGGTTATGTTAGTAAGCCATGTGAAGTCTGGCGCAAGAAAAAGAATGTATTTCACATAATCCTTACCGAAGGCAAGAAACGTCAAATCCGTCGCATGTGTGAAGCCCTATATCACAAAGTAGAAGACCTACGCCGTATACGTGTTGGAAATATACAAATAGGTAAAATCCCAGAAGGTGAATATCGCGAAATCAAAGGCCAAGAACTTACAGACTTCTTAACAGCTTTAAAAATACTATAGATCATCAGGGGCGGTGCCGATAACGAGATACGTGGTTTTATATATATTACCTGACAGAACCTTCAAAGACATTATTGAACCAATCTTTTTAACACGAATCACATTAGCAAATTCAGAATCGGAATCTATCTTTTGACCATCTACTTCTAATACAATATCCCCTTCCTTTAACCCAGCACTTTGTGCTGGCGAATTTGGAAGTACGGCAGGCTCAGTATCATCTTTGCCTTTTACAATTAAAACACCATAATCAAGAGGTAGCTCCTTTTCAGCTTGAATTTCAGGAGTTACAGCAATATAACGCATACCTATAAAAGGTCGTTGTATCTTGCCTGTTTTCTTTACTGAACTAATAACACTCTTTACGCTATTTATAGGCAATGCGAATCCAATATTTTCTGAACTTTTTACTACAGCAACATTAATACCAATTACCTTGCCAGACAAGTCCAACAATGGACCTCCAGAATTACCCGAATTAATAGCTGCATCAGTTTGTATTACTTTGTCCAATTTTTCAGAAAAGCCATTACCATCTCCAGCTTTTACAGAACGTGACAGGCCAGACACAACACCAACAGATACTGAATTTTTTAATTCATTCAATGCATTACCAATAGCAACAACACTTTGCCCTACTTCAAGTGTATCTGAATCACCTAAATTCAGATATGGTAAATTTGAACCATTTATTTTCAAAATAGCAACATCAAGAACAGGATCACGAGCCAATACAGTGGCTACATAATTTGAACCATTTGGTAAGTAAACAGTATAGATAACATCAGAGGATTGCACCACATGTTTATTTGTAACAATAAACCCATCTGAAGATATTATAAATCCAGACCCTCCACCCAATTTTTGTGCTTTGGTTCCATTTTCTGTATATACGGGAGTTTTGACCGATGATCCCGGTTCTTGTGTGTATGAAAGTGTATACTTAGGAACATTACGAGTTAAAATAATAGAGACAACAGCAGGATTGGCTCGTTTTACAGCACTGACCACAGTATCAGGGTCTTTTGGTTTTTCAATGACGAGAGGCTCAACAGATTCATCATCTTCGAATATTGGCGTTACCGGTTCATTATTTAATGGAATAGCTTGTTCTAAATAACGACTTGCTAATATATTGAAGGCTTGTTGTTTAAAACGCCACACAACTCCAAAGCTTATAAGGATTAGTATGAGGAATGTTATTACACTTGCAACTACACTCTTGAATACAACGCTCTTTGTTTTTTTGCGGAAATATTTACTTATTTTTTTATTTATAAGTTTTAAATTAGATTTAATATTTTTAATTTTTGCAAATTCTAGATTTTTCATATTACATGATTATAGCGGTTATTTGAATACAATCCAAATTATCGCAAAACAAAAAAACCTAATATCATAGCTACAAAATTAAATATTGTATGTGATATGGATATTAATATTAAATTCTTGTATTTTACATACATCCAAGCAAATGCTACACCACCTAGAAATGTGAGTGGTAATACAAAAACAGAATTTATATAGATAATATGTAATACAGAAAAAACAATAGCATTAATAAATATGGCAACTTCTACACTATTTACGGCTTCCAATAACATTTTCATTAAAATTCCTCGAAACAATACTTCTTGCATAACACTAATAGGTATGAACAATAACAAGAACTTTCTATTATCCCACCAGTTTAGAAATGGTTCATGTGGTACGATACTAGACAGCCAATACAAAAATAATATTCCACCTGTAGTAAAAACAGCATATTGTAGCCATTGTTTCTTCCAATTAGGTACAAAACCTATATCAGAATAAGTCCATTTTGCTTTGTATATAATACCCAATAAGAGCACAGCTACTACTCCAAAAAGTCCCAAGCGTAAATTAACAGGAATAATATTGAAATATAATAATAATACTGGAACAATAAATAAGTAAAATATTTGTACCAGAACCAGCTCTTCCTTTTTTAAATGTTCCACATCCATAAAATTATTTCAAAATCCTGTTTACTTTTTCAACATCTTTTAATATTGCTTCGGTCAGATCATAAACTTCCATAAACTTTTTTACATCACGCAAACGCTCTACTATATCCACTTCGATAATTCTATCTTCTGTATCTGGCATATTATCAACAATATTCAGAAGATGTACTTCAAGGCTATAATTCTTTAAATCAAAAGTAGGTATTGGTCCATAATGCAATGCCCCTTTATATGTCTTGTCATCTATAATCACCCAAACTGCATATACTCCAGTTTCTAAATCAAAATCTTCAGGTATAGTTAAATTAATAGTTGGGAAACCAACCTCTTTACCCCTGCCTAATCCATGAATTTGTTTACTTTGAAATACCATATTTTTGTTGTATGCGAACTATTTTATATATACTAAAAACAAGAACTGCTGCTGCGACCATCTGTGAAGTAGCTAAAGTATTGTGGTAAATCTTCATATCTACGAGTATCGCTACAAAAGGAAATGTAAGTTCAAGTATGGTAGAAACATGCACGGGAGTTTTTGCAAGACCTCTATAATATATCAACAACCCTACCATCCCTGTAGTTACTGCTATTAATGCAAATAATCCATATTGCGGTAGTGTTGGTAAATTCAATGATGGTGCATAGCCAAAAGCTAACAATACAACAAAAGCTATAACAGTAGTAAATAAGAATCGATAGAAAGTCGAAGCTGTACTGGAGAATTTACCCAATAGCATTTTTGAAAATGTAGTCGAACTTCCCCATGCAAATGCCGCCCCAAGTGCATACAAGGCAGCGATTATAGTGCCTTCGCCTGTTTTCATATTTACTATTCCACCTGCAAATGTCACAAAAAAAGCAGATACCAAGGCAACAATAGCCCAAGGTATATATGCACTTAGTATTTTCTCTTTTAGAAAAATTCGAGCAGAAGCAATAGCAAATAATGGCTGTAGCTTTTGCAATAAAAATACAACAGAGAATGATATAAAATGTACTTTTAATAAGGCTGTAGTAAACCATAAAGTACCAAGTAAACCAGATAATATAGCTATTAATAACAATAGCCAGAAATCATTTTTACTCAACTTTTCTTTCCTGATATACTTCCAAGCAAAAGGTGCTAATATCACAAGCCCAATAAGATGCTCGAAAAATATAATAGTAATAGGTGGCAAACTATATAAATATCTTCGGATAATACCATCAAAAGCCCACAATAATGCGGCAATAATTATAAACATCGGTCCTATTGGAAACTTTTTATCTTTATTCATATGAAGGTTATTATACTATAAATCTATTATTTCAAAGCATCACCGTGATGTGTACTCCACGCATAGAGCGCTATTGAAGTAGACGAAGCTGCATTCATAGATTCACACTGAGGATGCATTGGTATACGAAGCATTATGTCACATATATCCCTAGTTTTTTCCCTTATTCCCCGAGCTTCATTACCTATAATTATTGCAGTTGGGGTTTCAAATTTTTCATCATTTAGTGACTGTTTTGAATCACCATCAAGTCCGTATATCCAAAAACCACGTTCTTTCAGGTCGCGAATTACATTATTGATATTACCTATTTGCACCAATGGCACACGGAAAGCCATTCCAGCGGAAACCTTTACTACAGCCCCTGTTATAGGAGCTTGATTGTGCTCAGGAATCAATACTCCGGCAATACCCATAGCTGCAGCCGAACGTATAATAGAACCCACATTCTGAGGGTCCTGAAGTTCACCAAGTATAACTAAACATGTATCAGGAGTGATATTTAAACCCTTCACAAACGAATCATAAGGCCTTACAAGCTTGTCTGTAGCCATTAAGCCTATAATACCCTGATGGTTTGAATTTTTGTCTACGTCCCCTGCACTGTCGCCGGAACCGAATTTACCAACAGGAATGCCTGTTTTATCTATTAATTTCATTAATTCCTTATCATCCTCCTTTGCTAGAAATATCTTTTTTAAAGCTTGGGGTGAATTGCGCAAAGCCTCCATTAATGCATGTTTACCGTATATATAAACTTTTTCTATTTTTGCCATAATTTTAATATATCACAAAAAAGGATCTATTGCCCATATTAATGCTATACTATATGTATGGAGAATTTAATTCATGCGGACGTATTTTTCTTTATATCTTCGATCGGTTTTATGATCATTGGTATACTTGCAATTATAATCATGATAAAAATCATGCATATTACTGCAACCTTCTCAAGAATTGCAAAGAAAGTAGAGAGGGATATCGATGCAATTGGAGATACAACAAAAGAAATAGTCGAAGAAATGCGTGATAGCTTATTATATAGATTACTTTTTTCAGGTCGCAAAAAAAATACGAGAGTGAAAAACAAGTAATTATTCATTAATATCAACAATACTAATATAGAATAAATTATATGATAAAAAAAATAGCTAAAAAGACCGTAGATAAGAAAAATAAAGTGAGTACTGGTAAAGTAGTTGCCATAACAGCAGGTGTAGCGGCATTGGGTGCAGTAGCATATTTACTCATGGGACCAAATGGAAAGAAAAACCAAAAAGCCGTAAAAGCTTGGACAGTAAAGATGAAAGCAGAAGTTGCAGAAAAAATAGAAGGCATGAAAGAAATAACAGCCCCAATATACAATAAAATAGTACAAGAAGTAGCAGATAAATATACAAAAGTAAAAAATATAGACTCAAAAGATGTTAAAAGAGAAATGGATCTTCTAAAGAAGGATTGGCACTCTATAGTGAAAAATCACTCAAAATAAATAACATTCATTAAATGTTTACAAATAAAAATCCCAATATTACTTGGGATTTTTATTTATCTAATTCAAGAGTTTCATCGATACGTATTTGCTCGACAAATTCAGGTACGTGCGACACAAGTATCATAGCCCCTTGATACATATCCAGAGCTTTAGCTATCACTGGTAAGTGACGGAAATTAATATGATTTGTAGGCTCGTCGAGTATCAATAAACCTGGCGCCTGTATTACAAGACTGGCAAATGCTACAAGACCCTTCTGCCCTTCAGACAAGCTCCCTATTTTAGTGCGTATCATTTCAGAAGTTATCAGAAATATAGCTGCAGTTGCACGAATTTTTTCCTCATCTATTCTACCGGTAACTTCATTTGCAACCTTTGCCAACGCTTCATATACAGTGTCATTGAAATTTAAGGTAGAGAAATCCTGCCTATAATACCCTACTCGAACACCTTCCTTTATCAAAGCTCCCTCAGCCTCGCCTTTCGCCAATGATTCTAATAATGTACTCTTGCCAATTCCATTTGGGCCCGACAATAACAAGTGCTTATTCTTGCGAAGTTTAATATTTACTTTTATATTTTTTGGTTTACCATTTTTCAAAACTGAAACAGATGTTAATGTTAGAATATCGCCAATGATTCCGTCTTGGAAAGGGATAGTAAAGTTGCGGATTGTTTTATCCTCCTTTCTTACATCAACCTTTTCCTCCTCCATATCTGCAGCTAATTCACGCATACGTTTTGCCACTGCACGCAAATTACCACCCTTCATAGCAAAAGCATTTGCTTGGTCTTTCTTTGCTTGAATCTCTTTTGAAAGCAATGCGTTCTTTCTATTTTCCCGTTCCATACGAGCTGCTATCTGATCGCGTACATCTGTATAGTTACCTACATATTGTTCGATTTTTCTTGTATAAACATCTAAATAAAGCACAGCATCAGTAAATGCATTTAGGAATGCTGCATCGTGAGAAATAACAATAACTGTCTTTTTGTATTTCACCAAGAAGTCGGTCAAATGTGCAATACCAGCCTTGTCCAGATTATTAGTCGGCTCATCGAGCAACAAAATATCTGGTTCTTGGATTAATGCTGATGCAAGCAATAAGCGTGCTTGCTGTCCACCAGAAAAAGATTTGATAATTCTATCATGCACCTTTTCATGCCCTTTTAGATTTACAACTTCTAGAACTTCATCGATACGTGGATCAATATCATATACTTTATCTTTGAAACATTTTTGAAAGAAATCACGAACAGTTAGTTCTAATTCATCACGAGGTATAACCTGACGTGACAATGCAATAGTTGCCCTTTGAGCTAGATGAATTTGACCATCCTCGGGCTGATTCATACCTGTAATAAGTGAAAATAAGGTACTTTTACCAGCACCATTTTGTCCCATTATTGTGACCTTCATACCTCGGCGTATAGAAAAATCCACACTATCTAGTATGGGTTTATTATGTCCGTATTCAAATGAAAGCTTTTCAAACCTTATTACTACTTCACCATGAGCCATATGTGTTACTTTACACTATTTCCCCTAAAATACCTAAGGTTAATTTGGAACTTTAAATTCCAAATTAATTTAAATATTTACTTTACCAAATCACTAAGCACTG
Organism: uncultured Candidatus Saccharibacteria bacterium; assembly: GCA_964639185.1. Lineage (GTDB taxonomy): Bacteria > Patescibacteriota > Minisyncoccia > Phycocordibacterales > UBA9973 > UBA8515. Next base: position 13,516 of record CAZXCN010000007.1, read on the forward strand.
GATAGATGCGATTACTTATCTTTTCATACCCTACCTTGTTTGGATGAATCGCATCTGACATATAATTCGTATTTCCTATTAACCCATCAAGTACATCACTGACATATGCGGTTTTATATTCTTTACTTAATTCTTTATACATTTTCTTAAAGGGGTCACTTATTAATCCACCTCGAACCCCTAGCAGGACAACTATTGATCCACGTGATTGTATATTTTCAATTATTTTTGATAAATTTGATCTTGTTGTTTCTATCGGAATTTTCTTCAAATAATCATTTCCCCCAAGAAGAAGTATTACAACCTTTGGGTTATATCTATCAATTTCTTCTATCCGAGCGAGCCCATCTATAGTTGTGTCGCCAGAATTTCCCAAGTTTATGATTGGGCTACCCAATTTATTAGACAATAGTGCTACAAAATTACTTTCTACATCTGCCCCTACCCCCTCAACTAAACTATCACCAAAAGCTATTATATCTGTGCCGATCGAAGGGTAATTTTTTACTTCCTTTTTATTTAAAAATATATAAATAAAAATACCGATAAGTATTAATATTATTACAGAAATAATTATGGTTTTATTTTTCATTAATTAATTTTAACCTATTTTTTATGATCAACATGAGCCTGCTTTTCTAAAAAATCTAACTTTCTTGATATTGAAGTTAATTCTTCTTTTATATGTGTTATCACATACACTTCGTCCTGTATCTCAGCGTTAGTTCTTTCATTTAGCTTCTTCTCCCCTCGCAAACCAGACAATATTAATTCATTTCCTATAAAGCTTGAAGTGAATGCACTAGTTATATACAAAATAAATGCTCCTATTATAAATGACAATGGTCCATCCCACCAAGGTGTCAACATAAAGCTGGTCGATGAGCCTGATGAAAAATAATTTATAGTTGTATGTATTTCATCGGCACTATGCCATACACCACGCCAAAACAATACTATACCTATACCTACAATCAATGCATATAGCTTAGGATAGTGGCTTAAATAAATTTGAGTCTTCTGTTCGATTTTCTTTAAAGTTTTCATACACTTAATTCATATTAATAATAAACAAACCTATAATTGTATTTTAGCATTTTTATGGTATTCTAGTGAATAGTATATACGATAAGGTGTATATAACACATTGGGAGATCGTCTAATGGCCCGCCCGCAACGCCTGAGCAAGCTCATTCTTGCGATGGCGGGCGGGTAGGACAACAAATTAATTTATGCAATATACGTATATATTGAAAAGTTTAAAAGATGGCAACCTTTATGTAGGATGGACAAATGACCTAAAAAAGAGGTTTGAAAGCCATTCATTAGGTAAAGTTACAGCAACAAAAGACCGTAGGCCTTTAGAGCTTATTTATTACGAAGCATGTTTAGATAAAGAAAAAGCAATTAAAAGAGAGAAATTTTTTAAAACAGGTTTTGGTAGAAGATTTTTAAAAGATAGGGTATAATTTTTTAGGTTACATTGGGAGATCGTCTAATGGTAGGACAACCGGTTCTGGTCCGGTTAATTGGGGTTCGAGTCCCTATCTCCCAGCTAGTCATTTTTATCTATATCGTATAAAGGGAATCTAGTTCGATTTCTAAGTTGTTTTTTGATACAATACGAATATGCTAAAAAATTTTACTTATAAATTAAACGATGGTCCCCTCTCCTCTGAAAAAGAATTACTTGGAATTTGGGACACGGGCAATTGTCGTAGAGTTGTGCAATATTATACATTTTTAAAAAATAAAATTTTTCTTAAACCAGAAGAAGTTTTATGTCCAGAAGCTTACAACAATACTGGGACTTTCGTCATAAAAGAAAATAAAGAATTTTCAACAAAAGAACTTAAGGATGGAGACATCATATATGCAGAAAGAATTCGTAACAAAGCTAATGAATTAGTTGATAAGAGCATAAAAAATTTTGCCAATAAAGATGATTATATTATTTCTTTACATACAGCAATTTTTACTGGAGAAAAAAATAAAGAGATATGGCATGCAACATTTATAGAAGGATCGAGTTGTTTTTGGTCTTTAGAAAAATTTCTAAATTATTACCGTCCTGTTGCAGTTAAAAGAATATAGCTGTTTCATCCTTATTTTCCATCAATAAAGTTCGGATACTGTCCCAAACTCCCAGCAATTATTCTTGAGGACTGCTAAGGATAGCAGTCCGAATGAATTATAATTGCTTGGGAGTAGGGACGAGAAAGCCGGAGTGCGACGGCGCGAGGCAGGGTCGTGCAAAATTTCAGTAGAAATTTATGCCTGACCGAGTCCCTTAGATACGAAAGGCTGAAATGTGAATACTTGGAGCATTTCAGAGACGGAGGCTGTCGAGCCGAGTCGGGGTAGCAGAATTTTTCAGTAGAAAAATATCTGTGACTACAGAATCTGTAAGATTCTAGAAGTGTACTCACGGTCCCTGTACCCCAGCAAATTTTTAATAAAATTATGGAAATAAATTTACAAGATAAAACATTGAGTGCTTTAAAATGGATAGTTTCTATTTTAGATAAACATAATATCCCTTATCGAATTGGAGGAGGTCTTGCTGCACATGTATATGGTTCAAGTCGTACTGTGAATGATATAGATATTTCCCTTTCAGGAAAATATTTTCCTGTTATTATTTCAGAAACTAAAGACTATATTACTTCTGGACCAAAGCATTATTTAAATGAAAAATGGGATTGCGATACCTTATCTCTTAATTATCAAGGTCAAGAAATAGACATAACTGATATTGAAACTTTACGTATGAGTAGTAAAGATTGTACATCATGGTTCCAAACCAAAGATGAGTTTCGTAAATTTGATACTATTACTACAGAAGTTGAAGGTATAAAAATTTCTCTTATCGACCCTCGTGATTTAGTTGCTTACAAAAAAGAACTAGTTGATAAAGACCACCAGTATCAGAAGACTGATGTTGAAGCGATAGAAAACTACATTAAAAATAGTCACTAATATATTAATATTTATTGGGTGGACTATAGTGCTGCTGTAATTATAAATATATGGCATATATTACAAAAGCATCCTTTTAATAAAGCAGAATAGTAGTACCCCTACCTATGCTCACAACCTGCCCAGCAACATGGGCGGCGCATGCCGGAAGACATCTTGGACAAACCCACATCTATCCTATGCTTCCTAGTTTCTACCTTCTTTGCAGACTCTACCCAGCATATCCACTCATTGCGAGCCAAAGGGGTTATGTCTTCCCACAATTTAAATACTTTTGCATTCGAAACAATCGCATCCTTAAAATCTGCGGGCAATTTATGAACCACTCCATTGGAAACTTTATTTTTCATTTTTATTAGCCCTGATTATACGCATCCTCGAGAGTCTTTATTTCGAACTTCTTCATCTTCATAAATGCTTCGGTTACCCTCTTTATCTGTTCTTTTGTACCTTCTTTCATTATCTTATTCATCACATTTGGTGCTACCTGCCATGACAAACCGTATTTATCCTTTAGCCAGCCACAAGGGCCCTCATTGCCACCATCAGCAGTCAGAGCACTCCAATAATAATCTATTTCATCTTGAGTGTCACAAGTTATCATCATAGATATTGCTTCATTGAATTTAAACATTGGGCCCGCAGTCATGAGGCTGAGCTCTTGCCCCATAATCTCGATAGTTGCCATCTGCACAGCACCTGACGGAGTATCATCGAGCCCGCCCCCACTACTTACTTTCATATCTGGAAATACCGACTTGTAGAAATCAATAATACCTTTCATATCCTTGTCGAACCATAGAAACGGGGTTAACTTTTTCATAAATGATTTTTAAAATTACTTTATAACTACCCCATATTCTACCAAATATTTTACCGAGATACACTATATAAATAAAAAAAACTACCAATTGGTAGTTTTTTTTATAATCTGGATAAAAACAATTATCCTAGATAAAGGAATTATTTCTTAGTGAAATTTCCAAGTTGTGTTAGAAGGTAGATAGCTGAAAGACCAACTAATGTGTAAACGATTCTTGAGATAGAAGACATATCACCAAAGATTGCAGATACCAAGTTGAAATTCAAAACCCCAACCAAAGCCCAGTTCAATCCACCTACGATAACAAGAACCAATGATACTAGATCCAATGCATTAAGTTTATTCATATTTTTTACTAATTAATACTATTAATTCGACACATTAATTTATATGATTTAATTATAACATAGATAACATAAAAGTAAGGTGCAAAATAATCCAATTTTGAATTTACCCCTTTTTACGGTAAAATAAGTCTATGAGTAAAGAAAACAAGAAAGAAGCGAGGCATTTAACAGTCGATGAGATCCGTGATGGATGTATTACCCTTTATGGCGAGAATGACGAAGAATCAAAGGTCTGCATGATTCAAGAAGAACTACGCCAAGGTATCAACATAATCAAAAGTTATGACAAGTCTGTAACATTCTATGGTTCAGCACAGATGTCAGAAGATAACGAAGCTTATAAAAAAGCACAAAATATTGCATATAGAATTTCAAAAGAATTAAACTTTGCAATTCTTTCCGGTGGTGGTGGGGGTATAATGGAAGCAGCAAATCGTGGAGCATACGATGCTGGTGGTAAGTCTGTTGGATTGACTATCAAATTACCACATGAACAAGTTACTAATAAATATGTAAATGAAGTTGTTCCTTTTTACTTCTTTTTTGCTCGCAAAGTATCCATGAGCTATACAACCGATGCTTGTCTATTTTTTCCAGGAGGTTTTGGAACTCTCGATGAATTATTTGAAATGCTTACACTACGCCAAACAAAGAAAATTGGTGAAGTTCCTATAATATTAGTTGGTACTGAATTCTGGAAACCATTTGAAAAAATATTTCAAGAAAGACTAGTAGATATGTATAAAACAGTATCTCAAGACGACCTAAAGTTATACACCATCACAGATGATGAAGATGAGATCATAAAAATAGTACACAATAGCCCACACCGCACAGGCGAAGATTCGCTAAGATAATATAATAAAAAATACCTCCCAGTGCCTGAGGCACTGGGAGGTATTTTTTATTTATTTTTATTTATACAAGCTTTTATAAATGCAGTAAATAATTTATGTGGGGCAAGAGGTCGGGCCAAGAATTCAGGATGAAATTGTGTTGCAAGGAAAAATGGATGTACACTTGCAGGCAATTCTGCTATCTCCATTAATTTGCCATCAGGTGAACGACCAGAAAATACCAATCCATTATCTTCTAATTGCTTTACATATGCATTATTCACTTCATAGCGATGGCGATGACGCTCGACAACAGTATCCATATTGTATGCTTTAGAAGCCACACTACCTTTTAACAAGGAAGCTGGGTAAGCACCTAAGCGCATACTACCACCGAGCTTGCCCTTTGACACATTATCTTTTTGAGATTCCATAATATCAATAACAATGTTATTTGATTTTGAACTTATCTCACGAGTAGTTGCATCTTTAAGCTTTAATATATTACGTGCATACTCTATAACCATAAGTTGCATTCCATAACAAAGTCCAAAATAAGGAATTTTATTCACACGCGCGTATTCAATTACCGATATAATACCCTCTATACCACGCTGACCAAATCCACCCGGAACCAAAATACCATCATATTTTGATAATTCTTTTAATTTCTTTGGATTCTTTTCAAAATCTAATGAATTTATCCAAGTTAAATTTGGTTTATGTTTATTATAATATGATGAATATTTAACCGCTTCTATAACTGATAAATACGAATCAGAAAGAACAAAATCTCCGGTATTAAAATACTTTCCGATAACAGCAATATTCACCTCTTCTTTTGAAGTATGTACTGCTTTTGCAAAAGATTTCCATTTCTTTGAACGCTCAGGGTCAACTGTGTCACATTTCATACTCATAACATCACATATCATATTACCTAATCCCTCCTTCTCAAAATTTATTGGAATATCGTAAATACTAGAAACATCTGGTGCCGATATAATACTCTCCATCGGAACATTACAGAACAATGATAACTTTTCTTTACGTTTATCATCCAATGCAACACGACTTCGAGCGATAATAACATCAGGTTGAATACCTGAGGCGTTCAATGTACGGACAGCATGTTGAGTAGGCTTTGTTTTCATCTCGCCTACTTTTGAAGGTATAGGTAAGTACGATACCATAACAAAAAATACGTCTTTTGGATGTTGGATTTTTAACATACGAGCAGCTTCGAGGAATAATATGTTCTCATATTCACCTACAGTTCCACCTATTTCTATTACCACCACATCAGCATGAGCATTATCCCTAGCTTCTTGTATTCTATTGATAACTTCCAATGGTATATGTGGCACAACTTGTACGCATTTACCACCGTATTTCATATTACGTTCATTCTCAATAACGCTCTGATACACTCGGCCTGTAGTCATGTAATTTACACGAGTCAAATCAATACCCAAGAAACGCTCATAATTACCCATATCTTGGTCACATTCATCACCATCAGAAAGCACAAAAACCTCACCGTGTTCGGTAGGGTTCATAGTTCCTGCATCAATATTTATATATGGGTCTACTTTAATAGCGGTAACCACCTGACCACGATCCTGAAGTATTTTAGCAATAGAAGATGCTGCGACACCCTTACCCACACCCGAGATAACTCCACCGACGACGAAAATATATTTACAATTTGAATTTACTTTTTCTTTATTTTTAGAATTATCTGTCTTCTTCATTGTTAGCGTCGGAGGTATTTATGAATAGCAAGAATACTTGATATAGTACCGAGTATTACACCTATAGCCAATAGAATAAAGAATAGTTGGAAGAAATTGCTTGCATAATAACTAAGCAAATTGATACCTAAGAATTCTGTCATTTGACTACCTAACCAAATAGATATAGGCCAGAATAATATTATAGTAATAACAGCTGAGAATATACCTACAAGAACTCCTGATACAATAAATGGACCTCGGATATATTTATTGGCTGCACCTACTAGGCGCATAACAGATATTTCTTCACGAGACATATATATAATAAGCTTTATCGTGTTAAAGGTAATAGCTATTGAAACTAGGACAAATATAAGCGTAATAGCAAAACCCAAACGATGTGCCCCGCTCAATATAGCGCTCAATCTATCTATAACCATTTTATTCTGATGATAATCAATCTTATCTATTACTGTTAATGTTTCTTTTGAGATAGCATTATTTTCCTCAAAATACTTAGCGATAGATTCATATTGCGAAGGGTCTTTTGCTTTAATATTCAAAGATGCACCAAGAGGGTTGTCGCCAACAAGGTCAATAGCTTGTAGAGTCAGATAATCATTTGCATGACGTTCTTTAAAATCGATGAGTGCCTGATCCTGAGATGTATATTTTATTTCAGCAACTTCTGGAAGTTTCTTTAATTCACTTTCCACAGACAAGACGCTTTCTTCTGCTGTGTCTGGCAGGAAGTATACAGTCACATCAACTTTATCACGAACATTCAAAAGTGATGTTTGTAATGTTGCTTGCAAAAACATTATCCCAGTAATCACCACAAGTGTAACAGTCATCATAAGTACCGAAGTTACCGAAGTAAAACCACTACGCATAAAATTGCGATACCCGGAACGTATTACTCTTTTTACATCAATCCAAAACATAATATTATTATATCATATACTTACCTTGTTTTTCATCACGAACGACCTTGCCTTTTTCGAGTTCAATAACACGCTTACCCAATGAATCGATTATACTCTTGTTGTGTGTAGTCAGTATGACAGTTGTACCTAAGTCATTGATCTTTTTTAGAATCTCGATAACTTCCCTTGTACTATTTGGATCCAAGTTACCAGTAGGTTCGTCAGCAATAATAACATCAGGATTATTGATGATAGCACGAGCAATAGCTAACCTTTGTTTTTCACCACCAGATAATTGATGTGGAAAATGTAGCATACGGTCAGATAAATCTACCAAGTCCAATACATGTGGTACATCTGAGGCTATTTCTTCATCTGTCTTACCTGTAGCCTCCATAGCAAATGCAATATTTTCATATGCATTTTTATTTGGCAATAAACGAAAATCTTGAAAGACTATACCAATTTTCCTACGTAAATTTGTTAGAGCTTTTGATGACAAAGTATGTATATCAGCTGATTCATAAAAAACTTCACCTTCAGTTGGTTTCTCCTCGGCAAGAATTAATTTTGTTATAGTTGTTTTACCAGCACCAGAGTGCCCAATAATAGAAACAAATTCACCAGGGGTAACAGTAATAGTAATACCTTCGAGCGAAAGCGTATCATCCTGATATTTTTTACTGACGTTATTAAAATAGATCATATGTAACTCCTTAATAGTATCATAAATTCAAATTTGCTTCAATGAATTTATCAAGCTGGCCATCATTTAAGACTGCGTCAACATCATGAACCTCTACCCCTGTGCGTAAATCCTTGATTAATTTGTACGGGTGCAATATATAATTACGCATTTGACTACCCCATTCGATATCAGTAGTTTTTGATATAGATAACCCAGCTGATATTTTTGCATTATCTTCCTGTATTTTTTTATACAACTTACCTTTCAATAAATTCATCGCTTTTTCCCTATTTTGCTTTTGCGATCTCTCAGTGGAACATGAAGCGGACATATTTGTAGATATATGCACTATTCGCACAGCTGTCTCACGCTTATTTACATTTTGCCCACCTGGACCACCAGCTTTAGAGAATTCAATCCTAATATCATCAGAATTAATATCCACAGGAGCCTCATGTTCAAACACTGGCACAACTTCAACAAGAGAAAAACTAGTATTCCGCTTTGCTTTTGCATTAAATGGTGACAAACGCACAAGACGATGCACCCCATTTTCATTCTTCAACATACCGTATGAATTACGGCCTTTTACTTCTATAGATACATTTCTATATCCACCCTGATCATTTTTATTTTCATGCAATAATGTTACGGACCAACCTTTATTTTCAATATATTTTCCATACATTCGTAACAGCATCGCTGAAAAATCCTCGGCGTCATCACCGCCCGCACCTGAAAGTATAGAAAGTATAGCATTGCCTTTATCGTATTTTGCTTCACCCAAAAGAGCATCTTTCAAATCAGCAATTGTTTTTATTGTATTTTGTGCACGAACTTTATCATTCCAAAAATTTGCATCCAGCATCTCGGCTTCCAATATGTCTATCTCTTTTTGTATATCCTCTTTGTTTTGTGACATAATTATATTATAGCAAAATTCTATAAAAATTTTATGTTTGAAAAATATGGCAATTATAGTATTATGGGCTAATCCTGTTGCCGTCGTAGCTTCGTGGTAAATCTTGTGTGGGTAAGAGTAGGGCGTGAGTTTGATAGAATACATATTTAGCCGTCGTAGCTTAGTGGTAAATACTTTCCTGGTAAGAGTAGGGCGTGAGTTTGATAGAATACATAGTTAGCCGTCGTAGCTTAGTGGTAAAGCACTGTCTTGGTAAGACAGAGACCATGAGTCCGATTCTCATCGACGGCTCCAAAACAAAAAATCTCCAGATAAAGCCTCAGGCTCTATCTGGAGCTTTTTTTATTTCTTAAAATATTAAACGAATGTTAATGCTTGACCTGTACGATTACCGCGACCTGTTCGGCCTATACGGTGTATATATGTATCATATGTAGATGGTACATCGTAATTGATAACATGTGTAATATCAGGTATATCAATACCACGAGCAGCAACATCGGTTGCTATTACTATATGAGCCTGCCCTGTAGCAAGTGACTTTACAGCACGCTCGCGTTCACGATTGCGCATGTCACCATGCAAAGCCAATGCTTTGAATCCACGAAGTTGCAATTCTTTTGCAAGCTCGTCCACTGAGCGCTTCATCTCACGGAAGATTAATACTTTTGAACAAGTTGGGTCAATAAGGATATTGTGTAATGCTTCAAGCTTCATCTTGTAATCACCACGCACACGCACAATGTCTTGTGACACACTGCTTGATGTATCACGAGTCTTTATAGATACAGTAGCTGGATTGTTTAAAAATTCACTACATAGACGTGTAATATCAGGTGATATTGTTGCAGAGAAAAATAAGCTTTGACGTTCCTTTGGCATAAGGCCTAGAATATATCGCATATCATCTACGAATCCCATATCCAACATTCGGTCAGCTTCGTCCAGAACGATACTGTGGAAATTTGTAAGTGTTAGAGCTTTACGAGATATCAAATCCTTTACACGTCCAGGTGTACCAATAACCATATGTACTCCACGACGAAGTTCATTCATCTGGCGAGTAATAGGTGCACCACCCACACACGCAACACTCCAGAGCCCCATACCAAATGTAAATGTACGGAATTCCTGTTCTATTTGCTGAGCAAGCTCACGAGTTGGTGCAAGGATCAAAACTTTTTTAGTTGGGTCAGCAACAAGCTTATTTATAAGTGGCAACAAGAATGCGGCAGTTTTACCTGTACCAGTACTTGCTATACCAATCACATCTCGCCCTGCCATACAAAGTGGTATAGATTGGTCCTGAATTGGTGAAGGAATTATAAATTCTTTTTTAGCCAAATTTGCTAAAAGTTTTGGATGCAAATTAAAATCAGAAAATGTATGCTTGGAAACATAAGCTACTTCAGTAGTATTTGTAGCCTTATTGATAAAAAGGTTTTCATTTATAAAATCTTTTTTATTACCACGCTTACCCCTATTACCACCTCCAGAGCGGCCTCCACCATTAGAACGACCACCCCTGTTACCAGAACTATTAAATCCACCTCCACCTGATGGGCGTGATGAAAAAGAGCGAGATGAACCTCCTGATCGAGATCCTCCACTTCGAAACGAGCTATTTGAACCACTATTTGAACTGCGGTTACTTGAGTTACTACGCGCACCTGGTGCACGACGTGTTGTATTCATATTTTTGTATATTTCGTACTACGCGGGTCATACCGTGCAGAAATACACAATGACATACATAGAAATTATTTTATTACTCTTTTATACTAGTATATTTAAGATAATATGTCAAGCCCTACCACCTTTTCTCTAAATATACTGTTATTGAGCGACGCTTAAAAGCCTTGCCTTTAGATATATGCTTATGTGACTTTTCTATCTTGTGGATATCAAAATGTGCACCGTATACCCTCTTTAATTCAGCTTCACTATATACATGCTCGTACACGCCCATCTCAGGGTGTATATATGCACCTGCTTCATCAGCAGGATTATCACGAAGTAAACGCTTTACATGCAAATCTTCGTCAGCAAGAAATGTTTTAAAAAATAAAAACCCCCCTGGTTTTAAAACTCGCAATATTTCCGAGATCATTACTTCCCTTTCCTTTTCTTTTAAAAAATGTGATGTCATCATGTCTAAAACAAGGTCACAAGATTCATCGGGAATATCAGGGAATGTACCTGCAATACTACGAGCTTCATAACTAAGCTTCATCCCCTGACTATTAGCACGAGCCTGAGTTATGGCATGTTCCGATATGTCATACCCAACACCAGACATATTCAAAACTTCAGCCAAATATATTAAGTTGCGTCCATTACCACAACCAAGGTCAAGTATGTGCGACCAGCGATCTAAATTCAAAGCCTCTTTTTTCCTACGCTCATTCCACCGTAGAAACTTTTGCAAATCACCTGATGGCTCCAAAGACATACGTAGATGTTGCGGATCATCGTATTCTTTGTCCCAAAATGCTTTACCTTTTGATTTGGCGTTTGTACGAGTATTTGTTTTCTTATTATTAGTCCTTTCTCTCATGTTGCTACTATAACAGAAAAACCGTATAAAATATAATAACCATAAATTAAAAAGGTTGCAAAAATCTGAATTTTAGGTAAAATGGTATCTATGCTCTTAAAAGAGCCTTTTATTTAGTTAAATACAGTATATAGCGGGGTAGAGAAGAGGTATCTCGCAAGGCTCATAACCTTGAGACCTGGGTTCGATTCCCAGCCCCGCAACAATTCGAAATGTGACAGATTTCCAAACTATCACCAAATCGAAGAATTATGTCGGCGTAGCTCAGTTGGTTAGAGCGTGGGACTCATAAGCCCAAGGTCGGAGGTTCAATTCCCCCCGCCGACACCATGCAAGAAATTGCAGAAAAAACAATTGGAGTAGTAGTTCAACTCAAGTTAGATTATAGCGAGCACCCGCTTGGCGGATGTTATTAAAATAGTATAATAAAAGTTGAAAAAAATTGCAGTCGTAGCTCAACTGGTTAGAGCACCCGCCTGTCACGTGGGAGGTTGCGGGTTCGAGTCCCGTCGACTGCGCAATATGAAAAAAGATACACACCCGTGTATCTTTTTTCATATCTATTGCAGGAAGAAACGAGCAAACTATTTTGCTCGTGTCGGGATCTCGAAAGACTTTTCCTTATCAAGTTTACGAGATGGAAAAGTACACGCGACCGTAGGGCGAGAGTTCCCGTCGACTGCGCAATATAAAAAAGAACCCCGAAAGAGGTTCTTTTTTATATTACACCAAATTCATCAAAGACTGTTTCAAAGAGTCGGATAGTACGCCTAGACTCTATTTGAGTTAAAGAAAATTCAGACCCAGCATGAGCTATTTTATTCCTGATTTCATGAGCCTCCCAAGCGTTATCTATATTTGCAAATGAATTATTACGAGCCCCTTTCAGCCTTTCACCCAAGCTATCCCCCTCATAACCACGCTCTTGTAAAACTTCATCAAGCATACTATCAGCCTCAAGTATTGCTATACGCCAATCATTTTGTGCATCACTACCAATAAGGCCCAATATGTATTTCCATCGAGGGTTGACCTTTGCAGCCTCTTCAACATCACGTGCTAAAGCAATAGATATTTCATGTTCTATTTCAGCTTTTTCATGATTCTGTATTTCACGCATACGTACAAGTGAAAAAACAATAATACCAATAAAAAAGATTGATAATATTGCCGATATGTTCCCTACCACTTGCCAAGTATGAGCACTACCCAAAGCAGAAATAACTGGCGTAACACCATTAGCTATTTTACCAAAAAAATATTCTATATTTATAAATTGTGGATTAAATAATGCAGTTACACCGAAAACAATAGCGCCTAATAAAACAATAGCTCCTATGATCCAAAGACCCGCATCAGATGGGGATGAATGTTCGTCATGTTTTGGTGCTGCCATGTTTTTATTATACTAGTTTTTCGAAATCTTTCCCAATGTTGAAAAGTATTTTCTCAGAAAACATTGGTGCCATAATGTGTAACCCTAGTGGCAAGCCATCATTTGTATATCCTGAAGGTATAGATATCGCTGGAATATCGGCAATATTTGCAGGGGCAAGGAATAAGTCGGATAGATACATCGATACTGGATCCTTTGACTTGGCACCGAATTTAAACGGAGGGAATGGTGATGTTGGCGTAATAATAGCATCAACATCTTTGAAGACTTCATTTAATTCATGCTTAATAGAGTCACGCAATTTACATGCATTACCATAATATGAATCATAGTGTCCATGTGACAGTATGTAGGTACCTAGTATAATACGGCGCTTCACCTCCCTACCGAAGCCTTTACCACGGCTCTTCTTATAAACGTCCAGAAGGTTGGCACCATCTTCATGGTGGCCGTATCGGATACCATCATAACGTGCCAAGTTAGAAGATACTTCAGATGGCTGAACGATATAATAAACAGCCAAAGAATATTTTGAAAGTGGTATTGAAATGTCTACCAATTCATAGCCTAGACTCTTTAATTTATCACAAGCTTTATCGAAATTTTCTATAACTTCTTTATCAATACCACTACCTATCAATAAATCACGTGGGACACCTAACTTTTTTTTGAAATCTTTTACTTCATATTTATTTCTTGTTTCAATATCAACGCAAGTTCCATCCATCACATCATGTGAATTTGTTGCATTAAAAAGTATTTCCACATCGGAAACTGTCTTACCTATTGGACCTACTTGGTCAAATGAACTTGCTAGAGATACAATTCCTCGACGTGATACTGAGCCATAAGTAGGCTTGAGGCCTACTAAATCACAAAAAGATGCAGGTTGACGTATCGAACCTCCAGTATCTGAACCAAGTGATACTAATGCGCCCAACATTGCCACAGAGGCTGCAGGCCCTCCCGATGACCCTCCTGGAACATAATCTGTATTCACAGGGTTCTTTGTGATACCGAACGCACTAGTTTCGTTCGAGCTACCCATCGCAAATTCATCCATATTTGTACGGCCCATTAATATTGCACCTACTTTTGATAATTCACTCACTACATGAGCATCATATGTGGCATGATAATTTGCAAGTATTTTTGAACTAGCCGAAGCAATATATCCGGCACGAAGCATATTATCTTTTAAAGATACGGGTATGCCGGTCATTAAAGTTGCTGTATTATTTGCAAACATTTGCTGAGCAATTTCCGCCTGATTTTCTAAATCAGAATAAACCTCTAAATACGCATTTATATCTTTGTTATTTTCCTCAATATTTTTTACATACGCATTTACAAGGTCAATAACTTTGTATTCACCTGCCTTTAGGCTTGCATGAGCTTTTTCTATTGTTAAATTTTTTAAATCTATTTGCATTTTATAATACTTGCTTAACTTTCAAATAACCATCTTTTGTATCTGGCATTTCAGCAACAATCTTTTCGGTATACTCACCTTCATTATTTGTAACGATATCTTCACGCACAACATTAATTTGTACGTATTGAGCATCATGATCCAAATTCGTTGAAGCTTCCTGTATTTGCCCAACATAAGCAATAACAGAATCAAATTCGTTCGCTAAATTCGCTATTTCTTCTTCTGCCATATCGAGCCTTGCTAGTTCTGCTAGCTTCTTTATATCTTCTATTTGCATAATGCTAGAATAGCATATTTACAGCATTTTTAGAAATTGAGGCTCAGATATTATTGGTATATGTAGCTTATTTGCTTCATCGTATTTAGATCCGGCGCTAACGCCAGCCAATACATAACTTGTATTCTTTGACACCGAACTTGCTACTTTACCACCAGCAGAAAGTATCATCTTCTTTGCATCGTCACGTGCAAGAGTCGGCAATGTACCAGTAAGCACAAATACCTTACCTTTTAATTTACCTGTATTAGTATTTTTAGCTTCGACTATCTTCACGCCATTGTTTAATAATTTATTTATAAATTTTATATTTTCTTTGTGTTTTAAATATTCATAAACACTTTCAGATACAACAGGACCAACACCTTCAATGCTATTAATATCCTCAAGTGTGGCTTTCAATAAACCATCTAGATTCATAAATTTGTTTGCTATGTCCTGTGAAGTTACTTCACCTACGTGTAATATCCCAAGACCATATATGAATCGCCAGAATGGAATATTTTTATGATTTTGAATTGAATTTATAATATTTAAAGCCGATTTTTCACCAAAACGTGTTAAACCTGACAGATCAGATATTTCGAGTGTAAACAAATCAGCAGAATCAGTTATCAAGCCCTCTTCTTTCAGACGGTCTAAGACCTTTGGACCTATTTCATATATTTCATATACATTTACAAAGTGTTGCATACCACGCCTGTTCTTTGCAGAACAAGATTTATTTGTACAATAATAAGCAACTGATGATTCTGTTTTAGCATTCGCAGATAAAGCAAAATACTCGCGCTTTACCCTCTCTACGGGGGCTCCGACACGACTCGCATTTTGCTTTATCTGCTTCTGCACACTGTTCCCACAGACTGGGCATTTTTCTGGCATTTTAAATTTCTTTTCTTTACCTGTCCTAAGAGCTATAAGAGTCTCTACAACTTCTGGGATAACATCACCAGCCTTTTGTATAACAACAGTATCACCTACCCTGATATCCAAACGTTCGATCTGATCCATATTATGCAATGTTGCTTTAGATACAGTGGAACCAGCCACAAGTGTTGGAGTAAAGTGAGCCAATGGAGTTAACACTCCTGTGCGCCCTACATTTATTGTTATATCTTGTACGACAGTTGTCGCACGTTCAGCTGGGTATTTATATGCTATAGCGTATCGTGGAGCTTTACCTACAACCCCCAATATATCTTGAATATTATTATCATCAACACAAATAACCACACCGTCAGTACCATATGGGAATTTATCACGAATCTTTGCAACATGATCAATAAATTCAAAAACTTGTTTTAAGTCCTTGGATTTTTTATCATTAGTATCAACAACAAAACCCAGCTCCTTTAGAACTTTATGTTTTTGCGAATGTGAATGTATATCAATAAAACCTTCAATTTGTGGTATATCATATGCAAAAAAATCTAAATTTCTTTGTTTTACAATATTTGGATCTAATTGACGCAAGCTTCCAGCAGCAGCGTTACGAGTGTTAGCAAAAATAGTTTTATTATTCTTTGCATTTTCTTTATTTATTTTTTCTAAAATCTTTTTACCCATCACTACTTCACCTCGAACTTCGATTGTTTCGGGGTATGGGTATTTCAATTTTAATGGAATACTTTTTATCATCTTTAGATTTTCAGTAATATCCTCACCGATAAATCCATCGCCACGTGTAGATCCACGCACGAATACACCATCCTTATATTTCAAGGATACAGCTAGACCATCAAATTTTAATTCACAAAAATAGCTTAATTCACTTCGAGTATCTTCAAGTAACTTTTTTATACGAACCTCCCAATCAGTCACTTCAGAATTGGAAAAAGCGTCATTCAATGACAACATGCGTGTATCGTGATTCACTTTAGTAAAACCTGCACTAACCTCACCCGCAACTCTATCGATACTATCATCGACTTCTTTTAGATGAGGGTATTGTGATTCCAGATCACGCAATTCACGAGTCAAAGATTCATATACGTCATCAGTAACACTAGGATCATTTGTAACATGATATTTATAACGAAGTGTAGATATTTCCTGACGGAGATTTTTTATTCTTTCTTGAATTTTCTTATTATCCATATTTTTAATAATTTACCAGAATACCACGCTCCACTTGTTTTGGGTTACTTGGGCTACACACATTATAACCACGAGCTTTGATTTCAGCTGTGTATGGTGACACTACGCTTGAACTTTTATTTATATCAATATTAAAACATGCTCCAGGCAATGAAGTATTTACACTCAATGTATATAAGTCAACGCCGTAAGATGCTAGATTCAAACTCATAGGGGTATTGCTATCATCAAGCCCACATTCCCATGGTGTAGCCATTATAGCTAGACCCTTTACTTCTGCTGCGTATATAGCACATTCGATAGCAGTATCAGATTGATAAAATGCAATTTGCGATTCACGAGCAGTGGATGATAGTAATGTTTGTTTCAAAAGAGTATTTGATATACCAGCCCCCATAGTTAATATAGTGGATATAATGATAATAGTAAAAAGTATTGCATAACCTTTATTGTTTATAGTATTTGATTTTACTTTTAAAAATTTATTCATAAATTATTTCCATTTTAATAAACTTGAATGAATCTTTTGAGATTTAGAAACAGATCCATTGCGCCACTCTACAGTAACAGTGATACGTACTTCATCACCAGCATTTGCAAGATCAAGGTGTATCTGACGTTTGAAAGGTACAGATATTACATTAGGACTACCACTATTATAATGATAATAAGCTGTAGTCGGTAATGTTTTTTCCATAAAGAATTGTGGGCATTTCAAAACACCAAACAAAGTAATTAAATTAGGATCACAATACACAATATCAGTACCCAAATTATATGACCAATCAGTAACTTCAAAGGAGCAACCAGTAGCGCTATAGCAAAAAGTGCTTGCGTTATAATCTCCATAATGATCTAAGAATCCTGCCCAGCTACCATTTTGGAATGCTGTTGAATCACGGTCATTACGTATATAATCCACAGCTTCCTGAGCAAGATAATTTGCAGTTAATTCGTTCTTGGCATATTTAGCAGCAAATAAGCTACTTGTGATAAGCGTTAATAGTGAAGACAATGCAATAGTAAGCATGAATATAGCTACTAATGTTTCAAGTAAAGTAAACCCGCCCCTCTTCGAGGTCACACCAAAATTTGGTGTGTGGGTAAACCCAGATTTTATATTATTAAAATTTTTATTTAATTTATTCATATTATTCAGCATTTCTTTGTGATGCTAATGTTTGTAGCGAAAATGACGTAACTTCCCCTTTTACAGTCACGGTACCGTTTATCAATATATACACACTAGGTTGTATGCCATCATACAAGTCAGTTCCACGTACAACAAAACGTAAACTTGTAATATTAACTTCATTTGATGTCATGTCTACACAACCCAATGGTGTACATTTTTGTAATGTATGTGGCGTACCCAATGTATTCCAATAAAATTTAGTATCAGCCAGTGAATGATAAGCTGGAGCAAAAGCAAGCTCTGTACCGCTTGAACAATCAGACAAACTCGAAGTTGGCAAAGTTATACCAACACTACAATTATAGTTTGAACCAGTACGCAGTGAACGTGACATACTATCCATAGCATAATTTACATTATCCATTGCGGCACTTAATGCTTTTGCTTTTTTTGAATAACTACTAGCTATAAGCAAACTACCCAAAGCCGCAAGCATAACAACAATAAATACAGCAGATGCAACTAGTATCTCAATCAGAGTGAAACCTTGATTAGTAGGATATTTTGATTTATTTTTATTAAAAAATATTTTTATCATAAAATATTAATCGATTCTTATTTGGCCTGTATTCCAAACGCTGATAATCTTTTGTTTACCATCAACTGATTGTATTTTAATCTGCACATAAGATGATGTTGTAGTACAAGAAGTACCATTTATACAAAAAGAGAATCTAGGTTCTGGATTTGGCCTAGTAAAAACTATATCCAGACTAGGTGATACAGATAAAGCTGGGGCCACGCATACAGAATCGGCGCATAATTCAACAATACGGTCAGTGCTAGTAATGTTGATAATATTCATACATTCATTGCCAAACATTAGATTGTCACAATTGGCAAGTAATTGATTATATACTCCATCACCCAACATACCGAAAGTAAACGGTATATCAGAGAAAAAAACAAATGAGTGATCACTACCATCACTTACCCTACCAGCAGTAGTGGATAAGTAAAAATGTATACCATACCCAGGAAACTGCTTGCCACTACCATTTATATCAGAACCTTTTACACTAATAGCATAAATTTGGGCTTTACGAATAGTAAGAGCAATATCTTGTGATAAATTACCGAGCGATACAGTAGTTTTGTATTGCGAATAATTAAAAATTGCTATCGCTGACACTAAGGTAAAAATAAACATCACAACAACGAGCTCTAACACTGTCAGGCCTTGTTGCTTATTTACATTTTTTATTTTAAATATATTCATTAAATAAATGTAAATAATTCAATAATATAGTCCAAATTTAAATTTAACATTATAACTATAAATGCTCCGAGTACGAGAAATGGGGCAAAAGGTATTTCAGTTTTTAATTTTATATTCATCTTGCTAAATATCATCATAACTAATCCAAATACAGCCCCTACCCAAAATGATATTATTAATGCTGCTATACCAGATGATACGCCCAACATCCAACCAATAACTAATATCAATTTTGCATCACCTAGGCCCATCAGTCGCCCTTTAGATAATAACCATATTAATGCAAAAGGTGCCGCCAATAAAGGACCAGCATACAGCTTGTCAAAACTTGGCATTATAAATAAATTACCTTCACCACCAATATTAATAAACAAAGATGCTAGAATTATTATAGATAAAAATATTATTAATTTATCAGGGATAATTTTATGACGTATGTCATATACAGAGATAACGATCATAGTTGCAAATATGATCATGAAGTATATCAATACTAATTCATATATTTTTAAAGATAAATTAAATAATGGCATAAAACGCCAAGCCAATAGAACAAATACAAAACCAGTTAGAAACTCGACTATTGGATATTGACTCGATATACTTGAACTACATTTACGGCAACGCCCTTTCTGTACCAGAAAGCTCAGTATAGGGATCAATTCATACCATGATAAATTATGACTACATGACATACATATGGACCTACCATCCATTGGTGTACGACCTGTATTAAAGCGATAAATAACTACATTCAAAAAGCTACCTATTATTGTCCCCAATAAAAACATAAAGGTTAATATAATGATATTCATGCGTATATTATATCACCCCTGTAGATAAAAAAAAACTACCAGAATACTATTCTGGTAGTTTTTTTTA
The DNA here is from genome assembly GCA_964639185.1 of uncultured Candidatus Saccharibacteria bacterium. Lineage (GTDB taxonomy): Bacteria > Patescibacteriota > Minisyncoccia > Phycocordibacterales > UBA9973 > UBA8515. The sequence goes on from CAZXCN010000007.1 coordinate 33,831, forward strand.
AAAAACTTATTATGAACAAGATGCTACGTTAGATGTAATGCTTGCAGTGCCTTCACCAGCAAAACCATTACTAGATATACACCAAGAAGTTGAAGGTGCTGTTTTCAAAGGAATAGAGATTGCCCATGAATCAGCATTTGCTGAAACACCATCAGAAGCGTCAGACAGACATATACCTGTTAGACCACTTGCAGCCTGAGCAGCTACTATACCAGCACTAATATTTCCAACAGCGAACAAACCAGCTGCACAATTAGTACTAGTAACTACTGCTCCGTAATGACCACCATTATCATCGTAATAATTAACAGTATTTGCACGTAATCCACTCATGTTTGCTTTTATAGCAGCATCAGCACCCTTTGTACGAGCAGAGTTAACAGCAGCCAAAACAACAGATGCTAACACACCGATAATAGCGATAACAACCAACAATTCGATCAATGTAAAACCTTTATTTTTTTGAATCATATTTATATTAATAAACTAATAATAATTTATAACGATAGCAACGTTATAAATATATTATATCATAAAATTATTTAGCAAGTATAGTCAGTTGCACTTGTTAATAAAGCTGTAGCACTATATTTAGATGAACCACCACTATCTACACACCAGAATCCTCCTGTTTTAAGCGGAGATTCAGCAGCCCATGCAGTAGATGCACTATTACAAGTAACTGTTGATGCACTTGTAGCCGAAGCATTGTTTATTGTCACACTTGCTATACTCATAGCTTGTGCTGCAGCATACACTCCTGGATAAATACCTTTTACTGCAGGTGAACCAACAGAAGCGGCCGAGTTACAAAGATCAGTAGCAGATGAACCTCCGTCATAACTGTAACTATTTGCATCATAAAACAATTCAGCTTGAGGACGAGTACTTGCCAGGTTTGCTTTTACGGCAGAATCAGCACCTTTACTTCTTGCACTATTAACAGCAGCCAAAACAACAGATGCTAACACACCGATAATAGCGATAACAACCAACAATTCGATCAATGTAAAACCTT
>CAZXCN010000007.1:34948-47984 GCA_964639185.1 uncultured Candidatus Saccharibacteria bacterium
GCTAACACACCGATAATAGCGATAACAACCAACAATTCGATCAATGTAAAACCTTTATTTTTTTGAATCATATTTTAAAAATCTTATTAATAATTTATCTTTTAGAAAAAGAACCGACCTATTTCTAATCTACTTATTATATCACAAAAAAATATTGCGCAATAATTATCTGTGAATAAGTATACTAAGATATACCCCCAGCAATATTATAAATAGGCATTAGAACTGATGCAAGCAATACACCTACACCCAAACCAAGTGCCACAATCATAACAGGCTCAATAAGACTAACGAGCGTATCCACAGCATCTTGAGCTTCACGATTATAGAAATGCCCCAGTGTTTTCAATATACTACCCATGGAGCCTGTCTCCTCACCCACATGAATCATTTGTGACATTATCTTTGGGATTTCTTCATGCTTTGCCAATGCATCAGACAATGAGCTACCAGCTTTTACATCATCAGAAGCAGCTTTTAAAACTTTCTGATACACCTTATTACCAACAACACCTGACGTAACTTCTATAGCATGGATAATAGGGATTCCAGATGAAAGCATTGTATCCATATTGTCAGCAATACGTGATAAATATAATTTTTTGAAAATAATTTTAAATACTGGTATTTTAATCTTCAAACCGTCCAAGTAGCTCTTGCCTTTATCAGTACGAGTAAGCTTGTAAATATACATAACAGCGACAACTAAAAATATTATTATGAATATTCCATAATTTACCAACATATCTGAAACCCATATAACCATCTTTGTATAAAATGGTATGTCCTGACCAGATTCCTCGATAATAACAGTTAATTTTGGAATAATAAAAACAAACATAGCAGACATAACAAGTATAAATACACCAACAACAAAACCTGGGTATATCAAGGCATTCTTTACTTTTGAAGTCAGTGCGTACTGACGATCTAGATAATCAGCTAGATATGTAAATATTTCACTAAGCTTACCTGATTCTTCACCTGCCTTGACCATGTTGACATAAAAATCTGAAAACACATCAGGGTATTTCGCCAATGCCGATGATATAGGTGTACCCGCTTGAATATCATCAGTAATGCTAGTCAATATTTTACCGAGTAACTTATTTTCAGTATTTGCTGCCAACATATTAAAAGCTTTCAGTGCAGAAACTTGTGCTTCAAACAATGTAGACATCTGGCGTGACAATACCACAACATCTTTCATTGGTACTTTCTCCATAAAAACAAGTGATAGGAATGCCTTTTTCTCTTTTTCTTCATTGATAGACATTACTATCAACCCTCTTCTTTGTAGTGCACCGATCGCCAAGTCACGAGTAGAAGCATCTATGCTACCCTCCTTTTTTTCACCTGTATTCGTAATGACTTTGTATGTAAATAACATTTTATAACATTTGCTCTAGAGCTTTTGGGTTAAGTGAATATTGATGTGCAGTTTCCATTGTGATTTCACCTTTTTGAACAAGCTCTATGAGTGACCTATTCATATCGATCATACCTTGCTGAAAGCTAGTTTCTATTACGGTGTCTATCTCATGAGTCCTCTTTTCTCTAATCAAATTTGCAATAGCATTATTGTTTATCATTAATTCATATGCTGGAACTCGGCCACCTGCGATACGAGGTACTAACCTCTGAGAAAATACTCCTATAAGTGAAGCTGCAAGTTGTATACGAATCTGATCCTGTTGACCTTGCGCAAATGAATCAATAATACGATCGATAGTTTGTGATGCGTTATTGGTATGTAGTGTAGATATAACCAAGTGGCCTGTTTCAGCTGCAGTTACGGCTGTAGAAATAGTTTCAGCGCTACGCATTTCACCTATTAATATAACATTCATATCCTCACGAAATACAGACTGAAGTGCATTTTCAAAACTTTTTGTATCTATACCCACCTCTCTTTGGTCAATAATGGATTTGTCAGGTATGTATATATGTTCTATTGGGTCTTCGATTGTTACTATATGTGTAGCACGCTCATGATTGATTGTATTTACCATAGCAGACATAGTAGTAGATTTACCTTGACCAACAGGACCCACCACAAGGAAAAAGCCTTGCTTCCTTCTTGAAAAATCTTTTAGGATAGATGGCAAACCTAATGCATCGAAATCCTTTGCTTCTGGAATCAACCTCAATACAATAGATATAAAAGTTCTCTGGAAATACGCATTACCTCGCAGACGTGAACCATTCGATGATGTATATGAAAAGTCTGTCTCCTTCTCTTCTAAAAATTTCTTTGTTCTTACATCACCAATAAGTACAGTTAGTATCTCTAATACATCTTTATCGGTAAATTCTGTATTACCTGCTAAAAATATTAATTCACCATTTATACGAATAGCTGGCTTACGAAAAGGAGACAATAATATGTCTGATCCATTCTCATTTATAAGTCCTGTTATTAGGTCTTCTATTACTTTTTTATAATCCATATTATTTAAAATTGCCTACCGGCAGAAAGGTTATTTAACAGCAGACAACATTTCTGCTACTTTAATTATTACTTCAGAAGGGGTAGAACTTGCTTTTACTATGTACCCTGTTGCGCCTAGTGCCTCGCCTCGAGCAATGTCGGATTGCTGTCCACGATTTGAAAGTATAATACGCAAAGTATTCTGACAAAGATTTTCCTCTTTCATTTTCTCCAACATTTCAAAACCGTCCATAACCGGCATCATTATGTCTAGCAAGATAACATCAGGGTTTAACCCTCCACGCATTTTCTCCAAAGCATCTTCGGGTCCGAGTGATGTAATAACTTCATAACCAGATTGATTAAACTTCAAAGCATACATATCTAATAAAAATGTATCATCGTCTATTATAAAAATTTTCTTTTTTGTTTGTTCCATGAATATTTATATTATACCCTACTTACTTATAAATAAAAACCACCCTATAGTGCATAAGCATCTTGCAAAGGCACTTTACCCTCTATACTTTTTATCATTGCATCTTCCCTCATGGTTATCATGCCTTTTGAACGGGCGAGCTTGTATATCTCACTTTCTATTGGAGTTTTCAATATAATACTTTGCATTTCTTTATCTATTTTAAATACTTCAAATACAGCTACTCGCCCCCGAGTACCGCTCGGACATTCATTAGAAGGTACAGCTTCATGCAATTCACCAGAAAGTCCTAATTTACTTTTATATTTTTCATCTAAATCAGAAAATTGTTTTTCAAGAATTAATTTTGTTGCTTCATCAGACGGTACAGGGTGTCTAGAATCAGGACATATACGATGCACCAAACGCTGAGCCATTGATAAAACCAAAGTTGGTGCAATCAAATAAGGGTCAATACCCATATCAACAAGACGCGGTATAGCCCCAACCGCTGAATTGGTGTGTAGTGTAGACAACACAAGGTGACCAGTCAAAGAAGCCTGAATGGCAAGCTCGGCTGTTTCTTTATCACGGATTTCTCCCACCATTATTACATTTGGGTCCTGACGAAGAATAGAACGCAGTCCTGATGCAAAAGTGTAACCTATTTCAGGCATTACTTGAGATTGATTGATACCTGGCATTTGATATTCAACAGGGTCCTCGAGTGATACAATATTCTGCTTTTCATGATCTAACTCATTTAGCATTGAATACAATGTTGTTGATTTACCAGAACCTGTAGGACCAGTGATAAGTATTAAACCATATGGCTTTTTAATTGCTTCACGAATTAAGTCTAAATTATCTTGAGACATTTCCAATTGATCGATAGGCTTTACACCACGCGATGGGTCCAAAATACGCATAACTATCTTTTCACCATAATAAGCAGGCATGGTAGATACACGAAAATCTATCTTGCGATTATCTATCTTTGCGGAAAATCCACCATCCTGAGGTTTTCTTTTTTCATCAAGACGTAATTTAGCTAGAATTTTAATACGCGCAATAACCCCAGCATAAACATTTAAGGGCAAGACTATAGAAGTATGCAATTCACCATCTACACGGAACCTTACTTTTACTTTATCCCCCATATTTTCTATATGTATATCAGATGCATTCCCTTCAGTTGCATTACGCAATATAACAGCAACGATTTTAATAATCGGGGCATCTTCCACTATCTTCTCCTCTTCGCCTGGCTTCAATTTATCTTGCTCTTTTGTTTTATCTATAGAAACACCTTCGTCAGCAGATGATTGCATAACACTATCAAGCTCAGACAATGCTTGATCAACTTCACCACCCATACCTTTATACATATCAAATATTTTTTTGAATATTGTAAATTTTATTAGGTAAACTTTAAATGGTATATTGATGCGTGATGCTATGAACTGCAATGCGTCCATGGCTTGAATATTTTCAGGGTTAGTAATACCTATCTCCAATACACCATCAGTAATACCAACAGGCACGAACCCATATATAGAAGCAGAATCAGCCGGTATGTATTTCAAAACGTTCGAAGCAAAGCTTGCAATATTTACATCCTTGATCGGAACATTAAAATAAGCACTTTTTACATTTAGGATTTTTTCTTCATCAATTTTCTCTGACAATAATGCTTCATCAATATTACCTGCGTATTTTTCATCAGCAAGAGTCATCAATTGAGGAATTGATGTTTCTTTTATTATTCCTGTTTTTGCTAATTCTTCGAGTAGTGCCATATTTAATTTTTCTTTAATGGTGATTTTGTATTTACAGGAGTTGTGGTTATTATATCTATCTTTGGTTCAGCACTCACTGGCAACGATACAGCTGCATCAGTTGTAGTATTTATTTCTGGACCATCTAATGGAGCAAAAGGGTTTTCACGACCAATAACTCCGCTGTTTACTATTTCAACAGTATTATCCTCAAGAGAGTTAAAGGTTGGATTAAGGAAAAGTTGGGAATCTATCTTTATCTCACTCAAACCCAAAAGAGTAGACAGGAATGCAGTATCGTCTGATATTTGTGTATCAATATTTTCAGATGGAATACTGGAATCGTATATAGATAAAGAAGAGTTACTGTTTTGATCTTTTGAATTACCAAAAAGCAATAGGTACCCTACCCCACCTCCGACTACGATAACTATTGTTATGATTATGTTTTTTATATTTTTACTCATAAATAATTAATGTTTTAACCAGTATGTTTGTATCTTTACATCATATGTATATATATTTGGATCAACATCAGATCCTGGTAGATTTACCTTCTTTTCTGGAACAAAGAAAGATATGGATTTAACATCTATCAATCGCAAGTTTACCTCCAAATCTTTTAGGAAATTCACAAATGTTAAATAATCAGCTTCTGTTTTGAATTCTAAATCAAATACCCCATACGGCTTCTGAGAATTTGGGTCAGATGATGGATCAGGATCCTGATCAGGATTTACAGGTCTTGGTGGGTCAAATGCTATATTTTTCAAAGACATTCCATGGAGACTTGCGATTTGTTGTATTTCTAATATTAACTGAATATTGTCTACTGTATTTGGCATAAAACGGATCAGCTTTTCTTTGTCATCTTTTGAAATCACATTATAAGCATCCAACAAACCATCGCGTACTTTTTGCAAATCAGTAGAATGAGCCAAAGCTGTATTATAAGCAGTAACATCTGTACGCAATTTTGAAACCTCAGAAAACAGAGGACCGACAAACAGTACTCCACCTGTTATAGCTAATACTATTAATATGATTGGAAATATATTACGCATATTATTGCTTGGCACCAGTTGGATCCAAAGGTGCATTCGGTTTTACATCTGATAATGAAGCATCTTTAGGTTTATCAATAACAGTAGGGTCAGAAGCAGTATTTGCATTCAAATTACTCATATCAGTTTTTAAGGTTGTGGATGTTTTTTTCTCACCTGATTTTAATATAGCTTTTTCATAAGAAAGTAGTGTAGGATCCACAGAAAAAGAAATCTCAAATTTTACATAACCTTTTTTATCTTTTTCATCAGCCAAGCCTAAATTTGAAAAAACTACATCTTTAAAATATTTTCCTTTATCAGAATTTAAAACTTGGGCTTGTAATGCAATAGACCTATAATCTTTTGCAAGACCGGACATATTTACTAAAATATTACGCCCATCTACGCTACTAGTCTGTCCAAATTTTGTAAATTGAACTGAAGGCAAAGTTAATTCACTAATAAGCTCAAACAATGGTGAGAATACAATATGCCCAGACATAACTTGTTTTGATACAGCCATTCTTTTGTCAAAAAGTTGTAAATCTCCGATAGTTTCTAACTCGAAACTGTTCTGAGAAGTCTTAAGTGAAGTGTGTAAATTATTCAAATTTTTTGAGAGTAAATTTTTGTATACAAATAATCCTCCGTATAAAGCGATAACCATAATAACAAAAAGTATTGAGAGGAAATTAAAGACACCCATAGGCCTAGATGCAGATACAGGCACCTGACTACCTGAGACAAGTGGTTTCTTTGGTATAAAAGATGTTTGAAAAGAATTATTTTCCATATATAAAAATTATGACAATTGTCGCAATGCTAAACCAACAGCCACAGCAAATTCAGGACCACTGGTTTCCAAAATAGGAGCAAGGAATGCTGGGGCTTCTGTTTTTCCAAAAGGATTTGAGTAAACAACTTCTGCTCCAAAAACAGAGCTACCCTTTTCTATTATACCTCGTAACATAGCACCACCGCCAGTAAATATAACTTTACTGATAGCTTTATTATACTTCTTCTCGTAAGCAAGTACAATACTATTTGTCTCAGAAAATATATAATCAATAGAAACAGACACAACACTTGCAACACCTGGATTCTGATTTGAATCCAATCCTACTTCGCGCTTGATTTGTTCAGCTTGTTTAAATGGTACATTCATTGATGTTGCTATAGCCTGCGTAATATCCTGACCTCCGCGTGGAATAATATGAAATGTTCTAACTATGCCATGCTCTACAATAGAAAGCTTTGTTTTTAATGCACCAAAATCTACCAACAATACTGGGGCCAACTCGTGGCCAAATGATGATCGGACAGAAGAGAAAACTTCCATTTCAAAAAAATTAGAACTAATATCAGAAACTGTTAATAAATCACGATATTTAGTAAGTGTGTCATTGTGTATAGCTACAGTTAATATTTCAGTCTTTGCATCACGAATAGCTGTGCCCATTTCATTCCCCTCTTCTATAGATTCTGCTTCACTAGGTATCATCCACCAGTCGAGCGTAACTTCAGATATTGGAACAGGTATATATTTACGTGCTTCGTTAGGAACAATAGCAGATAAATCATTTTCAGAAATTGCACCAGGTAATGTAATCAGGAATATCAAGCTAGCTGATGAAGGTATAGCCAAGGCTCCTGTTTTAGTTGTTGTGTTTGATTCTTTTAATACATCAGCAAGTGCTTGAGTAAGAGCTTCAGCTTGCAAATTTACAGCAGCACCTACGTCTTTTTGATCATAAGGACCTAAAGCTAATGCCCCATATGTTTCAAGTACAGCTTTGCCACCCTTCTTTTTTAATTGAACTACTTTTATAGATGATGAACCTATGTCTATCCCAAGGACGCTCTCTTCTTTTTTAGATTGGAACAAAGATGAAAACCCATCACCAAAAAATTTTTGAAATATATTACTCATAATATGTATTTAATTATAGCATATATGTAGTAAAATACGGGATAGATGCGAAAATTTATATATCATATTTATAAATACATTTTAGACATTTTTTTCCCAATATATTGTATTGGATGCAAAAATAAAAATAAGGCAATTTGTGATAAATGTATATTAAAAATCCACACAGCCGAGCGTGAATCAGCGAGACATATCAATGCCATATATGACTACCGTGACCCAATTATAAAAAAGGTTATCTGGGAATTAAAATATAAAAATAAAAAGGTGTATGCAGATATTATAGGCAAATACATGTATGAAGAAATGCTGGAAGAAATATCCACACTCAACATGTTCTCACGAGGAAGTCCCATTATTGTTATCCCAGTACCTTTGTCTAAAAGCCGTTTGAAGAAAAGGGGTTACAATCAAAGCCTATTAATAGCAAAATCTTTAGTTAAAAATTCAAGCGATAATATTATGATTCTCAATAGTAATATAATAATCAAAATCAAGGATACCCCACCCCAAGCCCGCATTGTAAATAGGAACAAAAGACTAGCTAACATAAAAGGGGCTTTTGGTTTCAAGAACTCTGAAGCAGAATTATTTGTAAAAGATCGCACAATAATAATCCTCGACGATGTTACTACAACAGGAGGAACAATACATGAAATAATGAAAATCTTAAAAGATGCCGGTGCAAAAAAAGTCATAGGGCTTGCCTTGGCGCACTAATAAGTAAAAATAATTATTAGTTCCACAAATCCCAGATTGCACCAGCAATATTGCGAGGCTTACCTTCTAGAGCATAATAGTGCAAGTCGATAAATGGTAAGGTATTGCACTCGATAATACCCCATTTTTGCATACTTTGATCTTTTGTAGGGTCAGGAACAATACAGTCAAAGCCAGCAATAGCCAAACCTACAACTTTACCTGCTTTTTCTAAAATTGGAATAAAGCTCGGGTGAAGTTCGTCTATCATCTCTTTTGTACTTCCTCCGAATAGCCTTCCAATACGATGAGACAAATTAATAGATACTTGATCTGGCAAAATATCATCAATATCAAAGCCATAACGAGCCAAGTTGGAACTCAGTTCTTCACCTATCCTTATTGGTTCAATACGATTATTCCTAATTTCATCCTTCTCTTTGATGAGAGTCCTGATTGTCTTTATACCATCACCTACGATAAAAGGCGCCTGCCCCCTATAGAAACCTAACAGAACTCCATCGACAACAGTTGCTCTGCATACATAACCATGCAGATGTTCTTCTACTACAAGATGTGTAGATATTTGATTCGTTATAACAACACCTTTTTTAAAATCTTTTACTGTATTTATATTAGTGATAGTATGCCGAGCACGTGAACCTATTTCTGGCTTTACGATAATAGGTTTTTCAAATTTATTAAAAATACTCTCCAGATTCTTTAAACTAAGATTCGAAATACCCATGTATTTAGGTACAGGAATATTGTGTTTAGATAGTTCTTTTTTTAAAATAATTTTATTATCCCAATTCTTCTTTAAGCCTAATAATTTTGGTGGTATTGGTAAACTCTCGAAATATTCAAATTTACCATTTATAATAGCCCTGTATTGATCAATAGGATTTTTACCAATAATAACCTGCTCCATATAAATATCGCGCCTTTTTGCTTCTTCCCATATTACACGAGATCGAAAAGAGGTTGCTTTTTCAATATCATTTGAAAAATGAGCGAGTTTTAAATATGACAATAATCTAAAAAGATAACCAGGGATTAGATCTACCATTTGCTCAATCCAGTGTGGAACATACCGAACAAGCTTACCGATAGTATTATCAGTAATATATAAAATATGGTTCTCTATTTTATGAAGATTGTGATTAATCGGCGCATCACCACAATACGAGCATGACCCTTGGCGAACTTTTGGCTCAGAAATATTTTGCATATTTAATAAGACACACAAAAGAGGCAATAATTTGCCTCTTTTGTGAGAAAATAAATTCTTAATGGTCTCCTTTAATCATAAAAATAATAATATAAATTACGATACAATTGATAAGCGACCTATGGGATATATTATACCATGCCTATATTTTAATGCGAGTTTTTGAAATTTATTATTTTATACAATAAACACTATATATTAGATAATAGAGTATCTAATCTTCGATTATTTGTGCAGTACATGTTGCATGTAGTATGGTACCTTTTGAATCAAACTTGAGCTTGCATATAGAAGCCACCTTTTTCATCTCTGCCCCGTTTATTATATTGTATTTCAATTTTACAAACTCTTGATCTTTATATAAGTTTATATTGTCTTTCTTTATCCTGTCTATATCTTCATGACTTATGAATGCCATGAATTCTTCTAAAGAAAGTTTCGTATTCTCTGTATGCAATATTTTCATCATTGTCTTGTTTAGAACAATAATATTATTATTGTAATTCCATGTAAAGTGCCCTAGCCCTGCCAACTCTTCGGACAAAGTCAAGAAGTCCTTGCTTTGTTGTAGCCCTTGATTAGCAGTCTCGAGATCGCGTGCATACTCAAAAGAACGTATAATAAGTGATATTAATAACAGGACTGATATCAATATCAGCAACGAAATAGCTACCACTATATACTGAGCATTATGAACTCTATGCATAAATTCACTAGCCGATAAATCTATTCCGAGCATAGCCTGCACTTTACCGCTCTCGTCAAATATCGGTGTATATGCCGATATCCAACTACCCCATGTATCTGTATATGGGCCACTAGTATAAGCAATACCGTTATTGTGATTATACAAATCTTCCTCAGTACTTTCTGTATAAGCTTGTCCTGGTGGTGAGTAGTCTTTTGAACTTGGATCTTCCGAGTCAACAAAGAAGAACTCTTGGCCATCACGCATTCCCATCAGATACAAGAAACGAATACCAAAATTAAGGTCATTAGCCTTTTTCAAAGTCTGTTTTAATGTCTGATATTGTGAATTATTAATATCGGACTTATTTCCAGATAAAACTTTTATATCATTTGGGTCTATAGCTATTGAAATATTCTGGACTTGTTGTAATAAATTTTTGCGTTCAAGATCAGACACCTTCTTACCAACATATATAACACTACTAATAGATACGATAACAACAATAACTGATGCGAGCATTATTATAAACAAACCACTTTTTTTATATTTTAAATCTTTCATAATATTTTATTTTATTTTATCAATAGTGATCTCAGATTCGGGCGCTATGTTTACATCTGGAACTAAATGCGAAACATGTTTATAGTACACCACATGATCACCCAAGAATTTTTTAAAGTGTCCATAATGTGGAACTTCACCAACTTCTTGCATATGAGCGACGGGCTTGCTCTCTGGAGTATATTCATAATGCCCACGTATCTCACCTTCTTTAAAAACACGTATATGGTATTGATTATCAAAATCAACGAGCTTACGCCAAGACAAAACTTGACCCTCATCTTTCCAAGCTACGAAATGATTCCCAAATCCCCATTGAGTATGCAAATGATCCTCTAATTGTTTTAAAGTTTTACGTGGAGCAAGCCACCCTAGATGATAGTGCTGTCGGCCTTTATCATGCCGAACAATATGCCATTTTAACAAATGAGCCTGAAACCAAGGAAATACATAATACACTTTATGCCAGAACCAATTCTGGAATTTCTGCCATATAGTTAAATGTTTTACTTTTTTCATATATGCGGATTATACCATAATATTAAAATTCTGATTCATGATACTGAGAATAGGCTGTTAGGAGATTTTGAAGCATGTCTTTGGGTAGTTGCACCTTTAGCATTTGCCTCTGATCAACATCAAGCTCACCGATACTGCGCAACATCTGTGTAGTAAAAATATATCCAGGGGTATTTATAATATTAATAATGGATTTATAAGTATTATCTTTTAATGCAAATTGATTTAACTCCTGTTCAGTATAATCAGTTTCTTTAGACAGATCGATTATAGTAAAAAAATAAATATCTGATGAGTATTTCAAAAGCTCAGGCAATATAGATTCCAATGTTTTGCCTGAATAAATAAGGTCATCAATAATAATGATAGGTTTGTTATGTGGAAAAGTTTCGGACCTCTGAAGAAATGTAGGGTTATTGACTCGCTCTTCTTTTGCTGTATTATCGTAGAATTTATTAGGATTATATTTAAAATAATACTGACCATGGTACAAATCGATGTTCAAAATATTAGCGACTTCTTGCGCTAAAATATAAGAATTTTTATGAAAACATTCGCCCCTTCTATCGATCGTATACACAACAGCCCCATCTTGATTTGGGACAATATTTTTAACAAGCTCAGATATCAATAATGCAATTTTTTTTATTACTGCCAAATCCCCTAATTTAGCTTTGGAATACTCGATAGCAATTAAATCATTGATATTGGTATAAAGTGAATATTTTTGCATGTGGTATTTTATTTTTACAAGTAAAATTTCTCCTGCGGGCGGTCTCGTGTTAGAACCTTTCACAAACAAGACCTGTAAGGCTTTTGAGACTCTTTTTATAATACCATAACGACGCGTCTCGAGCACATCAAAAAGTGACAAAAGTTACACAGAACGAGATGTAAATAGTTACAGACATCTGTAACTATCATATTAAAAAGGTATTGTTTTATTTGTGCGGTAAATTGTCGTTTCTGCTAAAGATCCAGGCAACAAAGTACCTAGTAGTTTAGGCTGTATACTCCATATATTAATTGGAAGGATAGCATTTTTATCCCTGATATTGATATACGAGGATATGCAAAGTATATCTTGAAAGAAGGAAATGATGTTGAAAAACGAAATTTATTGGGATGTTTGAATAGTAAGATCTGTTTGGCGAACAAGGGAATTACACTCATGGGTAAATAGTTATCCATCATTCAGTTAGATAATAAATTGATACAGATTAGTTGGGCACATCAAAGATTTTGCTCAGCTGAGATTTTTTCTTTGGTGTCTTTCGTTGGAGATATATCGTGTATTTCATTAGGGGTAATAATTATCAACCCCTTAACAACTCTATCTGGCAGTATGGACTTTATCCATTTAACAGCTTCATCAAAGTCTTGTCCGGAAGTGACATAGGATACTACTCCTTTTATTTGATACCCCATCATCTTTCTCCAACACACAAGTGCAACACTTCTATTTTCTAATATATTAGAGAGTGTCTTATCCATAAAATAATTAATAAGCCAAATTTTACCTTCTATTATTTTAATCGAGGAAACAGGAACGACATTTAGATTATCGTTCGAATATGTCGCCAAAGCTTTTGCTTCGGCAGACAGTATGAATTCTTCAATGTGTTTTTCCATAGTTTTATGCTTCGCACGAAATGCATACATTTTTAGGTTCATCTTGGTCGACCTCTTTTTGTTTTAAATTAACTTCTTTAAGTTTTTTACGTCCAAACTG
>CAZXCN010000008.1:0-24631 GCA_964639185.1 uncultured Candidatus Saccharibacteria bacterium
TACGACCTTAGAATTAACAGTTCTCTGCTCTGCCGCTGAGCTACCGGGGAATATTTAGCTATAAAACATACTCAATATGAGCTTTTGTTATACTACCAAAAATAAGCCAAAAATGCAAAAGGTGTGATTATTCAAAAAGGTAATAAAAAACTGCTTCAAGTATAGACTTGAAACAGTTTTTCCAAATAAAATAAATTTTACTTTTACATGATTATTATTTCGTCCTTTTCTGGACCAACAGATATCATGTATACAGGTACATTTAATTCTTTCTGAATAAATTCAAAGTAGGCAGAAGCATTTTTAGGTAAATCAATATTATTAGTACAACCTTTTGTCGTACCTTCATTGCACCACCCTGCAAATTCCTTGTACACTGGCTTAATATTGCTAGATTCACGAACCATATCAAAATTCAAAATATCTGTCTTTTTACCATTTAATTCATAATGAGTACAAATAAGAATTTTTTCAAAAAGATTACTATCTAGAATATCAGCTTTTACAATTACCAAATCGGTTACACCATTTATCATGCATGCATAACGTAATGCAGGTAGATCCAGCCATCCAGTTGCACGTGGGCGCCCTGTACGAGCACCAAATTCATGCCCAGCTTGGCGGAGTTGCTCTTCGAGCTCACCTTCGATTTTTGTTGGAAATGGTCCATTACCTACACGAGTAGTATAAGCTTTGGTAATGCCAAATACTTTGCGCACAGATTGTGCCGGAATTCCAAGCTCACCTGGTACAGCCGATGCCAGACACCGTGATGATGTAACATAAGGATACGTACCAAATTGCAAATCAAGCATTGTAGCCTGAGCACCTTCAGATAAAATATTTTTACCTTCATCGAGGAAACGATTTACAAATTCTGATGTATTCACACAATTGTCTTTGTAATTCTCCCGAATAAAATCTACAGCTTCAAAGAATTTCTGAAGTGGAATATTTAACTCCTCTTCTTCGTTGATAGTGTAGTTAAAAAGTTTAGTTGCGTGGGCTTTGTGTTTTTCCACCAATATCATCACTCTATCCTTAAAGTCAGGATAAAATATATCACCAACACGAATACCAACACGACCAGCCTTATCCTTGTACACAGGTCCGATACCTTGGCAAGTTGAGCCTATCTTATCAGCACCTTTACTTGCCTCTTCGGCTTTGTCTAGCATGATGTGTGAAGGTAATATCAAGTGAGCACCATTACCTAAAAAGAAATTATCTTTAGGGCAAGCGCCATACTTTGTAACCTTCATAACCTCATCTACCAACAAACTCGGGTTAATTACCATACCACAACCTGAAAGTGATGGTATAGAAAAGATAGTGCAAGGAATTGTATTTAAAACAACTTCTTCACCATTAATATAAAGTGAGTGCCCAGCATTTGGCCCACCATGTGGCCGAACACCGAGTGCATAATCTGGGGCAAGTCTATTGACTATTTTCCCTTTTCCTTCGTCACCCCATTGGAGCCCGACGTTGATGTCCGAATATCCTTTTGCCATTTTTTTTAAATTTAAATTTTCTTTAACTTTATGCTCAAATAAAATCAAAGTCAATAGAGTTATTTTGTATAATTTGGAGCCTCTTTGGTAATGGTAATATTGTGTGGGTGGCTTTCCTTCATACCCGAAGCAGTGATCTTGTTGAATTGGGCATTCCAAAGCGTCTTTATATCTTTCGCCCCTGCATAGCCCATACCTGAACGCAAACCTCCAACGTATTGATAGACTATCTCAGACACAGTACCTTTGTAGGGTACAATACCTACAATTCCTTCAGGGACCAATTTACTTGCTTCCTTTTCTTTGTCTTGGAAATATCTATCCTTCGATCCTTCTTGCATTGCTTCAATAGAGCCCATACCTCGATAGCTCTTGAATTTGCGTCCATCAAGCAGTGTTACATCACCAGGAGCCTCTTCAGTACCCGCAAACATTGAACCAGCCATAATAAGCGATGCTCCAGCTACTAATGCCTTTACCATATCACCACTATACCTGATACCACCATCGGCAATCACAGGTATATGCAGCTTTGCTTTACGGAGTGCCTCTACTGCATTCATAACAGCAGATAATTGTGGAACGCCAATACCTGATATGATACGTGTAGTACATATTGAACCTGGACCCACACCCACCTTTACGGCATCAGCACCTGCACGCGCAAGAGCAACAGCACCCTCGCCTGTCGCTATGTTACCTACTATCAATTGTGCATTCTTGAACTTCTTCTTTATAATCTTTACTGCATCAATAATACCTTTTGAGTGACCATGTGCACTGTCGAGCACCATCACATCTACACCTGCATCCAATAATGCAGTTACCCTATCCAACATATCAACACTCACCCCAATAGCTGCACCTACACGCAAGCGTCCACGAGTGTCCTTGCAAGCATTTGGATATATTTCTTTATTCAATACATCTTTATATGTAATCAATCCTACAAGGATGCCATTCTTATCAACTATTGGTAATTTCTTTATACGATTAGATTCCAAAATTTTCTTTGCTTCATTCATAGAGCAACCCACCTCGGCAGTTACTAAGTCACGTGTCATCACAGATGCTACAGGCTTTGACAAATCTGTTGTCGCACGCATGTCACGGCCAGTAATAATACCTACCAACTTACCATCACTTTCTACTATCGGTACACCACCAATATTTTTACTCTTCATTAATTTATTTGCATCGGCTAAAGTAGCGCGAGCATCTAAAGTAAAAGGGTCTTCTATAATTGCGTTCTCGAACCTCTTTACAGTTCGGACTTCATTTGCCTGATTCTCTATAGACATATTCTTGTGGATGATACCGAGCCCCCCATTCTGGGCAATAGCAATAGCCAGCCGGCTCTCAGTTACAGTATCCATAGCAGCAGATATAATAGGGATATTTAGCTCGATAGTTTTTGTTAGATTTGTCTTAATTGAAACATCGCGTGGTAGTATTTCAGAATATGCTGGCACAACCAAAACATCATCAAAAGTCAATGACTCTGCTATTGAACCCTTTTTTGTGGTACGGGTTGATGCCTTTTTCATAACACGATTATAGACTTTTCCCGAGCTTACGTCAAAGAAAAACCCCGCAGTGCCTCAGGCACTGCGGGGTTTTTCTTTTTAGTATTTCAATACGTATTAGTGATGCGCTACTGCGTGTGCACCATGGTCAGCTTTTGGGCGTAATTGACGTATCAATAATATGATAGCAAGTATCATGAAGAATACACATATCCACTCGAACACTGTATCAGGAAGAAATGAATTTGCTCCAGATATAGATAGTGCACTCAAACTGTTCGCTGATAAATTTGTTCCCTGAACAGAATTTGATTGAACTTTGTTTTCACTTGTATTTGTATTATTTGAAGTTGTTGTTGTATTACTTACAGTTGAACTCTTTGTTGTGGTGCTTGCATTACTATTTGTATTACTTGTATCTTTTGTAGAACCAGACACATTTCCACTAGTACTTGCACCTGTATATATAATAGGTGAAGTTGTTATAGACATTGTATTACCAGTAGCACGGCCAGCCTGATTGTCAGCTATAAGTCTAAAATAGTATGTAGTATTTGGTACCAAGCCTGTAATATTATTAGTAATATTACCGTTTGATATTGATTGACTATTTGTTTGACGATTCATATTCTGATCAGTACCGTATTGAAAGAATGCATTCGTTGGTGTATTACTCTGAACATAACCAGAAAGCTTCATAGAAGTAGATCCGACTTGTTCTGGATTGTTTGTAGTTACAGAAGCAACAGTTGGATTGTTGTATCCATTATTACCATTGTTGTTATTATTGTTACCGTTATTATTACCGTTGTAGTAACCATTGTTACCATTTGTATTAGAATTAGTACCACTCCATGTATTCCATGATCCAGTTGTATTGTAAAAGTTTACAGCACTTCCAGGACCAGAACCTGTACAAGTAGGAACTATTTCGTATTGGTCACACATACCTGCATTAGCAGATGAGGCAAATCCAAATACAAGAGCCAATGTTGCCACTCCGAGTAGTATTATATTTTTGTATGATTTATTTTCCATTTGGGTATTATAGCATACTTAATATAGTTTTGTCAAGCCCGTACACTTACTTTGCTGTTATTCTGTTTTTTCAACAAAAAAGCCTAATAATACTTAATATAACACCAAAAACATTGGCAATAATCAAATATTTAAAGGGCATCATAAAAAACTACAGCAAAGTAAGTGTACGGGCAAGTCACACCTGTATGCTATACTAGCCCTATGGAAGAGATAGACAGATACGATAAAAAAGACAAGAAAATACTAGTATTTGGTGTATTCGATACACTACATGCAGGGCATACATTCTTCATAGACGAGGCTTCCAAGTATGGAACAAGCCTTGTAATAGTAGTTACCGAGGATGAAGTAGTGAACAAGATGAAGGACCACTTCCCTAGAAATAACTTGTTCGAAAGGATGCAAACCCTAAAGAAAGCTTATCCAAAGGCCAAAGTTCGTGTTGGTGATATGCGCATGGGTGCATGGACTCCAATATACGAGGAAAAGCCGGATATCGTAGTATGTGGTTATGATCAAGATAAACTATTCCGTTCACTCCGTGACCCTTCAAAAAAATACATATTTAAAAGAGTACAATTAGACAAAAGCTTGAAGAAAACCAAGCTCCATTCAAGTATTATAAACAAGTAGACTCCCCTACTTCATAACTTCATAAATAAGGTGTACAATGGTACTTGTAATAATTAATTTTCCTGCCTATCGGCAGACAAGTAATAAAATTTATGCAAAAAAATCCATTCGAGAATGCAATGATGCAATTAGCACGTGCACAAGCTGTACAAAGTTTTAACCCAGAATTTATGTCACGATTAGCACAGCCGGAACGTGAAATCCGAATATCTATCCCTGTAACAATGGATGATGGAAACCTGAAAGTATATGAGGGCTATCGCGTAGAATACAATTCTGCTCGTGGTCCATACAAAGGTGGAATTCGTTTTCACCAAGATACCGACATACACGAAGTGAAGGCTCTCGCTTTCTGGATGGCACTCAAATGCGCTGTAGCAAATATACCGATGGGTGGTGGTAAAGGTGGTATAACAGTAGACCCGAAAGTTCTTTCTAAAACAGAACTCGAAAAGCTTTCTCGTGGATGGGCACGCATGATGGCTCCAAACATTGGACCTGATAAAGACGTACCTGCTCCAGATGTAAACACAACACCTGAAATAATGACTTGGATGAATGATGAATATATGAGCATTACAGGCGAGAAGACCGGTGCAACATTTACAGGCAAGCCACTTGATAAAGGTGGTAGTGAAGGTCGTGGCCCTGCTACAGGGCTCGGTGGGTTCTACGTATTTGATGCTATCCGTGGTAAATACGGTGTGCCTGACAATTCAAAAATAGTTATCCAAGGTTTCGGTAATGTAGGCGGTAATGCATTTGAAATATTTGAAAATGCTGGCCATACTATAGTGGGAATATCGGATTCAAAGAGTGCAATATACAAAGCCGATGGTATTACTTATGCTGAAGCAACTGCATGGAAGAAAGACAATGGAAGCTTTGTTGGATTTCCAAATGCTGTAGAATTGTCTAATATGGAATTATTAGAACAAGAATGTGATGTCTTAATTCCTGCAGCATTGGAAAATCAAATCACAGAAAATAATGCCCAAAATATCAAAGCAAAATTTATATTAGAATTAGCTAACGGACCAATCACCCCCGAAGCTGATGATATATTATTGTCACGTGGTATACCTGTTGTGCCAGACATATTGGCCAACTCTGGTGGTGTGACAGTATCTACATATGAATGGGAACAGAATCTAAAGGGTGAGCACTGGAGTGAAGCTGAAGTCTTTGCAAAGTTAAAGGAGAAGTTGGACACTGAAGCGAAACTCATCGATGAGAAATCACGTGCCCTATCTACCGACTTGCGCCGTTCCGCATTTATTGTCGCACTAGAACGAATCGAATCTGAAACTAAATAATATGGAAAAACAAATAAAGAAAGCTTTAATATCAGTATTCAGTAAAGACGGACTTGATGACATTATCAAGCTCCTAGATAAAGGTGGGGTCAAGATTATATCTACAGGTGGCACAGCCGACTTTATCAAAGGCCTAGGAGTAGAGGTGACAACTGTTGAAAGTATTACAGGCTTTCCTTCAGTATTTGGTGGTCGTGTAAAAACTTTGCAACCGCAAATATTTGGTGGCATATTGAACCGCCGTGACAATGCCGATGACATAAAAGAAAAAGCTGAACACAATATCGAAGACATTGATCTCGTAATTGTAGACTTATATCCATTTGCAGAAACACTGAAGGCTGGTGGAACAGAGGAAGAGATAATTGAAAAGATTGATATAGGTGGAGTATCACTAATACGTGCTGCTGCAAAGAACTTCAATGACGTAGTGGTAGTACCTTCAAAGAACCAATACTCTTATTTAAAAAATATTTTAGAAGGTGGAACAATTACAACGCTTGAGCAAAGGAAACACCTAGCTTCAACTGCATTCGAAGTAACAGGTGGATATGATATGACTATCTGGTCATACTTTGCCGGAAGTGCGCTTCGCTATGGTGAGAACCCGCACCAAAGTGGCCAATTCATGGGTGACATGAATAAAGTATTCAACATACTGCAAGGTAAAGAACTTTCATACAACAACCTGCTCGATGCCGATGCTGCAATAAGACTTATAAAAGATTTTACTATGCCTGCTTTTGCCGTATTAAAACATACAAATGCTTGTGGATGCGCAACCGGTAATGAGGGTACATTGAATCTTTTGAAAAAAGCGTACGCCACTGATCCAGTATCTGCATTCGGAGGCATACTTGTAACAAACCAAACTGTAGATGAAGCAACAGCAAAATACTTGGTAGAGGAAGTAAAATTATTCTTTGAATTACTTATTGCCCCAGATTTTACTCCTGAAGCTTTGGAAATATTGAGTAAAAAAATTGATGTTCGTGTATTAAAATTACATGAATTCGAATTACCTGTAGGTGAAATACGCACATGCCTAAATGGATACCTTGCGCAGGATCGCGACATACAGACAGAAACAAAAGATAACTTCACCACAGTTACAAAGCGCGCACCAAGTGAAAATGAGATCAATGATATGTTAATAGGTGCGACAATAAGTAAACACCTAAAATCAAATTGTGTAGTAATAGTAAAAGATGGCAATATGGTAACAATGGGTGCTGGCCAAGTATCACGTGTAGATGCATTAAAGAATGCACTGGAAAAAGCAAAGGGATTTGGATTAGAAGTTGCCGGTGGTATCCTTGCATCCGAAGCATTCCTTCCCTTTCCTGACTGTGTAGAAATAGCAGGTAATGCAGGAGTAAAAGCTGTAGTCCAACCAGGGGGCAGCAAAAAAGATCAGCTATCTATCGACAAATGCGACGAGCTTGATATGGCCATGGTCACCACTGGATTCCGACATTTCAAACATTAATTTACATAAAAATAAAAACCTGGATATTGAGTCCAGGTTTTTGCTATTTTAATTAGAAGTGATTTCCACTTGTTGTTTTTTCTTAAAGAAAAATAAAAAAGCGTTTCTAAAAGAAAAAAGTAACATCGGGGAAAAATAGAACAGTGCTTCAATAATATTGAAGTTCAATTTCAAAAGCAAAAAAAGATACGAAATAGTAAGTGCCAAAGACTGAGAAAATTCAATAACAAATACTTCTTTTGTATCTGGTACGGATGAAATGATTCCACTTTTTTCCAGCCATTCAGCGGCAGTTTTTAAAGACTCTCTACATGAGCGAGTTTTCACAAAAGACTCCAGCAGAATAAAGCAAATAGTTACAAAAGGTAAAATTGCACATAGGAAGCCAATAACGCTTTTCCCTGAAAAGTTCCCATCTGGAATGAAAGATATTCCCCAAATAAGAGCTACGGCTACTCCACCAGAAACAAAAATTCTTTCTAAAATTAATCCAATAAATTGTTTGTTGTTTGTCATCATAGTTGATTGATTTAATAAAAATGACAAAATCACCTTTATTAAACCAACCAACAAATATCACTTCAAATTTTTAAAGAACAATTTACATTTATATTATAGCATAATATATGCCTATTTGTCAAGCTAAAATACGTTGATAAATAAGGATTAAGTAAGGGTTTGTGAATATGTTATAATCAAAAAATGCAAAAGAAAAATAATACAAAAACTATTAAAAAACCAAAGAAGGAATCTGTGCGGTTGGTGCCCCATATCAAGCCTATTAAATATACAATGACACTGAAGCCTGACTTGGAAACTTTCACTTTCGAAGGTAATGAGGTGATAGATATTGCAATAGATAAAGCTGTAAGTGAGATAACTTTACACTCGAAAGATTTAGATATAATTACAGTTGAAGTCTTAAGTAATAATAAGAAAAATTCAGGCATCTTTGCAGATAAAATTACTTATAATGAAAAAGATGAAACTGCCACATTTACTTTCAAGAACAAAATACCAAAAGGAAAAATAAAATTAAAGATAATTTTCTCTGGAATTATTAGTGAGGGGCTTCGCGGGTTCTACCGATCTCGCTACACTCTGGATGGCAAGGTGAAGCATATTGCAACAACACAATTCGAAGCTACTGATGCGCGCCGTGCATTCCCCTCTTTCGACGAGCCTGCACACAAAGCAGTGTTTGACCTATCGCTCATTATCCCTGGTACTCATACTGCAATATCAAATACTTTGCCTACAAAAATATCTGAACACGAAGGTGGTTACAAAGTAGTAGAGTTTGCATCTACCCCAAAGATGTCGACATATCTACTGGCATTTATAATTGGTGAATTTGAATATGTGGAAGGTTACGCTAAAGGTTCTGCGGGGAAAAATTCTAAACAAACGAAGCAGAATGTGCAAAATCTGAGTCGTGTCGGAGCCCCCGTAGAGAGGGTTAAGCGCGAAGATTTTGCATATTCTGCGGAGTTAGGTAATACTCAAGTTCGTGTTTTTACCACTGCTGGTAAAAAGCACCAGGCAAAATTTGCACTCGATGTGGCTATCAAATCATTGGAATTTTACAATGACTACTTTGGTGTTCCCTATCCACTACCGACCTTGGACCTTATTGCATTGCCAGATTTTGAAAGTGCTGCGATGGAGAACTGGGGTGCTGTTACCTTCCGCGAAACAGCCCTACTTGTAGATGATGAACATACTTCATTTGCCAACAAGCAATGGGTGGCTATTGTTATCGCCCACGAATTGGCACACCAATGGTTCGGCAACTTGGTTACTATGCACTGGTGGACTGACCTATGGCTCAATGAAGGCTTTGCTTCGTACATGGAATACTTATGTACCGATCACATGTTCCCTGAATGGAAAGTGTGGGACCTATATCTAGCTGAAAGATATTCATTGTCTATGCGCCTAGATGCACTAGCAAATTCGCACCCTATTGAAGTTGAGGTTCACCACCCAAATGAAATCAATGAAATATTCGACATGGTGTCATATGCAAAAGGTTCGGCTGTTATACGTATGGTAGCTGAATACCTAGGGGCAGATGTATTCAAGAAAGGGCTTCAACACTATATGAAGAAACATAGTTATGGTAATACTGTCACCATGGACCTATGGGCGGCTTTTGAAAAAGTTAGTGGTAAACCTGTAAAAAAGATGATGCAGGAATGGACAGGCAGGACTGGATATCCATTATTAACACTTCAAGATACGAAAAATGGACACAAGGTAAATCAAGAACGATTCTTCTCTAGTCGTATATCAAAAATAAATAACAAAGAAAATACAACATGGAAAATACCTTTGGCCTACAAAGATGGTACAAATACAAAGAAAATTCTAATTGATAAAAAATCAATAAAAATCGAAGGAAAAAATATTGGTAAATTAAATACCGGTGAAGTATCGATGCTTCGTGTAAAGTACGACGAAAAAACTTTAGCTAAATTAAAGGGTGAAATATTAAATGGTAATATGCATTTACACGACAGGCTCGGTATTGTTCGTGATATATTTGCATTAGCTGAAGCTGGATACGTCAATTCAACAGTAGCACTCAAATTTTCACTTGCATTTAAAAATGAGCAAGAATACATAGTCTGGGCAGAACTTGCAAGTGGTATCGACAAGATATATAGCCTTATATCAGAAGAATCATGGGTAGATAGTTACAAGAAATATGCTTTACAATTATTTTCCCCACTTGCCCATCGTATGGGTTGGCACGCAAATGATACAAGTAATACCGATACATTTCTACGCAACCTAGCTCTTTCTCATGCTGCATTATATGGTGATGATTTTATAATCAAATATGGAAAGAAATTATTTAGAGAATCAGGTAAGGTAAAAATCCCTGCTGATACACGAAGCGTAGTATATGGAATCGTAGCTCGTGACGGTAAAGAGGCTGATTGGAATAAATTCAAAATTATGTATAAAAAAGCAACACTCGATGAAGAGCGTGACAGATGTGGCCGAGCACTTGCACAATTTCACGATAAAACATTATTAGCTAAAACTTTGACTTTTGCATTATCACCCGATGTCCGCATGCAAGATGCACCATTCCTAATAGGAGCAGTCTGGGGTAATAGCTATGGGCGTGACCTTGCTTGGAAATTTGTTCAACACAATTGGAAAACATTATTGGTTAAATACGGTGAAGGTGGACACTTTCTAGGTAGAGTGCTTGCCCCACTCGGCACACACAAAACTGTTACTGATGCAAAAAATATAAAATCTTTCTTTGCTAAAAATACTGCTCCAGGGGCTGTAAGGACTATCGAGCAATCTCTTGAACGTATATATTCCAATGCCTCTTGGTTAAAATCAGACAAAGACGCAATCAAAAAATGGTTACTAAAAAATTATAAATAATATATAATAAACACATGAACATACACCCAATATTTGTGCACTTCCCTATTGCGTTACTTACAATATATGCAATTATGGAATTATTAAGATTCAAAAAGATAAAAGAACTTCCGTATTTCTTTTACAGTAAAGCTATCATCCTTATCATTGGTGCGCTCAGTTCATCTGTGGCATTACAAACTGGGGAAATGGCTGAACATGCTATCGCACGAGGATCTGAAATCAGAAAAATAGTAAATATGCATTCTTTCTTTGCCGGATTTTCATCTAACATATTTGCCATACTTGCTATCGTATATGCCATATCATGGATTAATAAATCAGAATTTGCAAAAAAAATATTATCAAAAGTTACAAACATTGGTATAGTAAATAAGCTTTGGATATTTGCATCAAAAATTGCAGAGAAGATATTAGTAAATGATATATTAATGATAACTCTTGCTATTATAGGCCTTGTGACTATCACTATTACAGGTGCACTAGGTGGCGCTATTGTTTACGGTCCTGATGTAGACCCTATAGTGCATTTCATATACAATTTAGTAATGTAATATGAATCCCGTTAGAAATTATTTATGTTATATTACTACTATTATCAAATTAATTACGAAAGTCTAAAGACTTTCTATTTCTAACGGGATGAAGATACACCGATTCATAACTCCATACGAAATACGTGATGGGTCTATAAATATGACAGACTCGGAATTGGTACACCAATTCCGTAATGTATTGAAATTCAAAACTGGTGAAGTTGTGATGCTAACCAATAACTCCAATCTCGAAGCAACTGTGCGTATTGTAAATATGACAAAAGACACTATCGAATTCGAAGTAATAGATGAGAAAGTAAATAATAATGAACCCAAAAATAAAGTAACACTTTATCTAGCAATACTGAAACGTGAGAACTTCGAGCTAGTAGTTCAGAAAGCTACCGAAATAGGTATCGACAAGATAGTACCAATCATTACAAAGAATACTGTAAAGACTGGTCTACGTCATGATCGACTCGAAAAAATAGCAAAAGAAGCCGCTGAATTATCAGGTCGCAGTACAGTGCCTACTATCACCGAAGCTCTCGAATTTACAGACGCTATTGAGCAAGTAAAAGATATTAAAGACAAAATAATATTTGATATTTCTGGCAAAATGCTATCAGAAATAGATATCAAACCAACTAATATATTTATAGGCCCCGAAGGTGGCTTTACAGAAATTGAAATATCAGAAGCCAAAGATGCAAACTTTACTGTAGCCTCTCTAGGCACCCTTACCCTTCGTGGCGAAACTGCAGCGATAGTATCCACATATTTGGCAATAAATTTATAAAAAAGAAGATCTCAGTGAGATCTTCTTTTGTAAATTTAATGTTTTTTACTTTTGAAAAGCTTTTGCCCAATCTATAGAATCTTGGGTTGTTACTGAGGTAGGAGATTCTCCAGCCTTTCCAGCTCCAATCATAACAATATCTGGAATACCATCTTTGTTAGTATCCCGAATCGTCCTGGTAAGCCGTGATTCAGGGTCAACGATATAAACTTGAGTTTCTTTTTCGTAACGGTAAATTTTGTAACCATTTTCTACGCTTCCATATTTTAATTCACTTTTAAACCTAAAGTAAACAACAAAAGAAAGAAAAGCAACCAGTGCTAATGCCACACCAATGAATGTAAGATTTTGTCTCATATTTTTTTATTTTAAAACAAAATAACATATTTATTGATAAAAGTCAATAAAGTACTTTTAGGCAAATTTTATATAATCCCCTTCAAAAAAGTTTTGCGGTGTAGTGGTGTAATACCGTGTTTTTTGATTGCTTCATAATGCAATTTTGTACCATAGCCGGAATGATTTTCAAATCCATAGTTAGGATACTCTTCAGCGTATTTTGTCATTATTTTATCCCTACTTACTTTCGCAATAATTGAAGCAAAGGATATCACTGGATAAAGTTCGTCCCCTTTTATCACTGTCTCTTGATTTGTGTATTCTACCGGTGCTTTCAGTCCACCATCTAGAAAAATTTTAAAACAATCTGGCTTCACAGAGTATACAAAATCTTCGCGCTTTACCCTCTCTACGGGGGCTCCGACACGACTCAGATTTTGTACACTCTGTTTCGCTACCTCACCTAATGATTTATCTAAAGCTTTTTGTATGCATTTATTTATTCCAAATTTATCTATCATCTCTGCACTAACATACGAAACTTCAAAATTGCATTTCCCTTCCCTTTTTAATTCATTTAAATATTTAAACCATTTCTCACGCTGTATTTTGGTAAGCTTCTTGGAATCTCGAATTGGTAAATCTATACCCTTTATCATTTCCGCTAGGTCTTGCCTAGCGCATATAAATGCACAAACTGCCACCGGTCCGGCAATAGGCCCCCTCCCAACTTCATCTATACCTATAATATAATTAGTGTTTTTGCCTGCCCCGTTTGAGTTTTTCATAAATTATAAATAAATGTACACCAGCAGACTATAAAACTCTTGCGGGGTCCATATACTACAATAGTATATCATTTGGTATACTATGTGCACATGAGTTCAAAATTTATTCATCTACATACACACAGCCACTATTCTCTACTTGATGGTCTCTCTAAAATAGATGATATTATTCGAATTGCAAAAGAACACAATATGGAAGCCATTGCATTGACCGACCACGGCAATATGTATGGCGTTCTAGAATTCTACAAGAAATGCAAAAAGGCTGGTATCAAGCCTATCATAGGTTGTGAAGTATACGTAGCCGAAAGGAAAATGTCCGACAAGGAGCCTGGTATAGACAACAAGCGTTACCACCTTATACTCTTGGCAAAAAATATCACAGGTTATAAAAATTTAATGAAGATAGTAAGTCGTGCCGCAACCGAAGGCTATTATTACAAGCCACGTGTTGATATGGATTTACTAAAAGAATATGCAGAAGGTGTTATTGCATTATCTGGCTGTATGGGTGGTAAGCTTTCACGTGCAGTATTAGCAAAGAATAATGAGAAAGCAGAAGAATTAATAAAAGAACATCAGGAAGTATTTGGTAAAGATAATTATTTTATCGAAATACAGTCACACCCACACATCGAACACGACAAAGAATTGCGTGATGATTTAGTAAAATTAGCAAAGAAATTCAACATACCGATAATTGCTACACAAGACTCACATTACCCATGCCGTGATGACCACAAAGCTCACCACACACTGTTACAAGTAAATACGGGCGCTGATGGATCAAAAGGTAAATTCGAGTTCTCTGACGACGATTTCTCTCTTATTGACGAATCTACAGCACTTGAATACTTCGCCGATTACCCAGAAGCTGTTCCAAATACAAAAATAGTATCTGATATGTGTGAGGATTACGATCTTGGTCTGGGTAAAGCGTATTTTCCAAATTATATTATTGAAAATGGTAATACTGCCGAAGAAGAAGTTCGACGCTTAATAAAAGAAGGTTTACTTCGTCGTGGATTAGAAGAAACTGAAGAGCTGAAAACTCGTGTAGAATACGAACTAGATATAATAGTAAAGAAAGGTTACCCTTCGTATTTCTTAGTGGTGGCTGACCTACTTAAATACGCAAAAGATAATGGAATCCTGACTAATACTAGAGGCTCGGCAGCGGGATCTTTAGTATCATACCTTATAGGTATTACAAACATAAACCCTTTGGAATACAAATTACCTTTCGAAAGATTCCTCAACCCTGAACGTCCGTCCCTACCTGATATAGATATGGACTTTGCCGACAATAGACGTGATGAAGTTATAGAGTACGCCAAAAGGAAATATGGTGAAGATAAAGTAGCCCAAATAGGTACATTTGGTACGATGATGGCAAAAGGTTCCGTACGTGACGTAGCTCGAGCACTAGGTTATCCATATGTTGTTGGTGATCGAATATCTGGCATGATACCACTTGGATCCCAAGGATTTGCTATGACCATAGACCACGCAATGGAAATAGTACCCGAACTCGCAGAAGCTTATAAAAAAGAAAAAGACACAAAGGAAATTATTGATCTAGCAAAAAAAATGGAGGGTTGTGTCCGACACGTATCTGTACATGCGGCAGGTATAGTGATAGCCCCTACACATTTGTATGATTTTACTCCGATACAATACGACCCGCGAGGTGGTGGTATTATCACCCAATACGATATGTATAATATCGAGGAAGCTGGATTACCAAAATTTGATTTCTTGGGTATACGCAATTTATCAATACTTGCCGAAGCAATACGCCTTGTAAAATTATTACATAAAATAAATATTGATATTGAAAATATACCCATAGATGACCGCAATACATATGCCATGCTTGCCCGTGGGGAAACTATTGGATTATTTCAATTAAATGGCTCAGGTATGACAAAGTATTTGAAGGACTTACGTCCTACAGATATCAATGATATCAATGCGATGGTGGCACTATATCGCCCAGGACCAATGGCATTTATCCCTGACTATATCAAACGTAAATACAACAATAACCTAGTAACGTACTTAGATCCTCGCATGGAAGAATTCCTAAAAACAACTTATGGAATTCTAATTTATCAGGACGATATCTTGTTGATGGCTGTACATATGGCAGGATACACATGGGGTGAAGCCGATAAATTCCGTAAAGCTGTGGGTAAAAAAATTCCTGAAGAAATGGAGGCTCAACGTGAAAAATTTACAAAAGGATTGATGACAAATGGTATGGTAGAAAAGAAAGCGCATGAATTGTGGGCCATGATAGAGACTTTTGCTGCATATGGATTCAACAAAGCTCATGCTGCAAGTTATGGTATGGTAGCCTACCAGACAGCTTATATGAAAGCAAATTACCCTGTTGAATATATGTGTGCCATCTTAACAGCAGAATCCGGTGATGTAGATAAAATATCTGAAATAGTTGATGAATGTAAGAAAATGAAAATCGAGATCCTCCCCCCATCTATCAATGAAAGTTTTGGAGGATTTACCGTTATAAAAGGTACTAATGTAAAAGTAGGTCGAAAAATCCGCTTTGGATTATATACAATAAAAAACCTTGGGACTGATATAGCTGACTCAATCATACAAGAAAGAGACAATGGTAAATACAAATCACTCGCAGATTTCTTCGAGCGTATAAATCACAAGAATTTAAACAAAAAGTCAGTAGAAGCATTAGCAAAATCTGGCGCACTTGATGCGCTAGCTGAACGCAACACTATTATAAGTAACCTAGAAAGACTGATAAACTTCAACAGAGAATTTCGTGGCAATAACGCACAAGTATCATTATTTGGTAGTATTGGTGGCATACAGACAACACTTACACTCGAACAAGTACCAGAAGCAACAATGAAAGAAAAGTTGTCTTGGGAAAAAGAACTATTAGGTTTATATGTGTCAGGTCATCCACTTGGTGAATTCAGGGAAAAGATAGAAAAGATGGGAAATTCAATTAAAAAAATACGCGAAGAAAGAAAGAATAATGACCCAATAACAACAGCTGTGATCATCGACAATGTAAAAATTGTGATGACAAAAAAGAATGACAGGATGGCATTTATAAAAATATCAGATTTTACTGGTGCTATTGAAGCAGTAGTATTCTCAAGAACTTTTGAGGAATTCAAGGATATATTAACCGAAGGTAATATTGTAGCAATTCAAGGTAAAATCACCGAAAGAAATGGCGAGAAGAGTATCCAAATAGACAAGATTAAAAAATTATAGAAAAACCCCTCACCATACGGTGAGGGGTTTTTCTTTATGCTATATCCTCAGAGTCATCAATCATTTTCATGATTCTTATAACTTCATTTGGATAATTTTTAATAACAGTATTGTATTTACGCAATATTTGAGCTGTATTTTTACCATCATAATGGTGTGCGGCACCTCCGCCATTACCACCAAGATTCATAGATACAACTTCAATAGCTTGGTCTACAGAATCAAAAGCTATCTTACAACCACCCCACCCGAATCCATTATTCTTACCCTTTATGCTTTTACATGCATGACGATAAGCAGTAGATTCACGAGCAACGATAGCTGCAGTCAAACGCCAATCAAGGTCATTCTTCTCCGCTTCTTCTACGAATTTCTCTCCGTAGCCGACAAGTGGTGAATCTAACTTTTCAAAAAAGGCATCTACTGCTTCAGCTTTTTCTTTACGTACTTGAACTTCCTGTGCGGTTATCACATAAGCACTAGTTACGTTAGGTTGTACAGTGTTTGTTACTGCACCTGTCATTGGCAAAGATGCTGCAAATAACGGTATAGCGACAAAAGACTGTAGAAACTTTGTAATTGTTTTTTTATTCATATTATTGCGGTTGAGCTCCGCAAAACATCGTGTCTGGAATTTAGATAATCTACCTTTTGATGGGTAAATTAAAAAGCCCATATATATCACCTTTAACAGATAACATATTTGGACATGCATATATAGTAGCATGAAGTGATATAAAAGTCAAGCGTTATACTACAGATTTTAGGTGTGTCAAATATAAAAAACCCTTATTTTATAAGGGTTTTTTATATATTAGTGTTTGACAAAAGTATTTAAAAATTGTCTAATCGCCTTATTTTATAAGGATTTAATAGGTTTTTGACATAAATACTGTATTGTGTTAAAAAAACCCTTATTTTATATACATTTATTCTATTTATCTATGCCGTGACACTTCTTGTATTTTTTGCCAGAACCACATGAACATGGATCATTGCGCCCGAGTTTTGGGCCTTCGTTACGCTTAGTTTTAGCATCTGAATCCTCTTTACCACTAGTACTGAGGATTAATTTTGGTGTTTCTTCGATGACTTCAGCAGTTGGCTCTGGGTTTATATTCATAGTTTTGACCAATGACACTACTTGCTCGCGGAACATTGCCTCCATCTCTTTAAATAACCTCAAGCCTTCCTTCTTGTATTCTATCAATGGCTCTCTTTGCCCATATGCGCGCAAATTTACCGAACTACGAGTATAATCCATTGTTTCCAGATGTTCTACCCACAATGTATCAGTCACATGCAAAGCTATCCTACGAAGAGTTTCCAGAAATACACCTTCACCAAATAATTTCTTTTTTTCTTCAGCTATTTTTATGATTTCTGGATAATCGCTCGCCAAATCTGTAATAAAATTATCCAATTCAAGAGCTTCACCCATTAGCATTGTCTTACGTCTTGCGTATATAACATTACGCTGGTGATTCATAACATTATCATATTCTAGAGTATGTTTACGAGCATCGAAGTTAAAACCTTCAATTTTTGCTTGAGCTCCTTCTAAAGATTTATTTATAATATTATTCTGAATTGGTTGATCTATTGGTATACCGAATTTACCCATCATATTCTTGATTCTATCACTACCGAATACACGCATTAAATCATCTTCGAGTGATACATAGAATTGTGTTTCCCCAGGATCACCTTGGCGACCAGCACGTCCACGAAGCTGGTTATCAATACGACGAGCCTCATGGCGTTCGGTACCCAGAACAAATAATCCACCCAATGACTTTATTTCTTCATAAGATTCATCACTATAAGGTACACCGCCAAGCTTGATATCAACTCCACGCCCAGCCATGTTTGTAGCAATTGTAACTGCTCCACGCTTTCCAGCATTTGCAGTAATCGCACCCTCGCTCTCATGGTTCTTTGCATTCAATACAATATGAGGAACACCTGCTGCAGTTAAATACGCTGACAATAATTCATTACGCTCAATAGACACAGTACCTATCAACACAGGCTGACCCTTTGTATTTAATTCTTTCACTTTTTGTGCTATTGCTTTGAATTTACCCTCTTCTGTTTGGTATATAAAGTCACTTCTATCGATACGAGCAATAGGATTATGAGTAGGCACAACGACAACATCTAGACCATAAACCTTTTGGAATTCCTCTTTTGATGTCTCGGCTGTTCCTGTCATACCTGCTAATTTTTTATAAAATCTAAAATAATTTTGAAATGTAATAGATGCAACAGATCTTGTCTCCTTTTGTATCTTTACACCCTCTTTGGCTTCGATAGCTTGGTGCAAACCCTCACTCCAACGTCGGCCTGGTTGCATACGTCCAGTAAATGGATCAACAATCATGACTTCACCGTCTTTAATTACATAATCCTTATTAGCTTCAAATAATGCACGTGCACGTACTGCTGTTTCTAAATGATGCACATACTTAATACCCTTTTCAGTATATATATTTGTTATACCTAGCAAGTTCTCGGCACGAGTAATACCCGTATCAGTCAGTGATATCGCTTTCAATTTTTCATCTACTGTATAATCAGTATCTTTTATTAATTCTTTTGAAATATTTGCGAATTTATAATAAAGGTCCTCTGATTCAGCAGCCTCAGATGAAATAATAAGTGGTGTACGAGATTCATCTATTAAAATAGAGTCCACTTCATCAACAATAGCATAATGATGTGCACGTTGAGATATTTCATTTATATTACGAGCCAAATTATCTTTTAGATAATCGAATCCAAATTCATTGTTTGTGCCGTATGTAATATCTGCCATATAAGATTCACGACGAGTAGACGGACGAAGATATTCGTATCGAACTTTGAATGCTCCTTCTTCACTTCCATCATCATCGCGAGAAACATGAGTGTCATCATATACAAAAGATGCACCTACGGAATTTACAACACCAACACTCACACCCAACATAGAAAAAACAGGACCCATCCATACAGCATCACGACGTGAAAGATAATCATTGACTGTCACAATATGAACACCTTGACCTTCTAAAGCATTTAAATATGCTGGTAGCGTTGCCATGAGTGTCTTACCTTCACCAGTACGCATCTCGGCAATAATACCACGATGCAAAACGATACCTCCTATAAGCTGTACATCGTAATGCCTAGTACCCAAGAAACGAAATGAAGCTTCGCGAACCAAGGCATAAGCCTCGGGTAATATAGAATCGAGAGTTTCCCCTTTATGTAACCTTTCTTTAAAACTTATAGTTTTAGCTTTAAAATCCTCATCTGCCAATGCTTTCATCTCCCCTTCGAGGTCATTTATACGCTTTATTATAGGCTTGATTTCCTTTAGAATTGTTGTTGATTCGTCTCCAAAAATTGATTTAAATAATGACATAGTTTTTTTATTCTACCATAAAAACAAAATCCCCGATAGAGAGGGGATTTTGTTTTTAAACGTGACTTGAAAGATTATGCTCTCTTCTTTGTTGTCTTTTTTGCTGCTTTTTTAACAGTCTTTTTTACAGTTTTCTTAACTGCCTTTTTTACTGTCTTTTTAGCTGCTTTCTTTTTTGCTGCCATATATTTTTAAAAAATTATTTTTTTAAAGACGTGTGATACTACGACCTTACAAATAATTTATAAAAAATAATTTGTAAAATTTTTTTAATCACACTTACATTTATATTATCTTATATATTGAACACTACTGCAATATATTTTGAAATAAAAGTGTGGATAACTTTTTTATTTTATAAAAAATATTTTTTATAAAATAAAATTTGTAAAACAAAATTAAATTAAATTTAAAAAATTATTTATATTTAAATTAAATAAAAAGAAAAATTATAAAAAATAAAAAAAGAAAAACTCCAGCTTGCGCCGGAGTTTTTCATATGATGACAGAAAATAATAAGCCGAATTCTGTACTACAGTAGATATTTATCTGGGCTCACGATTACTCGTAGGCTCTAGCGATTCTCCCCTCGATTACTCTCGGGGCACGATCTTGCACACATGTAAGGATTTAGCCGTTTCACTTTTGTATTTCTACAAACTTCTCCCTGACGGGAGTCTAGCCTTTCGGCATCGACGTCACTGCTCGCACCTCTTGGATTACTCCAGATGGGTATTACCCACTACAATCCTCCTCTTACGAGGGTGTGTTCGGACTTTCCTCACCAATTTTATACACCAAAGGTGTAACAAAATCGGCGCATCTACTTGTTTTCTGTCAAAAACATTATACCAGAATAATATATGCTTGACAACCATACTACTATTTGATATACTAATTTTGTGAGTTAATGATTCCAATAATTATTAAAAACAAATGCCTCACAAAACCCGCTTCGGCGGGTTTTGTGTTGGGTGGTGTTTTGAATATAAATAATATATAATACTTGTGCAGCCGTTTTGTGTTTTTAGTCAGCGGCTGCGCTCACATAGGCATTTGTGTTGGGGTTAGCACCCGCTGACTAAAGGCACAAAATATAAAATCCCCTCTTGCTTACGCTTGAGGGGATTTTATATTTTAAATTAATGATGTGTAGATGTCTGAGACTTTTTATTTGTTACCATACGCACAATAACTGCAATAGCCAGAATTATAAGTATTATTATTAACCAACCAAAGAATGTATTTGGGAAAAAACCTCCAGAACTCATACCAGCTGCTGCTGATAATGATGATGAATCACTTGTAGAATCTGTTGAGTTATTTACTACAGTATTTTCAGAATTTTCAGATGAGCTTGCATTTGCTTTACTTGTTCCAGAAAATATATTCTTTACACTATCATATATACGATTTGTTGCGCTAGTGTTGTTGTTATTGTTATTTGTGTTGTACATATAATCATATGTACGATATGTTTGATTATTGTTTGCTTGATAGTATGGAGGATTCGGTGGATAGTAATATTGGTTCGGTTGGTAGTACTGATTAGGATTTGAATTATAACCACCATTATTTATTGTTATAGTTATATAACTTGTATCAGAAGATGTTCCATTTGAAGCATACAATGTGTAAATATTTGTACTTGATAATGGGTATATAGCATAATTTGAAGCTGAAAGTGCATTGTAGCCAGAAGGTGATAAAGTTACATTTGTACAGTTAGAAGTATTCCATGACAAGTACACAGTACTACCACTTGTTATATCGTATGAATTTGCATTAAATAAATTAATTCTACATAGCGAAGTCGTTCCACCTCCCCCACCCCCATTAAACACAGGAGTTGTAAATGAAAGTATTGTATTCGCACGTGTTGTACCAGTAGTATTAACACCAACAGCACGGTAGTAATATGTAGTATTTGAATTAAGTCCTGAAAGATTTGCAGAATAATTACCAGAATTTGAACCTGCAGATACAAGTGAAGTACTATTGTTTAGTGAACCAGCACTTGTGCCGTATTCAAAATATACAGAACCTGAACTATTATTCATATTATAAAAACCATTTAACGTTGCAGAATTATATGTAATAGATGTAGCAGATGAAGTGCTCATCACGGGACTCATACTACTTGTGGTCTTTGTAGTAAAGCTAATTGTTTGGTTACCCCATGTTGAACCAATAGCATTTGTACCAACAGCTTGAACATAATATGTAGTGCCAGGTGTAAGGCCAGTGATAGTAACACTGAAATTACCTGATGTTACAGTTGGAGTAGGTGCAAATTGTGAAAGTGTTCCAAGTATTGGAGATGTGCCATAGTCGAAAAATACTTGATTCATAGGAGATCCTCCATCATTGAAAAATCCGTTTAGTTTTGCAGATGTTGTTGTCACAGAAGTAGCTGAAGAAGTGCTCATAATAGGTGCAGTTGCAGCAAATGCAGAGTGTGCCATACCAAATATAGCCACTAATGTAGCGATTCCAAGTATAAATTTGTTTTGTTTGTTTTTCATATATATTTTAATGCCTATCTACATAGACGGGCCTATTTAATTTAACTTACAGATTATAGCATACTAGAACCCATTTTGTCAAGTATATCATTGACAAATGCTTTAAAATATGCTAATATTGAGCAAAACAATTAAATATCACAGAAATGAAAAAAATCATCTTGATTACCCTATTGGTAATCGCCACAGGAACCCTGAACGCACAGGTTAAAAGCGTAACACTAGATTCAACCAAAGCCATCGTTGGTGGAGGAAATCTCTACTACAGTATTGTAACAACACAGGCACTCGACACCTTTTATACAAAGGTAGAAGTATCAAGTGATCAAATTTTCAATACTCCATTTCAAACCCCATACTGGGTCCGCCACATTGGCAGTGGCTCATTTATGGAAACAATTGGAAAACCATTAGTGGACACTTTGGTGTTATCATACGTGCGAGTAATCGCCACAGATGATACAACAAAAGGTGGAACAACGAGCAACAACTTGAGTGTGACACCCAAACACAAAGTTGCAAAACCCTCAATTTATTCTGTTAGCAGAAATACCACAACTAGTGGCATGACAGAACAAGTTGGGTACAACACTGGGTATGATAATTGTGAAATCAAATGCGAGGTAGCCCTCGACGCATCTTATCTTTATAAAACCAATATACAAACTTGGATAATAAAGAGTGGAGTTGTAGGATTTCAAAGTTACAATGTAAGTGGATTGAAAGACAATAAAAAGTTTTGGATTAGATGGACTATTACGAATAGTAATGGATCATATCAAATCAAAGATACTTTTTGGACTATTTCTAATGCGAAAAAAATCTGGTTACGTAAACCAGCTGACACTGTGAAAGTAACAAGTTCTACATGTGACATCAAAGGCCGAGCTATTAGCTACGGACTTAAAGGTGCTGTATGGGCAACTATTTCAGGTACTACTATTTCTAACATCTTTTCTCTAACAGGGATTGGTGAAGAATGGTATGATCTTAAAATCACAGGACTCACACAGAGTAAAACTTACACTGTGTGGATTCATGGAAAGAATGGACTTGGTGAAGATAGTTTTGCTTTAAGTATGGCCACCATGAAGTATTTCAACCCAACATTTTCAGTCAGTACTATCATGGCTTCGGCGAGTTCTAGTGGAATTGGTGAAGCATGGGCTTCATACAATGTACCAAAAGGACAAACAGCCAACATTACTGTTGGACTATTTGCAGATTGGGATAGTTTATGCACTCGCACACTCCAAGATTCAACCTTTGATTTAACTGAGGGATCTGGGCAACTTTACAAAAGCTTTCCAAATTTATCACCTGGCACTTACTGGGTATGGTTCTGGGGCACATGCTCCGACGGTCAGTACGAAGTAGATCCAAAACCATTAGCAATGAATTTATGGAATGTGGGTATAAAAAAAGCTGAGAAATTAAAAATCTCGGTTTACCCAAACCCTACAAATGATTTTATTCATTTAAGATCTTCTGACCCGTACAGTATTTATACTGATATGGGCCAAATCGTTCAAACCGGAACTGATTCTAGTATTATTGATGTACGCCAATTAAAACCTGGCATATACATAATCAAAACCGAATCAGTAAAACAATCTGGTGTTGCCCGATTTGAAAAAAATTAGTCTGGAAAATCCAGACTTCTACCAACAAGGCATATCTTTCGATATGCCTTGTTTTTTATTTATATATTTTATCCAAGTTTACGCGATAGCATTTGTTTGGGTAAAAATCAAAAAACACCATATATAAAAATATGGTGTTTTTTGATTTAATTTCTTTGCGTTTTATCTGCCTACGTTGGCAGTAACTATCCTTTCTTTTGTTCCGTTCTAGGGGTCTTTCCCTCCTTGTCATATGTATTTTAGGACTAACATAATTGTCCATTGTGTAGTCAATTGAGCTACACAATATCGCCTTTTAAATTCTTACACATTCTATAAATAGAGTTGTATAAAAACATTTCAAATTGAATTATTCCACGACCAGCTTCCGCTAGCCGTGCCTTGTTACGACT
>CAZXCN010000009.1:0-20878 GCA_964639185.1 uncultured Candidatus Saccharibacteria bacterium
AAAAAAAGGGAGCATATACAGCTCCCTTTTTTGGTGAATTTAACCCTATTAATTTTTAGCAATTTTAAAACTTTTATAACCTATGTTGGTGTGTACTATAAAGTAATACATACCTGGTAAATAATTTTCCATATCAAAAACAATTTTATCTTGTATTGAATATGAGTTTGAAAAAATGTTTTGCCCTGAATTATTGAGGATTTCGATTTTAGCAGAACTTTCTTCTAAATCTTTGAAATGCAAGGTATATAAATACCCTGTATTAGTGATAGAAACTCTATCTGTAAGATTTTCCTTGTTTTTAACCAGAATAATTCTACTAAAATTTGACTGACCATTAAAATCAATTTGTTCTATTTTGTAATAAACATTTTTTTGATTTTTGTCGATCGAATAGTCAGTAAATGAATACTTACTAATACTATTTTTAGAACCATTGCCTTGTACATATCCAATATTTTCATAATTATCATGATCATAGCTACGTAAAATAATAAAATGACTATTGTTTATTTCCGAGGCTGTGGCCCAAGATAAAACACGTTCATTGTATTTAATAGATAGCCAAGTCACAGGTAAAAATGTGTATTCATCTATAGTGGATATGGGTACACAACCGGAGTTAGTGCTTTTGCGCACCACGGAATTACTCTTGTTCAAGCATAGATTTGCTTTTTCATTCGCGTCTGTGACAGTAAAGGATACTTCGCCAACATCGATAAATGTAGATGTGAGGTCGAATCCATCTGATTCGGTCCCACTGTAATAGATCACCACAATTCCAGTATTAGACCCTGAATAAAAGCTCGAAGAATAATCTCCAGATTTTAATGCAAGTGGGTCGTAGGCAATATTTGCCAATCCGCTATTATTAAAATTAAATACTAAAGTAACACTTCCAAGTTTGAAGTTGTTACTTGATTTAATTTGAATTTTAGCTTTGAAATTGTGCTTATCATTTTGTGTGACAAGCCAATGCACATGAGCAGTGTCTCCAGCAAAACCGGAATTAGGACTCAATAGTGCAAAAAAAATAAAGGCCCCGAAGAGTCTTTTAGTAGTAGTTAGTTTTGTCTTCATTTTTTTATGTACTTTATGTGTTTGTATAATAATAGCACGTTAATTTGCCTTTGTAAAGTAAATTATATGTGTTAAAATTATTTTATGTACGTAAAAGTAAAAGTATTTGCTGGGGTCAGGAATGAATCTACTACCAAAGTGGGGGATAATAGGTATGAGATAAAGGTAAGGGATAAAGCAGAGAGGAATATGGCAAATAAACGTGTTATGGAGATAATAGCTGAAATATATAAAGTACCAATAAATAAGGTGAAAATATTCTCAGGGCACCATAGCCCGAGTAAATTATTGAGTATACACGAGTAGGTTTTTTACAAGTTTTAGTGTAAAATAGTAAAAGTATTAATTAATAAATCTCCTGCCTTTTGGCAGGCAAGTAAAATATATGGCAAAAAGAGGAAATACATTGAGTCCGAATGCAAAATCAAAGCGTTCCCCAAAGACAAAGAAGCGTATAGCAGCAAAGAAGGTTATGCTAGCAAA
Source organism: uncultured Candidatus Saccharibacteria bacterium (assembly GCA_964639185.1). Classification (GTDB taxonomy): domain Bacteria; phylum Patescibacteriota; class Minisyncoccia; order Phycocordibacterales; family UBA9973; genus UBA8515. The sequence continues at coordinate 1,564 of CAZXCN010000009.1, forward strand.
TAAGTCAAAAGGAAAAAAGCGCAAGGGTATATCACGTTTGGTAAAATAAGGTTATTGACTTATTATGCTAGATGTACTACTATAGTATATAGGCAAAGGAGCTATTTATAGAATGAGTCGATTTTCTTATATCTTTAATTTTGTATATTATTAACTTAACTTAAAAAACTTTATGACAGGTACTATAAAAAAACTTACTGATAAAGGTTTCGGTTTCATCACTGCTGATGGTATGGCAAAGGATTTATTCTTCCATAGCAACTCTCTTGTAGGAGTAGCATTTGATGAACTTCGCGAAGGCGACACTGTGTCTTTCCAGACTGAAGAGTCTCCAAAAGGCCCAAGTGCTGTAAACGTAGAACGTGCATAATCTTTAACAAGATTAATAAAAACACCCCAAGAGTAATCGAGGGGTGTTTTTATATGTTATAATCAAATGATTATGAAAGAAACTATCGCTATTGTTGCAGGAGTCATAGCTATTATAGGCAATGTCCCATACCTACGTGATGTAATAAGGAAGCGTGTAAAACCACATCCATATACATGGTTTATATGGAGTATTGTTTCTGCTGTTACATTCTTCGGAGCATTGCAAAAAGGTGCAGGTATTGGTGCATTACCGATAGCTGCTTCTGAAATATTTACTGTTATTATATTTTTCTTTTCGTTGCAATATGGGTTTAAGGGTATTGTTCGCAAGGATACATATTTATTGATCATTGCATTGCTTGGTTTGATACCTTGGGCTATAACAAAAGATCCAACTATATCTGTAGTTATTGTGGTATTAATAGATCTAATTGCATTTATTCCTACTATTCGTAAAACAGCCAAAAATCCAGAAACAGAAACACCAATATTATATAGCATGAATGTTGTGCGACATATTATGATACTCTTTTCACTAGGAGCTTATAATATAGTTACAATGTTGCATTCTATTATTATGATAATAATAAATTCTATAATGACGGGCTTGATATTAAAGCCACGAAAAAAAGATAAATAGATCTATTCTAGTAAAATAACTTTTTAATGTAAGGGTAATTCTACATAAAATGTAGAACCAGTGTTTCGTCCAGATGATCGGGCATATATACGACCATGGTGGCGACTGACTATTATTTTTGCTAAGTATAATCCGAGACCCATGCCGTCGGTATACATTTTCTTTGCTGCATTATTTCGGTAGAATTTTTTGAAAATATTGAATTTGTCGGACCAGCTCAATCCTAATCCACTATCTTGCACAAAAAATACTATTTTCTTATTATTTTTTTGATCACAACCAATATTGATCTGACCATTGTTTGGTGTGTAGAATATTGCATTTTCTATCAATATATCAATAACCAAAGATATTTTCTTTAAATCTATCGTTAGTAGAGGTATATCTTGGAATGCTGATACTTTCATTGTTATATTTTTCTTATTTATTTGTTCACGATGTTTCGCCAAAGATCTCTCTACTATTTCACGCAAGGATACTGCTTCGAATGAATAACTGGATAAATCCTTTGTATTTCTTATGCCCGCTAACAAGTCTACGATATTTATAATTCTATCAGTTGAATTTGCCATTCCTTGTAGGTAACTTATACGTTCTTCGCGAGGAAGCTCCTTTTCTAATTCTTTTATAAACCAAGACATACTGGTAAGTGGTGTACGAAATGTGTGATTTACTATAGATATAAATTCGTGCTCAATACTATCACCTCGGATACTGATTTGAATATAACGTAACCCTATAAATAATATGCTTCCAAAAGCAATAACAGGCAAGAACCATAAAGGGAAGTCGTGTTGCGTGGAAATACTAGTATTATTCAACATAATGTTTAAAAGTAGAGCCAAATATAGCATTACTAGTGTGCCTTTTGTTATATGTTTTAATTTATTCATTTGTTTATTATAACTTATAATATATTTACTATCCAGAGTCATACTATATATTTATTTTATGTTATAATAAATATATGAGTATAAATATAAAAGCAACAAATATAGAACTTACAAGTGCATTAGAAGAATATGTAAATAAAAGAATGGAAAGTGTGATTAAATTCCTCGCTGAAAATGATTACACTATACAAGTAGAAGTAGGCAAAACAACAAATCACCACAAGAATGGTGATATATATAAAGCCGAATTTAATATCGTATCAGATGGCAAGAACTTTTTTGCTGAATCAACAAATGAAGACTTGTATTCTGCTATCGATGAAGTTCGTGATGAAATGGTACGTAAATTAACACATTCAAAAGACCGCGGGCAAACATTGTTCAAACGTGGTGCATCTAGTGTAAAGAAAATGTTAAAAGGAATTAAAAGTTACAATAGATAGTACTTTAGTAATCTCTCTCATTTTTACCTTCGGGAATAATGCGTTCAATAACAAACCTGCCAGATTCTAGGCGGGCTTTTGTTATTTTTACTCGTTTTGAGTTTTCATCTATAAGATATATTCCAGGCCAGCCACTGTATGCACGGTATTTATTGTAATTTGTATTTGCATCATCACTTATATTTATTAGCCCATCCTCCTTCTTTATTTTACCTATATGAGTAGACAATGATTCGTCTTGAGGTATTGGTTCAATATTGCCTGAGATATATTCAGGAATTATTTGTATCAATAATTGAGCACCAGTTTTTATTAATACTTCTCTTAAATCATCTTTAGTTATTTCAGTACTAATAGGAACTTCCTTTGTAGCGATAATATCACCAGCATCAAGTTTATAAACCATCTTTTGGATCGTTACTCCTGTTACAGTATCACCAGATAGTAGGGCACCTTCTAGCGGGGCAGCTCCACGATATTTAGGCAATAGGGAATAGTGAATATTAAGTGTGCCATGTACAGGCATATCGATAATACTTTTTGGTAATATATTGCCATAAGCCACTACAATATTGAGTTGTATAGAGTAAGTAGAAAGTAGTAAGGTGAATTCTGTATCAATTTTTTCTGGAGTTAGTACAGGGATATTATTTTTTTCTGCCAATATTTTTACTGGGCTTGGAGTCAGTGCTAATCCACGACCAGCTGGGCGGTCAGGGTTTGTGATAACTACCGATGGAATATATCCTGCATTTATTAATTCACCAAGTGTAGTGCTTGCAACTTCAGGTGTACCCCAGAATGCAAAATTGATATTATTCATTTTCTTTTTCAAGATTTGACTCATGTATATCTATTGCTTTGTCTATAAATAAAATACCTTCGAGGTGGTCTATTTCATGTTGAAATATGTGTGCTATTAATCCGCTACCAGATAGGGTAAATTTGTTACCTTCTGCATCATAAGCTTCTATAGTTGCGCGTGTAGCACGCCTCACTTTGCCATACAGTGGTCGTACTGACAGGCAACCTTCTTCCATTAATTTTCTGTCTTTTGAGATTTTTGTAAATACAGGATTTATACATACTACATCTGGGTACTTATTTGTATTAGAATCTATTTCTTTTGACGAAGATATTGAGCCACGGATAAAGTCTTCATTAAAGACTTTGCCGGCTATTACAAATATGCGCAAAGGTACTGCTATCTGTGGTGCAGCAATAGCTACACCATCGTGTTGTGAAGATAATGCTATCTTCATGTCTTTGAGTACTTTTTGAATTTTTGGAGTTTTGATTTCCTCTACCCCAACTTCTAATGCTATTTGCCTTAGTACTTTATGTCCATCTTGTACTATTTTTACCATATTATTTTAATTCTTTTATGTATTCTAAAAGTTTATTTATTGGTACTGTTTCTTGTGATCGAGTGCTCATGTCACGTACTATAACTGAATTTTCAATAGCTTCTTTTTGTCCGAAAATTATTGTGTGTTTTACACCCATTTTTTCAGCTATAGCGAGCTGTGCACCTAGGCTGTCCTTTGATATTGATTGTGCAATAGGAACTTTTGCTTTACGTAGGATCTCCATAATATTCAGTGATTTTAATTTTGCATCGAATCCAAGTTGAATAAAATACATCTTTGGCTTCTTTATTATGCGTGGTGATAGATTTGTAAACCATGAAGCTTCAACTACTCGGTCCACGCCAATACTTGATCCTACTGCTGGAATATCTTTTTTACTACCTAGTTGGCGGCCAAGGTAATCATAGCGTCCACCGGATGCAATAGTTATCATCTTGCCATCTTCTTCATTTGGAATCATTATTTCAAAAACAGTACGTGTGTAATACGAAAGTCCGCGAACCAAACACTTGTTCAAAGTATAAGGTATCTCCATTTGCTCCATATATTCAAGGACCTCCTTGAAGTGTTTCTTACAAGCAGGGCATAAGTGTGACAATGTGTCAGGGGCACCTTGATTAATCTCTATTGTTTTTTCTTCTTTTGAATCTAATATACGTAAAGGATTTGATTTTAATCTTTCACGATCAATAGTAGGAAGTGCGTTGATGTTTTTCTTGTAATAATTTACAAGCTCTTTTAGGTATCCTGTGCGACATTCTTTGTCGCCAATGGAATTGATATCTACAGATAAATTCTTTGCACCAGCTTCTTCTAATATAGTCCAAGCTGTTTTGATAACTAATGCATCTAGAATACTTTTTTCACTACCTAGAGCGTCCATATCAAATTGCCAGAATTGACGATAGCGACCCTTTTGAGGTTTATCATGGCGGAATATAGGGCCATAGTTGTAGAACAGTACTGGCTGAGGTTGTGATTGCATACCATTCTCGATATAGCTACGCATAGTACCTGCAGTGTGTTCTGGGCGCATTGCTAGGTGGTCACCACCTTTTGTTTTGAGTGTATACATTTCTTTGTCTACAATGTCTGTACCAATACCAATAGAAGAGGTAAATACTTCTTCGTTTTCAACTATAGGTGTATCGATAGGCTTGAATCCGTAATATACTGAAACTTCTTGAGCTTTTTCAAAAAATCCTTGAAAATTATAATATCTGTCGCCAATAATATCACGCATTCCTTTTACAGAAGTTAGGGGTTCTTTATTTACTTTTTTTGTTTTTGAATTCATATTTTTATTTTTATTTTATTTCACCTGGTAAGTAAGAAATTTTTGATAATGGGAACAGTCGAATGAATGCGCGACCAACTATATATTGTTTTTTGAGTACTCCCCACGATCTTGAGTCCGAACTATTATTTCGATTGTCACCCATAACAAAATATTCGTCTGCACCTAGTTCGTATGTACCATTGGTTATAAATTTTTCATTTATGTATGACTGGTCTAGTGTGAATCCGTCAGGATTTGAATCATTCTTTATTACTACATTTCCATCATTGATTATTACTGTTTCGTTTGGTAGCCCTATAATTCTTTTTATTAGATATAAAGATTTTCTAGATTCTTGTTGGTTGGGGAAGTGGAATACGATCACTTCATTGCGCATAGGTGTACGCATATAATAAGAGAGTTCATCTATTATAAGGTATTCTTTGTCATGGAAATTCGGAACCATAGATGAGCCACTTACGATAAATGGTTGAGCTATGAACATACGGATAGGTAATACTATGAGCAAGGCAATAAAAGCAAACTTAAAGATATCGATAATATCATCTTTGTGTTTTTTGACCGCTAACACTGGTTTTGAATTTAAAACCTCATTTTCTATTTGATTATTTTGTTCCATATGAACGATATTTTACCACACATATCCTGTTGACACGATATCTATTCATGTGTTCTATTGATATTTAATTTATTTTTTATTTTTAGTATGATACATATATTCATGTTAATATATTTTTATGATAACTATTATAGGACTCGGTAATGTCGGCGATGAATACAAGAATACTAGGCACAATGTTGCGTGGATTATTTTCGATACTCTTATATCAGAAGATCGATGGCAGAAGAATAAATATGCAGAAAGCGATCTTGTATCTACTCGTATTGCAGATACAGATATATTGATGGTAAAGCCATTAACATTTATGAATGAAAGTGGCCGAGTGTTGCCGTATTTAATGAAAACTTATGGTACCAAATCAGACGCTCTTGTTGTTATTCAAGATGACATTGACTTGCCATTAGGTATTGTAAAAATATCACACGACAGAGGTGATGGGGGACACAATGGTATAAAGAGCATCACTAATACATTAGGCTCAAAAGAATTTACTCGAATACGTGTGGGTGTGTCTATGCTCGATGAAAATGGTGAAATCCGCAAGCCAGATGTATTGGGGAATTTTTCAAAAGCTGAAATTGGTGAATTGGAAAATATTGCTCATCATGTAGGTAAGATAATAGAATCAATAACTCTTTCCGGATACCAAAAAGCCATGAATAAATTTAATTAAAATTTTTACAGATTAAAAAATCCCCTATATGGGGGATTTTTTAATCTAATAATCTATAGAAATTATTTTGCTTCTTTGTCTAGGTAAACTAGAGTCATACGTTGATCCTTTGGCTCGAATAGAGTTACTTGGAAATCATATGTCTTACCTAATTCTAGAGATTGTTTCAATTTTTCTTCAGAACCAAAGCTTGAATTGTGTACCAATCCTGCAACACCTTGCTTGATAGATACCAATGCGCCGTGCTTGTTGAACTTGATCACAACACCACTTATGATGTCACCTTTGTTTAGTTTGTCTTCGAATTCTTTCCAAGGATTTTCCTTTAAAGCTTTTATTGATAGTGATATTTTACCATCCTTTACCTCAATAACTTTTGCTTTTATAGAATCACCAACTTTGAACATTGAACGAGGGTCCTCTACCAAGCCCCAATCTATTTCAGATATGTGAACCAAGCCTTCTAGACCATCTTCTACTTTTAGGAATACTCCAAAGTCAACGATACCAGCAACAGTTGTTGATACTTCATCACCAACATGATATTTGCCGATTATTTCCTGACGTTCTTCTGGATTGTTATCTTTTTCTGAGAATATAAGCTTACCTTCCTTTGGAAGTGCTGAGATCATAACCACACTAATGTGTTGACCTACTAGCTTCTTTAATTCTTTCAATATTTTATCTTTATCAGAATCCTCTACACGTGGGTAGTGTTCACTTTTTAGTTGACTTGCTGGTAGGAAACCTGAGATACCTTGCCATTCAAGTATAAGACCACCTTTGTTGGCTTCTTTTACTATTATGTCTAGAACTAATTTATTTTTGATAGCTTTATCAGCTTCACCCCATATTAGTGCTTGCTTTGCTTCCTTTAGTGAAAGCTCCATGTAACCATCTTCATTTTCAGCGAGTACTATCTTTGCTTTTACTGTATCGCCAACTGCAACTTTGCGAATGATATCTTTTGCGTTCATGAATTCGCGACCAAAGATAATACCTGTTCCAAAAGGTGCAAGATCTACATACACGGCTGATTTTTCAATAGCTAAAACTGTACCTTCAACCAATGCTTCATCAACTGGAGGCATATTTGTTTTTTCTAACATTTTACCTACACTTGAAAGCTCTGCTTTTGCGTGAGAGGCGATAGTGTCGACTATTGTGTTTGTTTCTTCTGTTGTTGTCATAATTATAATTTTTGCAATAAAAAAACCGCTCTTATCCTAACTAAAATGAAAGGATCTAGCGGTACGGTACGGGTTCTATAAAATTGGATTTCTTTTATAGGGCTATCCTCGTTCCGATCTGCTAATAATATTGTTACTGTACTATATATATGTATATTTTGCAAGCATTGACAGAATATGGATATGTATATATAATATTGACTTTTTGTCGTTTTGGGTGTATAATATAAAAAACCATAAATAAAGAAATTATGTTAAAAGAACAAATTGATCCTCAAATTTCAGCTTTTGAAAATGAATTCAAAAAGCTACAAGAAGACTCTTTAAAAAAGATCAAATTGGCTACAGAAGTAGCCGAAGACCTCCTTATGAAAGGAAAAATTAGCGAGAAAGATGAGCTCTCTAAGGTAGTAAACGAAGTATTGACATACGAATCTTTAGTTCTTGATTTAAAACTAAAGTACGGTATTCCTGATCGAATTTTTGATGAAATGAAATTTGGCGGGAACACTGTAAAAGACATGTCTCAAAAAGTATCTACTACTTAGTAAATTAAGGAAATCAAATTTAAAAAGCACTATATTATTTATATAGTGCTTTTTTTTATTCCAAAATCTGGTATAATACCCTCATGATTATCACATACCTCGGTAAAGAGTTTTTCAAAATACAACAAGGTGAGTTGGTGGTTGCTTGTAATCCTATTAGTAAGGATTCAAAGGAAAAGCAATCCCGTTTTGGTGCACGTATTGCATTGTCCACTACAAATCACCCAGATTACAATGGATTCGAAAATGTTTCGCATGGCGAAACAGTACCATTGCAAATATCTGGCCCTGGTGACTATGAAGTTCAAGACATTTTCATAAAAGGTATAATGACCGAAGTTGAGCTTGATGGTAAAAAATATATAAATACAGTTTACTCACTATCTATCGAAGGTATTTCTATCGGATTCCTCGGTCCTATAACTAACCCAAAGCTAACAACTGAGACAATAGAAAAGATAGAATCCCCAGACATAGTATTTGTACCTATTGGTTCATCTTCTACTATCGGCCCAGCTGAGGCGTATAAATTAGCCGTATCATTGGATGCAAAGGTTATAATACCGATGGATTATGATGAAAAGCTTTTGAAAGTATTTCTAAAAGAAGGAGGTCAAGAAGGCACAAAAGCTATTGAAAAATTAACAATAAAAGCAAAAGAATTAGCCGGTCGTGAAGGTGAGATAATTGTGCTACAATCATAATATAAACACATGAATCAATACATCCAAAAAATTAGACAAAAGTCTGACCAAGAGCGTAAGCAATACGCAATGTTATGGACTATTGTATCTATGGCTGTCGTTGGTAGTGTGTGGATGTATTCAATATCAAATCGATTTGATTCAAGGGTTTCCGAGCAAACAGTCGAAGATGTAAAACCTTTTTCAATTTTTAGTAAAACACTTTCTGCTACTTATAAAAATATTTATGCTAGTGTTGGTAGTATAAATCAAGCTGTACAGAAAGTTCCTGCTAAAGAGACTTCAGAAATAGTACCTGAAAAAGTTATCGACCTTATTCCAATAGAACCAACATCAACACAATAATCATATGGCAAAGAAGACTACACAAGAAGATATCGAGCCTCAGGCTCCAAGACAAGACATAGTATCTGTAAATATCTCTACCGAAATGAAAGAGGCGTATTTGGACTATGCGATGAGTGTTATTACTTCACGTGCTCTTCCAGACGTGCGTGACGGATTGAAGCCTGTGCACCGTCGTATATTGTACGCAATGCATGATATGGGTCTTACACACGGAGGGCGTTTCCGTAAAAGTGCTGCAGTAGTCGGAGATGTGTTGGGTAAATACCATCCTCATGGTGACGCGTCTGTTTATGATGCTATGGTGGGTATGGCCCAAGATTTCTCATATCGTTATCCACTCGTGTTTGGTCAAGGTAACTTTGGTTCTATCGACGGTGACAATGCTGCTGCGATGCGTTATACCGAAGCAAAGATGGCACGAATTAGTGCTGAAATATTGCGTGATTTAGAAAAAGATACAGTAGATTTCCGTGCCAACTATGATCAGACTCGCAAAGAGCCTATCGTTTTTCCAACAGCAGTTCCAAGCTTGTTGCTCAATGGTACGCTTGGTATCGCGGTAGGTATGGCTACTAATATACCTCCACACAATCTAACCGAAGTTATTGACGCTACTATCCACCTCATCGACAACAAAGATGCAACAACAGAAGATTTGATGCAGTTTATAAAAGGCCCTGATTTTCCAGTTGGTGGAGTGTTGTACGGCCAAGCTGATTTATTGCATGCATATTCCACAGGTCGTGGAGGTGTTGTTACTCGTGGTGAAGCCGAGATAGTAGAATTAAAATCTGGTATGTTCCAGATTATAATTACATCTATACCTTATCGTGTAAACAAATCCAACCTTATCGAATCAATAGCTCTGCTTGTTCAAGAAAAGAAGCTCGAAGGAGTAAAAGGTTTACGTGATGAATCTGCAAAAGATATCCGTATTGCTATTGATCTAAAGAGCGGTATTCACCCTCAAAAAGTTTTGAATTATATATATAAACATACACAACTCGAATCTACATTTCATTTTAATATAGTGGCATTGGTTGATGGAGTTCCTCAGACTTTGTCATTGAAAAGTATGTTGTCTGAATTCATCGGTCATAGGCAAGAAGTAGTAAGGCGCCGAACACAATTTGATTTAAAAAAGGCAAAGGATCGCGAGCACATATTACTTGGTTTAAAGAAGGCACTCGACCATATCGACAAAGTTATATCTGTCATACGTGCTTCAAAAGATACACCAACAGCAAAATTAAACTTGATGAAAGAATTCAAGTTCTCTGACTTACAGGCGACAGCAATATTGGAAATGCGTTTGCAAAAGTTGGCTGGTTTGGAGCGTAAAAATGTAGAACTTGAACTGAAAGAGAAGCAAGCTTTGATAAAAGAACTCGAAGCGTTACTTGCAAGTGCAAAGTTGATGATGAAAGTTATATCTACTGAGCTTGGTGAAATAAAAGAAAAGTATGGTGACGAGCGCCGAACACGTGTGGTAAAGGGTGGTGTTAAAGCTATAAATGAAGAGGACTTAATTCCAGAAAAGGAATCAGTATTAGTGTATACAGCTGGTGGTTATGTAAAACGTACTGACCCAGGTGAATACCGTACTCAAAAGCGTGGTGGGGTAGGTGTTATTGATATTGAGCCAAAAGAAGAGGACTTTGTAACTATGTTGCTAAATGCAAATACTCATAGTGATCTACTATTCTTTACAAATTTGGGTAAAGCGTATCAAATAAAAATGTACGAAATACCAGAAGGTAAACGTGCAACAAAAGGTAAATCTATCATGAACTTTATATCACTCGAAGGTGATGAAAAGGTGACTTCTATATTGCCAATCGATAAAGAAACAAAGAAAATAATAGAAAGCTTGATGTTGGTAACTGCTCAGGGTGTATCAAAGAAAGTTTCAGCTGAAAGCTTTAAGGATGTTCGCCGAAGTGGTCTAATAGCTATCAAGCTCGACAAGGGCGATGAGCTTCAGGCTGTATTGCCAATAGCAAAGGGTGACGATGTTATGCTTGCAACTTCAAATGGTCAATCGATTCGATTCAAAGAAAATGATGTTCGTGAAATGGGCCGAACAGCTGGTGGTGTTCGTGCTATAAAGCTTGCCAAAGGTGATACAGTTATCGGTGTAGATAAAATAGCCAAAGGTGATACAGATAAATCATTCCTTATACTTGGTTCACATGGATTGGGTAAAAAAACAAATATAAAAGAATATAAAATACAAAAGCGAGGAGGTTCTGGAATCAAAACAGCAAAAGTTACACCAAAAACTGGTAAATTAATTGTAGGTAAAATAGTTGGTGATGAAAATGAAATCATAGCAGTATCACAAAAAGGCCAAGTCATACGCGTAGATTTAAAATCTATCCCTACTTCAGGCAGGCAAACTCAAGGTGTCACAATAATGAAGCTTCGTGCTGGGGACTCTATCGCATCAATTACTTGTTTGTAAAAAATTTTGTTTCTTTTGTGTTTTAAAATGTTATAATATAAAATATGTTTGCAGATCCACAACGTATTGTTGCGCAACTGAAATTAGAACCTCATATGAAGGTGGCGGATTTGGGTTGTGGTACTGGTATTTATGCACTTGCAGCAGCACCTCGTGTTGTAAATGGCCATGTTTATGCAGTGGAAGTTCAGAAGGGAATGCTAGGTAGAATCAAAGACGAAGCTCATAAAAGAAACCTTAAAAATATTGAATATATTTTAGGTGATACAGAAGTTCTGGGCGGGACTAAAATAGCCGACCATACTATAGACATGGTGTTTGCATGTAATATTTTATTTCAATTAGAAAACAAAGATAATTTTTTGAAAGAAATTATTCGTATTTTAAAAAAAGGAGGTAAGTTGTTGCTCGTAGATTGGAATGAATCATACGGTGGCATGGGTCCAAATAAAAATATGATAATCAACAAAGATCACGCCGTGCAATTATTAAAAGCAAAAGGTTTCCAAATATTGTCAGATGTGGATGCAGGAATACATCATTATGGTATAATTGTATTATATAAATAGCATATGAATAACTTTCAAACAATTCTTCTATCAATCTTTCTAGCTTTTTTTGTATTTGCTGTACTTATATTTTCTGGTATTTTGCCTATAGGCAAAAGTAGCAATACTGCAAATACTCCACAAGGTAAAGTTGTAATTTGGGGGACATTTTCAAATTCTGAATTCCAGAAAGTCTTTGACGATATGAATTCTACTAATAAAAATCTAACTGTATCATACACAAAAAAGTCACTTGAAACATATCAAGACGAATTAATTACAGCATTTGCCAATGGAGCAGGCCCAGATCTATTCTTTATCACACCCGACATGATTTTGAAAAATAAAAATTTCATATATCAGATGCCATATGCTAGCTTCCCTGAAAAAGCATTTCGCGACACATTTATGGACGGTTCAGAAATATACTTAGGTACAGAGGGTGTGATAGCCATGCCTACTGTTGTTGACCCACTAGTATTGTATTACAACAGAAATTTGCTTTCCAATGTTGGTATTGCTCAGATTCCAGCTTATTGGGATGAATTGTCTGATTTAAATAAGGAGCTTACAATAAAAAAAATCGATGGAACAATTAGCCAAAGCATGATAGCACTCGGTTCATATGAGAATGTGAATAATGCAAAAGCAATATTATCTACATTGTTATTCCAAAGTGGTACACCGATCACGACCAGATCTGGAGATATTATAATCCCTACGCTTACAAGCGTAAGTACTTCACCGGTGCGACCTACTGAACAAGTATTGTCATTCTATACTGATTTTTCAGATCCTACATCAAGTTCATATTCTTGGAATAGAGGTTTGTTGAGCTCGAAAGATTTATTTACAGGAGGTGCATCAGTGTTTTATCTAGGATTTGCTTCAGAATTATTTGGTATTGAATCAATAAATCCAAACCTTAGCTTTGATGTTCATGACATATTTCAAACTAAAAACTCTAATGTAAAAAGGACATTTGGTAATATATATGGATTGGCTGTTAATAAAAATTCTACAAATATAAATGCAAGTTTTGGAGTGGCTGGACTGATGTCTTCTGGATTGAATGCTCAAAATGTAGCTACTGCATTGTCATTGCCACCTGCATCACGAGCATTGTTGTCTACTAAGCCAGCTGATCCATATTTAAACACATTTTATAATTCAGCTATTATTACACGTTCATTCTTGGATCCTGATGCAAAACTTTCAAATTCTATATTTAGCGAATTGGTACAAAATGTGTTGTCAAATAAATTATCAATGAGTGATGCTGTCTCAAAAGCTCAAGGACAGTTAGAAATACTGCTAAATAAATAATATGCAAAATTTAAAGCAATTTTTTAGTGTTCGAATGATTAGCTTCTTTGTAGCAATGATTGCTGCTTCTATTGTGGGGTACATGGTGCTTGCTGATGGAGTTTTTTATAATGGAGCCAACGGTTCTGTTTCTGTAACAAATAAATCTGTGGTAATAAATGATGCAAATGGTGACAAGATGTCTGTCGCTGTTGATATTTCATTTGCAGCAAGTGGTACTAATTCAAAATTTACTCTACCAGCAGGTACCAGTGATACTAGTATTGATGTTGGAATTTATAATTATGATGTTAATAAAGTATGGATTAATCAATCTTTCAGTGTACCACTGGCTAGTGAACAAATCAGTTTAAAATTGGCCCAAAATATCGACAAGAAGGATTATTATAGAACATATCCTAATGCTAATGCTTCTGGAAATCTGGTAAAGGTTTTGATATACGGTGGTGTTAGTAAGAAATTGTATTACGAATCAGATGCATTTAAATTATTTGATTACAAGCAACCATTTACTATCGAGTCTGCAAGCCCGATGGTTATTAATGCCGGAGATAAATTCATAATTCAAGGTTCTGGATTTATGCTTGAAAATATAAAGGGTGTATATATGGGTGAGCTTGGCTTGTCATATAGTATATTGAGTGAAAATCAAATAGAAGCACAAGTTCCATCTACTATAATCGGTACAGGAAAATATGTTGTACATATAATATCTAAAGACGAGCTTTTTGATGTATATTTACCATCCGAATTATCGATAGTAAAGATGAGTATTACATCGGTAGCACCATTGTCACCACTGAAAGATACAAATATTACAATCAAGGGAATAGGTTTTGTCGCTAGTAAAATAAAGGCCGTATATATCGGTAGTATTATGGTTCCTTATACATGGGTCAGTCCAACTGAAATTTCAATGACAATTCCAAAAGATTTTATCAATGGTGCTTACAATATAATTATCGAAGATACCGAGCTTACAAAATACACTTCACCAAATAAAATCACGATAGCAAACATGAATATAACCTCGATTGACCCTGTCGAGCTTATGAAGAATGTAAAAGGGGATTCATATTTTTATATCAATGGGGCTGGATTCTTTAAGGATAATGTGTCAAAGGTATATGTAGGTACTACTGAGATGAATTGGGAGCTTGTAAATGATACAAAAATAAAAGTTTTTGTTCCAGCAGAATTTGTCGCGAATACTTATGAGATTGAAATACTTACAAATGAAAATCTTCGAATATTTGCAAGTGAATATTTGGTAGTCAAAGATGCAATTGTGGCAGATGAATCCAAAAAATCTGACTCTACTGGGTCTACTAGTTTCAATAAATTCGTTTCGAAAAGTTATAAAGGGATAGTTCCAAAGTGTAATATAACAGGCAGTTTAAATGAGTCAGGAGACGATTTTGCTGAACCTTGTGGATTCACTGCCCTGATTGAGCTTATAAATAATGTTATCAATTTCTTGTTGGTTTGGTTCGCAACACCATTGGCAGCTGTTATATTGGCATATGCTGGGTTTACATATCTTACATCTGGAGGTAGTGCCGAAAAAGCTACAAAAGCCAAACATATGCTTACTAGTATGATCATGGGTTATATTATAGCTTTGGCTGCTTGGCTTATTATCAAGACAATACTTTCTGCCGTTGGATTCGAAGGTGCCTTTAATTTATTGGGATAGATTGTAATTATTAATTCATAATGTACAATATATAATATGAAAATCATAAAAAAATACTCGATTATAAATAAGCTTGCTTCGTATGTATCTATATTTGTCATCCTTTTTGCTATTACTATGCCGCTCGTTGTTTTGGGAAAAGTTGATGGTGGTAATAGTGGCGGAACCTCTGGAGGAAACTCTGGAGTATCTATAGATGCAAAGATAAAGAATCCTCTAAGTGGTAATATAAATAGTATCCCTTCATTTATTGAAGCAATATTAAATATTGTACTTGTTGTAGGCGTACCTATTGTCGTACTCGCTATTATCTACTGTGGATTCCTGTTTGTAAAAGCTCAAGGTAATGCTGAAGAAATCGGTAAAGCAAAGAAAGCATTTATATATACCCTTATAGGGGCTACATTGCTACTAGGGGCTTTTGTTATAGCCAATGCTATACAAGGTACTATTAAGGATATAACAAGTACCACATAAAGATATGGAAACTTTCAAAAAAATAATCACTATATTCACTTTCATTTTTTTAATGACTTCATTTATTACTCCTGTTCAAGTAGCTCGCGCGGTCATCTTACCGGGTCCATCGGCAATACGCTCAGGTACAGCTACTCAGACACAAGGAACTGGAACAATAAATACAAATGGTAGTGTTGCAATACAACCAGGCCAAGCAACTCAAACTGTGGTAAAGACATCTCTTTGTTCAAGTCTAAGTATTAATACAGTAAATGAAGTTATAAGCATGATCATATGTACTATTACGGGGTTCCTGGTCCCTGCTTTTATTACATTGGCAATAGTGTCATTTATGTGGGGTGTTATCCAAACAATATTAAACCCTACAAATGAGGAAGCTCGCAAGAAAGCCAAATCATTTATCATGTGGGGTCTTATTGGGCTCCTTGTTATTACATCAATATGGGGGATAGTGAAGATATTTACCAGTACTTTTGGTATAGATACATTCTTGCCACCTCTTTCGCAATAAATTCTGTGTTATAATTAAATTATTATCAGATTGTTTATTAATTATTAAATTTAAATAAAATGCCAGATTATTGTGCACTAAAAAATAGCTTTAACGCCTTGCATGGAATTATCAACTTCATTAGTTGTTCATTGATAACATTTGTGGTCCCATTATTATTTTCCCTTGCAGTAGCTGCTTTTATATGGGGTATAATACAAACATTACTGAATCCAACCAATGAAGAAGCCCGCAAGAAGGGTAAAAGCTTTATGGTTTGGGGTATAATATCCTTGTTTATAATGGTGTCTGTGTGGGGTATAGTAAAGATATTGGCAGCCACTTTTGGTATCAATACATTTATTATTCCACAGCTATCATTATTGTATTTAAAGGCTCCTTTTATGGTATAATTGAGGGGTAAATTTAATCTGCTATTTTAGCAGAAAGAATCAAAATTATTATTAGGTCGCGTTTATTATTAAATATAAATTTATAAATATGAAAAAAGTTATTTCGTTCAGTGCTGTTTTGGGTTCTATGCCTTTCTTGGCATTTGCTGCTGATGCACGTAGCATTATATTAACAATACAGACTCTTTTGAACTACATAATTCCAGTTCTAATTACTCTTGCTGTAGTTTATTTTATCTGGGGTGTTATACAATACACTGTTTCTACAGATGAAGAAGCAAAGAAAGGTGCTCGTGGAAAGATCATCCAAGGTTTGATCGGTCTATTTGTTATTATTGCTTTCTGGGGTATTGTGAATTTGGTAACTAATACATTTGGTGTTGGTGCTACACGTCTTGACCCATCACAGATACCTTGTATTCCTAACCCAGCTGCAGGTATATACTGCTAATAGTATTATGACTATTGGGTTCGTACCACACGCAGAGGCTAGTATTGGCACTCTAATGACCAGTATTGAGAGAGTTATTATTAACCCTATCATATTCCTACTTTTTGCTTTAGCTTTGGTTATATTCCTTTATGGAATAGTCCAATACCTCCTCAATCCCGAGAGTGAAGAGATTCGTAAAAAGAGCAAGGATCATATGCTATGGGGAGTGGTAGGTATATTTATCATGATTGCAGTGTTTGGTATAATGCGTATTATACTAAATACAGTAGGGGAAAAGAGGATCAATATCAACGACACTGGTCAGATAAATATAAGTAAATAATTGTAAAATTAGGTATAAAAAAAGGCGTCCCTGAGGGGCGCCTTTTTGTTAAAGATTTTACAATCATACGTGTAAATAATTACTGTAGATTGTTTTAAAGTACAATAGATAGATCAAAAGATAGATCAAAATTTTTTCTTCCAAATAACTCGAACTTTTAAAATGCTGTCTGTCCTGTTTCGTAATGTGAACCACTTTACATGATTACTTCTAATGTTGTCTGAAGCACCGTCTAACGCACCATCAGTCAGATTGTCTTCATAGTCATAATCACCATCTTCGATGTGGTAATCAGAACCATAAGGAACCTTAATTCTGTCTGTTGTTTCAAATGGGGGAATTGTAATAAACCCTCCCTCATTTTGTGAATTTTGTTCTTCGCTCGTGCTTTCATTTTTAGAATCAGTATTAGAATTAGAACTTTTAATGATCATAAAAGCCAAAAATAATAATACTAGTACACCTGCTGCTGCAACCCATTTTATCCAAGATGGTGTTCCACCAAGAGTTGGGGTTGAGGGAGTTGGGGGTGTTGTGTCGTGTGAGTCGTGTGTGTCGTGTGTCATGATTTACCTCCTTTCATAATAGAACTGAACATATCAGCGAATCCTGCAATATTACCCATAGAACCATCATAAATGTATCCATGACCCTCGCGAATCATTTTCCACTTCATGATTTGATTCATGCATGCATCAATTGATACATCTTCGCCTGAAGTTTCTTTGATCTTTTTCTTTAAAGCAAGTGCTTTACGAAGATCAGTTTCGATTTCGTAATCTTCAGATTCACGTTCACGTTCTTCCTCCTTTAATTTAAGAGAAGCTTGGACAACTTTATTGTCCAAATCAGGAAGTATTTCACCTAGATTTGCTCTGGTTAGTAATACTCCCATGTGGGGTATAGGCCATTCACCACTTCCTCCACGGATCTTTTTTACAAGTTGAATTCTCTCCTCGACAGCTTCCCATAAGGCTTCTTGCTCTGCTTCAGGAAGGGCACGTACTTCTCTTAAAAGCCCTTGCCATTTTTCAGCAGATTCATAATCACCTTCAGTTTTACCATCACCCCATTTCTCTCGCATTTTAGGGTTTGATGGAATCCTACCAGTTTTGTACATAATTAACTCCGAAGTTGGAATTTCATTGTGTACACGACCCATAGAATCGCCACAGATACCTTTTACCAAGATAGCAATAGCAATGTCACCTGACTCTTTTAATTCTTCCCATGTTTGGGGGCCTTCGTGAACATTACTACTCCAAGTACGGAGCTTCTCATCTTTGATTTGTTGGATCATATCACGAAAACCGTGATGTTCTCCAATGTTAATAAAGTTAGATAAGTTATTCTTGTCAGGTTTGTAAGAAAGAGAGAAGTCAACAATTACCTCGCCGCCATCAGGTGTCATTAACTTTTGAGGTGCAAAATCGATATCCTCTTTTTTTGTGCTAATTAGAATACCACTTTCTAGTATCCTTTTAAGCCTGAGTTTTCCTAAACCCTCACCAAGATAGACCGGTATTTTCTTGCCATCTTTTTCTTTCCACATTTTTTTACCGAATCGTGTGATTAGTAATATGTGGGGTGGGTGATTTGGAACTTGTACGAAATCTCTTACATAAAATATAACCGAGACCATAAAGAATCCAATACCAGTGATTTGTAAGGCTAACTTGCCGTACAGAACCATTAGTACAGAAATAATAAAGATAGTAACTATGATAGGAATATCATAGGTCTTTCTTTCAATGCTTTTTTTTGACGATGATTCACTCTCGTGGTCAGGTTCGTCGTGTTCGTGTTCTGACATGATTTTTTATTTAATTTTATTTACTCTTATTATACAGCAAAAGGGCATAAAAGTCAAGTATAAAATCACTAAATAGTCCTTATTAAATAAGGACTATTTAGTGATAATTTCATTGTATTAGAAAAAATAAAAACCCTTAGAAGGGTTTTTATTGTGGTGCCCGAGGTGGGAATCGAACCCACACAGCCTTGCGGCTACAAAATTTT
>CAZXCN010000010.1:0-6699 GCA_964639185.1 uncultured Candidatus Saccharibacteria bacterium
CCCCTCATCGGGGTTCTTTTCACCTTTCCCTCACGGTACTAGTTCACTATCGATCATAAAATGTATTTAGCCTTGCCGGTTAGTTCCGGCGGATTCGCTCAAGCTATTCGTGTCCTGAGCTACTCAAGAATGACAATCAAAAAGATCTGTAATTTTCAAACACCGGGCTATCACCGTCTACGGCTCTTCTTTCCAGAAGATTATTCTAACTACAAATTTTGTAACTTTTCTAGATAAATCTACATTGTCACCTTACAACCCCCAGCAACATTCCCACAGCACAAATAAATGCGCAGTGAGAATGTAGCTAGGTTTGGGCTTCTTTCTTTTCGCTCGCCGCTACTAAGAAAA
Source organism: uncultured Candidatus Saccharibacteria bacterium (assembly GCA_964639185.1). Lineage (GTDB taxonomy): Bacteria > Patescibacteriota > Minisyncoccia > Phycocordibacterales > UBA9973 > UBA8515. The sequence continues at coordinate 352 of CAZXCN010000010.1, forward strand.
TTCCTATTGGTTTCTACTCCTCCAGGTACTGAAATGTTTTACTTCCCTGGGTACGCTCCTTAAATTCTGAGATCTAAGGTATATCGGGTTTACCGATATGGGTTTCCCCATTCAGAAATTTCCGGATCAAAGGTTACTAGGCACCTCCCCGAAACTTATCGCAGCCATGTCGCGTCTTTCATCGCCATTTTATGTCAAGGCATCCACCATATACTCTTAATTTCCTATTAGGAAATTTAAAAACCACACAACGAGAGTACCTACACTCTCGCTCTCATCTCATACTTCCCGGACCGCTCCGTTCCATATAATAGAGAATTATTTTTCTTATATTACGCTCTGTTTCCACACGGCTCAAAGACCCTCGTTCGAGTCTATTCGACTCAAACAAAAATAATTTGTGTGTAACAGGTTTCGATTATCAAAGTTCTCGATGAAAATAAAAAACCACCTTTTAAGGCGGGCAAATAAAACAAAAGTCTTATTTATTCCGCTTTGTTTTGGGTAATTTCTTTTATTAACATCGTGATGAGTATTCTATACTAAGCCGTATTCAAAGTCAAGCTTTTACCCTAATATCCCAAATATCCCTCAAAACACCCAAATTACCCATACAAAAAGCCCCCATCTGGGGGCTCTTTTTGTGAGTTGATTTTAAATCAAAATTACATCCTTGAAGACAGACTGCTTGAAATCTTGTCGATAGAACGACTTGCAGCTTCTTTTCCACCCATACCAAATGCAAGACCAAAAGCAAGAGCAAGTCCTGCGATAAGTCCAGTAAATAGTATCTGCATAAATGTCGCAGCAATACCAAGCTCAGATAGAGCGATGATAAATGCGAATATCCAGATAGCATAGTGAGTGATAGAACCTAGCATATTTGCAGAAGCTACGTTTGCAGCTTTTGCAGAACTTGTTACCAACTTCTTCATTGTCTCAGCAATAACAGTTGCGATAACAAGAACAAGAGATGCGATGATTACCTTTGGTAGGTAGAACAATACAGCCTCACGTAGGAAATCATTTACCTGTGTAAGACCAATTATTTCAAGTGATGTCATCAAAAATACAACGACAACAAACCACTTTACTAATCCTCCAAAGAAAGCACCTACATTCAACTTCATCCCTGCCTTATTCATCAATTCCTCTGCACCTGCACTCTTGAACAAATTATCTAGCTTCATAGCTGTCAAAACTTGAGCGATAGCTTTACCTACAATAGAAGCGATAATCCATCCAACGATGAATATAATAACAGCAACTATAAGACTAGGTACAAAGCTCATGAATCCATACCAAAGATCCATTAAAGATCCACTAAAAACTTCTGTCCATGTTTGTATCAACATAATATAGAATATTTACTAAAAATGATTAAAGTGTACTTAACAAAGCTTCGACCTTTTAAAAGTACTATATTCTATTATACCAAATTTATGCTATTTTTTAGTTGTATGTGTGGATAACTGCCCTAGGTCCACTAACTTCTTGTGAGGAAAATCAAGGATATCACAGACCAATTTATCATACATGCTCATACGATAGTTGAACTCTGCTGTATCAAATACCACATAGTCGAGCTCTTTTCCTATCTCTGATTCAAGGCCTTTAATTATTTGATTCAGTACTGTTTTCTTTATTTTATCAACAACCAACATAATATCTACCCTACTCTCACCTTCACCAATAAATACTCCTGATACTACCATCAATTTTATCTTCCCTATTGGTTTTAATCTATTTGCCAAATCATCCTGAAGCAACAAATTTGGATCTACTAGTAAATCACGTATTTGTTCTAAATAAATAAAATTTGGATTGAGCACCCAAGCTTGCACTTTCTTTTTATTACCACGAGATCCTTCAACTGTAATTACTTTTGATTTAATAAAATCCATCGCGAACATAGCCGACAATTCTTTACGAGTTCCCGCTTTCATAACACGACTACGTGAAATAATATCATCAACAGTAAAAGCCTGATCATTATTCAATAAAAATAATCTCATTATTTTAATTCTGGCCTGCCCTCCGAAAAGTTTTGCTAGTATATCCATAGCCTCTAGTATATACAATCAAAAAACACCCCGCAAGGGGTGTTTTTTGGCTATATAAAGTAAGCTTATTTCAGTGTAACTGAACCACCTGCTTCTTCGATCTTCTTTTTTAGATCTTCTGCATCTGCTTTCTTCATACCTTCTTTTAGAACTGATGGAACTCCATCTACAAGGTCCTTTGCCTCTTTTAATCCAAGAGCCATAACTTCCTTTACAACTTTCATAACTGCGATCTTTTGTTCGCCAGCTGCTGTTAGTTCTACTGTAAATGAATCCTTTGTGTCTGCGCCTGCGTCACCTGCACCAGCTGCTGGTGCTGCTGCAACAGCAGCTGCAGATACTCCGAATTTTTCCTCAATAGCCTTTACAAGGTCATTGAGCTCTAGTACTGATGCTCCTTCGAGCTCAGTAAGAAATGAATCAAATTTTGCCATAATAATTTTTATTAATTAATTTTATAATTATGCTTTCGTACCTGCAACAGCATTTACTGCGATAGCAAGTCTCTGCATAGGACTCTTCAACAAGTATGCTATTTGTGATAGCAACACTTCACGTGGAGGAATATTTGCTATTGATTCCATCTGTGCTTTGTCCATATATTTACCTTCGAATATTCCACCCACAATAGAAATATTTTCTTTATGAGTTTTTGCGAAAGCATATACTTCACGAGCTGGAGCAAGTAGGTCTTCACCATAAGCAACAGCTATTTGGCCTGCAAGCTCTGGTAGTTCCCCCTCTATACCCTTTGTAGCTAGAACTCTTTTCAACAAAGTCTTCTTTGCTACAGTGTATCCAATACTTTCTTTTTGTAAATCTCTGCGCAGCTTGTTTACATCTGCCACAGTCAATTTATCAAATTTTACGAAAACAGCTGATTGTGCGTTCTTTAAAGAAGCCTCTAAAGTGTCTACAATTTCTACTTTCTTTTCTTTTTTTAATGCCATGAATTTTTTTGTGTACTTAAAATCCTAAAATAAAAAATCGACCTGTTAAGGCCGTGAATCACATATACTATATATAGTATATTTTATGTGACCTCGGAAGGGATTTTACGTCCAATACCTTTCGGCTTCGGATAACCTTCTGTCTACGGCTTACCCCACAAATATAGCACATTTCCCGAAAAACACAACCCGCACACTTGCGCACAAGTGTGCGGGTAAACCCTCCCCCAGATAGGGACTCGGTCCCTATCTGGGGATTAATTCTTCGGCAAAGTCATATCTACATTTATCACATATGGTGCCAAGTAATCCTGGTACACATTCCCTGTCGCATCTTTAATATTTACTTTTATTCTATACACCCCACTTGCAAGCAAACCCTTCGAAGTATCACTCCAAGTTTTTGTACAAATTTTAGTAAAATCTACACAACCATTTCCTGAGAAAAATGTTTTATAAACATTATCATCATCTTGTTTTTCTATACGAACAGAAACCCAATCAACATTTTCATTTGCATTCAAAGTAAATGTCATAGGATTTTCTACTGGATTTACTGTAATATTTCCGACCGTATTATTGAATGCATAACTCTCAATATTTGGAGGTGTTGTATCTGGTAAAATAATTGGATCAGGGTCTGGTATTGGATCGATAACAGGATCAGGATCTGGAATAGGATCTGGTTCTATTACAGGGTCTGGGATAGGGTCTGGTTCTATTACAGGGTCTGGTTCCTCTTCGACAGGAGCTGTGTAGACACCATACACAACAGATGAGCCTAGATTATTTGCATAATAAAAATTGTGAGAATAATTATTAACAAATGTATTGTCTGTACAATCAGGATTTGATTTACTATAACTTCCAAATATAAATCTATAATTTTTATTTGGTGTCATACTTTCATTTACAGTACTCATGTATGGCGTTTGCCAATTAGTACTACTGATAAACCCTAGCACTTCCCCACTAGCAGACACTGTCGATGTATCTACATCACAAAATATAAAATTCCCAGAATAATTAATTTTATTTTGCGCATCAAAATCAATTTCCTCACCTAATGTTGGATACACAGTCACAGTATATTCTTGTATTGATCCATCAAATGCTGCAACTTTATAAATCACAGGGTTTGTATAATCCTTTGTTATTTCACTCTGCGGATCAATAGTAGCTTTATCTGATATTGAAATAGTTGGTATCAAATTTGTTAAATCAGTGCCTGAAGGTACATATACAGATATTTTATTAACTCCACCATCATGCATAACTACTTGAGCAGTAGCTATTGATTTAAATTCAAATGACAAAATTCTATTTAAAGTATTTTCATCATAAACAATAGAATCCCCTTTATTTGTAGCGTAATAAAAAGTATTGGAATAATCATTTATAAATGTGCTATTTGAACAATCAGCTACAGATTTTTCATAATCACCAAATATAAATCTATAGTTTTTATTTGGTGTCATACTTTCATTTACAGTACTCATGTATGGTTTCTGCCAATTAGTACTACTAATAAAATTCATCCCAGAATTATTTCCATTCATAAATAAAGTTTTATCAACAACATCACACAACATAAAATCTCCTGAATAATATATTTTATCCTGTGAATCAAAATTTATTTTATTTCCTAAAATAACAGGTTCTATTACCTCTGTTTCTGTTGATGGTATTTCTTCTGTAGGTAATTCTGTTGATTCATCTTTCGGAGTAACCGGCTCCGGTGTCTCAATTGTATTTTCTTCTGCATTAACAGTACTTGCGCCAGAACCTCCGCCAGAATGGTGGATTAATTTTTCTTCTGTATCTTTATTTACAATATCTGTATTTACTTCTTTTTCCAATTCTTGGTTTACTACAGTAGGTGTATTTACAGTATTTATAATTTCTGTATTTTCATTTGATAGATTTTCAATTTCTATATTTTTATTAATATCACTAAAATCTAAATTACCTAACCCTACATTTATGTTTTCACTATTCTCAGAAACTGAATCCGCCACAGAAGCTAAATTACTTTTAGTGAATTTAAATACTGAACTAGCAATAGATTTACTAGTATTATAAATCCAAGCTATTGCATTCGAGCCTGTATCTCGCACAACAGAGGCCGCATTATATACACCTCCCAGTACGTATGTAGTAGCACTGGCGAATGGATCAATTGCAACCAATATACCTTTTTGTATTTTATGCCCCAAAGTGATCTCTGGTGGATTAATACAAGGCATATTTTCAATCTGAATATTATTATTTTGTAATTTATCAAGAGATTTTTTTATATCAGAAACAATTCTAGCACTTTCATATTTTAAATATATATCGGAAAAACTATGTCCATTCTTTTCATCATTCACTTGTAATCCTATATGAGCATTTGATGGTAGAACTTCACGCTTTAGAGTCTCTCGAACTTTACCGATCACTGTATCTGTATCTGATGTTAAATATTTACCCCCTCCAGCCACATGATTAGCCGGACTTGCAATTCCATACACACCAATAGACTCAACCGGTACTCCCCCTTCGATTCCAGCAACTTTATCATAAAAATTATTGGCATAAAAATTGCCCTGTGAATGGGCAACGAGTAAAAGCTTTTGAGTTGTTATTTTTGAACTTGCATCTTGTAATATTTCAGTCAAATCATAATCAGACTTCTGATCAAAAAAACCTTGTTTTACATAATCAAATATATCACCCAAACCCCCACCATGTGTCGGGTTGTATAAATAATTGACAATAATATTTTCCCCGTTGTAAGAATCAGGTAAAAATCTAATTAAATCATCTTTATTTTTTATAGCATCAGATTCTTTAGTAAAAATACCATTAATTGTAGATATAGTGTATCCATTTCTAGAACAATCTTGAGCAAAAGCAAAATTGGGTAATAAAGACATAAGCAGCAGAAGCAACAGACTTTTCTTATACCACTTTGATATAAATTTCATTTTTGTGTTTAAAAAAAATTAATTTGGTAATTTAATACTATCAATATCGCACAATACATTATCTGATTCACCAAAACTTCTAACATTTTTATAAAAAACATCTTTTGCGTTACTCCTTTCTTTAGTATTAAATTGTTTATTTTTAATAAAATCAACAAAGAAATCTATTTTTTCAATGTCAGCATAAGACCTTGAAGACTCAGGTGTTTTTCGTGGAACTAGTGTATTTGATAAACAAATATCGGCTCTTCCTTCTTCTGTTGCTATTTCAGTACTAACATCAGTATTACTATTAAAGTAAGTCATTTGAGTCTGCAACGCCATAGCATACTGCAACAAGACAGCTCGTGTTTTTGCGCTATTTGG
>CAZXCN010000010.1:6799-14427 GCA_964639185.1 uncultured Candidatus Saccharibacteria bacterium
TCTGCAACGCCATAGCATACTGCAACAAGACAGCTCGTGTTTTTGCGCTATTTGGATATTCTTTAAATATAGCGAGCTCAACATCATCACGAATATAATTATTATTCGCATCTATTCCTTCTATTGTAGTATCAGCTAATTCCCCAGGGTCAGGTGGTAAATTTACCCCCATAACATCATCCATTTGCAATTTAGTCGCATGAATTTTTTCTATTTGCACATTCGTCTTTTTCAAATTCATAAAGTGCACAGTACGTACACCAACAAGAAAAATAAATCCAGCCAACATAACCCAACCAGCCCATTTCAAAACTTTCAAGAATTTTACTTTCATATTTTTATTATCAAAATTTTTATTAGTATTCATTAAATTTTCATGAATTTCTTCCATGAATAAATTTTACAACATCCTTGACAAACCAGTCAATAAAATATTCCTCTCAACCTGTGAATAACTCTCAGATAGCCGTCCGACGGCTATCTGATTATATACCATCTAATAAATTATCATCATCTTGCAGTGATGTCTTCCCTCTTTCTTCCCGAACTGCATTTATTATTTCCTTACAATGTTTTTCAAAACCTTTAATCCCTCCGAAAATTTCCAAAATTCTTTCACCTTCTTTTTTATCTACAATTTTAAAATCGTTATTTTTATATTCAAATGCACTATTAAAAACTAAGTGTTTCTTATCTTCCGGTATTTCATGCATTTGATCATTATTATTCACATAACCTATCAACCTATTAAAATATTGATCATCATCTATTAGGTGTGATTTAAATTTACCCTGAAATAATGCTCCTGAACGTTTTTCTTTAATGTTAAAATAACAAGAATATCCTCCTTGTAATTTTTGCATAAACTTTGCAATACCCCCGTCAATAGATTGTTTTAAAAGAAAGTGAAAATGATTAGGGTTTAAACAATAAGCTACTATGTTTATTAAAGATTCTTTTTTAATATTCCCAGATAGCCGTCCGACGGCTATCTGGGAATTAGATTTTCGTAAATTTGATAAACTTACTATATTTTCTTTTTGGTTAAATTCGCGGATACTTTCGATGAATCGATAGATGTCCTCTTTACTAGTAAAAATATCGCGTTTGTCTACCCCGCGATTGTAGATATGGTAATACTGTTCTGTTAAGAGAGGCTGTTTCCTCATTGGATTTAATTATCTCATAAAAAATAATTAAACAATATCAAAAAAGTGAATAACTAATGAATTATTATAAAAAATCCCCAGATAGGGTCCGGGACCCTATCTGGGGATTAAAAGTAAAAGAGGGTTATTTAAATTTATTAATGACGACGAGGGATATAAGCCCGAGGAGGATCATTCCGCAAAAACCAAATATTATTTTTACTGAATGTTTACTAATCATATTTACATTATAGCCTAGGTATATACTTAATCAAAATAATATATTTTTAAATCACCATAACAAATCACATTCAAATTTATAAATACCCCTATTAGTCTAGATTAGAGAAACATAAATATACGATGGATTTTGTTGACAAATTAGTGTATATTGGGTGGTATAAATGATAGAATATTTTATCAAATGGAGAGCCATAATAATGCTAAAACTCGACTTTATCGCCGGAGCGATAGCTTTGTGTTTGATGCTTTTAGTTCGATATGGGACCAGTAATTTCTATACAAACCTATTAAACCATTCTATACCCTTCTTTATAGTTGTATGCGTATTCACTGCAAGCTTCTATATATTCAACTTGTACTCAGCCAGATTCAACAGAAGCATAACAGACTTCAATGATTCTTTTATTAAAAGTATTATTGTATCTTTTACACTTTCTATAATCATATTCTATATATATGGTAATTTATTCGAGCTAACACCAAAAACAAACTTATTTATATTCACTGCTATATTTAGCCTAATTGATTTTTATATCCGAATATTAGTACGTAGGCAATACTTAAGTCGCAAGATCAATCGCAAGGTATTAATAATCAATACCAATAATAACCCACTAATAAATGAAATAAAGAATAATGAAACTATGGGGTATGAAGTAGTAGGTGAAGTACCCGATTTCAATTATGAACAAATACTAAAAATAAATCCGGATATAGTTATAGTAGATACACTCGAGAGTGAAGCCTTTGCCAATTTGTACTCGCTATTAAAAAAAGAAATATCTATATATACTATCGAGCTTTTTTATGAAGAAACATTTCAAAAGATACCGACCGAGACAGTAGATAAAAACAAGGTAATAGAATATGTAAATAAAAATAAAGGAATATTTATATCATTAAAAAGATTTATGGATATTGTACTGTCTGTATCTTTCCTAATAATACTATCCCCTGTTTTTATAATAGTAGCAGTCTTGGTAAAAACAACATCACGTGGGCCAATATTATTTAAACAAAAAAGAATTAGTATAAATGATACAGAATTTACTTTATACAAATTCAGATCAATGAAAACAGATGCTGAGAAAGATGGCGCGGTATGGACACGTGACGACAAGACAGATAATCGCATAACAAAAATAGGTAGAGTGCTACGCAAGAGCCACTTGGATGAGATACCTCAATTGTTCAATATATTGATCGGTGATTTATCACTTGTTGGACCACGCCCAGAAAGGCCAGAGTTCACAAACATGCTAAATAAAGAGATCAATTATTATGACCTGCGTCACTCTGTAAAGCCAGGACTAACTGGCTGGGCACAGATCAACTACAGATACGGTGCATCAGTTGAAGACACAAGGGAGAAGTTAAAATATGATTTGTATTATATTAAAAACAGAAATATATTCCTCGATATATTGATCATAGTAAAGACAATAGCTATGGTGTTAAAGAAGTATTAGTACGTGGTAAAAATAAGGTAAAAATGCTATTATGACACACATGAGCAGTCCTCATAATATAGTCATAAAACCAAAGAAAATATTCAGTTTTTCAGACCTAAGGGAAGTATGGGACTACCGTGAACTCCTGTATTTTTTTACTTGGCGTGACTTAAAAGTACGCTACAAGCAAACATACATTGGGGCACTATGGGCAATATTCCAGCCATTTATAACTATGGTTGTTTTCTCTATATTCTTTGGTCAATTATTAGGTGTACCTTCTGATGGAGTACCCTACCCTATATTCGTATACACTGGTCTACTCTTCTGGCAATTTTTTGCTAGCGCTCTAACTGATACAAGCAATGTGCTTATAACTAACCAACCAATCATAACAAAAGTTTATTTTCCTCGTTTAATACTTCCATTATCTTCAGTGGCATCAAAATTCATAGACTTCTTTATTGCATCGATCATACTGATAGGGATGATGTTTTATTATGGATACACCCCGCACCTATTAGGATTATTATTAATACCATTTTTATTATTTATTACATTTATGGTGTCTGTTGGTCTTGGATTATTCCTTGCGTCTGTAAATGTAAAGTACCGAGATGTTCGCTATATACTACCTTTCTTTATACAAATACTCATGTTTGTAACCCCTGTAATATATCCTGCTGGAATACTTGGTAAGTATTCATGGATATTAGCATTGAACCCTATGATGGGTGTTATACAAAGTGCCAGAGCAGCATTATTGGGTACTACAGTTTTAAATTGGACTTTAATATGGATATCTTTCTTTGCAACAGTTACAGTAATGGTAATAGGAATTTATACATTTAAAAAGACGGAGCATTATTTTGCAGACATAATATAATATGCTAATAATTGAAGCCAAAAATATAAGTAAGAAATACAACATAAACCACAACAAAGGTGGTTATATTGCTTTGCGGGACGTATTAGTAAATACATTCAAACATCCACTAAAGTTTATAAAAAACAAAATTAAAAATGTTATTGGAATAAATACCAAAGAAGAATTCTGGGCATTAAAAGATATTAATTTTACAATTGAAGAGGGTGAGGTTGTGGGTATTGTGGGACACAATGGTGCTGGTAAGTCTACCCTTTTAAAGATCTTGTCTCAGATTACTCCACCAACAACTGGAGAAATAAAAATAAATGGAACAATAGGATCATTGCTTGAAGTAGGTACAGGCTTTCACCCAGAACTATCGGGCCGAGAAAATATTTTCCTAAACGGAGCAATTCTTGGTATGAAGAAAAAAGAAATCATTAAAAAATTTGATGAAATAGTAGAATTTGCCGACATAACACAATTCATTGATACACCTGTTAAATATTACTCGAGTGGTATGTATGTTCGACTAGCCTTTTCAGTAGCAGCACATATGGACCCAGATATACTAGTAATAGATGAGGTGCTTGCTGTAGGAGATGCAGATTTTCAAAAGAAATGTATGGGTAAAATGGAAGATATTACAAAAAAGGAGGGGCGCACCATACTATTTGTAAGTCATAACATGAACGCTATTCGTGAACTTTGCAAAAGGACAATACTCTTAGAAAAAGGAAAAATTCGAGCAATTGGTGCCACTGAAGAAATATTAAAAATATATAACGAACACAACATTCAAGAAGTGTTGAGTAATAATAATCCCATAGAATTTATAAATACAGATGCTAGCAAGGAGCTTGTATTTAAAAAAATTTGGGTAACAAAAAATGATGGTGCTGTAATTAATACAATACAACACAATGAGGGATTTAATATCGGGCTTGCCTTCGAAGTAAAGAAAGAGATAGGGCCAATAGAGATAACTACAACTTTAAGAAATACAAATGGAGTCAATGTTACGTCCACAAGTCTTTCCGACACAACAGGTGGTAAGGTTTACAATTTTAAAAAAGGACATTATACGACAAATATAAAAATTGCAAATGATTTCCTGATACCTGATATTTATACAATTCGTATAGCTGCACATGAAAAAGGTCTTCGAGATATTGATATAATAGAAAACGCTATAAAAATCAAAATCCTTGATGCTGGATCATTTATGCAAAGTTACGGAGAAGCATCTATAAATTGGGGTTGTGTATTCAGCAATGCAGAGTGGGAGATAGTACAAGATAAATAAATATGAAGAATATACTTCTAAGCATTAAGGGGTTTGAAAAAAATACTATTTTTACATATAAAGATAGTAATAATTTTAATGGGTGTTGGCGAACCCTAAAAGATGAATTATCTGCACTTGATTACACTATTCAGACAGTTGATAATAATGATCTTAGAGAAGCTGATTACATATTATTTCAAGACGAAGTCAGCCTAGGTATACCAAAAAAGCAATCTAAAATTAGACTTTTTATAAAAAAAATTCTTGGAATAAAGAACCGTGCATTAAAAATGCGTGAGATATATATAGAAGGAGTATCATTGGGGTTAAAAGACAAGATGGTGTTGATACTCTGGGAACCAGCAGTAATAGACCCAGATAACTATACTGAAGAACTATTTTCTAAGTTTGATACGATACTAACTTGGAATGACGACCTTGTAGATAATAAAAAGTTTTTTAAATTCTATCACCCCTATTCAGGCGATTCACGACCAGTGCCAAATATTGCATTTAACAATAAAAAGATGCTAGTAAATATATCGATGAATAAATACTCAAGCCACCCAAATGACCTTTATCGAATGAGAAGAAAATCAATAAAATTCTTTGAAAATAAATTAGGTTCTGAGTTTGATTTATTTGGATACAATTGGAATAAACCAGTTACAAAATATCAAAAACTATTTCCTTTTTTAATTCATAAATATAAAAACTATATGGGGACTTGTGAGGACAAACATGCTGTACTATCTAAATATAAATTTAGTCTATGTTATGAAAACATAAAAGGTGAAAATGGCTGGATAACCGAAAAAATATTTGACTGTTATCATGCGCGTACAATCCCTATTTATTGGGGCGCAGAAAATATAACACAATATATAGATAAGAATACTTTTATAGACCGTCGTGATTTTAAAAATGACATGGAACTTTTAGAATTTTTAAACTCAATAGATGAGGATAAATATAATACATATATACAATCCATAGAACAATTTATAAAAAGTGATCCATACAAGGTATTTCTACCTGAAAATTTTAGTAAAACAATTACAAAAACATTAAAGTTATAATTTATGCAAATAATAAAAAAAATTATTCCAAGTTTTATCAAGAAGTTTATCAAAGAAACATATTTTTATATTTCTTTCTTAAAAGAGTTTACATTAATCCCCGACAATGGGCAGGAAGAAGGTATCATATATAATGCATCAAAATCTTTAGCAGATTCCCAACGATACGGTTGTGGTTGTTTTTGGTTTACAAAAAATTAATTATGAATGAGAAAAATATTTTTAAAATTAAAATATCTACAGCTGGTGGTGGTAAACCATTCATTAAACAGCTTCCCTCTTTGAATCCAGTATGGGGTAATTGCGAATTCTACATCAATGAGGATATTGATGAGTGTGATCTATGGGTTGTTTACGGTGGTTTAGGAAAATCAGAATCAACAAAAGTATCAAGAGAAAATATTGTACTAATAACAACCGAACCCGAATCTGTCCATAGATACAACCATCAATTCACTAAACAATTTGGTGTAGTAATAACATGTCAAAAAAGTATTAAACATCCAAATATTATCCACCAACAACAAGCATTACCTTGGTGGATAGGTTATAAGATGCAAAGTGGTGAAGATAAATATTATAAAACTTATGATGAGTTAAAATCCTCACTAACACCTATTAAAACAAAATTAGTCTCTATTATTGTATCCAATAAAACATTTACCAAAGGACACAAAAAAAGGTATGATTTCCTGACTAAACTAAAAAATGAATTGGGTGATCAAATAGATATTTATGGCTTAGGGTCAAATACCCTAGATGACAAATGGGACGGCATAGCACCGTATAAATATCACATAGTACTTGAAAATAGCTCTACAAATGATTATTGGACAGAAAAATTGACAGATACTTTCCTTGCTGAGGCATACCCTATATACTATGGGTGTACTAATATATATGATTATTTTACAAAAGATACTTTATCTGTAATAGATATAGATAATACAGATGAGGCGATAAATACAATAAAATATATACTCCAAAGTGACCTTTATGAACGATCCAAAGGTGAATTGAAAATAGCAAAAGACCTAATCTTGGATAAATACCAGATATTCCCTATGCTTTGTGAGTACGTAAATGATCATAAAAATAATCTTGATAAAGTAGAAGTTACCCTATACCCAGAAAAAGCAAAGTTGGTGTATAAAATATTAAATAAATTTAAAAAAATAATCCATGGATAATACTTTTATATTTACAGAGATAGTAAATTGTGGAAAGATAGGTAAAATTGCCCTAGATTCTTTTCATAAATACCATAATTACAAAGTACATATTTATGGTACAAAAGAAGACTTCGAGTATATAGATACTCACCCAAATAATGTATTTATTGAAATTGAAGCAAATATTTTAAATGCTTTTAAATACGGTCATCGTGGCACAGCTATGTTGTGGGAAAAGGCAATATTGGAAACAGAACATAATCAAATAATTCATTTTGATAGTGATACTATATTTCGTGAAAACATTATTGATGAGATACTAAGCATAGCAAAAGATTATGACATCATAGGACCAATACGCAATTATCACCATAACCCT
>CAZXCN010000011.1:0-14180 GCA_964639185.1 uncultured Candidatus Saccharibacteria bacterium
CCAGGTTCTATCGGTGGAGGTCTTCGTAATCGTGTACCAAAAGGTATGCGCATGGGAGGACGCACAGGTGGTGACCGTATCACAGTTCGAAATTTGAAAGTAGTTGCAGTCGACAAAGACAATAACCAATTACTAATTAAAGGTGCGATTCCAGGACGACGCGGAACGCTTATTGAGATAGTCTCTTAAAATATATATGGAAGCACAAGTATACAATCAAAAAGGAAAATTAGTTGGACCGATATCATTACCAGAACAAGTTTTTGGCTTGCCTTGGAATGCTGACTTGGTTCACCAGACAGTTGTGGCCATGCAAGCGAATGCTCGTACACCAATAGCTCATACGAAAACTCGTGGTGAGGTTCGTGGTGGAGGACGCAAGCCTTGGAAGCAAAAGGGTACAGGTAAGGCTCGTCACGGTTCTACTCGTTCACCTATCTGGATCGGTGGAGGTGTGACTCATGGTCCACGCAATGACAAGAACTACTCACAAAAAGTAAATAAGAAAATGAGTGCAAAGGCTCTATTTACTCTTTTGTCTGAAAAGCTACGCAAAGGTCAGATATTGTTTGTTGATGAATTAACATTTGCAAAGATCAAAACAAAGGATGCAGTTACTACATTGGACAATCTATCAAAGATCAAAGGCTACGAGCGATTGGTGGGTGGTAAGAAAGTTAATACTTTAATCACATTCCCAGCAAAGACTGAAGTTTTGAAAAAGAGTTTTTCAAATGTCCCAACAGTAAAGGTAGACGAAGTTCGTAACCTTAGTGCTGTTGACGTGGTTACACATAAATTTATCGTAATAGTACAACCTGTAGAAAGTATCGCTTTCTTTGGTGGTAAGTTACAAAAGAAATAATATGGCTACAACAACAAAAACAAAAAAGAATACAAAGAAAGATGAAGTTACTGCAACAGAAGTTGTAAAGAGCTCTGTTATTTTAGGTGCTCGTATGACAGAAAAAGCAGCCATCGGTGCAGAAAAGGGTGTTTACACTTTCAACGTTGCAAGAAATACAAACAAGACAGAAGTGAAGAAAGCATTCATTGCACTTTACAAAGTTACACCTTTAAAAATATCTATCACACAACGTAAAGAGAAAGTGGTTTTCGTACGTGGAAAGGTGGGTACAAAGTCAGGCGGAAAGAAAGCGGTCGTATATTTAAAGAAGGGTGATAAGATAGCAATAGCATAAATATATGAAGAAATATAAACCAACAACACCATCAAAGCGTCACCAAACTACAGTTACATACCGTGGAGTTTTGACTACAGATACTCCTGAGAAATCTTTAACTCATGGATTCAAGCGTTCAGTAGGACGCAATAATCAAGGCCGTATTACAACTCGCCACAAAGGTGGTGGTAACAAGCGCCTATATCGTGAAATAGATTTCGTTTATAATAAAAAGGAAATTCCTGCAAAGATCACAACTGTGGAATATGACCCAAACCGTTCAGCATTTATCGGACTTGCAGTATATGCCGATGGTGAAAAGCGTTATGTAGTAATACCAAAGAGCATTACTGCTGGCGATACATTCATCGTTTCAGAAAAGGCTCCTCTGACTGCGGGTAACCGTCTTCCACTTCGCCTTATCCCAGTAGGTACATTTGTATACAATATTGAAATCAAGCCAGAAGGTGGTGCAAAGTTAGTACGCTCTGCTGGTTCATTTGGTCAAGTGGTTGCGAACGACTTGGGTTATACAAATATCAAAATGCCATCTAGTGAAATCCGTAAAGTTCCAGAAAATTGTTACGCATGTATTGGTGAAGTTTCAAACTCAGAATACAAGCTTCAGAATTATGGTAAAGCAGGACGAAGTCGCTGGAAGGGTATCCGCCCAACAGTTCGTGGTTCAGCCATGAACCCAGTTGATCACCCATATGGTGGAGGTGAAGGTGCTCAAGGACGTGGACTACGCCGTGCAAAGACAAAGTGGGGCAAGCCATCTGGAAAAGGCCAGAAGACTCGTACTCCAAAGAAGTACTCAAACCGTCTCATTGTTTCTCGCCGAAAGGTTGGAAAGAAGAACAAATAATATTGATATTAAAAAACACCCTCAAGCAAGAGGGTGTTTTTTAAATTGTATTTAATTATATACATGCTATTCTTTTAATATGGAACCACAAAATACACAAGAAGTTGTTCGGTCTGCAGTTGTAAAAACATTTCAAAAATCAAAGTTTATTTTGGTTTTGGCGTATCTTTCTATTGTAGTAGGGTTATTTTTACTAATTAAATTATCTCTTATTATAACTGCACTTACGATTCTTGCTTTTATGTTAATTTCACCTATGCTGTTATTGTTTCCACTTGCATGCGCTCTCGTTATGGCACCGGGACTTCTAGTTATTTTTACCAAAAAAGAATCAGTGTATAAGAAAGCAAGATTAGCTTTAGTAATTCTAGTAGGAACTGCGATTGTTGTTTCTATTGGGCAAAATATTTAAATTATGGAAACACAAAATACAAATCAAGAAGTTATTCAGCCAATAATTTCAAAAAGATCCAAAAAGTCAAAATATATCATAATTTTTTTAATCTTATTGATCGTTGTGTACGGAATAAAGATTATAGAAAGGAAACTTTATGTTCAATCTTCTTATATCGTGGTTACGGAAGGAGTGGATTCTATTGTATCAATCTCTCCGAGTGGAAAATATATACTATTACTAGACGAAGAGTATAATAGTCTTGCGGGAATTATGTATAACCCAGTGGTAAAAAATTTATTTTCTGGAGAAGTGAAGATATTTCAACAACCTGATCGTTTTAAATATCGAAAAGATGGGTGGTCTTTGGATGAGAAATATTTTAGCGAGGAAATTAAGACAAAAGCCAACTCAAATTGCTTTGAGGATGTCCCTGAATGGGCAATCACACAGACTCATTTAGAATCACAAAAGTATTTTTGTTCTAACCCATATTTTATTTTAGATCCGAGTTTTACCTTTAAAAATGATGGATTTGAAACCGTTGTAAAAGCAGAATATGGAAGTATTGAACAGAGCTCTTGTGCTGGTTGTCTACCAAAAGAAGTTACTGAAAATACAATTATAAAAATCAAGGAATTCCTTGGTGGGGAAGAAGAGCCCGGCGTGCTAGATATGAGTGGGTACTCAATCGGTATATCTGGTAAGGCGTATTATGCTAAGGTTGAGTCAGGAAAAGAAGATTCACTGTATGTATTTGATCCAGTCACAATGAAAGAAGATAAAATTTTTACAATAAAATCTAATAGAGATACTTGTCTTGGGGGAGTTTCTGTTTCTCCAGATGAAACAAAAGTTACTTTTGTTGTTCAACATGGGTGTGGATTTGCCACAATAGATAAGTTGCATGTTTTTGATTTATTAAAAAATAAAGATATAAATCTTGGTACGCAAGATATTAAAGGGTCTCCTGTCTGGTCTCCAGATTCAAAAAGCTTTTATTTCATGGAATACGGAAAGGGAAGAGTAATGTTAAAGAAAATGACTATTAGATAAAATAACATTTATGAAAAAATATTTACCACATATTTTGTTAGTTCTCTATGTCATCGAGGTTATTATTGCAGGAATTAATCCTTATTCGCGAAGTGTCTGGTATGCCGAGAATATTCCTATAATTTTACTCATTTTGTTTATTGTAATTCTATATTACCGAGGGGTACGATTTTCCAATACCGCATATATATTAATGTTCATATTACCATTTTGGCATACGATCGGTGGGCACTATACATTTGAGCGAGTCCCATTTGATTTCTTTAATAATTTTTTTGGATTTGAGCGCAACATGTTTGATAGGGTTGGGCATTTCACAGTAGGATTCTATGCTTTGCCGATTATTGAATATTTGTTAGGTAGGGGATTGGTCGCAAGGAAATCAATTGCGGTAACCTATGCCATATTTTCAATCGCCTTTGTGGCCGTATTTTATGAATGGACCGAATGGTGGTATGCTGAATTGTATGGTGGTTCAAGCGGGGCAGCATTCCTAGGCTCCCAAGGCGATATCTGGGACGCCCAAAAGGATATGTTGCTTGATGTATTAGGTGCAGTTGCGGTATCTTTGTGGTATCCAAGAGTCAGAAAAAAATGATATAATACACTTATGGGAAAATTTGATATGATGCCACAAAGTGGCGAGAATAATAATAAGCAAGAAACAAGAGAGAATGTGGACCCTTCATCTTTTGAAGCTCTTAAGAAATCAGTTGGGAAGCTGAAGATTCTTAGTCTTTTGTTTTTATCAAATTTTGGAATAGCCGAAGCTCAGCAAAAATCTGAATGTTATAGTCATCAAATACAACTTACTCCAGAACAAGCAATTGAAATAAATAATACGAAACATGCAATCGATAGTTTGTCTGATGTTTTGTTTCAAGAAGCAAGCAAACATAATTTATTGATGAAATACAAAGAAGCTCCTGAAAATAATTCAGAAGTTGATTCTTCTACTCATTTATACTACAAATCAAGATTAGCAGATTTTGGAAACAAAAATGCAATCGTGATGTATGAAAAAGTGCAAGAAAAAACAAAGACCATTCCCGCAGATGAAAAAAGTATTTATGAAGTTGACAATAAAAGTATCTGTGCAAATGGTAGACTTTTTGTTCAGCAAGGTAGTTTCTTTGGTATTAGTAATTATAATGACCCTAGTCATATAAAAGAAAATAAATTAACATCCGGAAGCAAGTCAGCATTATATATTGAAAATGATAGACGCGGGAATCAGATAACATCTAATCATGGTTTTACATTGGTGGATTTTGTTCAGGATGCAAAAAAACTCCAAAAAAGTATTGAAGATGAAATCGCATTAGTAAGAGGTATGAAATAATACAGATATGGGAATGGAAAATTTCAACATGAATAAAAGTGAGATAAAAACTGATCAAAATCCTGATAAGAAAGAATTATTCGTTGGTTTAAATAAAAAAGCAAAGAATGTGATTATCGCAACAGGGTTAGCATTATCCGCGATGATGCCAAATAAAGCTGAAGCTCAGGCACCAAAAGAAAAAGAGGTAGTGTTTGTCACCAATCCTGATGATCCACAGCTTAAAGCTTACAAGGATAGTTTGTACGCATATAAACAAGGTCAGCGTAACCTTGAAAAAGCAAAGAAATCACTAGATGAATACTCAAAAAAGCTCCATACCCCAATACAAACAGATGAAGATAAGGATCTTAAGATAGAAGACTACAAAGGAGATTTTGATATTCATGGAGATGTTAGTCTACATGATCATGCTTATGGGGATGTAGAGGAATATTATGATACTAAAGAAGATGAAATTAAAGTAATAGAATATGAGCAATATATTTTAAAAGATATTAAGCCGGAAATGCTTTTGCATTTGCAAGCTCAAATCGCCACAAAAGCAAATGAATGGAATATAATAACGAGTAACGAATTTTATCCTGTATTCAAAGAACCAGTACAGCAAGTACGATTAGACGATTCAATTAAACCAATTGGAAAAATAAATATTCATGGTAGATCTGTGGATTATTATTCTGAATTACAAAAGAGTAAGATTTTGGACAAGTTAGCAGATGCTCATATTGCGGTGACAAAGGTTGGAGAGGGTGATGATTATACAGTCTCTCGTTTCAATGAATCAACAAAAGGCTGGCAAGAAAATGTATTATTTGGTCAGAATGGGGAAGTATTAATTGATCTGGATGAATAATATTTCGCTACCCATACCAAGTATTGATAGTGAATGATATAATACATACATGGAAACAGGTAAAGCTACAGAAGAAAAATTTTTGGATAAAAAGAACTTCTCGATTGTTTCGAGGGCAAAGAGTTTTAATCATGCATTTCGGGGGATAGCTATAATGATTCGCACACAACACAATGCTTGGGTGCATATATGTTTTGCTTTTATTGCAATTATTTTTGGATTTGCTTTGAATATTACACCAGCAGAATGGGCATTGATTGCTCTTGCTATAGGCTTTGTTCTTACTGCTGAAGCGTTCAATACTGCTATGGAAATAGACATTGACCTAACTAGCCCTACATATCACCCATATGCTCGTGATACGAAGGATGTAGCCGCAGGGGCTGTATTTATATCTGTGATTGTTGCAATCATTATTGGATTGATAATCTTTGTGCCAAAATTCATAGCTTTATTTAAATTTTAATAATTTAAATTTAACCTCCAGGTAGAGTCTAATGCTCTATCTGGAGGTTTTTGGTATTGTTGGACTTTTGTGTAGTGGTGTGGTAATTTGTAAGCAAATAAAAAAATAATGAATACAAAATCAGCTCAAGAGAAATTAGCGGCAAGGATTGCCGCAGGATTCAACCTTTGTATCGGTTTAGATACAGACATTTCAAAATGCCCAGAACACATTCAAAAGATTTCTGATGGTTCTAGTAGTGGCGGACACATGGACTCTGATCTAGCAATTGTCGAGTTTAATCATAGTATTATACAAGCAACTGGTCATTTGGCTTGCGCATTCAAGCCCAACATTGCATTCTATACCAGTGAAGGGTTCCTCGGCCTAAAGGCTGCTAAGATGACGATAGAATATATAAAGAGATTCTATCCGGAAGTTTTAATAATTGCCGATGCAAAGCTTGGTGACATTGGTAATACCAATGAACATTGGGCTAAATTCATCTTTGATTATCTTGGTGCCGACGCTGTTACATTGTCGCCATTTATGGGCTGGAAGGGCATGAAGCCATTTTTGGATCGCAAGGATAAGCTAAATTATATCTTGTGTTGCACTTCCAATGAAGGTGCCGATGAATTTCAGGATTTATTTATTCCAGATACTGAAATTACTGGAGCTTATAAACAAACTGGAAATCATTTGTATGAAATTATTGCAAAAAATGTTGCAAATCCAGAAAAATGGAATTACAACAATAACTGCGCATTGGTTACTGGTGCAACTGTCCCAAAAAAAATTGGCATAGTTCGTAATTCAGCTCCTGGATTAAATTTATTAATTCCTGGAGTTGGCACACAGCAGGGTGACTTGCAGGCATCTGTAGATAATGCAGGTGGAAATAATTTCATTGTGAATGTTTCTAGAGATATTTTGTATGCATCTTCGGGTAATGATTTTGATGTCAAAGCTCATGAAAAAGCCAAATTTTGGTATAATCAAATTTATAATTGCTTACACAAAGGCCCAGTAAATAATTGGTGATTTTTAGTCAAATAAAAAAAGCGTTACTTGAGTTTTTACTCTCGTAACGCTTTTTATTTTTGTGCCCATTCTAGGGATGGACTTTATTTGCTTGTAGCAGAATTTGTAGCAGAATGAGGGGTTTCAGTGGCTGTATCTGTGCTCGATGACGGAGTTGGAAAGTACTTCTCTCCCCAAGCTTCACGGTCTTGCTTCCACTCATTTAGCATGTCTTTATAATTTCTATTAATGTGATTATTCTTTGTTCCATATTCTAGAAACATTTTATAATCCATTAGACTATGCATTTTCAAATTGGCTTCCTTTATATTTGCGTACATTGCAGGGAAGCCATAAGTGAAGATACAAGCAATATCCTCGACAATAGCACCAGCAGTACGCAACATATTTACATCTACCAAAGCTGAATTTATTGTAGAAAATAAATCATCAATTACTAGGATTTTCTTGCCTTTTAATTCGGCGGGTTTTTCTTGGAATTGAAAGTTTTTATCACAAACGATTTTAACCCCTAAATTTCCAAGTGCATCGTAGATGTCGGCTTTGTAATTGTCATTTTTTATGATATTTACTAATCCTACATTTTTAATACTAGTATTTAAACCAACTAACCCTTCAATTTGTTTACCTTTGCCATGGTGTTTTTTATCGGGCCTTACGTAGAATAAAGGTTTATTTAAGTTGTGAGCCATGATTGTAGCAGGAGCTATGCTCCATGGAATGCTTGCTACTATGGCATCAACTTTTGCCCATTCATCCAATTCTGGATACTCTAGGTCAATGAACAAACTTTGGTACTGATGTATTTCACCATTGTGGCTTATATACAGGGGTACTTTTAGTTTGTGGGCTAACAATCCAGCCCAGGGCAATCCTGCTGTGGCGACTCCTAAAATACCATCAAATTTAATACCTCTCAATTTTATTATCTTCAACAATTCATCAAGAATTGTTGTTCTAATTTTAGGCATCCCCAGATACATTCTATTATCGTTGTAAATCGGGTTTTTGTGAGGTGGGTTTTTCCATAGGAATGGATCAACTGGGTTGATTTTTACCACGCCTTCACTGAAGGCTGTTTCCATAATCAATCTCAAATTGGCACTGATTTTTCTTCTATTTTTCATACTATTTTATTTGATTATATACTACATTATAAAGATACTTTGTCAAAGATAGGGTAGATAGTTGACTTTTATTTTTAATTTGCTAGTATGTGATGACTGGCTCGTAAGAGCTATTTTAATTACAGCAATGACAAGATCACTTAAAAAAGGCCCATACGTTGACCCGCGTCTTCTAAAGAAGATTGCTGGCAAGAACCCCCTAGAAACAGGGGTTATTAAGACATGGTCAAGAGCCTGCCAAATATCACCTGAAATGGTTGGTTTTACTTTTGGCGTTCACAATGGCAAAGTTCATGTTGAAGTATTGGTATCCGAGGATATGGTAGGTCACCGTCTTGGCGAATTTTCTCTTACACGCAAATTCGTTCGTCATGGAGGTAAAATGCAAAAAGAACTAGAACAGAAGAAGAAGGAAGCTGAAATCTCTGCTGCAAAGGCTGCAAAGGGTGCAACTGACACTAAGAAGAAATAATTATTATTATGAAAGCAATGCTAAAAAATTACAGACAGTCACCTCGTAAGGTTCGCATCGTATGCGACCTTATAAAAGGTAAAAAAGTAGCAGACGCTATGACAGAATTAGCATTTCTTCCAAAGCGTGCTTCACTTCCAATAACAAAGCTTATAGATTCAGCTGTAGCAAACGCAAAGGCAAACAATGGCCTTGAAGCTGAAAATTTGATAATAGAAAATGTTACAGTAAACAAGGGTATTGTTTTAAAGCGTTTTATGCCCCGTGCTCGTGGTTCAGCTTCACGTATTAACAAGCGTTCATCACACGTTTTGTTGACTTTAAAGGAAGGTGTTCCAAAAGGTAAGAAGGGAGCAAAGACAAAGACTGTAAAGAAGGTAGCAGAAAAAACAACAAAGAAAGTAGCAGTTAAAAAGGCCGAGGCCAAAGAAGAATAATATTATGTCAAAAGTAGTACACCCATATGCACATAGACTTGTAACACTACGCGATTGGAAAAGTCGCTGGTTTGCAGACAAGAATTACAAGGATTTACTAGCTAGTGATATCCTTATTCGTGATTTCTTGCACAAGAAGCTACGTGGATTTTATATATCTCGTGTGGAGATCGAGCGTAATAGCAAGAGTACAAAAGTAATGGTATACACATCTCGCCCAGGTATGATAATCGGACGTGGTGGTGATGGTGCTACAAAGTTAAAAACAGAAGTAGTAGCACACTTGAAAAAGCGCAAAATTAATGCTCCTGAGGACTTGAAATTTGAAATAGTAGAAGTAACAAACCCTGATGCTGATGCTGCAATAGTAGCATGTATGATAGCCGAAGGTTTGGAAAAGCGTCTACCATTCCGCCGTGTATTAAAGCAAACAATCGAAAAGGTAATGCAAGCTCGTGGTGTAAAGGGTGCACGTATATTCCTAGGTGGTCGTTTGGGTGGTGCTGAAATAGCTCGTACTGAACAGATCAAGAAAGGTTCTATCCCACTTCAGACATTCCGTGCCGATGTAGACTTTGCTCGTGAAAAAGCACATATGTCATATGGTGATATAGGTATTAAAGTTTGGATATACCGTGGTGAAGTTTTTAATGATAAAAAATAATTTTTATGTTAGTACCAAAGAAAGTAAAATTTAGAAAATGGCAAACAGGACGCAAGAATATTGCGAAGCTAACACCAGAGATGCGTGGTAGTACTGTAGCTTTCGGATCATATGGCTTAAAGGCTATGTCTTCAGCTCGTATAAAGAGTAACCAATTGGAATCTGCTCGTAAAGTTGCTTCTCGTACTATTACAAAAGCAGGACGCATGTGGATCCGTATTTTCCCAGACAGACCATTTACTATCAAGGCTGCACAAGTACCCATGGGTAGTGGTAAAGGTGACCCAAATGGTTACTGTGTAGAAATCCGCCCAGGACGTATAATATTCGAAGTTGATGGTGTAAGTGAAGCAATAGCAAAAGAAGCTCTTCGCAAGGCTGGCACAAAATTACCAGTTAAGACTCGTGTAGTAGCACGCTAACTTGATTGCCAATAGGCAGAATAAATTTATGGAAACAACAAAAAAACAAAAGAATAAAGTATTGAAAGGGGTAGTAATCTCAGACAAGATGAAAGATACAATCGTAGTATCTGTTACTCGATTCGTACAACACCCAAAATACATGAAGCGATTGAAAATCAGCAAGAAGTTCAAGGCACACGATGCAGGCAATACAAAGAAGATAGGCGACAAAGTCGAGATAGAAGAAACTCGCCCAATATCAAAAGATAAGCATTTTAAAGTAATATAATTATATGATACAAGACGGAACAGTAGTAAAAATAACAGACAATGCCGGCGGTAAAGTGGGCAAGGTTTTCAAAGTACTCGGCTCATCAAAACGTCGCTATGCATACATAGGTGACCGTGTTGTTCTTTCAGTAAAGGTAGCTGAGCCTCGCAAAGGTGTAAAGAAGAAGGATGTCCTACACGCTGTTGTTGTTCGTACTACGAATGCATTTCGAAGAAAGGATGGCTCATATATTCGTTTCGATGATAATGCTGTTGTTATTGTTGAAAAAGACAAATTGGAACCAAAAGCAGGTCGCGTATTCGGACCTATTCCTCGTGAATTAGCCGAACGTGGTTACCAAAAGATTATTTCATTAGCACCTGAGGTTATATAATATTATGAAAGTAAAAAAAGGCGACAACGTAATAATCCTTACTGGGAAAGACAAAGGTAAGAAGGGTACAATAGTAAGGTCAATACCAACTATGAACATGGTGGTAGTTGAAGGTATCAATATGAAGAAAAGAAGCAAGAAAGCAACAAAAAAGAGTGGTCAAGGTCAGATAATAGAAATGGCAATGCCAATCAATGCTTCAAATGTTAAAAAGCAATAAATAAAATATTATGGAAACAGTTATACAAAAACAAAAGAGCGCGTACAAGACAATGAAGGATTCTTTCGGCTACAAGAATGTTATGTCAGCACCTCGTGTGGTGAAGGTTATTGTTGCTTCTGGTACAGGTAGTGGAATAAAGAAGGACAAGAACCGCAATGAATTCGTTTCAGGACGTATAGCAAAGATAACAGGCCAAAAGCCATCTATCCGTGTTGCAAAGAAATCTGTGGCAAGCTTCAAAACTCGTCAAGGTGACCCTATCGGTGTTATGGTAACACTTCGTGGTGCACGTATGTACTCATTCCTAGACAAGCTTATCAATGTTGCTATTCCTCGTACAAAAGACTTTCGTGGCATAGACAAGAAGATAGTAGATGATATCGGTAACCTGACAATGAGTATCAAGGAACACACAATATTCCCTGAAACAGGTGATGAAGAATTAAAGGATGTATTCGGTCTTGCTGTAACAATCGTTACAAAAGCCAAGACAAAGGAAGAAGCTCTAGAATTCTTTAAACTAATAGGTATTCCATTCAAGAAATAAATTCTAAAAAAGTCCCCGAAAGGGGATTTTTTGTTTGACTTTTTTGAGTTAAAAGATATGATTAGTTAAAATTTGAAAATATGAAATTAGCAACTATTTTTCTCGTAATCTCAGGTGAGTCAATGCACGACACCAACCTGTACAAATTTATTGTATTCTGCGTACTACTCCTATTCTTTTTTTGTTTCGTACTGTATTCTAAAGCGTTTGATAAACCCAAGAACCAGACTGATGAAATTTCTAATGAATCTTCTGAAATGTGGGGGATTGAATCTTTGCCGAAAGGATTAATATTTGAAGTTATTTCTATTCAACCCAAATCAAGAACAGCTGCGATTCGGTTCTATGATTTATCACAAAAAGAAAAAGAAAAATTTAAGGGAAGTATTGTAAAAGTTCAATTTAAAGAACGTACTTTCCATAAGCTTGAAGTATCCAATTATTTTAAAGTGAAGGGTATGGAAGTGGTATGGGATTCCTATGAGAGAAAGGATGATGACACTAATCCGGTTGGGGTAACTGCCACAGCTTAAAACTAAAGAAGACAAGCGATTTTGCAAATGCAGAGTTGCTTGTTTTTATTTGACTTCCATTAGGCTATCTGCTAGTATAGGAGAACTGGAGATATAGATCCACTTTACTCCTTAAGAGCCTAGGTTTAGACTTTTAAGAACAAAAGTGAGATATCATAGCTTCAAGAAGGGAGAAATCCTAATTTAATTTATATATGGCAAAAACATCAGTATTAGCAAGACATCATAAGAAGAGTAAATTCACAAGTCGAGAAACAAATCGATGTTTTCGTTGTGGACGTGGACGTGCTTTTATGCGTGATTTCGGACTATGCCGTATATGTTTCCGTGAGCTTGCTAACGATGGT
This sequence comes from uncultured Candidatus Saccharibacteria bacterium, assembly GCA_964639185.1. Classification (GTDB taxonomy): domain Bacteria; phylum Patescibacteriota; class Minisyncoccia; order Phycocordibacterales; family UBA9973; genus UBA8515. The sequence goes on from CAZXCN010000011.1 coordinate 12,609, forward strand.
ATGCTCCCAGGAGTTCGTAAGTCATCTTGGTAATCAATAATTCTGACACTAATCACTAAAAAATAGAAACTATAACCTAATCAAACAATATGGACCAAATAGCAAACATGATAAATATGATAAAGAATGCCAACTCTCGCTCTCACGAGTTTGTTGTTGTTCCTTATTCAAATCTAAAGATGGCTATTGGTGAATGCCTAGTTCGTGAAGGTTATATCAAATCTGCTACAAAAAAATCACAAAAGGGTTTTCCTGTTATAGAACTTGCTCTTGTGTATACAGCTGATGGTAGTCCTAAGGTAGTAGGCACTGAGCGTGTTTCAAAGTCTTCACTTCGTGTTTACAAGGGTGTTAAGGAAATTCGATCTGTGCGTCATGGTTATGGTACATTGGTACTAACAACACCAAAAGGAATACTAACAGACAAGCAAGCACGCAAGGAATTAGTCGGAGGCGAAGCTTTATTCAAAATTTGGTAATTCAATAAATAATTAAAATTATATGTCACGTGTAGGAAAACAAACAGTACAAATACCAGCAGGAGTGGAAGCAAAGCTTTCAGGCACTATTTTCTCTGTAAAAGGACCAAAGGGTACTCTATCTCGCGATTTTCCTGGTGACGTAACAATAAATATCAATGGTTCTGAAATAACATTTACTCCAAAAAATGAGTCCAATAAAAAGAACCGTGCATTGTGGGGTACATACGCTTCACATGTAAAGAACATGGTAATAGGTGTAACTGATGGCTATACAAAGAAATTGATTCTAGATGGAGTTGGTTTCAAATCTGAAGTTTCTGGTAATAGCCTAAATTTAGCTCTTGGATTTTCTCACCCAGTAAAAGTAGCAATTCCTGAAGGTCTAACAGTTACAGCTGAAAAGAATAACATAACAGTCATAGGTATCGACAAAGAGATGGTAGGTCAATTCACTGCATCTGTTCGTTCATTGAAGAAGCCAGAACCTTACAAAGGTAAAGGTTTCCACTATGATACTGAGGTTATTCGTCGTAAGCAAGGTAAAAAGGCTGCATAAAATAATTACAAAAAATTATGAACAAAAAAACAGAAAAAAGAATAAGATTAAAGAGAAAGATTCGTACAAAGATATCTGGAACTTCAGAGCGACCACGTCTTTCTGTTTTTCGATCTAACAAATTCATATACGCTCAGCTTATAGATGATTTGGCTAATGTAACTATCGTTTCAGCTTCTGATATGGGTATAAAGAAAGGCACAAAGACTGAACACAGTACAGAGGTAGGTACAGAGGTTGCAAAGCTTGCAATTACAAAGGGTATTAAATCTTGTGTATTTGATAGAAATGGTTTTAAATATACTGGTCGTATAAAAGCTTTGGCAGATGCTGCACGTGCAGGTGGTTTAGAGTTCTAATTCATATTAATTATCATGGATACATCAAAAACAAAATTTAATAACGGTTCAACATCTACAGGGGATCGTCCTCGTGGTGAGCGCAAGCCTCGTGCATTCTTCGAGCGCCCAAAGCCAGAATTTGATCAAAAGATAGTTTCTATTCGTCGTGTTACTCGTGTTGTATCTGGTGGTC
>CAZXCN010000012.1:0-10171 GCA_964639185.1 uncultured Candidatus Saccharibacteria bacterium
GCACGGGTGGCGAAACTGGTAGACGCACTACCTTGAGGTGGTAGCGGGAGCAATCCCATGGAAGTTCAAGTCTTCTCTCGTGCACAAAATAAAATTAAATATTTATGTTACACTTCTTTTATGACTCAAGAGGAAGCTCTGACAATTTTAAAAACTGGGGCTAATGTATTTCTCACAGGCGAGCCTGGTGCTGGTAAGACTCATACTATAAATGCGTATGTAGATTATTTGCGGGCTCACGAAGTAGAGCCCGCGATAACAGCAAGTACGGGTATTGCAGCCACACACATTGGTGGACTTACTATTCACTCATGGAGTGGTATAGGAATAAAGCCAAGGCTGACTCGATACGATGTTGATAAAATAGCTAGCAATGAGCATGTCGTTCGCAGAATAGCAAAAACTAAAGTTTTAATAATCGATGAGGTTTCAATGCTTCCACCCGATACTCTTACATCGGTAGATATGGTTTGTCGTGAAGTAAAGCAGAATACAGAAGCTTTTGGTGGAATGCAGGTTATATTTGTTGGTGACTTTTTTCAACTTCCACCAATAATGAAAAAGGAGCCAATTAAAAATAGTAATCCTTACAATCAAGATATATTTAATGAGGATGCTATGCCAAATGCGAGCGTACGATTTGCCTATGGGTCAACTGCTTGGGAGGCTGCCAAACCTATAATATGTTATATATCTGAACAGCATCGCCAAGATGACGACACTTTCTTGTCGGTATTGTCTGCAATACGACGCAATGAATTCAATGAGGATCATCTGGAATATATTGAAAATAGAAAGGTAGGCAAGGAGGAATCTAAAATTCATTATCCAAAATTATTTTCACACAATGTTGATGTGGATACAGTAAACACTGAAATGCTAAGCAAGATAGATGCAGTTGCCCAAGGTTACCCAATGAATTCACAAGGTAACACTACACTCGTCGCAATACTGAAGAAGGGGTGCTTGTCACCCGAGACTTTATATTTAAAAGTTGGAGCCAGCGTGATGTGTACTAAAAATAATAATAAAGAGGGTTACGTAAATGGAACACTTGGTACGGTGGTTGCTTTTAGTGCTGGTGATAAATATCCCATCATTGAAACAGCAAATGGTAAAAGGGTAACAATCGAACCTGCCGAATGGGTCGTAGAAGAAAATGGTAAAAGGAAGGCAAGCATTAGTCAGATACCATTGCGCCTAGCATGGGCTATCACGGTACATAAAAGTCAGGGTATGAGTATGGACAAAGCCGTGATGGATCTATCAAATGTATTTGAATACGGCCAAGGCTATGTGGCGTTGTCGCGCGTACGTAACTTCGAGGGTCTTTATATATTGGGGTACAATGCTCGAGCATTTCAAGTCCACCCAGAAGTTTTGCAAAAGGATATTGAGTTTCACTCATTGTCTGACATAGCCGAAGAGAAATTTGCTAATTTGCAAAAAGATGAATTGCAAAAAATGCACGAGAATTTTATCTTGGTATCTGGTGGGGTAGTGGTGCCAAAAAATAATTATAAAAAGATAAATAGTTTTAAAGAAAAGAAAGTTCCAACAATAGAAGTTACTCTGAAACTCTGGAAAGAGGGGAAGGATGTATATGAGATAGCTTGCGAACGTAAATTATCAGTGAAGACAATTTGGGGTCATATCGAGGAATTAGTAGAAGACAAGAAAATAATTTACCCAGATTTAAATAGGCTAATAACGAAGGAAATAAAAAAGATAATGCCTGAAATTATGAAGGCTTTTAAGAAGCTCGATACTGACAAGCTTTCGCCAGTACACGAATATTTCGATGGTAAATATTCGTATGATGATATTCGGATAGTGAGAATGTTGATGAATATTAATTAATACATTGACATCTCATTTTTTATAACACTATCTTTTTCTACCTGGCTAAAAATATCTTTATTCTCCTGACCTGTAACTTCCAATACTGCCCAAGCACCTTTGTTCATGCGGGCAAGTGCATGATCTACAAGTAAATACTTTCCAGGTACATTTACTGTAAATTCAACAATACTGGATCCTCCAGGAAGTACTGCTGTAGTTTGTACATTTTTAAATATTGATGATCCTTCACCAAGAGCACCCTCAGGGTAAACCTTGTCGAATATTTCACCAATAACATGGAATGATGATATTAAATTTACCCCGCCATTACCTATATACATACGAATTTTGTCGCCAACCTTTGCGTGCATGCGTGGAGCGCTCTCTATCTTTCCGTTGAATACTATATAGTTTGGTTTTCCATCGATCAATGCATCACTATCAAATGGAACTAAGCCTTTTTTACCAGTTTTGCCTTCAGTATAGAATTCCCCTTGAGTTATATAGAATTCCTTATCAACTTTTGGTAATACAAGCTTAGGATCCTTTGGGTCAACCATTATCAAGCCATATTGACCGTGTGAATTATGAGTGCTTACATTTGGCATTGCACAGTGATAAATATACAACCCTGGGTTTAAAGCTTTCCATTTAAATGTTTTGGACTCACCAGGCATTACGTGGGTAAGCGTTGCCCCTCCCCCTGGTCCTGTGACAGCGTGTAGGTCAATATTGTGATCATGCAGGCTTGTAATATCATTGGAAAGAGTTATTTCTACATTATCGCCTTCACGTACACGGAGCATTGGGCCTGGAACCTGATTATTGTAAGTCCAATAATTCATATATATACCTGGCGCCATCTCAGAGATAACTTCTTTGGTGTGTAAATTAATACGCACTATTCCATCAGATTCTGGCTTCTGGGCTTCGATTGGTACAGCATTCGGGTCGGCCCCAATATCCGCTACTTTTTCAAAATCATTTTTATGGGCAAAGAAATCTAATATTTTTGAAAAAGGAATAGATGGTGGCAGCCCACCTGGTGCATGTGAATGCATAAACATAGGCATTGCAAAATCTGGTGCATATGTTCGGTTTGCTAGCATGCCAGTGAATATCATTATTATAAATAGAGCTACGGGTATATAAATACCACGTTGTTTTAATGTTTTGTGAATCGAAGGCTCCTTTATTATGTGAATTAACAGAATAAGGATAGCTATTACCCCAATAACAGCCGATAGTATTTCAAACACAAGATATGTAAACATAAATATTTGAATTTTTTAGTTAATAAATGAACCTTTATCTATATATACATTATACCAAATAATAATTGACAAAGGCACCCCTTTTCTATAAGCTGAGCGAAAAGAACATATAAAATATAGAAAAAAATGGAAGAAAAATTAAATCTACTTGTCGCTAAATTTGGCGGAAGTTCACAATCTGACGCAAGCTCGTGTAAAAATGTTGTAGAAATCATAAAAAATTCTAAACCAATATCAGTAATAGTATCAGCCCCAGGTAAAGCACATGCGGAGGATATTAAAGTTACTGTCTTGTTGCAGAGGATCTATGAAAAGAAAGGGTCTAGAATTTCTTACGAACATGAATTTTCAATTTTAATTAGAAAATTTAATTCTCTTTTTGGTAAAAAAAAGTTTTTAAGTCACAGTAATTTTGTTAAAGATTTACGTACTAAAATTGAAAATGCTTTAAATCAGGATGAAGTTTTATTTTTAGGTGAATTTTATCAATCTTATGTTATGGCTGAATTACTCGATAATTCTGGATATAAAGCTCTAGTAATTGACCCTATGGAAACAATTTTCTTTAATGAATTTGGGGAGATCGATGAACCTAAAACTTTCAAAGCTTTAAAAAAATATTTTTTAAATGCGCCACATACTATTATTGTGCCAGGTTTTTATGGAAACATGAATGGTAAAGTAAAAGTCATGTCACGAGGTGGATCTGACCTAACAGGAGCTATTGTTACCTCTGCTTTAAAAGCTGAAGTTTATGAAAACTGGACAGATGTTGATGGATTTTTTAGCGCTGACCCAAATCGTATTAAAGGAGCAAGGCCTAGAAGTCAGATGACTTATGAGGAAGCAAGCATACTTTCATATGCAGGGTCAAACGTTTTGCATGAAGATACTATGACATTTTTATGTGATCATAATATTCCTTTGCATATTAGAAATACAAACAATCCAAATGCGCCAGGAACTCTAATTCTTCCTTTTATGGAAAATAGAAATAAAGGGCTTGTAGGTATTGTTGGGCAACCCGGTTTTACTGTAATTAATATAAGTAAAATTGGAGCACACAAGATGACAGGTTTTGGTGCTGGTATTTTAGATAGTTTCGTTGAGTTTGGTATTTCGTATTCTTATGAATTACCATCTGGGCGAGATAATTCTAAGTTTGCCATTAAGTCTGAATTATTGAATAAGGTTGATATAGGTGCACTTCAAGAAAGAATTAAAGAAGTTGTTAACCCAAAGACTATTTCAATAATAGAGGAGGTGGGTGTTATTAATGCAATTGCATATAACCCTACTGACTTTACCGACATTTTGTTGGTGTTGGAACGCAATACCATTCCCGTACGCACAAAGAGTCACGATGACGATACAGGGCAAGTCATCATAACTTTACCACAGGAGTATGTTGATAAAGCTGTGCAGGTTATTCATGACAGATTTTTTAATTAATTCTTTATTTTTACATTTATCACAACGGTTACCTTAGGGCGACCGTTGTTTTTATTTATGGTGTATAATATTTATATGAATAACAATAATTACAAAGAAGAAAATATCAAACTTACATGGCATGAGAAGCACAAACAACAATCTACCTTTGGAGATAGGATTGCAGATAAAGTGGCAACCAAGATGGGCTCATGGTCATTTATTTTGATTCAGAGTTCTATTGTTTTTGTTTGGATGATTTTGAATATAATAGGAATCATAAATCATTGGGATCCGTACCCATTTATACTTTTGAATCTTTTATTCTCTACACAAGCAGCATATGCTGCCCCTATTATTATGATGGCTCAAAATAGACAGAGCGACCGCGACCGCGAACAAGCCAATGCTGATTTCGAAACAAATTTAAAAGCAAAAAAGGAGATCGAGCAATTGCAAATTCGTTTAAATCAAATAGAAAAAGAAAAGTTAGATAAAATTCTTTCTATTTTAGAAGATAAAAATAAATAAATATGGCTGTAACACTTTTATATATATTTTTGATTATTGTATTATTTGGCATAGTGATACTTATGGTTCTGTGGGCATGGACAGGGCTGACTGCACGTGTGCCATTTATACCAGTGCCGAATTCTATATTAAAAGATATAAATAAAGAATTAGCTGTTCGTGATGGAGATATCTTATACCACCTTGGTTGTGGGGATGCCCGCGTGCTTATATATATGGCACGTGTAAATAAAGGTGTGCAGTATGTGGGAATTGAAAACGGAATATTTCCATATTTTCTTGCCAAGGTTTCAACTTGGTTTGATCGAACAATAGGTAAGTCAGATGTTCAGATTATTCGTGGTGATTTTTTTAAATCCGATTTATCAAGTGCAACACATATATTTACATATTTGTATCCACAAGTTATGGATGACTTGTTGGGTAAATTCGACCGCGAATTGAAGCCAGGGGCAAAACTTGTTTCAACAGCATTTAAATTTACTTTAAAAAAAGAAATAGGTGAAGTGGATTTGGGTCGTAGTAAAAATAAATTGGCTCGCAAATTATATATTTATGAATTTTAAATCATAGTGTATACTGTACACATATGATCAATGATGAAATATTAAGTTATATAACTACACAGAAAATGCGTGGAGCTTCTCGTGAAGTTATAAAAAGCAAGTTACTTTCATCTGGGTGGCTTGAAGTTGATGCTGATGAAGGCTTGGCGAAAGTTTTTACTACAGTGAATGCAACAAAATTACCTAATACTCCTTCTTCTATATATAATTCAAATATAAATACAAATATTTCAGAAAGCATGGGGGTAAAACCAAAAGAGAATGATAAATACCTAGAACCAATTGAAGAAGAGGCAAAGCCAATACAAAAAACAACAGTTTTCCAAATACCACCGCGTGAGGAATTTATGCCATCTTTAATGCCAAAAGCTCAGTTTATTCCACCAGTTAGGCCTTTGGTAAAAAATGTCGAACCTCAAATAAATACCCAATCAATGCAAGGTTTAATGTACCAATCATTCAAGCCTCAGCCAAAGCCAGAACCAACTGCTCAAATATTAAATCCAGAAAATTATTCACCTAATCCAAAAATAGCAGTTACTTCATCGTATCAAAATGATTATAAAGTTGCCCAAGCTACACAAACAGGTGGTTCTAAATGGGTAAAGTGGCTTGTTGTTTTATTGATTGTTGTAAGCTTGTTGGGTGGATTGGCATTTGCATATACAAAAGGTCTTATTAAATTACCATTTAATGTTTCTATTATTAAACCTGACCCACGTCAGGTATTGGCGCTTGTCCCAAATGCGCAAATAGAGGCAAAGTCTTGGAAATTTAAAGGCGATGTAAGTTTAAAATTTCCATCAGTATATAGCATGATAGGCATGATGATGTCAGGGGATAGTGCTAAATCTGCTGATATGGATTATGTATCTATAAAAAATTTCGGATCATTTTCTAGGGGAGAGAATAATATGCCTATCTTGAATATGAATTTATCTGTCGATACATCCCTTACTGAAGAAGAAATAGAATCAGAAATTCACACAAAAGATGGCAACATGTATATGTTACTACCAGACTTTACAAATATTATCCCGAGGTTTCCTTTGAAGTCGGGCTGGGTATTAATGAATGCTTCTGACACAGATTCTATAATAAATATGCTACCTGAAACTATAAATAAATTTCAACTTCGAATGCAAAAGGAATTTGTATTAAAATCCAACAAAGATAGTGTATGGGAAAGTGTAATGAATATATTATCAGACACTCTTGCTAAAGCTCAAATAACAGATAAGGGCGATGAAGTTTTGCAAGGAATAGATACTACTCATTATGATATTGTTTTAGACTCTGTGGTTATAAAAGACACAATATTAGATGTTATGAAAGTAACTCCAGACCTATTCTCTACACAGGACACCGAGCAGTTGGCAGATGTCCTAAATACGTTAACAGTTAGGAGCATGGAGGTATGGATAGGTAAAACTGATAATTTAATATACAAGTATTCTATCGAAGCTTCTTTGCCTCTTAGTAAATTACTTAGTGTGAATGAAAAGAATTTTTCTGAAAGTATGGCAACTGTAAATATTACAGAATCGTATTATGATTATGGATCTGAAGTATTACCAAATATACCAAATCAAGCTACCTCAGTATTGCAATCACTAAAGAATGTTCAAGATGAGGCTATTGATTCAAGCACTAGAGTTGCGATGCAAGTTGATTTTGTAAGTGCGGCTCGGGATTTGAAAAAAATAGAAGGGTCATACGGGTTAAAAATAAATACAAAAGGGGATTGTATTAATCCTGTTTCTGGTTCTTTGTTTTCACCGCTTGGTCATAATACAAAGGCTTTGAATGCTATCGGGGCTGTGTCTGAGCAAATATTATTAATCTTGAATAACACTGATGGTGTAGGAAGTTGTTATTCTACACCTTATGCATGGGCTTTTGCAGTGCCATTGAAAACTTCACCTGATACATTCTTCTGTGTAGACAGTACTGGCAAGGTCGCGGATCTAATAATGCCTATTAAAGGGCCAATATGTAAATAAAATGAAAATATTAATCATACATGCATTTATAATATTACTCGGCCTTTCTGGTTTTATATTAGCGAGTTTTATTCACCGCAAAAAATCTGCAAAGAAAAAGTTGGTTTGTCCAATGCGTAGCAATTGTGAGACAGTAATACATAGTGACTATTCAAAATTAATGGGTATACCTGTTGAAGTTTTAGGTATGTCGTATTATGCTTTTATTGCACTTGCATATGGTGTTTATCATATTATATCTTTACCTGATTTTATACCAATAATATTATCTGCAACTAGTCTATCTGCTGTTATATTTTCTACGTATCTTATATCTGTCCAAGCTTTTGTGATTAAACAATGGTGTACATGGTGTTTAACCTCAGCAATGATATCTGTTATAATTTTTGGATTAGGATCATTGTCTGTAAATTGTTTTTGAATAATCCTTTCTTTTTAAGTGTTTTTCTGGTATAAAAGAGGAATCTGAATTATATTCAGATGTAGCTATATGGGGGTTATGGTGTAACGGTTAACACTGAGGTTTGTGGAACCTTCGATCTGGGTTCGATTCCCAGTAGCCCCCCAATTTAAAAAGCGCCCTTTTTGGGCGCTTTTTAAATTGGGGGGCTAAGAAAGACACTTGAGTGTCTTTCGTCTGGGAATCGAAGACCTTGAGTTTATAGTTTGGAATTTACTAATTACAAACTATACGAAAGGTGTACAGATTCTGTCAGATTAAGATACGTACTCGCGATCCCAGTAGCCTCTCATTTTTATAATTTTCTAATTTAATATATAATCTACCAATGAACAAAAAACTTTGGTTTTTATTAGCTACTATTTTTATCGACATGTTAGGTGTCGGTATTTTAATTCCAGTTATCCCTCAGCTTTTAGGTGAGCCAAATTCAGCATACTTTCTATTGAATCCTGAGGATGCAAAATTGGGCCTAATGATATTAGGGCTCCTTGTTGCAAGTTACCCTATATCTGTATTTTTCGCATCACCAGTACTAGGGGCATTATCTGATAGATACGGACGAAGGCCAGTATTGATAGCCTCTATTGCAGGTACAGCAATTTCCTATCTTGTATTTGGTTTTGCAATTTTAACAAAAAATATTCCACTTTTATTTGCTTCACGAATTGTTGACGGTATCACAGGGGGAAATATTTCTGTTGCACAAGCTGCTATTGCTGACTTAACAACTCCGACAAATCGAGCTCGAGCTTATGGTTTGATGGGGGCTGCTTTTGGGCTCGGATTTATATTTGGTCCATTTTTAGGTGGCTTACTTGCCAGCCCATCTCTCGTACCATGGTTTAATGCATCAACCCCATTCTTCTTTGCAGCTATAATTTCTACATTTAATGGTTTGTTGATATACTCGTTCTTTAAAGAATCTATTAAAAACAAAGATCATACTCGTAAAGTAGACTTCTTTTCGTCTATAAAAAATATTGTTAAAGCAAAAAAGTTTGCCAACGCTCGATATTTATTCTTGGTATCTTTTCTTTTTAATGCTGGTTTTTCTTTCTTTACTTCATTTTTCAATGTATATCTAACCAATAAATTTAGTTTTACTGCTGGCAATGTGGGTAACTTTTTTGCATATGTTGGTGTTTGGATAATCATAACTCAACTTTTTATTGTGCGACCTATTTCAAAAATATTTTCTGAACAGAAAATACTTGGCCCTGCATATATTTGCAGTGCTATTGGTATATTGCTTTATTTTGTTCCACAAGCTGCCTGGGGGTTATTGATTGTGGTGCCTCTGGCATCTATCCCAAATGGGCTTCAGCATGCTACTTTTACGTCACTTCTGACTAAGCGCACCGATGAAAATGTTCGTGGGGAAGTGCTCGGTATCAATTCATCAGTAAATTCACTTGGGCAATCTGTCCCACCATTACTTGCTGGAGTTATTGCTGCAGCCACAGCTTATTGGGTGCCAATAATTTTTGCTTCAATTATTGTTTTTATCGCAGGAATTGTATTTTTGCGAAAAGTTAAAAACACTTAAGCTTGAGCTTCAAGCATGTTATAATTGTTGTGTTTACAATGAATTATTAGTTTAATATATAATATATTATGATAACAGGATTATTGATCGCGTTACTCGGAGCTGTGGTTAGCTTCCTTTTAGGTTGGTTGTGGTACTCAAAAGTGCTTTTTGGTAAAGCATGGATGGCTGAAATGGGTATAACAGTAGAGCCAACAAATGAAGAAAAGAAGGCAATGATGCCTAAAATGTTAGGCCTTGGCTTGTTGGGTGATTTTGTAAAGTCTTTTGTCTTTTTAATTATTGTTGCTTCACTTAAAGCAAATCAATTTTATCTAGGGGCACTTATATGGGCTGGGTTTGTTCTTCCAATGTTGTTGCACGGTGTTATGTATGATAAAAAGTCATGGAAATTATTTATGATTCATGCTGGTTATTACCTCGCATCAATACTCGCTATTGGTTTTGTATTTTCATTCTTTTAAGAATTAAGAATTAAGAATTAAGAATTAAGAATTAAGAATTAAGAATTAAGA
>CAZXCN010000013.1:0-9690 GCA_964639185.1 uncultured Candidatus Saccharibacteria bacterium
CATATATGTCATGGGCATCACGTAGACAATTTACATATTTTACAGGGACACTGCTTGTAGTAGCAGGGTTGTTGTTCGTGGTACTTTACCCAAAGCTACACAAGGCACCTACATGTACTGATGGCAAGCAAAATGGTCAGGAGACGGGGGTGGATTGTGGTGGGGGATGTGCATTGTATTGTCAGAACGAAGTATCAAATCCACTTGTATTATGGAGCCGAGCTTTTCCTGTAACTGGTAGTGTTTATAATTTACTTGCTTATGTAGAAAATCAAAATAAGCAAGCCTCAGTGCCTGATACGACTTATGAATTTAGAGTTTACGATGAAGGTGGCAAGCTGATAGGAAGGCGTGAAGGACATACTTTTATTCCACCAAATCAGCGTTTTGCAGTATTCGAAGCACGATTCGATGCGGGAAAAAGTATTCCTAAAAATACAACTTTTGAATTTACTGAAAAAATGAATTGGTTAAAAAAAGAACCTATAATACAAAGATTGCCTATAAAAATAGACAGGATAACAATTGGTGAAAATACCACAAGCCCGACACTCACTGCTCGTATCAATAATGAATCTATATATGATTTACCAGAATTTGATGTTATTACAATACTGTACGATGAATCCAAGAATGCTATAGCTGTTAGTAAGACTCACAAAGATAAATTGCTTGCTGGTACAGCATTACCGCTTTTGTTTACTTGGCCAAATGCATTTAATGGAGTGCCTGTAGTAAAGGAGATAATCCACCAGATTAATCCTTTTATGGTAAAGTTCTAATATATGAAGAGTTTACAGAAAATAGATTGGTTATTGTTCCTATTCCTCATTCCTGTATTGGGGGCGGGGTTAGTCACAATGAAGTCTTTTACTGAGCAAACACCATATTTCTCACATCAATTAGTATGGATAGCGATATCGTTTATTGTCTTCTTTTCTTTTTCATATATAGATTTTAGGTTTTTAAAAAGTACAAAAGTTTTGGTCACATTATTTTTAGTATTTTCAGGTTTACTATTATTGTTATTTGTAGTGGGTCATGTATCTAATGGTGCACAGAGTTGGTTTTCAGCCGGAGGATTTTCATTCCAGCCTTCTGATACGATGAAGATAGTTGTAATACTAATGTTGGCTAAATATTATTCACGACGTCACGTAGAGATAAGAAACATAAAACACATTTTTATATCAGGGCTCTATGCTTTAATACCATTTCTATTAGTATTCCTACAGCCAGACTTTGGAAGTGCTATGATAATATTCTTTATTTGGTTCGGTATGACACTCGTGTCAGGTATCGCCAAAAGACATTTATTGTTTGTAGTCGGTATAGGAGCTATTGTATTTATGTCATTGTGGATGTTCGTATTTGCACCATACCAGAAGGCTCGTATTATGACATTTGTGAATCCACTTTCAGATATTCATGGATCTGGATACAATGTTTACCAATCAACAATTGCAGTAGGATCAGGGCAGGTATTGGGCAAGGGTGTTGGCTTTGGAACACAATCACGACTGAAATTCTTGCCTGAATATCAAACTGATTTTGTATTTTCTGCATATGCAGAAGAATGGGGTTTTGTTGGTTGTTTATTGCTTTTAATATTATTTGGTCTTATACTGTGGCGAATTATAGCCAATGCAATGCTTGGGGCGACAAATTTTGAGATACTTTTTGGAGTCGGTCTTGCTGTATATTTCATGAGTCATATTATTATAAATGTAGGTATGAATATCGGGCTCATGCCAGTAACAGGTATTACTTTGCCATTTATGAGTTATGGAGGTTCGCATCTATTGGCTGAATTTTCTGGACTAGGAATATTAATGGGAATGCGTAGATATAATAGGGTAGCACATAGGGATGATATGCGTAATGAATTCTTAGGTATATAAAGATGAACCATTTAATTAATTTTTTAAAAAAAACACACATGCAAACACAAATAATAAATGGTAGAAAAATAAGAAATGAAATATTAGAAAAGGTGAAGATGGAAGTGTCACAGCTTGCTTTTCAGCCTGTTTTTTGTGATGTGCTGATTGGTAATGACCCTGTGTCAAAACAGTATATAGACATGAAGGCAAAGACCGCAGAGTCGATAGGGATACATTTTCATCATGCAGAATTTCCGGAAAGTATTACTACCTTAGAACTAGTAGAAGAAATAAAAAATTTAAATAAGATAGATAACATGTGTGGACTTATAGTGCAATTACCGATACCAGCACATCTAGATAAAGAAAAGATTTTAAACGCTATCGATCAGAATATTGATGTTGATTGTTTAGGTAAGGATGCAAGTGATGTATTTTATAATACTGATACAAGTATTGGATACCCGACGGCCTTGGCATGTATGGCTATTATTGATTCTATTGATTTTGATTTGAAAAATAAAAATATTGTTGTAATGGGTCAAGGTGAATTAGTGGGTAAGCCCGTAACCCATTTGTTGCGTATTCGTGGTTTAAAGGTGGATACAATTACAAGACAGACTAAAAATAAAGAGGATTTGTTAAAAAATGCAGATGTAATAATATCAGCTACAGGAGCTGGTAAATATTTAGTAGGTGATATGATAAAAGAGGGTGTTTTAATAATAGATGCAGGAACTTCAGAATCTATAGGGGGGATAGTGGGTGATGTTGATACTGAATCTGTCCTCGGCATTGCTTCGGCTGTATCGCCTGTACCTGGTGGGGTGGGACCCGTAACAGTATCGATGTTATTGAATAACGTATTAACAGTAGCAAAGAAAATATAATGAATATATTAATTTTAAATAAATTTTTCTACCTATCTTCTTTTGGGTTTTTTAAATATTTTGCATTAATAATTTCTTACCCTATTTCGTACATGATACCTGTAATATTAGTTATATGGTCACTATTCTTTGCTGATAAAAAAATGTTTTCTTTTTCAATATTATTTTTATCCGGAGTATTTTCTTGGTTATTTGCGCATAGTTTAAAAAATATTTTTATGATTGATAGGCCATTTGTAAACAATTCGATGATTCCGATAGTACAAGAGGTGGGGTATTCGTTTCCATCTGAACACGTTGCTGTATTTACTAGCTTGACGATAGCTTTGTATTTTTTAAATAAAAAAGCTGGAATAATTTTAGGTATTTTTGCACTGTTTATTGGTGTTTCGCGTATGGTTTTAGGTGTGCATTACCCTATAGATATATTAGCTGGTATTGTGTCGGGCTCTTTAATTGGCTTATTACTAATCTATTTATTCAGAAAGATATGACACATATAAATGCAATCATTTTAGGTATTATTGAGGGTATTACTGAGTTCTTGCCAATATCATCTACTGCACATTTGGATATATTTCGTAATTTTTTAAACATAGAAGCAACTGTTTTTGTAAAAAGCTTCGAGATTATAATACAATTAGGAGCGATACTTGCTGTAGTTATATTGTATTGGAAGAAAGTTTTTTCATCGTGGAAAATAATACGTAATGTTATTATTGCTTTTATTCCTACTGGTATTATTGGTTTTGTTTTGTATAAAATTATAAAATCTATATTTATTGGTAATACAATACTGGCTGCAAGTATGCTTGTATTGGGAGGTATCGCAATTGTTATTTTTGAAAAAAGATCGAGAGATATTGATAACAGTATTGATATAAATATAGAACAAATGTCTAATAAGCAACTTGTTTTATTAGGTATTGCTCAAGCTCTAGCTGTGATACCGGGAGTTTCCAGATCGGGGGCTGTGATTATAGCAGGGCGTAGTATGAGGTTGAAAGCATCATTGATAACTGAATTTTCTTTTATTTTAGCTGTACCAACAATGCTTTCAGCGACCTTATATGATTTATATAAATCTGGAGATAGCTTTGCAAATAGCGAATGGACATCTTTGATAATAGGTTTTATAGTATCATTTATTGTGGCTTTATTTGTTATAAAATGGCTTATAAATTATGTAAAAACCCACTCTTTTAAGGTTTTTGGGTGGTATAGAATAGTGTTTGGAATTGCGGTTTTAGCGACTCTTTTGGTCTCTTAATCGGCTTGCTTTTTAGGCTTAAAGTCTATAAAATAGGCCTATTATGATAAAAACCAGAATAACAGCTTTAATTATACTTTTGATCGGTGTTGCAGTTGGATTTTTTGTTTATAAATCTGAGCTTGCTCATATGCAAGTTGTTGACCCAAGTCAGGAGACAACTCTTAGTAAGTATCATTTTAAATTAGGTCTTGATTTATCAGGTGGAACACACCTTGTGTACCGTGCTGATGTTTCTAAAGTAGAGGCATCTCAAGTAGGTGATGCTATGTCATCACTGCGTGATGTTATCGAAAGACGTATAAATATATTTGGAGTTTCGGAACCTGTTGTTCAAGTACAGACTGGAAACTTTTCTAATCAAGGTGAGGAGAGGTTGACTGTAGATTTACCAGGTGTTACTGATATTTCAAAAGCTACAGCTATGATAGGTCAGACTCCACTACTTGAATTTAAAACTGAGAGTAACGATAATCTAGAAGCAAAGCTTGTGGATGGTCAGGTGGTGATTGATACAAATTCACGTTACAAGAGTACTGAATTAACTGGAAGATTCCTAGACAAAGCAATTTTAGAATTTGATCCAAATACAGGTGAGCCTATTGTATCATTGCAATTCAACGAAGAAGGCTCAAAGCTTTTTGAAAAGATTACAGGTGAAAATATAGGGAAGACTGTTGCAATATTTCTAGATGGGCAACCAATATCAACACCAACTGTTCGCGAGGCTATATCTGGTGGGCGAGCACAAATATCTGGTAATTTCCAAGCAGCAGAAGCAAAGACACTAGTAGGTCGCTTGAACTCTGGGGCATTGCCTGTGCCTGTAGAATTAATATCTACTCAAACTATTGGTCCATCATTGGGTGCAATGGCAATACAAGCTGGGGTAAAAGCTGCACTTATTGGTTTGATAGTTATCGCATTATTCCTTATATTGTGGTACCGCTTGCCAGGACTTATTGCTGCATTGGCACTGTCTATATACGTATTAATAATGTTAGCAATATTTAAGATCGTTCCAGTTACACTGACTGCTGCTGGAATAGCTGGGTTTATTATATCTATCGGTATTGCAGTTGATGCAAACGTTCTAATCTTTGAAAGAATAAAAGAAGAATTGCGTGGTGGTAAAAATATTGCTGATGGTATACGTAGTGGATTTGCTCATGCATGGTTTTCTATTCGTGATTCAAATACATCTAGTATCATAAGTGCCATCATACTGTTTTCTTTCGGAACAACATTGATCAAAGGCTTTGCCCTGACATTCCTAATAGGAGTTATTGTTTCTATGGTGTCTGCAATATCATTTACACGAATTTTCCTTTATGCATTAAATATTAATAAATCAACAAAAATCACAGGATTCTTGTTTGGGTCGGGTCTTACTTCAGCTAATTCACAAAAATAATATGTTCGTAATTAAATATAAAAAAGTTTTTGTTTCAATATCTATCGCACTAGTTGTATTATCTATCGCTTCTATTTCTTATTTTGGGCTTAACTTGGGTATTGATTTTAAAGGTGGGGCACAGATGGAGGTGGTGTACAGTGGTGCTCTTCCAGAGCAATCAGTAATACAAGATGCTGTTGCATTGTCAGGTATTAGTGAGGCACTTATACAGCCTACTGGTACTGATGGTTATAGTATAAAAACACGTAGCCTTACTGACTCAGAGCGATCATTGTTGTTGAGTAATCTTGGTAAGGATGCTAAAGAAAAAAGTTTTACATCCATAGGACCTTCTGTTGGGCGTGAGCTTGCTCGTAAAGCTATTACATCATTTATACTTGTGTCACTTGGTATTATATTCTTTATTGCTTTTTCATTTCGTAAAGTTACAAAACCAGTATCATCTTGGAAATACGGACTTATTGCTATCGCTACACTTATTCATGACATATTGATACCAACTGGAGTATTCGTAATACTTTCACATATATATCATATTGAGGTAGATACATTGTTTGTTGTGGCTATATTAACAATATTAGGACTTTCTGTTTCAGACACTATCGTGGTGTTCGACCGAATCCGTGAGAATATCCGATTGAACCCAGGAGCTGTTTTTGAAGAAATAGTAGGTAAAAGTATCGAGCAAGTATATACACGTTCTATCATGACATCATTAACAGTTATTATGGTACTTTTGTCTCTTGTGTTTTTTGGTCCAGTTAGTACAAAATTATTTGCTGTAATACTAACAGCCGGAATGTTCCTAGGTACATATTCATCTATATTCCTTGCATCACCTTTGTTGGTATTGATAAATAAGAATAAAAAAGCTTAATATAAAGTCTTAATCATTGATTTTAAACACAAAAACCTATTGCTAAAAACATTAGGTTTTTATGTTATAATAAGGGTGTTAAAAATAGTTTATTACTTAATTTGAATTAAAAATATTATGTGGATATCAATAGGAATAATAGCAGTTATAGTTTTGTATATCGTTGTTATGTTCAACGGTTTTGTTCGTGGTCGCAATAGGGTAGAGGAAGCTTGGGCAGATATTGAAGTTCAGCTAAAGCGTCGTTATGATTTGATACCAAATTTGGTAAATACAGTAAAAGGTTATGCAACACACGAGAGCACTGCTTTTGAAAAGGTAAGTGAAGCTCGTGCTCGTGCTATGGGTGCTGGTGGAGTCAATCCTGATCATGCAGAAGCCGAGAATATGTTAACGGGTGCATTAAAAAGTATATTTGCTATTGCTGAAGCGTATCCAGAATTGAAAGCCAACACAAACTTTATCGAACTTCAAAAAGAACTGTCAGATACAGAAAACAAGATTCAAGCATCACGCCGATTCTACAATGGCAATGTTCGTGATTTCAATACATCATTGCAAGTTTTCCCTGGAAACATTTTTGCAAAAATGTTTAGTTTTACTAAAAAGGAATTCTTTGACATTGATGACAATGGCCCTGAGAGTAAGCCAGTAGAAGTTAAATTTTAAATTTCATGAATCCAGAAAACAACAAATGGAATAATAGTGCAGAACAAATAGACGAAGCTGTTGAAGCAAAAAGGAAAGAGGAGTTTATGGGTCTTCAGCCAGAAGCTTTACCCGGTTTCGTATATGAGAAAATCAAAGAGAAAATAGAAGAGAAACTTGATAATAAATATATGAAAGTTGCAGGTGCTGAATTTGAATTATATTTCGAGCTTGGTGGTGCGCCGACTGTGCCTGTACGTATTAAGTTTGATGCCAGAAAAGAAGACTTTATGGGTGCATTGCAGGACGAACTCAATCAACAGATACAAGATAAGAAATTGCAAGGAAGTCAAAACATAACAAAATTCTCTTTTGATATAAAAACTTACGAAATGGAATTTAAAGAGGGTAAGGAAGAAAAAGTAAATTACGGGGGAGGATATGAAAATCTACTTTAAAAATATAATTATAAAATAATATGCAAAATACAAAAATCAAATTCTTGACTGCAGCGCTTCTTTTTGTGATAGTTGTACTTTTGGGATACATTATTTTTAGTAAAAATAAGATTGAAGTTATGGATAGTAATATTAATACTGTAAATGATGAAATCTTGCAAGATAATGATGTAGTGAATACAATCACTAATATTTTGGGAAATAAAGACGATTTAGTCTCTTTATCGGTAAAAGCTGGGCAAGAAGTTGGTGGCAAGTTAAAGATTAAAGGTTCTGTGAAAGGGGCGTACTTCTTCGAAGCTAATATCCTTATAAATATATTGGACACAAATAAGAATATTTTGAAAAATGGCCATGCGACAGCTACTAGTGAATGGATGACAGCCGACCCTGTTGTATTTGAAGGGGATATTGATTTTACAAATATTGCTAACGGACCTGCATATATAGAAATCCATAATGATAATGCATCTGGATTACCAGAACACGATAAAAGTATTTTGATTCCAATAATTATTAAAAATTAATCTATTTAAGTAATATAAAAATAATATGCAAAATAAATTTTTTGGGTCAAAATTGAATACGGTTTTATTATTGTTTTTTATAATTCTTTTGGGTTTTACAATTTATTTTTTACGAATAAATATAGCAGTAGCTCCAGAGGTTACTGAAAATAATCAAGAGTCAAATATAAAAAATGAGATAAAAAAAGATTTTGTCGATAGTAATTTAAAAGAGTACAAAAACGATAAACTAGGAATTTCGTTTCAATACCCTGCAAAATACGGAGAAATCAAAGTTACTACTCATAAAGGAGAACAAGGAGAAATAATTGAAGGTGGATTTGGATCTTTTTATTTTAATGCTGGGAGTGTTGATTTTACAGAAGGAAGCGAGAGAACAGCTTGGGGTGGAAGTGGTGAAAAAGATTTATATATGTACACAAAGGATCTTCTTCCTTCTTTTCCACCTAATAATAACAGCAGTAGTATTGCTTGGTTTATAACTAATTCAGGAGAGAAAGGTATAGAAGTACAAGCAGATGGCGAGTGTGGTCTTGGTGACGTTTTCTGTCAAGGATTTAGAGGATATGTTTTTAATCTAAAAGGTAAAATATTTACTGGTATCTTGTTTAGTTTTGATAGTATGGATAAAAAAGATAAGGAAGCTCTTATGAAGAGTCTTAAGATTTACTAAGTAATTATGTCTACAATTTACACTCAACAATCCAATAATGTGCGGAAAACATGGTTACTAATGACTGTGTTTTTAGGCATTGTTATAGCTATTGGATTCGTATTTTCCCAAGTTTATCAGTATCCAAATATCTTATATATATTTATTATTTTTAGTATTGGTATGAATATAGTAGGGTATTGGTATTCAGATAAAATAGCTCTGCGTATCGCTGGTGCAAAGCCTGCTACTAGAAATGAATATTTCGATTTTTATACAATAGTTGAGAATTTGTGTATCACAGCAGGATTACCAATGCCGAAGATTTATGTTATAGATGACAGTGCTCCAAATGCATTTGCTACAGGTAGGGACAAGGATCATGCAGTAGTTGCTGTGACAACAGGGTTGTTGCAGATAATGAATAAGGCTGAACTCGAAGGTGTAATAGCTCATGAATTAAGTCATATTGGTAATCGTGATATGCTCGTGTCCACTGTGGCTGTTGTCCTTGTAGGCTTTATATCTATTATGTCTGACATGTTTATTCGTATGACATTGTTTGGCGGTAATAGAGAAAACAAGGAGGGGAATGGCTTAATAATAGTTATTGGTATTGTACTGTCTATCTTGGCCCCAATATTGGCAACTTTGATGCAATTGGCTATTTCACGCAAGCGTGAATATCTTGCTGATGCATCTGGTGTATTGCTTACTCGCTATCCAGAAGGCTTGGCAAACGCTTTGGAAAAATTAAAGCAATATTCTGCTCCGGCCAAGCATAAATCTACAGCTATCGCGCATCTATACATTTCGAATCCATTTGGTACTAATGGGTTGGGTAATAAAGTTGGTAAATTATTTTCTACCCACCCACCACTTGAGGATCGTATTGCAATACTCCGAGGATTAAAGTAAGCTGTGCTTTATTGGAGGCGTCGGATAGCGGTTTATTCCACTACCTTGGAAAGGTAGCATACCGAAAGGTATCGGAGGTTCGAATCCTCTCGCCTCCGCCAAAATTTAAAAGAGTTTTTATTTTCTTTACGTTTTGATATAATATATGTA
>CAZXCN010000014.1:0-1502 GCA_964639185.1 uncultured Candidatus Saccharibacteria bacterium
GATTGCTCCCGCTACCACCTCAAGGTAGTGCGTCTACCAGTTTCGCCACCCGTGCATATATTTTTAATAACGGTATGAGTATAGCCTTTTTGATAATATTTTTCAATCAAAAACCAAAGCCCCTCTCCTTTATAAGGAGAGGGGTCTGGGGTGAGGTCTTATTCAGATTTTGCTTCTTCAGAGGCAGTTGATTGATCAGCAGATTCCTCTTTTGAAAGTGTGATACTCTTTAGTCTCTTCTTCACTTCCTTCACAGCCTTATCACGAATATAATATAATTTACTCTTGCGAGTTTTTGATTTTTTGATTACTTCTATCTTGTCTACGTTTGGGGAGAATAGTGGAAATATACGCTCAACTCCAACACCAGATGTAACTTTACGAACTGTAAATGTACCACCTATTTCTGTGCCGTGTTTACGAGCTAATACCAAACCCTCGAATGCCTGCAAACGAGTTTTACCCTTTTCTATGATTTTACTCCATACACGCACAGTATCACCAGCCTTGAAATCAAGCTTTTTGCGATTATTTATGTCTACTGGAGTTAATGTTATATTCCCTTTTTCCATAAGGCCTACTTTAGCATATCTACCTTTATTAAGCAAGATTATACTCTTTTATTACTTTTTTAAAGTCTGTGGGTAATGGAGCTTCGACTGTTACCGGTTTGCCATTTGGTAGATTAAAAGTGATCTTCATTGCGTGAAGAGATAGGCGCTTCATACCCAAAGCTACATCTTTCTTACCCCTATATAATGGGTCAGAAACTATTGGGTGATTAATATATCGGAAATGCACACGTATTTGATGTGTACGCCCTGTCTTTGGATAAGCCTCTATATATGAAAATTGATGTTCAACATTTTTTTGATCCTTTTCATTTTCTGTATCATAGAATCTTTGTAATACATTGTATTCAGTGACTGCATCACGTACTGGATCACGTGCCCCACGACCAGCTGTCCACATACGTACATCATTTGGACTACGTCCGATAGGTGCGGATATCTTACCCCTCATACCGGTAGCAAGTGAGGCACGTGGGTCAGCAACTTTACCGTACACAAATGCACGATACACCTTCTTTACTACATGATTTTGAAATTGATCTTTTAATAAATTAAAAGTTTTATTATTTTTTGCTATGATCAAACACCCCGATGTTTCTTTATCGAGCCTATGCACAATACCTGGTCGAGGAATCTTCTCCATCTTTCCCCCTGGACGAGATATCTCCATACTCTCACCTACATTTTTCAATTTTGGATAATTCTCCAAAATAAAATCAGCAACAGTTTGTATTTTTAAATTCTTACCATCTCCGTGCACCGAAATACCTGCTGGTTTATTTATAACCAAAACATCTTTGTCTTCATATAATATATTTATTTTCATGTGTGTTTATTAAACCATATCAGAACCTATTTTCAAAACAAAGTATCATAGCGTTCCCCGCGCGCTGAAGCGCCTCTGTGCGAAGCACAGAGCTTCTGCTGAAG